>NZ_JBIUVN010000023.1:75711-76896 GCF_044742965.1 Pseudomonas sp. NPDC087804 | reverse complement strand
ATGTTCGGTCAGCAGATCAACGATCTTGCCTTTGCCCTCATCACCCCATTGGGTGCCCAGGACTACGACATTCTTACCCATAACACTTGTCCTCATTCGCGCAAACTTGGTGCCGGCGATGGCCGGCAGGAAAACTCAAGAAGCCAGTGGCGAAACTTGCCAAAGCCCGTTCTGCTGAATCAATTGCCGGTCGCAGTCCGCATCACGGGCGGCGGCCAAAGGTTGTCCAGGCAACGCCTGAACGACACGCTGACCCTCACTGCGCAACTGGCAAACCTGCTGCCAGAGTGCCGCATCCGTACTGTCAGGCATCCAGATACCGCCAGACGGTAGCTCGATCTCAGCACGCCCCAGGGTCACCAGGGTTTTCAAATCGGTGGAAAAGCCTGTCGCCGGACGAGCGCGACCAAAATCGGCGCCGATGTCGTCGTAGCGACCGCCCTGAGCAATGGACTGGCCAACGCCCGGCACGAACACCGCGAACACCACACCGGTGTGGTAGTGGTAGCCACGCAGCTCGCCCAGATCGAAGTACAGCGGCAGCTCCGGGAAGCGCGCCGACAGACGCTCGGCGATCGCCAGCAAATCTTCCAGTGCTGCCAGAACCGGCGCCGGCGCATTCGCCAGACGCTCACGGGCAGCGCTCAACACTTCACGGCCGCCACACAGATCAACCAGCGCACGCAGCATGCCGGACAGATCGGCCGGCAGACCTTCGGTCAAGGTAATGACCTCGTCGATGGCCTTGCGTTGCAGGGCATCGAACAACTGCTGCTCGACTTCACCAGACAGACCGGCGGCACGCGCCAGACCACGGTAAATGCCGACATGCCCCAGATCCATGTGCACATCCGGCACATCGGCCAGTTGCAGCATGGCCAGCATCAGGCTGATCACTTCAACGTCGCTGCTCGGGCTGGCGTCGCCGTACAACTCGGCGCCCAACTGGATCGGGCTGCGCGAGGACGACAATGCACGCGGTTGCGCATGCAGCACGCTGCCGGCGTAGCACAGACGGCTCGGGCCTTCGCGACGCTGGGTGTGCGCATCGATGCGCGCCACTTGCGGCGTGATGTCCGCCCGGAAACCCATCTGCCGGCCCGATTGCGGGTCGATGACCTTGAAGGTACGCAGATCCAGATCCTGGCCCGCGCCGGTCAGCAGGGTGTCGAGGTGCTCGATGGG
>NZ_JBIUVN010000023.1:75375-75702 GCF_044742965.1 Pseudomonas sp. NPDC087804 | reverse complement strand
GCCAGCGGTCTACCGTTGCCATTACGCCATTCCCCTTTGATCCGGGCGGCCAGCACGAGGGCGAGCCTTGAGTGAAGCAGAAAATGACCAGTCCGTTCAAAACGCACGCGCATGAACGACGCAGCGAAAGGCCTGTCAGCGGCTTCGCCCATCACTTTCCTCGAAAAACGGTCGGGCCATTCAACCCGATGCCTGCAACAAAAAACAGCAATCAAACGTGCAGACGCAAAAAAGCCGGGAATTTCCCGGCTGCCGCATCATACACACGTTTTCCGAAAGGATCACCCCGCCCGAGGTTTTAGCCGCCGGGCGGAATGATTCAGGTCA
>NZ_JBIUVN010000023.1:50577-75365 GCF_044742965.1 Pseudomonas sp. NPDC087804 | reverse complement strand
CAGCGGAGTGGGCGTCTCAGTCACCGCGAACCTCTTCGGATTCACGATAGGCTTCAGCCAGCAGCACGCGGCGTTGACGATCGGCGTCGGCACGGATGCCTTCTGCCAGCTCGTTACCCTTGGCGCGGTGCTCGCGAGCTTCACGCTCACGCTCGGTGCTCATACGTTCGAACACGCTGCGGTTTACTTCTTTCGGCAGATCGATGGTTTTGACCCGGACATCGATAACTTCGATACCCAGCTCTTTTTCCGCCATCGAGTTCAGCGATGCGGTGATGTCAGCCATCAGTGCATCACGCTCACCCGACACCACTTCGTGCAGGGTGCGCTTACCGAACTGGTCACGCAGACCGGATTCGAGACGGCGGGACAGACGCTCGTCGGCGATTTGCTTGAGGCCGGAAGTTGCGGTGTAGAAGCGCTCGGCATCTTTCACGCGCCACTTGGCGTAGGCATCGACCATCACGGCTTTCTTTTCCAGGGTCAGGAAGCGCTGTGTCGGTGCATCCAGCGTCATCAGACGTGCGTCGAATTTACGCACCTGGTTAACGTAAGGCACTTTCACATGCAGGCCCGGCTGAACATCAGCCTGAACCACGCGACCGAATTGCAGCAGCACCGCACGCTCGGTCTGAGCGACGATGTAGAAGCAGTTCCAGCCCACCAGTAGCACAACGACGCCAACGATCAGGGCGATCAGCGATTTATTGCTCATCAGCGGGTCTCCCTTGTGCGCGTCTGCGGCAGGTCAGTGACGTGCGGCGCGGCATCCGTGTTGTTGCTGGCAGCGGCCGAACCGGTGACCGGCGCATTGCTGCCCGAGCTGTTCTGAATCATTTTGTCCAACGGCAGGTACAACAGGTTGCTCTGGCCGTTCTTGTTACCGGTCACGAGTACCTTGCTGGTGTTGCTGAAGACTTCCTGCATGGTGTCCAGGTACAGACGCTCGCGGGTGACTTCAGGTGCCTTGCGATACTCGGCGACCAGTTTGGTGAAGCGGTCTGCCTCACCCTTGGCACGCGAGACCGTTTCGTCACGGTAACCGTTGGCATCTTCGATGATGCGCTGGGCCTGACCACGGGCTTCCGGCACGACGCCGTTGGCGTAGGTTTCAGCCTGGTTGCGCGAACGCTGCTCGTCTTCACGGGCGCGGATCACGTCATCGAAGGCTTCCTGCACTTCACGCGGGGCTGCCGCGTTCTGTACGTTGACCTGAGTCACAGTGATACCGGTGCGGTAAGTATCGAGGAAGCGTTGCAGACGCTCCTTGATTTCGCTGGCCATCAATTCACGACCTTCGGTCAGCACCTGATCCATGGCGGTCGAACCCACCACGTGGCGCAGGGCGCTGTCGGTCGCATGTTGCAGGCTGATTTCCGGCTGATCGACGTTCAGCACGAAGTCCTGCAGGTTGCTGATCTTGTACTGCACGGTCAGCGGCACTTCGACGATGTTCTCGTCTTCGGTGAGCATCTGGCCCTGCTTGGTGTACGCACGCTCACGCGTTACGTTTTCCATGTACTTCTTGTCGATCGGCGGCAGGTAGATGTTCAGGCCCGGGCCGACAGTCTCGTAGTACTTGCCGAAGCGCAGCACCACGGCTTGCTCCTGCTCGTCGACCACATAGACCGCGCTGTACAGCCAGATAGCCGCCAGCACGACGAGGACGATGCCGATCAGACCGCCGAAGCCGCCACGGCTTTTGCCGGAACCCCCGCCGTCATCACCGCGTTTTTTACCACCACCGAACAACCCGTTCAGGCTTTCCTGCAGCTTTCGGAAGGCCTCGTCGAGATCCGGTGGCCCCTTGCGGTCGCCGTTATTGCGGCGTTTGCCACCCCAAGGATCCTGATTATTCGAGTTGCCACCCGGCTCATTCCAAGCCATAGCGCTCTCCATCTGATAAAGCAAAGACGCACCCACGGCGCGCCGACCAATGCTACAGAATGCCTGCCGTCACGGCACAACCGCTTCTTCAGGCTTTTATTGCAAAGTGTGTTGCTCGATGAATTCCATCGGCTGCAATCCTTCGCGGCTTACCAGTCGATTCAGCTCGACCCGGGGCAAACGAACGGCCAGCAAACTGATGCCTTCTTCGTCGTGTTCTTCTTTCTGTACCGCACCGAGCTCGAAAAACTGCGCACGCAGTCGGGCGAATCGTTGCGGCAAGCGCAGGGTACCGACAAACAAATCACTGCCGAGCAATTCGGAGATGGCTTGTTCAAGCAATTCCAGACCACTGCCATCACGCGCCGAAAGCCAGACCCGCTGGGGCTTGCCGTTTTCGTCGCGCTGGATTTGTGGCTCAACGCCTTCAAGCAAATCGAGTTTGTTATAGACCTCGAGGATCGGCAAGTCCTGGGCACCAATCTCGCCCAGCACCACCATCACCTGCTCGATCTGCAACATGCGATCCGGTTCTGCTGCATCGATCACGTGCAACAGCAGATCGGAGTTGCTCGACTCTTCGAGGGTAGACCGAAATGCTTCAACCAGCTTGTGCGGCAAGTGACGAATGAAGCCCACCGTGTCCGCCAGGACAATCGGCCCCAGGTCGTCGATGTCGAGACGGCGCAGGGTCGGATCCAGCGTGGCGAACAATTGGTCGGCCGCGTAGACGTCGGATTTCGTCACGTTGTTGAAGAGTGTGGATTTGCCGGCGTTGGTATATCCCACCAGAGAAACGGTCGGGATATCCGCGCGGGAACGGCCGCGACGCGATTGCTCGCGCTGGCTGCGCACCTTCTCGAGCCGGCCCTTGATCTGGCGCAGGCGAACCCGCAGCAAACGGCGGTCGGTTTCGAGTTGGGTCTCACCCGGGCCACGCATGCCGATACCGCCACCTTGACGCTCAAGGTGAGTCCAGCCACGAACCAGGCGGGTGCTCATGTGGTCAAGCTGGGCCAGTTCGACCTGGAGCTTGCCTTCATGGGTACGGGCGCGTTGGGCGAAAATATCGAGAATCAGGCCGGTACGGTCGATCACGCGACACTCGAAAACACGTTCGAGGTTACGTTCCTGACTGGGCGTGAGGATGTGATTGAAAATCACCAGATCGGCTTCTTCAGCTTTGACCAGGTCGCGCAGTTCCTCGACCTTGCCGCTGCCAATCAGGTATTTGGCGGTTGGCCGATGACGCGGCACGTTAAAAAACGCAACGGTCTCGGCGCCGGCCGAATTAGCCAATTCCTGAAACTCCTGCGGATCTTCGCGCGCCTCAGGGTCCTGTCCCTCCAAGTGAACGAGGATTACTCGCTCACCACCACCGTGGCGCTCAAAGAACAAAGGAGACTCCTATCAGGCGTTACCTGGCTCAGCGTCACCTGCTTCGGATTCGGTTGCGCTAGGCAGACGAATTGGACGAACCGGCACTACTGTCGAGATAGCGTGTTTGTAAACCATCTGGCTCACGGTGTTTTTCAGCAGGATCACGAACTGGTCGAACGACTCGATCGTGCCTTGCAGTTTGATACCGTTGACCAGGTAGATGGAAACCCCAACTTTCTCTTTACGTAAAGTATTCAAGTAAGGGTCTTGTAGCGAATGCCCTTTTGACATGTGCCGCACTCCTTTAAGGATTCAATAATAAAAAATAGGTAATTCAGATGGCTTTAGCCGCCACACCCCCAAGGATAGACGGCAATTGCAAGGACTCAGCTCAATATGGAGATGGTCCCAAGGTATTTCAAGGCGCGTGGCAGATTGTCGCAATCAAGACTGTCCAGCCAGTGTAGATCTTCCCAGCTGCGCAGCCAGGTGAACTGGCGCTTGGCTAATTGGCGCGTGGCGATGATGCCGCGCTCCTGCATGTCGGCCAACGTCAGCTTGCCATCCAGGTAATCCCAGACTTGGCGGTAGCCTACCGCACGTATAGACGGCAACCCTGAATGCAGGTCACTTCTTTTACGCAGGGCTACGACCTCGTCGATGAATCCCTGTTCCAACATAATTGTGAATCTTTGTTTAATGCGCTCGTGCAGTACCTGGCGGTTTGCCGGGGCAATGGCCAAGTTCGCGACAGTATAGGGCAATTGTTGCAGTCCCGAAGCGGCTGCTTCAGTACTTTGCGCAGATTGTTGTGCGCGCAGGGCAGTCATGCTCTGACCGCTGACTCGATAGACTTCCAGCGCCCGACTCAAGCGCTGCGGATCGTTCGGATGAATCCGCGCTGCTGACACCGGGTCAATGACCGCCAATTGGTCGTGCAGGGCTTGCCAGCCAAGGCGTGCAGCCTCTTCCTCGATCTGCGCGCGCACCTCGGGATCAGCCGCCGGCATCTCGGCCAACCCTTCCACCAGCGCCTTGTAATAGAGCATGGTGCCGCCGACCAGCAGCGGAATTTTTCCGCGCGCGGTGATTTCCGCCATCGCTTGCAACGCGTCGCGACGGAAATCCGCAGCCGAATACGCCTCCGCCGGATCGAGAATGTCGATCAAGCGGTGCGGATGTTCGGCCAGCAGTTCTTTGGAAGGCTTGGCAGTGCCGATGTCCATGCCGCGATAGACCAGCGCCGAATCGACACTGATCAACTCGCACGGCAGCACCTTGGTCAGCTCGATGGCCAGATCAGTCTTGCCCGCAGCGGTCGGGCCCATCAGAAAAATCGCTGGAGGGAGCTGGCTCATCAACGACCGCGCAGGAACAGTTTGTCCAGATCGTCCAGGCCCAATTGGGTCCAGGTCGGTCGGCCATGGTTGCATTGACCGCTGCGCTCGGTGTTTTCCATATCACGCAGCAGGCCGTTCATTTCCGGCAGGGCCAAACGCCGGTTGGCGCGGATCGCACCGTGGCAGGCCATGGTGCCGAGTAGTTCATTCAGGTGCGCCTGAATCCGGTCGCTGGTGCCGTACTCCATCAAGTCCGAGAGTACATCGCCGACCAAGCGGTTGGCTTCGGCTTGCTTCAACAAGGCTGGAATTTGGCGGATCGCCAGAGTTTCCGGGCCCAGTCGCTGCAGTTCAAAGCCCAGACGTTGAAACCATGCGGCGTGCTCTTCAGCACAATCGGCTTCGCGCTGACTGACTGCCAACGACTCTGGCACCAGCAATGGCTGACCGCTCAGGCCTTCGCTGGCCATGGCGATCTTCAGGCGCTCGTACATGATCCGCTCGTGAGCGGCGTGCATGTCCACCAGCACAAGGCCTTGGGCGTTCTCAGACAAAATGTAGATGCCTTTGAGCTGCGCCAGCGCGTAACCCAGCGGCGGAATGTCTTCCTGACCGGCCGGCAGTGCATTGGCGTTGGCTTCAGGCAGCGGCGCAAAAAACTCGCGATACGCAGCCTGCGCCTCGGCGGCCGGCGGCATGCCCGACTGCGGGCGCGGCGTGTATTGATACTGGTAAGCGCCGCCAGCGCTGGCCCCGGAGGAGGTGTTAAACGCCGGTTGTGCCTGCGGTTGCTCGAGCAGCGCATTGGCCGCCAGACGCATTTCGCCTTGCGGGCCGAACTCGCCGGCATCGAGGCCGGATGGACGAACGACGGCAGTGGTGACGGAGCCGGCCAGTTGATCTTCCGGCCGCACATCGCCCAACGCGCGGTGCAACGTGCCGTAAAGGAAGTCGTGCACCATGCGCCCGTCACGGAAGCGCACTTCGTGTTTGGTCGGATGGACGTTGACGTCGACTGCCGCCGGATCAACTTCGAAAAACAGCGCAAACGTCGGGTGACGGCCGTTGAACAGCACGTCGCGATAGGCCTGACGCACCGCATGGGCGACCAGTTTGTCGCGCACGGCCCGGCCATTCACAAAGAAATACTGCAAATCCGCCTGGCTACGGTTGAAGGTCGGCAAACCGACCCAGCCCCACAAGTGCAGGCCGTTGCGCTCGATCTCGATCGGCAGCGCCTGCTCAAGAAAACCCGAACCGCAAATCGCTGCCACTCGCCGTGCGCGGGCCGCATCATCGTGGGCCTCGTGCAGGCTGAGGATGGTTTTGCCGTTGTGGCGCAGATGAAAAGCCACGTCGAAACGCGCCAGCGCCAGACGCTTGATCACTTCTTGCAGGTGATCGAATTCGGTTTTTTCGGTCTTGAGGAATTTGCGCCGCGCCGGGGTGTTGAAGAACAGATCACGAACTTCCACCGAGGTGCCGACCGGGTGGGCCGCCGGTTGAACCCGCGGCGCCATGTCGCGACCTTCGGTTTCAACTTGCCAGGCTTGTTCGGCATTGCGGGTACGCGAGGTCAGGGTCAGGCGCGCCACGGAGCTGATCGACGCCAGTGCCTCACCCCGGAAACCGAGGCTCATCACTTGTTCGAGGTCTTCGAGGTTGCGGATCTTGCTGGTGGCGTGACGGGCCAGCGCCAACGGCAGGTCATCGGCGGAAATACCGCTGCCGTCATCACGGACGCGCAGCAGCTTGACGCCGCCCTGCTCGACATCGACATCGATGCGTTTGGCGCCGGAGTCGAGGCTGTTTTCCAGCAACTCCTTGATCACCGAGGCCGGACGTTCAACCACCTCACCGGCGGCAATCTGGTTCGCCAGCCGTGGGCTGAGCAGTTCGATGCGCGCGGCAGCGTTCAGCACTTCGTTCATTCTTTGGACGCCAGTTCGGTGCCAGGAATGGTCAGGTGCTGGCCGACTTTCAGCTCATCACTTTTCAGATTGTTCGCGCTGCGCAATGTCGCCGGCGACACCTGATAACGCACACCGATCATTGCCAGGGTTTCACCCGGGCCGACGCGGTGATCGCGCGGGCCTTGGGCGATTTTTCCGGAATCACGCAGCCAGGCAATGTAGGTGCCCGGTGGCGGATTCTGCTGGAAGAACTGGCGCACGCCGCTGCTGATCGAACGCGCCAGCGCTTGCTGGTGGCTTGAGGCCGAGAGCTTGTTCGCCTCGTTGGCGTTGGAGATAAACCCGGTTTCGACCAGGATCGACGGGATGTCCGGCGACTTCAACACCATAAACCCGGCTTGTTCCACGCGCTGTTTGTGCAACGGCGTGACGCGGCCGATGTTGGTCAGGACTTTCTGGCCAACGTTGAGGCTTGAAGTCAGCGAGGCGGTCATCGATAGGTCGAGCAATACGCCCGCGAGCATGCGGTCTTTATCGTCGAGGCTGACGTTGCCGGCACCACCGATCAAGTCGGAACGGTTTTCGCTGTCGGCCAGCCAACGCGCAGTCTCCGAGGTTGCGCCGCGATCAGACAGGGCAAACACCGAGGCGCCGAAGGCTGCCGCAGAAGGCGCGGCGTCGGCGTGGATCGACACGAACAGATCGGCGCCTTTTTTGCGGGCGATTTCGGTACGGCCACGCAACGGGATGAAGTAGTCGCCCGTACGGGTCAGTTCGGCGCGGAAGCCTTTCATGCCGTTGACCTGACGTTGCAGTTCGCGGGCGATCTGCAGCACCACGTCTTTCTCACGCTGCCCGCGCGAACCGGACGCACCCGGGTCTTCGCCACCGTGGCCGGCGTCGATCACCACAATAATGTCGCGCTTGCCGGCCGGGGCTGGCGGCAACTTGATCGCCGGTTCTGTCGGGGTGACCGGCACTGCTGGTATGGTCGCGACCGAAGGGGTCGGCGCAGGTGTTGGAGCGGGTTCGGCGTCGGCTGCGTTGTCGAACAGATCGACCACCAGACGGTTGCCATACTGCCCGTTCGGCGCCAGCGAGAAGCTTTTTGGCGTGACGGCTTTTTTCAGATCGATGACCACGCGCAGGTCGGTCGGCGTGCGTTGTGCCGAGCGCATGGCGGTGATCGGGGTGTTCGCGGTCTGCAATTTCAGCGGCGCACCTAATGTGGCGCCATTGATGTCGATCACCAGCCGATCCGGAGCGGTCAGGGTGAAGACGCTGTGCTGCACCGGGCCGCTCAGGTCGAAGACCAGTCGCGTGTTATCCGGCGCTCGCCACAAGCGCACGCTGTTGACCTTTGAATCGGCCACAGCGTTGACGGTTACTGCCATCAACAACAGTCCAACGGCAGCCACCAACGCGCGAAAGCGCATACCTAACCCCATCATTTAATTGGATTCCAATGCCAAAGCGGCACACCAGGCCTCGCCACGCGAGCCCTGGGATAAAATTTTCAGCGAACGCCCGCTGTCTTGCGGGCTAATGGTAATGGTCAGGTCAGGCTTTGGCAAAAAGCCTGCACCTTTATCGGGCCACTCGATCAGGCACAGCGCATCGTCTTCGAAGTAATCGCGGATGCCGAGAAACTCCAGCTCTTCCGGATCGACCAATCGATACAGGTCGAAGTGGAAGGCGCGGACGTCACCGATCTCGTAGGGCTCGACCAATGTGAAGGTCGGACTTTTTACCGAGCCCACGTGGCCCAGGCCACGAATGATGCCCCGCGACAGCGTGGTTTTGCCCATCCCGAGGTTGCCTTCCAGAAAAATCAGGCCGTGGCCCTGAGTCACGCGGGCGATCCGTGCGCCAAAGTCGCTCATGGCCTGTTCATCGGCCAGGTACAGGGTTACTTCAGACACGGTGCTTGCTCCTCCAACAACTGACGAATGGCTGGAATCAGATCACTGGCCGCCAGCCCACGGCCCAATTTGCCTTGTTGCGCCCCGGCGTTGGCGTGCAGCCACACGGCCAGACACGCGGCGTCGAAACTTTGCATACCCTGCGCCAGCAACGCGCCGGTCAAACCGGCCAGCACATCGCCCAACCCGGCCGTCGCCATCGCCGGATGGCCCTGATGACACAGCGCCAGACGCCCATCGGGATGTGCGATCAGAGTACCGGCACCTTTGAGAGTTACAGTCGCTGCGTATTTTTTGCTCAATGCCCGCGCGGCGGCCGGTCGATCAGCCTGCACTTCGGCGGTACTGATGCCGAGCAGCCGCGCCGCTTCGCCGGGATGCGGGGTGATCACGCAATCCTTGGGCAGCTTCACCAAACCGCTCGCCAGCAGGTTCAACGCGTCGGCGTCCCAGACTTGCGGCAACGGCGCATTGGCAGCTGCTGACAGCAACGCCCGGCCCCAACTGGCCTGGCCGAGTCCGGGGCCGATCACCAGTGTTGAGACTTTTTCCAGCAAACCCATCAATTGATTGGCCGACGATGTGCCGAGCGTCATCACCTCCGGCACACGAGTCAGCGCAGCCGGGACATGCTCCGGGCGCGTCGCCAGCGAAACCATGCCGGCGCCGCTGCGCAAGGCGCTTTCGGTGCTGAGCAGGATCGCCCCGCCAAACCCGTGATCGCCACCGATCAGCAACACATGGCCGAAACGGCCCTTGTGCGAAGTCGGCCTACGCGCCGCCAGTTTCGGAAGATTAGCCGGGTTGAGCCGTTGGGCGATGCCCGGGATGTCACGATAGATGTCGGCACTGGCTTGCAGATCATTAAACAGCAACGAGCCGACGTGATCCGCCGCATCGCCGGTGAACAAACCGAGTTTCAGCCCGATAAAGGTCACCGTCAGATCAGCCTGCACGGCGCCGCCGAGCACATACCCAGTGTCTGCACATAAACCAGAAGGAATGTCGACGGCAGTTACCGGCAAGCCGCTGGCGTTGATGGCTTTGATCGTCGACAGGTAAGGCTCGCGCACGTCACCGTTCAGGCCGGTGCCAAGCAGCGCATCAAGAATGACGCCGCGCAGTTCGCTGTGAGCCTGCCAGCCTTGCACCGCGACGCCTTCAGCCAGCGCCTCGGCATGGGCCAGCGCGGCATCGCCCTGCAATCGCTGCGGATCGCCGACTGCCAACACCCGCACCTGCCAGCCGGCTCGCTGTGCCATGGCCGCGACCAGATAACCGTCGCCAGCATTGTTGCCATGCCCGGCCAGCACCGTCAGTTCGGTCGCCGACGGCCATTGCCGAACCAGCGCGCGCCACGTTGCATGCGCCGCGCGCTGCATCAATTCGAAGCCCGGCGTGCCGGCGGCAATCAGCCGCGCATCGAGTTCGCGCACCTGTGCGGCGCCATACAGCGCGTCGGGTAATTCATCTTTCGTGTGCGGCATGCGTCTTCGGGCTCCGATGTCTGGCAGAATTATACGCACCTCAGCTCCGGTTTCTCTCGCCTCATGTCCGCCATCACCACAGACCTGCCCGCCCTCGCCCAATCGATCAAGGATTGGGGCCGCGAGCTGGGCTTTCAGCAAGTCGGCATCAGCGGTCTGGATCTCGCCGAGCATGAACAGCATCTGCAGCGCTGGCTCGCGGCCGGCTACCACGGCGAAATGGACTACATGGGCGCCCACGGCAGCAAACGCTCGCACCCCGAAGAACTGGTGCCGGGCACGTTGCGCGTGGTTTCGTTGCGCATGGACTACCTGCCGGGCGACACCGAAATGGCCAAACGCCTGGCCCAACCGGAAAAAGCCTACGTCTCGCGTTATGCCTTGGGCCGCGATTACCACAAATTGATCCGTAAACGTGTGCAGCAATTAGCCGACAAGATTCAATCCGAGATCGGCCCGTTCGGTTTTCGGGCGTTTGTCGACAGCGCGCCGGTGCTGGAAAAAGCCATCGCCGAGCAGGCCGGGCTGGGCTGGATCGGCAAAAACACCTTGGTGCTGAACCGTAAGGCTGGCAGCTACTTCTTCTTGAGCGAGTTGTTCGTCGACTTGCCGTTGCCGGTCGATGATCCGCACAGCACCGAACATTGCGGCCGCTGCACCGCGTGCCTCGACATCTGCCCGACCAATGCCTTCGTCGGCCCGTATGTGCTGGACGCGCGACGCTGCATTTCGTACCTGACCATCGAACTGAAAAACGCGATCCCCGAAGACCTGCGCCCACTGATCGGCAACCGCGTGTTCGGCTGCGACGACTGCCAGATCGTCTGCCCGTGGAACCGTTTCGCCAAACCCTCTGGGGAGAGCGACTTCAAACCACGGCACAATCTGGACAATGCGGAACTGGCTGAGTTGTTTATGTGGGACGAGGATAAATTCCTCAGCAGCACCGAAGGCTCACCGCTGCGCCGCGCCGGGTATGAACGCTGGTTGCGCAATCTGGCAGTAGGGCTCGGTAATGCGCCGTCGAGCATTCCAGTGCTGGAAGCGTTGAAGGCGCGGCGGGATTATCCGTCAGAGCTGGTACAAGAACACGTCGAATGGGCTCTGAAACAACACGGAATCGCATAATCCCCAGTAGGAGCTGCCGCAGGCTGCGATCTTTTGATCTTGCACGTCAAAAGATCGCAGCCTTCGGCAGCTCCTACATGGAATATCGCGTTACGGCTGATCGTTATAGACGAACTTAGGCATTTCCCAGTGGAAGCGGATCGCCAGCAGGCGCAGCAGGAAACCGCCGAACAACGTAATCAGGATCGCCTGCTCGCTTGGCACATTCAGATACAGGCAAAGCATGTAACACCACGCCGCCGCGAACGAGACGCTGGCGTAGAGTTCTCGGCGGAAGATCAGCGGGATGTCGTTGCAGAAGATGTCGCGGAGGATGCCGCCGAAGACGCCGGTGATCACGCCGCTGACCGAGGCCACCAACATGCCGTGGCCCATTTCCAGTGCGGTCATGCAGCCGATCAGGGTGAAGGCCACCAGACCGACGGCGTCGAGCACCAGAAACAGTGAGCGCAGGTGGCGCATCCAGCGGGCGGTGAATACTGTGAACATTGCTGCGACCGAGGTCAGCACCAGGTATTCCGGGTGTTTGACCCACGTCAGCGGGTAGTGTCCGAGCAGTACGTCGCGCACCGAACCGCCGCCCAATGCCGTGACGCAGGCGATCAGCACCACGCCAAACCAGTCCATGCCACGACGGCCGGCAGACAGCGCGCCAGTCATGGCTTCAGCGGTGATGGCGATCAGATAGAGCATCAGCAACATGGTGGCGATCCAGTCAGGAAGGCGCGCAGTCTAGCCATTTCGGTGCAGCACCAAAAGAGGGCGCCACAGCAAACACAAAACCCCGTAGGAGCTGCCGAAGGCTGCGATCTTTTGATCTTGATTTTTCAGGTTCAAAGAAAGATCAAAAGATCGCAGCCTTCGGCAGCTCCTACAGGGATCGCATCAGAACTTGATGAAGTGCTTGCGGTAGTGCTGCAGCTCGGCGATCGATTCGCGAATATCGTCCAGCGCCAAATGGGTGCTGCCCTTTTTGAAGCTGTCGCGTACGTCCGGTGCCCAGCGTGCGGCCAGTTCCTTGAGCGTCGAGACGTCGAGGTTGCGGTAGTGGAAGTAGCTTTCCAGCCCTTTCATGTGGGTATAAAGGAAGCGCCGATCCTGGCAGATGCTGTTGCCGCAGATCGGCGACTTGCCCTTCGGCACCCATTTCTCGAGGAAGGCGATGGTTTCCGCTTCGGCTTCGGCCATGCTGATGCGGCTGTCGCGCACGCGCTGGGTCAGGCCGGAGTTGCCGTGGGTGCGGGTGTTCCACTCGTCCATGCGCGCGAGCACTTCGTCGCTGTGGTGGATGGCGATCACCGGGCCTTCGGCCAAGGTGTTGAGGTCACTGTCGGTGACGATGGTGGCCATTTCGATGATGACGTCGTTGTCCGGGTCAAGGCCGGTCATTTCGAGGTCGATCCAGATCAGATTCTGCGGGTTTTGCATGTTTCGGCTCCTGAGCAATGCTGCGCAGTTTAGCCTAGGCCGGCTGCCGGGCGTGCTAAACTCGCGGCCGTTTTACCTAATCGCTGCATTCTTCAGACGGAACACCCATGGCCAAACGCCAACTCAATCGTCGTCAAAACTGGCGCATCGAAAAGATTCAGGGCGAACGCGCCGCACGCGCCGCCAAACGCGAGTCCTCGGCTGTCGAAGCCCTGGAGGGCGGCGACCTGGGCCCGGAACAGACCGGCCTGGTGATCGCTCACTTCGGCGTGCAAGTCGAAGTCGAGGCCATTGACGGCGAACAGGCCGGCCAGGTTTTTCGCTGCCACTTGCGCGCCAACCTGCCTGCGCTGGTGACCGGCGACACGGTTGTCTGGCGTGCCGGCAATCAGGGCATCGGTGTGATCGTCGCGCAATTGCCGCGTACCACCGAGCTCTGCCGTCCGGACAGCCGAGGCCAGTTGAAGCCGGTCGCGGCCAACGTCGACATGATCGTTATCGTCTTCGCGCCGCTGCCCGAGCCGCATGCCAACCTGATCGACCGCTATCTCGTAGCCGCCGAACACGCCGGCATCCGCCCGTTGCTGTTGCTGAACAAATTCGACCTGATCGACGAGCACAACGCACCGGCGCTCAATGCGCTGCTGGCGGTGTACCGCACGCTGGGTTATCCGGTGCTGGAAGTGTCGGCGCACCACGGTGACGGCATGGAACAGCTGCAAAAGCAGCTCGACGGACGCATCAGCGTGTTCGTCGGTCAGTCCGGTGTCGGCAAGTCGTCGCTGGTCAACAGCTTGCTGCCTGAAGTCGAAACCCGCGTCGGGCCGCTGTCCGAGCTGTCCGGTCAGGGCACGCACACAACGACCACCGCGCGCCTGTTCCACTTCCCCGGTGGCGGTGAGCTGATCGACTCCCCGGGTATCCGTGAATTCGGCCTGGGCCACGTCAGCCGTGCCGATGTTGAAGCCGGTTTCATCGAGTTCGACGACCTGCTCGGCACTTGCCGTTTCCGCGACTGCAAGCACGACCGCGAGCCCGGTTGCGCCTTGCTCAAGGCACTGGAAGACGGCCGCGTTCAGCAACAGCGCATGAACAGCTACCGCTCGATCATCGCCAGCCTGCCCGAAAACGGCTATTAAACAGTCGCACCGGCAGCCCTTTCCCCAAGGGCTGCCGGATGTCGGTTTTCCCCTGACACCCTCCTCCCTTTTTTAAACATCGGTCTTTTCTGTAGGACTTTTGCACGCCTGCTTGCAGGACATTTCTCTTTCTTCGCCCAAGCCTTGTGGGCACGTTTCATGAGCCTACATTGAGTTCCTCGTCGCACGTTCGCGCCCCAGAGGAACCCCCATGCAAACCTACCATTTGTTCATCAGCCACTCGTGGAACTACTCCCACGCCCACGACAATCTGGTGCGCCTGCTCAGTGCCCACCCCGACTTCACCTACAAGAATTTTTCGGTGCCGCCGCACAACCCGATCATGGGCGCGCAGACCGACAAACAGCTCGAAGAAGCCATCGAAAACAAGATTCGTCCGTGCTCGGCGGTGCTGATCATGGCCGGCATGTATTCGACCTACAGCAAGTGGATCAACAAGGAAATCGAGATCGCCAAGCGCATGGGCAAGGTGATCATCGCGGTGAAACCGTTCGGCGCCGAGCGCATTTCCACGGTGGTGCGTAACGCCGCACACGCCGAATGCGCGTGGAACACCAACAGCATCGTCAGCGCGATCCGCCTGCACACGGCGGCCTGATGATGCGCAAGGGACTGTTTATCGGCATCAACGACTACACGCATATTTCGCGCCTGAGCGGTTGCAGCAATGACGCCATGGCCATGGCCTCGGTGCTGAAAACCGACGCCGACGGCGACCCCAACTTCAAGAATGTCGTGCTGACGTCGGCTGAGGATTACCTGGGTCGGGAGATGCTCGAAGACCAGATCCGCGAGCTGTTTTCCGGCGACTGCAATGTCGCCCTGCTGTATTTCGCCGGGCATGGCGGTTTCGATACCGACAATGACGAAGGCATGTTGCTGCCCCAGGATTATCGCAACGCCAAGGACGGCATCCGCATCAGCGACATCCTCAACTGGGCGAGCAAAGCCACGCGCATCAAGAACAAAGTGATCATCCTTGATTGCTGCCAAAGCGGCGCCGCCGGTGAAGTGCGCGCCTTGCGCAGCGAAAGCAGTGTGGTCGGCGAAGGCATGACCATTCTGACCGCGTGCAAAAAGGAAGAACCGGCCATGGAAGGCGCGCAACACGGCGTGTTTACCGGTTTGCTGCTTCAAGCATTGCATGGCGGCGCGGCGAACATTCTCGGCAAGATCACGCCCGGCAGCCTCTATTCCTTTGTCGATAACGCGCTCGACGCTTGGGAACAACGCCCGGTGTTCAAGACCAATGTGTCGCAGTTCATTTCCCTGCGCGAAGTCTCGCCGCTGATCCCCAAAGAGATCCTGCGCAAATTGCCCGAATGGTTTGCCGAAGCCGAATCGACCTACCCGCTCGACCCCAGCTACGAACCGACCGAAGCCAGCTTCAATCCGGAACACGGCGAGGTCTTCGCGCAACTGCAGAAGTGCAATCGCCACAGCCTGATCGAACCGGTCGACGCCGAGCACATGTACTACGCCGCCCTCCACTCCACAGGCTGCCGCCTCACCGCGCTCGGCGCCTACTACCGCGAACTCGCAATCAAAGGACACTTCTGATGCCTGTGTTTATCAGCTACCGCCACATGGATCGTATGCAGGCCATGGCGATCAACAGTCGCCTGAAACAGGCGAACATCAAGACCTACCTGGATGTGCTCGATCCGGAATCGCAGACCACCGACGACATCACCGGCGTCATCACCCGCAACATCACCGAGTGCACGCACTTGCTGGCAGTGGTGTCGGAGCGGACGGCTTCGTCGTGGTGGGTGCCGTTCGAGATTGGCGAGGCGACTATCAGCAACCGACGGATCTGCTCGTTCAAGACCGGGCCGGCGGAGCTGCCGCTGTATCTGGATAAATGGCCGAAATTGAGTACGGATAAAGATCTGGATTTCTTTATTGATGCTTATCGTGAGGAAGTGACGAATAAGCGTTCGGTGATGCTGGATTCGATGAGTGAGTCGATGAAGGGGACTTACAAGAGGAATGCTGAGCAGTTTCATGATCAGTTGAAGGGCAGGATTCGGCGGGGATTTTGATTGGTCGGTCTGGCTTGAGAGCCCCTCACCCTAGCCCTCCCGAAACGTCGGATCGCCCGGAGGGAGAGGGGACTGACCGTGGTGAATGTTCGAGGTACGCCGACCTGAAATTCCTGAGTCGTACGCAGATTCTGAACAGCATGAAGATCGGCTCCCTTTCCCCTCTACCCCTTGGGGGAGAGGGCTGGGGTGAGGGGGTGCTCTTGGCGCCACACCAAATCTCAAACCGCCAGCCACAAAAAAAAGCCGACATCTCTGTCGGCTTTTTCGTCTCTTACTGCTTCGGCGCAGGAGCCGGCGCCGGCGCTGGCGCCGCACTCCCCGGTTCCGCCGGTTTCGGCGCGGCGTCATCAAACAAGTTCAGCCGTTCACGCAGCTCATGCGGCGGCACCGGTTGCTGATCCGCCGGCAGAGCATTTGGATCAACCGGCGCTGCCGGGGTGGCGCCGTTGTGGCTTTCATCGACTGGTTTCGCCGCGTCCGCACCTTGCGCGCCCTCGATCGCTTCCTGGGCCTTTTTGGTCAGGACGACGATGTCGATGCGGCGGTTGACCGGGTTGAACGGGTTTTCCCGGTCGAACAACGCCGAAGAGGCATAACCGACAACCCGCGCCACCTGCGCATCCGGATAGCTACCCGCTACCAGTGCACGACGTGCAGCGTTGGCGCGGTTGGCCGACAGCTCCCAGTTACCGAAATCGCCAGTGCCAGTGTACGGCTTGGCGTCGGTGTGGCCGCTGATGCTGATTTTGTTCGGCACCGCTTTGATGGTATCGGCCATCGCCAGCAGGATGTCTTCGAAGTACGGCTTCAGGCGTGCAGAACCTGAGTCGAACATCGGCCGGTTTTCAGCGTCCATGATCTGGATGCGCAAACCATTCGGGGTGATCTCGAAGAGGATCTGATCCTTGAATTTCTGCAGCTGCGGATTCTCGTCAACCTTGTTCTGCAGTTCTTGCAGGAGCAGTTCCAGACGTTCTTTCTCGACCTGCTCGGCCATGCCTTCTACCTGTTCGGTGTCGACGGTGACCTTGTCTGGTTGCGGCTGGGATTTCACCTCAGGGTTGAGGGTATTTTCCGGTGCCAGGGTCGGCGTGCCGCCCAAGTCGATGATGTACGGCGTGCCGCTTTCGGAGAAGCCGACCGGGTCTTTGAAATAACCGGCGATGGCGATCTTCTGCTCGGGTGTGGCGGTGGACAACAGCCACAGCACGAGGAAGAACGCCATCATCGCCGTCGCAAAGTCGGCGAAGGCGATTTTCCACGCCCCGCCGTGATGCCCACCGGCTATGCGCTTGACGCGCTTGATGATAATCGGCTGATTATTTTCCATGACTTAGCGACCGCGAACCGCTTGTTCCAGCTCGGCGAAGCTTGGACGGTGCGCCGGGTACAGAACCTTGCGCCCGAACTCCACTGCCAGCGATGGCGGCATGCCGGAAGCCGAAGCCACCAGCGAGGCCTTGATGGCTTCGTAAACGTTCAGCTCTTCCTTGGCATCGTGGGCCAGCGAATGCGCCAGCGGGCCGAAGAAACCGTACGCCGCGAGAATACCGAAGAAGGTACCCACCAGTGCCGCACCGACGTGCAGACCGATGGATTTCTGATCGCCTTCACCCAGCGAAGCCATGGTCACCACGATACCGAGTACCGCCGCAACGATACCGAAACCCGGCATGGCGTCGGCGATGCCGTTCACCGCGTGGGATGGGTGTTCGAGGTCTTCTTTAAGGCTGTACAGCTCCATGTCGAACAAGCCTTCCAGCTCGTGCGGGGCCATGTTGCCGGACGACATGATCCGCAGGTAATCGCAGATGAACGCGGTCATGCGTTCGTCTTTGAGCACGGCCGGGTACTTGGCGAAGATCGGGCTCGCGGCGGCATCTTCGATGTCGCCCTCGATGGCCATCATGCCTTCGCGGCGGCTCTTGTTGAGGATCTCGTAGATCAGACCCAGCACTTCCAGATAGAACGTGTGGGTGAAGCGCGAACTGAACATGCTCAGGGATTTCTTGAGCACGTGCATCGTCATGTAGCCGGGGTTGGCCTGCAGGAACGCACCGAGTGCCGCGCCACCGATAATCAACACCTCGAAAGGCTGGATCAGGGCGGCAATTTTGCCGTGGGAAAGCACGTATCCGCCGAGCACGCTCGCGAATACGACGATGATGCCGATAATTTTAGCCATAGGTAGAAAGTACTTATTTAAGTCGGGTTCAAGGTCATATTCGGAAGTTAAAAAATCTCTTCTTCTACTTATCGGCAAAACTGCGCCAGACTATAGCCAGTTCAGGCGAAAAGCCAATTTAGCCCATGCCGGGCGCGTCTAAAGCAGATGAAGATCCCGTCCAGACATGGCTAATGAAACGAACGTCCCACACGCAAAACCGACCACCCTCGAAGGCTGGGTCAAGCTGCTCGACAGCGTTCGCCTGCCCGTGCCGCAAGAGGCGCATGACAAGGTTTGCCGAGCGATCCGCGATAACCGCAGCTCGCTGCGCGACATCGCCGATTTGATGCAGGACAGCCCGGCGCTGGCCTTGAGCATCATCCGTGAGGCCAATCGTCACACCCACAGCAACATGGGCACGCCGGCGGAAAATCTTGAAGTGGCGATCAACCGTCTCGGCCTCGCCCGCACCGAAGAACTGCTCGCGCGCCTGCCAGCCGAACCGCAGATGCAAATCCCCAAGGCCCTGCGCCAATTGCAGATGATCAGCCAGCACGCGACGCAACAGGCCAATGGCTTTTTCGCCAGTCGCCTGGCGCGGCTGTGGCAGGACATTCATTGGGGCAGCCTGTTATTTCTGTCGCCGCTGTGGCCGCTGGCGCTGACTTATCCACAGTTGCTCGAAGAGTGGGAGCTGCGGGTTATCCACAAGGGCGAGTCGGCGCGCACCGTCGAAAAGCAATTGTTCGGCGTGCGCCTGCTGCGGATCGCGGAAGCGCTGGTTGCGGTCTGGCACCTGCCGATCTGGGTGCAGCAAGGCTATAAATTGCTGCTCAGCGAACAGCGTGAACTGGTCAAAGTGCTGCGCATCGCCCGCGACAGCGAACACCCGCTGCGCCAGCAAAATCGCCTCGACGATGACCCGACCCTGCGCCGCTGGCTCAATCAACCGGCCAACACCGTGCTGCTGGCCAACGGTCTGGCGCTGTCGGCGCAACAGGCCTGGGACAGCCCGCACAGTGAACGCTGGCAGTACCTGACCAGCCTGTATCTGCAGATTTCCATGGACGAGGTGCAGCAACAGTTGCACCAACAAGCCGCGAACAGTGCCCGGCAACATGCGATGCCTGATTTGTGGCACCCGGCCGTTTCCCTGCTGTGGCCGTGGGGCACCCGTCGCTTGCCGGCCGGCATGCTGCCCGCCGCCGCGCCGACCTCTGAAGATTTGGGCCAGTGGCGCAAGCAATGCGCCGAACTGCTGGCTGAGCCGAGCCGTTTCACCAATGCCATGAGCCTGACCGTTGCCGCCCGCGATGCGCTGGTGGCCAGCGGCATGCGTCGGGTGATGATCCTGATGGCTGACCGCACGCAATCCAATCTGCGCGTGAATCAAACCTTCGGCCTGCCGAAAGAAGCGGCAGCGCTGAATTTTGTCGTCAGCCAGAGCAGCGTGCTGCAACGTTTGCTCGCGCAACAGGCGCAGGTGCGGATCAACCCGGACAACAACGCACAATTTTCCGCGTTGCTGCCATCGGGCCTGCGCACGCTGTTTCGCGGTGAGCATCTGTTCCTGCGTTCATTGGTCAACAATGGCCGGGTGATCATGATCGTTGTCGCCGATCAGGGCGGCGGGCCGTTTGCCGACATCACCGTGCAGGCCTTTGGCAAAACCGCGCAGTGCATCGAAAAAGCCCTGCACAGCTTTAGCAGCCGTGGCCGATGAGGCTGCGCTACAATCCTCCCCTTTGTGCTCTGGAGACCTCGCATGTCTGACTTCTCTGGCTTGCCGCTCGTCATCGAACCGAGCGACCTGCTGCCTCGGCTTGAGTCTGAAGAGCTGATTCTGGTGGATCTGACCAGTGCCGCCCGCTACACCGAGGGACATCTCCCCGGCGCGCGCTTTGTCGACCCCAAGCGTACCCAGCTCGGCCAGCCGCCGGCGCCGGGTTTGCTGCCGGCCAAAGCCGATCTGGAAGCATTGTTCGGTGAGCTGGGCCATCGCAAGGACGCGGTCTACGTGGTTTACGACGATGAGGGTGGCGGCTGGGCCGGGCGTTTCATCTGGTTGCTCGACGTGATCGGTCACCACAAGTACCACTATATAGACGGTGGTTTGCCGGCGTGGCTGGCGGATGGCATGCCGATGTCGATTCAAGTGCCGGCAGCGGTCGGTGGTCCGCTGCCGCTGACCCTGCACGACGAGCCGACCGCGACCCGCGAATACCTGCAAAGCCGTCTCGGGGCTGCCGATCTGGCGATCTGGGATGCGCGCGGGCCGCTGGAATACTCCGGCGAGAAAGTGCTGGCCGCCAAGGCCGGGCACATCCCCGGCGCGGTCAATTTTGAATGGACGGCGGGCATGGACAAGGCGCGTCAGCTGCGCATTCGTACTGACATGCCGCAGATCCTCGAAGACCTCGGGATCACCAAGGACAAAGAAATCATTACCCACTGCCAGACCCATCACCGGTCGGGCTTCACTTATCTGGTGGCCAAATCCCTCGGTTATCCGCGGGTAAAAGGCTACGCCGGTTCCTGGGGCGAATGGGGCAACCACCCTGACACGCCAGTCGAGATTTAAGGTTTTTAAGGACAACTAATGAAAGAGCGTCTGTTTATCCTCAGTCAGTACCTGCTGCCTCATCACCTGCTGTCGCGCCTAGCCGGCTGCGTTGCCGAGTGCCGCGTGCGCTGGTTCAAAAATGCGTTCACCCAGTGGTTCGCCAAGCGTTATCAAGTCGACATGTCGCAAGCGCTGGTGGAGGACCTGACCGCTTACGAGCACTTCAACGCCTTCTTCACCCGCGCCCTGAAAGACGGCGCGCGTCCACTGGACGAAACCCCGGGCGCGATCCTTAGCCCGGCCGACGGTGCGGTCAGCCAGCTCGGCCCGATCGAACACGGTCGCGTGTTCCAGGCCAAGGGCCACAGCTTCAGTGTGCTGGAACTGCTCGGCGGTGATGCGGCCAATGCGGCACCGTTCATGGGCGGCGACTTCGCCACTATTTACCTGTCGCCGAAGGACTACCACCGCGTGCACATGCCGCTGGCCGGCACCCTGCGCGAGATGGTCTACATCCCGGGCCGGATCTTCTCGGTGAATCAGACCACCGCTGAAAACGTGCCGGAACTGTTCGCTCGCAACGAGCGCGTGGCGTGCATTTTCGACACCGAGCGCGGCCCGATGGCGGTGGTGCTGGTCGGCGCGATGATCGTCGCTTCGATTGAAACCGTGTGGGCCGGTCTGGTCACCCCGCCGAAGCGCGAGCTGAAAACCTTCCGCTACGACGAAGCC
This sequence comes from Pseudomonas sp. NPDC087804, assembly GCF_044742965.1. Taxonomy (NCBI): domain Bacteria; kingdom Pseudomonadati; phylum Pseudomonadota; class Gammaproteobacteria; order Pseudomonadales; family Pseudomonadaceae; genus Pseudomonas; species Pseudomonas sp. NPDC087804. The sequence continues at coordinate 54,210 of NZ_JBIUVN010000023.1, read as the reverse complement.
GCGCGTGCGCCGATCCATCTGGAGAAAGGTGCTGAACTGGGCCGCTTCAAACTGGGCTCGACCGCAATCGTGCTGTTCGGCCCGGATCAAGTGAAATGGGCTGAAGAACTGGTTGCCGGTTCGCCAGTGCAGATGGGCCAAGGCCTGGCACTGCCAAACGCCTGAGTACGCATCGACCGTCATGGATTCCCCTGACGGTCGATACCTCTGTAGGAGCTGCCGTAGGCTGCGATCTTTTGATCTTTGGACGCGGAGCGTCCACGGCTGCATTCCCACGCAGAGCGTGGGAACGATCAAGATCAAAAGATCGCAGCCTACGGCAGCTCCTACACGTTGTTATGTGTGCATCGTCAATGACGATGCGTTGAGGCAGAACACCCGCTCGCTTATTTGCTGCTATGGTTTTTGGCATGAGCCAGACCATCTCTCCCCCACAGCTGCGCGCCCCGACCCCGAATCAGCCGCGCCTGTTATTTTGCGAAGCCACCCCGCGCGACCTCAAGCGCTGGATCGCCGGCCTGCCCAAGGCCAACATCGGCGAAACCGCCCGCCAGTTGTATCAAGGCCTCGGCGAACTCAACCAATTACTCACCCCCAGCGACAATCGTCTGCACCTGCTCGAATTGCTGCGGCCCGAGGTGTATTTCGTCTGTCAGCATCTGGAGCGACATTTCCTGCATCAAGCGATCATGCTCGATGAGCGTTCGCGCAAGATCAGCAATCTGTGCCAAGCCCTGCAAAGTCATTTGGCGATCGGTTACAAACAGATCGTTCTGCGGATTACGCCGAAGTACAGCAAGGATCGTGCAGCACTGCTCGGTTTGGCGTTGCAGCGCGCGGCGCATGCGTTGAAGGGTCAATTGGTTCGTGCCACGCAGCTGTACAGTCCGCCGCCAGAGCATCTGTGGTTTGAACTGCATCAGCTCTATCGCATCGCGTGTGAATTGCAGCTGCAACAGCGGCGTGTGCATGACGATCTGGCCAGCCTGACCACCGAGCTGAGCCTCGAACAAACCTACATCGCCGCCCTGCTCCTCGGCAGCGCCCGCTGCAATCAACTGCGCCAGAACCAGATCGCCCGCCTTGCCGAAGTGCTTGAACCATGGAGCGCCCTGCTCAAGCTGCACCCCGGTACGCCCGACGACGGCCTGTTTGCGATCAGCGCCGAACTCGATGTCGGCCCGCGTTACCGCAGCATGTTCCGCAGTGAGCAACGCGCCGGTTTGCTCGGCTTCGATCCGCAACCGCTGGTGAATACCCTCGAAGCGCATTTGCTGCATCAGGACACGTCCAAGCCTTTGCCCGTCCCGACCGGGCTGAGTTTCGACACGCTGCAACATTTACACGCGACGTGGGGCGAAGCGGCCGAGCGCAGTTTTCAGCGCACTGTCGGCCAAGGCAATCTGACCGTGTGCGTGGGCATGAGCGCCCTGCACTTCTACCTTGGCGGCGAGCGCAGTTTCAGCGACATGCTCAAACATCCCGGCGCCCGCGCAGCGAATTTCAGCCACGCCGTGGCCGAGGGTGAAAAGGACAGCTGGAGCCAGGCCTTCGATGCCGCACCACAGAACAACGAGCAGTTTTTACCCTACGAAGAAATCCAGTACGACCATCTCGGCGAAGACGAAAGCAGCGCCGACGCCGCACCGCACTATCCGACTTATGCGTTGCCCGTGATCAATCACAGCCCCGGCGGTTACTGCCTGGGTTGGCCGAAAGAAGTGCCCGCCGAATTGCAGGCCGGGGAAATGCTCGGCATTCAGGACAGCGTCAGTCTGGGCTGGAGCATCGCGGTGATTCGCTGGATTCGTCAGGTGCGCGGCGGCGGCACGCAAATGGGCATTGAACTGGTGGCGCCACACGCGCAGCCCTGCGGCTTGCAACTGGTGCGTTCGCGGGACGATCACAGCCAGTATTTGCGTGGATTATTGTTGCCGGAGATCAGCGCCATCGACGTGCCCGCGACACTGCTGGCGCCGCGCCTGCCGTTTCAGGAAGGCAGCAAAGTGCTGATCAACACCCACGGCGAAGAACACCGCGCCGGGCTGGATCGGCGGGTGGCGAGTACGCACAGTTTTAATCAGTTCGCTTACCGCTCGCTGGAGGCCGCGCAGAATGGCGGGAGCGAGGAGGATTTTGATTCGTTGTGGAAGTCACTCTAGACCGAGGCGCGGCCTTCGCGAGCAAGCCCGCTCCCACTTTTGAAATGCATTCCAATGTGGGAGCGGGCTTGCTCGCGAAGAGGCCAGCTCAGACAGCAAAAATCTTAAAGCTGCCCATCACGATCACGGAAGCCCAGCAAATACAGCACACCATCCAGCCCCAAAGTCGAAATCGCCTGCTTCGCCGACTGTTTCACCAACGGCTTGGCGCGGAAGGCCACACCCAACCCGGCAATCGCCAGCATCGGCAGATCGTTCGCGCCATCGCCCACGGCAATGGTCTGCTCCAGACGCAAACCTTCTTTATGCGCCAACTCTTTCAGCAAATCAGCCTTACGCTGCGCATCAACAATCGGCTCGATCGCCACGCCGGTGCACTTGCCGTCGACCACTTCCAGTTCGTTGGCGAACACGTAGTCGATGCCAAGTTTGGCCTGCAATTGCTTGGCGAAATAGGTGAAGCCGCCAGACAGGATCGCGGTCTTGTAACCCAGACGTTTGAGCTCGGCGAACAACGTTTCCGCGCCTTCGGTCAGACGCAACGACGCGCCGATCGAATCAAGCACGCTGACGTCAAGGCCTTTGAGCAGCGCCAGACGTTCTTTGAAACTGGCGCGGAAATCCAGCTCGCCGGACATCGCCCGTTCGGTAATGGCCGACACCTGTTCGCCGACACCGGCAGCCTTGGCCAGCTCATCGATCACTTCGGCTTCGATCAGCGTCGAGTCCATGTCGAACACGGCCAGACGACGGTTGCGACGGAACAGCGAGTCTTCCTGGAAAGCGATGTCGACGTTCAGCTCTTGGGCGACGCTGAGGAATTCAGCGCGCAGTGCCTGCGGATCGGCCGCTTCGCCACGCACGGAAAACTCGATGCAGCCCTTGCCCTTGTCCGCTGGCGTGTCCAGCGGCATGCGACCCGACAGACGGTCGATGTGGTCGATGTTCAAACCGTATTTAGCAGTGATAGAGCTGACGGCCTGCAATTGGCCGGCGGTCACCTTGCGGGTCAGCAAGGTCACGATGTGGCGTTTTTTGCCCTGGTTGCCCACCCATTGCTGGTAATCCTCTTCGGACACCGGGGTGAAGCGCACCTGCTGGTCGAGCTCATAGCCCTTGAACAGGATGTCCTTGAGCACGGATTTGCCTTGCTCGGAGTCGGGAATTTCAACCAGGATGCCGAACGACAGGGTGTCGTGGATCACCGCCTGACCGATATCGAGAATGTTCACACCACCTTGTGCCAGAACACCGGTAATGGCTGCCGTCAGACCCGGACGGTCGACTCCCGTGATGTTAATCAGGACGATTTCGCGCAACGCGCACCCCCGCAACTGGAAAAAAACCGCATTCTACCCACTTTCAGTGACCATCGGGCACCGTCAGCGCTTTGCCGGTCTAGGGCCTGTCGCTATACTGCGCGTCAACTGCACGCCAACTACGCCCCCGAGCCGGCGCCAGTGCCTGAACC
>NZ_JBIUVN010000023.1:0-50567 GCF_044742965.1 Pseudomonas sp. NPDC087804 | reverse complement strand
CCGGCCCACGCCAGTTAAAACCGATAACTTCTTCCTGCTGATCTTCCGTGCACTGCGCCACCGCCGTGTACCGATTGCATTGCGCATTGCCAGCCATAACGTGATCCTGGTCGCTCTGGCCCTGGTGATCTATGCCGGCGTGATGGGTTTGCAATTCAAGCAGGCCATGCACCAGCAGGCCGATGCGCTGGGCGAAAGCCTGACCACGCAGACCGCGACCTCTGCCACGGAGCTGTTGGTGTCCAACGACATCCTCAGCCTCAACGTGCTGCTCAACAACCTGACCAAGAACAAACTGGTGGCCCACGCGGCGATCTACAGCGTGGATAACCGCATCCTCGCCGAGTCCGGTCAGCGGCCCAAGCACAGCCTGTTGGGCGAAGCCGAAGGCATGTACGAGAGCAAGATCACGTTCCAGGACGTGACCGCCGGGCAACTGCGCATCAGCCTCGACATGGATCAGTTCCAGCAGCCGATGACCATCAGCCTACAAAGCATGGGCATTCTTAGCGGGATTCTGTTGGCACTGTCGCTGGCCCTGAGCCTGCGCATTGGCCGTAATCTGTCGACGCCACTGCTGCAATTGCGCGTGTGGCTGCGCAACATCGACGAGTACACGCCAGGCACTGATCGTCAGGACGAGATCGGCGATCTGGCGCGTCAACTGCACGCCAACTACGCCCCCGAGCCGGCGCCAGTGCCTGAACCGGAACCCGAGCCGGAATTCGAAGAAGAGGACGACGAGCCCGAGTTCGAAGTGCGCAACCTGCGCGATCCGAGCTTCGACGAAAGCCGTCCGATGGCCGCCCAGAAACCGGCGCCACGCCACGTCGTCAGCACCGTTGAAGACGATGAAGACGACGACGCGTTTGCCGATCTGCGCGACGAATCGCTCGATGCAGCACCGCAACCGGTCGTGCGCAAAGCCACGCCGAGCGTGCCGCAACACAGTGCGGTGCTCGCCGTGCAGCTGGGTTCGCAGGAACAACTGCGTCGCCTGCCGCGTGCGCGTCTGGAAGAATTACTGGAACGTTATCGCGACTGTCTCGATCAGGCCGCTTCGTTGTATCAGGGTGAAATCGAAACCTTGAACGACGGCAGCACGCTGATGCTGTTCCACACCGAAGACAGCGGCGACGATTACCTGACCAACGCGATCTGCTGCGGCGAGCTGCTGCGCGCGCTGGGCCATCAGTTGCAGATTGAAGTCGCGGACAGCGGCATCACCCTGCAATTGCAGTTGGGCCTGACCTTGGGCGATGAGCTGTTTGGGTTGAGCCAGATCGATCTGCTGCTGACTGATTCGGCGCAGGATGCTTTGGCCCTGTCGCAGCACAGCCGCAATCTGCTGCTGGTGGAACGCAAGATTGGTGACGACGCGCTAATCCGCCAACGCGCGCGAATCCGCCCGATCGCCAGCCCTGAGGGCGCTTGCTGTGTGGAGCGGTTGATGGAGCCTTATCCGTCGATGCTGGAACGGCAACTGGCGCGGATGCATGAGCGTCGGGCTTAAGCCTTCGGCCTGAAACACAGAAGCCCGCAGACGAGTGATTGTTTGCGGGCTTTTTTGTTGCCTGCCGAAAAGATCGCAGCCTTCGGCAGCTCCTACAGGGATTTGTGGTGCCCATACCATCCGCGTAACACCCCAAACCTGTAGGAGCTGCCGCAGGCTGCGATCTTTTGCCGCCTAAGCGGCCCTCTTCGCGAGCAAGCCCGCTCCCACAGGATCCCAGGCTGCCCACTCTTTTGAGGACACCCACGACCACTGTGGGAGCGGGCTTGCTCGCGAAGGGGCCAGCACTGCCGACGAAGATCTGGAGGCCCAGACACAACAAAGCCCGCACAAGGCGGGCTCTGTTTTAACTCGATCCAGCGTCAGAAGCGGAACACTTCCATATCCGTCCGAATCGGCGAAGCCATCGGAATCTTCGGCTGCTTATCCGCGTCCGCCGCCGGCGCTGCCGGTTTCGGTGCCGATTTACGCGGCGCTTCAGCCACCGGAGGCTGATTAGCCAACGGTTTCAGCGCCACCGACAACTGCTCAGCCAGACGCTGCAACAAAATCCCCTGCGCCTGAACCTGCGAAGCCGTACTGCCGGCATGCAGCTCTTGCAGATGAATGATGCGGTTATCCCGCACCTGACCACGACGGTCAATCAAACGCCACTGCGCATCAAGGATCGCCGGTTGTTTAACCCCGGAGTCCAGACGCGTGATGGTCAGCAACACCTGCACATCCGGGGTAAACCCGCTGGTGGCCGGTGCCAGCACCACACGTTGGCTGTCGAGGTGACCCGCGACCTGACGCATCAACAACTGATCGATATCCGACGAAAGGCTGCCGGCCCAACGACCATCGGTCGCCGCTTGCAGGCTTCCGTCGGGTTGACGTTGCAGCAGTGTTTCACGTTGCAGGTAATCGGCGACGACTACCGGGCCCAGCAGAACCGCCATGCCCGCGCTTTGCGCAGGCTGAACCGGACTTCCGCTGTCCAGTTGATACAGCGACACCGGCTGGTGAACGCTGCAACCCGCCAGGCCAAGAACGCCGGCGAGCAACAAAATAAGTGGAAGGCGTAGCGCAGTCATCATCCCGTCCAGGTGGCCGCCACAAGGCTGACCACAGTGAAAATACTCAATAAATATGAAGAACGCTCGGCCACGCCGGCGCTTGAAAGGCCATATCATCCGTGAATATGCGTTCCGACTCCAGCGCCAAAGCGTCGATCTACGCGTTAAATCGTGGATCGACGCTTCTAGGACGCCTAATTGAGGTTTTCGACGAGCAGCGCATCCACTCTCTGGAAGCCCCTAGGTAGCTTATTGCCACGACGTCCACGCTCACCTTTGTAGTGTTCGAGGTCGTCGGCCTTCAGCGACAGAGTCCGTTTTCCGGCCTGCAACACCAACGTGGCGCCTTCCGGGATGACGGCGATGTCCGTGACATATTCTTCGCGACTGGCCACACGTTCACCGGAAATACCGATGATCTTGTTGCCTTTGCCCTTCCCTAATTGTGGCAGATCGCTGATCTTGAAGATCAGCAGGCGACCTTCGGTCGTGACCGAGGCCAGCCAGTTGTGCTCACGATCAGCCACTGGGCGTGGCGCGATGACTTTGGCGTTGTTCGGCAGGCTCAACAGGGCTTTACCGGCCTTGTTCTTGGCTTGCAGGTCTTCGCCTTTCACGACGAAACCGTAACCGGCGTCGGAGGCGATCACGTACAACGCGTCGTCTTCCGGCATCAGCACGCATTCAAACGAGGCGCCCGGTGGCGGCGTCAGACGGCCGGTCAACGGTTCGCCCTGGCCACGCGCCGACGGCAAGGTGTGCGCGGCGACCGAATAGCTGCGACCGGTGGAGTCAATCACCACGGCAGACTGATTGGAACGCCCCGCCGCCGAGGTCTTGAAGCCGTCGCCAGCCTTATAGGACAGGCCGGTCGCGTCGATATCGTGACCTTTGGCCGAACGGATCCAGCCTTTTTCCGACAGCACGACGGTGACTTTCTCGTTCGGCAGCAGATCATGCTCGGTCAACGCTTTGGCTTCGCTGCGCTCGACGATTGGCGAACGGCGGTCGTCGCCATAGGTTTCGGCGTCCTTGATCAGCTCGGAGCGCACCAGTTTTTTCAACTTGGCTTCGCTGCCCAGCAACGCTTGCAGCTTGGCTTGTTCCTTGAGCAGTTCGTCCTGCTCGTCGCGCAGCTTCATCTCTTCCAGCCGCGCCAACTGACGCAGACGGGTGTCGAGGATGTAGTCGGCCTGAATCTCGCTGAGGGCGAAACGCTCGATCAGCTTGGCTTTCGGGTGTTCCTCGGTACGGATGATGTGGATCACTTCATCCAGGTTGAGGTAGGCGATCAACAAACCGTCCAACAGGTGCAGACGACGCTCGACTTTATCGAGGCGGAATTGCAGGCGGCGACGCACGGTCTGCACGCGGAATTCCAGCCATTCGACCAGCAAGGCGCGGAGGTTTTTCAGCTGCGGTTTGCCGTCCAGACCGATGATGTTGACGTTGACCCGGTAGGTCGACTCCAGCTCGGTGCTGGCGAACAGGTGCTGCATCAGCGCATCGTGATCGACGCGGCTATTGACCGGAATGATGACGATGCGGCACGGGTTTTCGTGATCGGATTCGTCACGCAGGTCCGCGATCTGCGGCGCTTTCGACGGTTTCGCCTGCATAAGCGCGGCGATCTGCTCCAGCACTTTCGCACCGGAAACCTGATGCGGCAGCGCGGTGACGATGATGTCGCCATCCTCGACGTGGTACACGGCACGCATGCGCACCGAGCCCTTGCCGGTTTCGTACATTTTCAGCAGGTCGGCGCGCGGCGTGATGATTTCCGCTTCGGTCGGATAGTCCGGGCCCTGAATGTGTTCGCAGAGCTGTTCGACTGTAGCTTTCGGCTCATCAAGCAGACGCACGCAAGCAGTGGCGACTTCGCGCAGGTTGTGCGGCGGCACGTCGGTGGCCATGCCCACGGCGATGCCGGTGGTGCCGTTGAGCAGAATGTTCGGCAGGCGCGCCGGCAATACCAGCGGTTCCTGCAGGGTGCCGTCGAAGTTCGGGCCCCAGTCTGCAGTGCCTTGGCCCAGTTCGCTGAGCAGCACTTCGGAATAACGCGACAGGCGCGCTTCGGTGTATCGCATGGCGGCGAAGGACTTCGGATCGTCCGGCGCACCCCAGTTACCCTGGCCGTCGACCAGCGTGTAGCGATAGCTGAACGGCTGGGCCATCAGCACCATCGCTTCGTAGCACGCCGAGTCACCGTGCGGGTGAAACTTACCAAGCACGTCACCGACGGTACGCGCGGATTTCTTGTGCTTGGAATCGGCGTCCAGGCCCAACTCGCTCATCGCATAAATGATGCGACGCTGTACCGGTTTCAGACCGTCGCCGATATGCGGCAGCGCACGGTCCATGATCACGTACATGGAGTAGTTGAGGTAGGCACTTTCGGTGAAGTCAGCCAGCGACCGGCGTTCTACACCGTCCAGGCTGAGATCAAGGGGATTGCTCATGCAGGCCTCATCGGTTCGTTGTCTGGCGCAGCAACATGGTGCCACCGCGCTGAGTAAATTCAAGTTTGTTCAAGGCGCTCATGCCGAGCAGCACCTGATCGCCATGCAACCCCGGCGCCACCAGTGCGCGGACGTCCCGCAGCACGATGTCGCCCAATTGCAGGCGGGCAATTTTGGTTCGATAGCCCTGGCTCAGGCCGTTGGCCGTGCTCAGGGTCACACCGAAACCTTCTTCCAGCTTCAAACGCTTGGCCAGATCCGCCGGGATCGCCACATCGGTCGCACCGGTGTCGAGCATAAACTCCACCGGCTCACCGTTGATCTGACCGCTGGCGACAAAATGCCCTTGGGCATTGCCGGCCAGTTTCACCTCAATAAATCCTTCGCCTTGCTCCGAACTGACTACAACGTTCGGATTCTGCTGGCGTTGCTCCCACTGGCCGAAAAACCGCGTAGCGAGAAACAACGCCGCGCACCAGGCCAGAATCATCAGCACGCGACCGGCGCGTTTGCCCGGGGGTTGCTGACTCAAGGCTTGGCGCTCCAGCCACCGTCAGGCGCGGCAAAGCGCCAGATGATCGGGCGTTTTTCGCCGTCGGCGCGGACGCCTTCATTGTTGTCGATACCGATCCACGCGCCCTGCGCATCCACCACCAAGGCTTCTGCCAGACCGTAGGCCTGTGGGTATTGGCGCTGCGGCTGCAAGGCATCTTCAGCGAACGACCAGCATTGCTCGACTTTAGCCGTGACCGCGTCGCGGCGGCAGATCTCGAAGGCATTGCGTTCCAGCGTGAACAGCTTGCCGTTGAACAGCGACAGATCGGCGAAATCACGGGTGACGGCGCGGGCCTTGGGGAATTGCGGTGGCTGCATTTCCACGCCCGCCTCGCTGAGCAACACACAAGCGCCGTCGCAATCCCAGACCGTTTGCTGACGCTTGATGGTCAGCAGACCACGGCGCTCACGCTCGGCGGCCAACCAGATCTGATCGCCCGCCGGGTTGATCGCCAAGCCTTCGAACAGCGCATTGAAGTGCAGCAACATGCCACTGGCGCGGGCTTCTTTCACCAGCATTGGCGAGATTTTCAGCCATGACGCCGGGCCTTGTGGCGGCACTTGCAACACGGCCGCGTGGGCCTCGCTAACGATGAAGCGATTGCCAGCGTTGTCGCAGGTGATGCCTTCGAAATCCAGATCGCCGCCACGCACAAACGATGCAGCCCACGTGCGTGAGCTGATGCCCCACGGCAAACCGCTGTCAGGCACCGGCGGGACGTCGATGTGCACGGTTTCGGCCTGCCAGACCTTGTCGCCGGTATTGAGACGGTAGATCTGATCGTCATCGCGATCGGACACCGTCCACAACTCGTTACCGCACAGCGCCAGCCCCGAAAGGTTGCCGCCGCGCATGCCGTCGACCGGATGCTCGGCGAGCAGGCGCAGCTCTTGTATCGGCTCGGCCGACACGCTCATTGAACTCAGCAGCAACGCACCCGCCAAGGCCCAGCCAAAGTGCATCAGGTCAGCACCTCGGCGAGGTTGCCTTTGGATTCCAGCCAGGTTTTGCGGTCACCGGCGCGTTTCTTCGCCAGCAGCATGTCCATCATTTCCGAGGTTTCGGCGTAGTCTTCGCCCAGCGTCAGCTGCACCAGACGCCGAGTGTTCGGATCCATGGTGGTTTCACGCAGCTGCGGCGGGTTCATTTCACCCAGACCTTTGAATCGGGTGACCTGCGGTTTGCCGCGTTTCTTCTCGGCAACCAGACGATCGAGAATGCCGTCGCGTTCGGCCTCGTCGAGGGCGTAGTAAATCTCTTTGCCGAGGTCGATGCGGTACAGCGGCGGCATGGCGACGTAGACGTGACCGGCATCCACCAGCGGGCGGAAATGCTGGACGAACAGCGCGCACAGCAGCGTGGCAATGTGCAGACCGTCGGAGTCAGCGTCGGCGAGGATGCAGATCTTGCCGTAGCGCAACTGGCTCATGTCCGCCGCGCCAGGATCGACACCAATAGCGACGGCGATGTTGTGCACTTCCTGACTGGCGAGCACTTCGCTGCCGTCGACTTCCCAAGTGTTGAGGATCTTGCCGCGCAACGGCAGGATCGCCTGGAATTCCTTGTCCCGCGCTTGCTTGGCGGAACCGCCGGCGGAATCACCTTCGACGAGGAACAGTTCGGAGCGCATCGGATCCTGGCCGGCGCAATCCGCCAGTTTGCCCGGCAATGCCGGGCCTGCGGTGACGCGTTTGCGCTCGACCTTCTTGCTCGCCTTGAGACGACGGCCGGCGTTGTTGATCGCCAGTTCGGCCAGGGCCAGACCGGTTTCCGGGTTGGCGTTGAGCCACAGGCTGAAGGCGTCTTTAACCACACCGGAGACGAACGCCGCCGCTTCACGGGACGACAGACGCTCTTTGGTCTGGCCGGAGAATTGCGGCTCCTGCATTTTCATCGACAGGACGAACGCAATGCGCTCCCAGACGTCTTCCGGCGCCAGCTTCACGCCGCGTGGCAGCAGACTGCGGAATTCGCAGAATTCTCGCATCGCATCGAGCAGGCCCTGACGCAAACCGTTGACGTGGGTGCCGCCCTGCGCCGTCGGGATCAGGTTGACGTAACTTTCCTGTACCGCATCGCCACCTTCCGGCAGCCACAGCAGCGCCCAGTCGACGGCTTCTTTATTACCGGCGAACGCGCCGCAGAACGGCTCGTTCGGCAGGCGTTCGAATTCGTTGACGGCGTCGACCAGATACGAGCGCAGGCCGTCTTCGTAATGCCACTCGACTTTTTCGCCGGTGCCTTTGTCTTCGAAGCTGACCAGCAGGCCCGGGCACAGCACAGCCTTGGCCTTGAGCACGTGCTTGAGGCGGCTGATGGAGAATTTTGGTGAATCGAAGTATTTCGGATCCGGCGCGAAGTACACGCTGGTGCCGGTGTTGCGTTTGCCAACGGTGCCGACGATTTCCAGCTCGGTGGCTTTGTAGCCATCGGCGAACGTCATCTGGTATTCGTTGCCGTCACGCTTTACGCGCACGCGTACTTCGGTCGACAAGGCGTTGACCACGGAAATACCCACGCCGTGCAGACCGCCGGAGAACTGGTAGTTCTTGTTGGAAAACTTGCCGCCCGCGTGGAGCTTGGTGAGGATCAGTTCGACGCCCGACACGCCCTCTTCCGGGTGGATGTCGACCGGCATGCCACGGCCGTCATCGCTGACTTCCAGCGAGTGATCGGCGTGCAGGATGACCTGCACCGATTTGGCGTGACCAGCCAGGGCTTCGTCGACGCTGTTGTCGATGACTTCCTGGGCGAGGTGGTTCGGCCGACTGGTGTCGGTGTACATGCCGGGGCGTTTGCGCACCGGGTCGAGGCCCGAGAGGACTTCGATGGCGTCGGCGTTATAAGAGCTAGCGCTGGGAGTGGCCATAGGGTCTCGTCGTCAGTCATTCATGAAATAGGGGCAAGACTTCACAGTGCGGTGAAATCGATTGCCTGATACACATCGGCACCAATGCCGGCAAAACTCAGCAACGCCGGCAATTGCCCGGCAAAGCCTTGGAAACTGTGGTCGCCGCCGGCCTGAATGCGCAAGGCGCAGGCGCGGTAATACTGCTGGGCGAGGCGATAATCCAGTGTTTCATCGCCGGTCTGCAACCATACCTGATAGCGCTGGGCGTCCACAGGTGCTGGCACTTCCAGCTCGGCCAGGGCCGTTACATGGTCGTGGGTCAATTCCCAGGTTTCATCGGTATACAGGTTTTTCTGCGTGCCCAGATAGCCGTCGAACATCCGGTGCGGGCTGACCGCCGGGTTGACCAGCAGGGCTTTCAGGCCATGGCGCTCGGCCAGGTGAGTCGCATAGTAGCCGCCGAGTGAGCTTCCCACCAGCAGCGGGCTGCCCAGCTCGGCGATTGCCTGCTCCAACTGACCGATGGCTTCGCGCGGATGGTGATGCAGGGCCGGGACACGCAGTTTGTCGCTCAAACCCAGTTGCTCCATCACCGTTACCAGCTGACAGGCCTTTTTCGAGGCCGGGGCGCTGTTGAAACCGTGGATATAGAGGATCGAACCGGACATTTGAGCTCCCTGAGTGTCGGCGAAAGATAGCGGAGTTTACAGGGAGTCAGGGCAGGATGGGCCATCCAAATGATGCCTGGCTGCATCCTGTAGGAGCTGCCGAAGGCTGCGATCTTTTGATTCTGTTTTTAAGATCAAAAGATCGCAGCCTGCGGCAGCTCCTACAGGGATTATCAATAGCCGTCAGAGCCGTAATCGACTGTGTAGGCGAAACCGGTGACGCGTTCCACGCCGGTTTCCAGCCGCCCATCCGGCAACAGCCGCAACCAGCGATACCCCGGCGCCTGCTCGCCGACCTTGAAGTCTTCACTGCCCGGCTCAAACTGAATGCACGTCGACGGCGAAGCCATCAGCCGCACGCCATTACGCTCGCGATCAATCTCCTGATGCACATGCCCCCACAACACCGCGCGGGCCTGTGGAAAACGATCCAGCACCTCGAAAAACGCTTCAGGATTGCGCAAACCAATTGGCTCCATCCACGCGCAGCCAATCGGAACCGGATGATGGTGAAAGCACACCAGATGATGCCGCTCCGGCGCTTCGCTCAGCGAACGGGCCAGCAGCTGCAATTGATCGTCCTGCAAATACCCCGGCACTGAGCCGGGTACAGCCGAATCCAGCATCGTCACCCGCCAGTTGCCGATATCCACAATCGGCTCGAGCAATGCGCTTTGAACGGCGGCAACCGCCATGATCATCGGCTCGTCATGATTACCGGGAATCCAGCGCGCCGGCGCGGCAATCTGCGCGCTCATCTGGCGAAACTGTTGATACGACTCCAGCGTGCCGTCCTGGGAAATATCCCCGGTGGCCAGAATCAGATCGATCTGCGGCTGTTGCCCCAGCACCAAATCGATGACCTTTTGCAGGCTCTCGCGGGTGTTCATGCCCAGCAGCGAACCGTCCGCCTCGGCGAACAGATGGCTGTCGGACAACTGCACCAGCAACGCCGGATCGGCGGGGGTCAACGTGGATACGCTCGGCAAGGCGTTCTCCCAAGGCAAAAGCACGGAATCGATCAAGTGCCGCAATTATGCTGGGGGATCAGTAAAAGAGGAAAGCGGTGAACCGGACGCAGTTCACAACTAGCGTACGACTTCGTACTCGTGCCCCAGCGCCAGGCAATGACTCAACCATTCCCCCAGGAACAGATTGAGCTGAGCCTTTTCATCCGGCTGATGCATCGCGGCGTTCGGGTAAGGATAGATGCCGCGAAAGCGTCGTGCATGTTCAGCGCTGACCACTTCGGCCATGCGCGCGTCGTGATAGACCTGCACTTCCAGTTGCGGCACCGGCAGCCACGGCAGGCTGTGTTCCTGACGCACTTGCAAAGTGGTGGTGTACGGGCAGGTTTGCAGCACTTCGAGGGCCAGCACGCCGAGCATCTGCTCGCCCTGGGTCACGGCGATGCGCCGCGCTTCCGGGTCGTTGCGCATGTCCGGCACCAGCCGCATCAGGCGCGCGTAGTTGGCCTCGCAGGCGGCTTGCAGCCCCGCGAGGTCGACTCGATAACGATCGCGCAACTTGTTTACAACCATAACCCCCTCACTTCGGCGCGGTTCAGCGCCAGCCATTGCAAGGCGATGATGCTCGCCGCATTGGCAATGCGTCCGTCACGGACGGCCTGCAAGGCATCTTCAAAGGCCCAGACCGTGACGCGGATATCTTCTGCCTCTTCTTCCAGGCCATGCAGGCCGCCTGCGCCTTCGGTGCTGCAACGCCCCAAGTACAAATGCACCAACTCGTTGCTGCCGCCCGGCGACGGGAAATATTTGGTCATCGGCCACAGGGCCTTGATGTCCAGCCCAGCTTCCTCCTGCGCCTCGCGGTGAGCAACTTCTTCCGGTTGTTCATCCTTGTCGATCAGACCAGCGACCAGCTCGACCAGCCACGGGTTGTCGGTCTTGCCCATGGCGCCGATGCGAAACTGCTCGATCAGCACCACTTCGTCGCGCTGCGGATCGTAAGGCAGCATGCACACGGCATCGTGGCGGACGAAGATTTCACGGTTGATTTCGCGGCTCATGCCCCCGGCGAACAATTCATGGCGCAGGTGCACGCGGTCGAGCTTGTAAAAGCCCTCGTAGCATTTTTCGCGCCGCACGATATCGACGGCGGTCGGAATGGCGTTGGCAAAATCAGTCATGAGCATCCTCTTTACTGCAATTCCATTACGAGGCTGCGCTGCTTGATTGGCAACCTCGACTTCGCGCCATCCTAACGCGCCCGAACGGTTTGATGCAGCCCCTTTACCGTCAGCGGGATGGACGGTGGAGGCGAAACCCACTCTAATTAGCTTAGTGGCGAACTGACTGCCTCGTTGAGAGTCGAAGCGGTAACTTTTTGCCTTCCCTTGTTTTCGAAAGGACGCCTATGTCGCTTTTCAAAATTGCCTCCGTGGCCGCCATCGCCCTGACTCTGGGCGCCTGCGCGAGCCTGTTCCAGCCCAACTACCGCACGCCGCTGGAGACCACTCGCGACGCATCTGAACAGTTGAAACCTGGCTGTTCCAACCCGGATTGTCCGCTGGTGAACATCGACACCCTGCGCTTCCCGGCCGAACCTGCACTGGACGGCATCATCGAAAAACGTCTGCTGCAAATGACCCGCACCGAGAAAAACGCTCCGGTAGCGCCGACCCTGGCGGCTTATCGCGATCAGTTTCTGGCCAGTGCCGGCCCGCGCAACAGCAGCTACCTGCAAGCGAAAGTACGTGAGCAGCATGACGGCTTGGTGATCATCGAGTTGTCGAGCTACCTCGACACCGGCGGCGCGCATGGCAACCCGGGTCGCGGTTTCATCAACTATTCGCGCCAGCAGCACAAGGTGCTGAACCTGTCCGACATGTTGCTGCCGGGTCAGGAAGACGCTTTCTGGAAGGCGGCACAGGTCGCGCACAACAGCTGGTTGATCAGCACCAAGCTCGATCAGGAAGCGGAGTTCGTGAAGAACTGGCCGTTCGTGAAAACCCAGAACGTGGCGCTGACCTATGGCGGCGTGATCCTCAAGTACGACGTGACCACCATTGCGCCTTACGCACTGGGCCACGTCGAACTGAAGATTCCTTATCCGCGTCTGAACGGCATTCTCAAGCCTGAGCTGTTTCCCGGCCGTAACTGAAGGCCCGACCCAGCACTAGCTGCAACAGCCCTGCCAGCACCAGCGCCGGCAGGGTTGCGCCGACATCCGGATACAGATTCGCCAGCAAGTGATAGGTGCTCACGCCACCCAGCCACGCCAACAACGCCGGCCAGCGCAATGCTGCCGATGCGACCTGAGCACTGCGCTTGCGCAGAATGAAGTGATCCACCAGCACCACGCCGAACAGCGGCGCAAACACCGAACCGATCAGCAGCAGAAAATTCTGGTACTGCGCCAACGGCGCCAGCAAGGCGATCAGCGTGCAAATCACGCCGATGGCCAAGGCCAGATGCTCGACTTTCAGACGCAACAGAATCCCGCTGGACACCGCTGCCGAGTGAATATCGGCGAAGGCGTTTTCCGACTCGTCCAACAGAATCAGCAACAGCGGAATACCCAGACCGGCACCGGCCAATGCCAACAGCAGCGCGTTGACTTCACCGCTCGGCGCGAAGGCCAGGGTGTAGGCGACGCCAAGGCTCATCAGCCAGAAATTGCCGATGAAGAAACCGACCGCAGTGCCACCGAACACATTCTTCGCGCGCTTGCCGAATCGCGAGTAATCGGCGATCAGCGGCAGCCACGACAGCGGCATCGCGATGGCAATGTCGAAGCCCACGGCGAATGGCATCGAACCGTCACCGGCGCGCGACCAGAGATCGGCCAGATCGGCTTTGGCAAACAGGTTCCAGGTCAGCCAGATGCACGCGGCGAGCAACAGCCAGATGCCCCACTTGCGCAGGATCTGCCGCACGAAGGTCAACGGGCCACTCACGGCAAGCAAGGTCGCCAGCGCGCCGAAAAACAGCGTCCACAACACCGGGTTCGACCACAGCGAACCTTCGCTGAACGCGCGGGTACCGAGCAGGCTGGCGGCGTCACGCATGACGATGATTTCAAACGAGCCCCAACCGATCAGTTGCAGCAAATTGAGCAGCGCCGGCAGGCTCGCGCCTTTGCTGCCGAGGCTGAGCTTCAGCGCGGCCATCGACGACAGGCCGGTGTCGCTGCCGATCACTCCAACGGCGGCCAGCAGCAGAACGCCGACCAGCGTGCCGAGGAAAATCGCCAATAGCGAACCGGACAGGCCCAAACCCGGCGCGAGCAATGCGCCGGTCTGCAAAACCATCAGGCCGATGCCGAGGGAGAACCACAGGGAAAACAGATCGCGACCACCGAATACACGCTTGTCAGCGGGTACGGCGAGGTCGGGGGAGTAAGTGCTGGGTTGAATGCTCAAGGGTGTTATCTCGGAGGAGTATTTTTTGTCATGTGATCGTTCCCACGCTCTGCGTGGGAATGCCTCTAGGGACGCTCCGCGTCCAGTGACGCGGAGCGTCACGGGCTGCATTCCCACGCGGAGCGTGGGAACGATCAGTACGGGGTCAAACCTTTTTGTACAGCTGACTGCCTTCCTTCTTGAACCGCTCGGCCTGTTCCGCCAGGCCTTGGGCGACGTCCACGTCGACCGCTTCGATCCGCTGGTTGGCCGCGTATTCGCGGACTTCCTGAGTGATCTTCATCGAGCAGAATTTCGGCCCGCACATCGAACAGAAGTGCGCGACCTTCGCCGAATCCTTCGGCAGGGTTTCATCGTGATACGAACGCGCGGTGTCCGGATCGAGGCCGAGGTTGAACTGGTCTTCCCAACGGAATTCGAAACGCGCCTTGCTCAAGGCGTTGTCGCGAATCTGTGCGCCCGGATGCCCTTTGGCCAAGTCCGCCGCATGCGCCGCGATCTTGTAAGTGATGATCCCGGTCTTCACGTCATCCTTGTTCGGCAGGCCCAAGTGTTCCTTCGGCGTCACATAGCAAAGCATCGCGCAACCGAACCAGCCGATCATCGCCGCACCGATACCGGAGGTGATGTGGTCGTAGCCCGGCGCAATGTCAGTGGTCAGTGGGCCGAGAGTGTAGAACGGCGCCTCGTCGCAGCACTCCAGCTGCTTGTCCATGTTCTCTTTGATCAACTGCATCGGCACGTGGCCAGGGCCTTCGATCATGCACTGCACGTCGTGTTTCCAGGCGATCTTGGTCAGCTCGCCCAAGGTCTCCAGTTCGCCGAATTGCGCTTCGTCGTTGGCGTCGGCAATCGACCCCGGACGCAGGCCGTCGCCCAGCGAGAAGCTGACGTCGTAGGCCTTCATGATTTCGCAGATTTCGTCGAAGTGGGTGTAGAGGAAGTTCTCTTTATGGTGCGCCAGGCACCACTTGGCCATGATCGAACCGCCACGGGAAACGATGCCGGTTACGCGTTTAGCGGTCAGCGGCACGTAACGCAGCAGCACGCCGGCGTGGATGGTGAAATAGTCGACGCCCTGCTCGGCCTGCTCGATCAGCGTGTCGCGGAACAGCTCCCAGGTCAGGTCTTCGGCGACGCCATTGACTTTTTCCAGCGCCTGATAAATCGGCACGGTGCCGATCGGCACTGGCGAGTTGCGGATGATCCACTCGCGGGTTTCGTGAATGTGTTTACCGGTGGACAAGTCCATCACGGTGTCCGAACCCCAGCGAATGCCCCAGGTCAGTTTCGCCACTTCTTCTTCGATCGAAGAACCCAGCGCGCTGTTGCCGATGTTGCCGTTGATCTTCACCAGGAAGTTACGGCCGATGATCATCGGTTCCAGTTCGACGTGGTTGATGTTGGCCGGAATGATTGCGCGGCCACGGGCGATTTCTTCGCGGACGAATTCGGCAGTGATTTCTTTCGGGATGCTCGCGCCGAAGCTGTGCCCGGCGTGTTGCTGCGTCAACAGGCCGGCAGCGCGGGCCTCTTGCAGCTTCATGTTTTCGCGGATGGCGACGTATTCCATCTCGGCGGTGATGATGCCTTTACGGGCGTAATGCATCTGGCTGACGTTGGCCCCGGCCTTGGCGCGGCGCGGGTTGTTGACGTGGGCGAAACGCAGTTTGGTCAGCTCGGCATCGGCGAGACGTTGTTGGCCGAAGTTCGAACTCAGGCCTGGCAGGCGCTCGGTGTCGCCACGGTCATCGATCCACGCCGAACGCACATCGCCCAGACCTTTGCGCACATCGATCACCACGTTCGGATCGGTGTACGGGCCGGAGGTGTCGTAAACGGTGACCGGCGCGTTGATTTCACCGCCGAAATCGGTCGGCGTCACGTCGAGGCTGATTTCGCGCATCGGCACGCGGATGTCCGGGCGGGAGCCCTGAACGTAGACTTTTTGCGAACGGGTGAACGGCTTGACCGATTGCTCGTCGACCTTGGCCGAGTCACTCAGGTTGATCGCGTTTTTTGATTTTGTAGTCATCACGGGCTCTCCAGACAGCATCCAGGCAGTGGATTGTCGGAGCAGAACCTGAAAGGCACGGACGCACCAGGACTGGTGCTGTGCATCGTCGTCGAGCGTTCGATTGTCGAACAATTTCCCGGACGAAGCACAAGAGGACTCGCCGGGTGACGAGAAATCTTGTTCCCTACGCAGGCGCTAACCTGATCAGGTTCAACGGGATCCGAAATTATTCGATCTCAGCCTCATAGCAAGGCACCCCGACAAGAACCCGGCCAGTCTAGACACAACTGGCAAAGAACGCCAACACCGCGGCAAACACCATGATGAATGGCGCAAATACAGGGGCTTGGCCGATTGTTGTGAACCGATTGCGCAACTACACTCGCTTTGCCCTGCCGCGCCTTGACGCTACAGGGGCCGCGCCGTAGCCTTGGCGCGCACATTATTTCCATAATATTAATGCTAGGGATCGCCTCATGCTGCGCAAACTCTCACTGGCTATTGCCGTGTCTTGTGCGTCCAACGCAATGGCCTGGGCAGCAGAAGCGCCCTTGTCGACCAAAACCGATCTGGTCAGCGTTTACCAGGAAGCGGTCGATAACAATGCCGATCTGGCCGCCGCCCGCGCCCAGTACGGCGCACAGAAAGAAGTGGTGCCACAGGCCCGCGCAGGTTTGCTGCCAAACCTGTCCGGCGGCGCCGAAACCGCCAACGTGCGCACCTCGATTGATCAGCCTTCAGCCATCGCCAACCGCAGCGCGCATTCGTATCAGGCGACCCTCGCCCAACCGTTGTTCCGCGCCGATCGCTGGTTCCAGTATCAGGCCGCGAAGGACGTCAACGAGCAAGCCGCACTGCAACTGTCGGCTACCGAGCAGAACCTGATCCTGCAATCGGCGGAAAGCTATTTCAACGTGCTGCGCAGTCAGGACAACCTGGCCTCGACCAAGGCTGAAGAAGCCGCGTTCAAGCGCCAGCTCGACCAGTCCAACGAGCGTTTCGATGTCGGCCTGTCGGACAAGACCGACGTCCTGCAATCGCAAGCCAGTTACGACACCGCACGGGCCAACCGCATCGTTGCCCAGCGTCAGGTAGATGATGCGTTTGAAGCGCTGATCACCCTGACCAACCGTCAGTACAACTCGATTCAGGGCATCGTTCACTCGCTGCCGATCCTGCCGCCAGCGCCGAACGATGCTAAATCGTGGGTTGATACGGCGGCACGCCAGAACCTGAATTTGCTGGCCAGTAACTACGCCGTCAGCTCGGCCGAAGAGACATTGAAGCAGCGCAAGGCCGGTCACTTGCCGACCCTCGATGCTGTGGCCAAATACGAAAAGGGTGACAACGACGCCCTCGGTTTCGCCAACCCGAATTCGTTCGGCGCGCCTTACGGTGGCAACGTTGAACAGACCACCGTCGGCCTGCAACTGAGCGTGCCGATTTACAGCGGCGGGCTGACCAGTTCGCAAGTGCGTCAGTCGTATGCGCAGCTGGATCAGAGCGAACAACAGCGCGAATCCCTGCGTCGGCAGATCGTCGAAAACACCCGCAACCTGCACCGCGCGGTGAACACCGACGTCGAGCAGGTACAGGCGCGCAAGCAATCAATCATTTCCAACCAGAGCGCAGTGGAAGCCACGGAAATCGGTTATCAGGTCGGTACGCGCAACATCGTTGACGTGCTCGATGCGCAGCGTCAGCTGTACACCTCGGTGCGCAACTACAACAACACGCGGTATGACTACATCCTCGACAACCTGCGCTTGAAGCAGGCGGCGGGGACGTTGAATCCCGGCGACCTGGAAGATCTGCGACGCTATCTGAAAGCCGACTACAACCCGGACAAGGATTTCCTGCCGCCGGATCTGGCCAAGGCTGCGGAAGAGCAACTCAAGGCCCGCCCGTAAACAATCTGGATGAATCCCCTGTGGCGAGGGGATTTATCCCCGTTCGGCTGCGCAGCAGTCGCATTACAGGTGAACACGGTTTTCCCGAATCACCGCGGTGAATGGTTTTGGGGCTGCTTCGCAACCCAACGGGGATAAATCCCCTCGCCACAGTAATATTCCAAGCGACTATTTGATCAGCCGCGCCAAGCCATCCAGCAACCGCTGCAACGCGCCCTGATTGCGGCGCATCACCGCCAGCCCGGCGTCGGCAATGCGTTGCGCATCACGCGGCAACTCGAACAAGCGCTGCACTTCCACCGCCAGCCCTTCGGCATCCTCCACTTCTGCCAACGCCCCGGCCTCACGCAATTGCGCGGCGATGTCGAGGAAGTTGAACAGGTGCGGGCCGCTGAGCACCGGTTTCGCCAAGGCTGCTGGCTCCAGCAAATTATGCCCGCCGTTCGCCACCAGACTGCCGCCAACAAACGCACTGTCGGCCAAGGCATACAGAAACAGCAATTCGCCCATGGTGTCGCCGAGCAGTACAGAAGTCTGCGCATCGACATTGGCCCCGGTCGAACGTCGCACCGTGGAGAAACCTTCACGCTGACATAGCTCAAACACCGAGTTGAAACGCTCAGGATGGCGCGGCACCAGAATCAGCAACGCGTCCGGGTGATTGGCCAGCAAACGACGATGGGCATCAAGCACCACTTCGTCCTCGCCTTCGTGAGTGCTGGCGGCGATCCACACCGGACGCTCCAGCGCCTGCCATTGCCCACGCAATTCGGCGGCGCGTTGCAGCAGTGCGGGGTCAATGGTCAGGTCGAATTTGATCGAGCCCGTCACCTCGACCGTTTCCGGACGCGCGCCCAGATCACGGAAGCGCTGCGCTTCTGCCTCAGTCTGAATGGCAAAAAAACTCATCTCGGCGAGCATCGGCGCCGTCAGTTTGCGGAACCGCCCATAACCGCGAGCCGAACGCTCGGACAAGCGTCCGTTGGCCAACGCCACCGGAATCCCGCGTTTGGCGCACTGATGAATGTGGTTGGGCCACAACTCGGTTTCCATGATCACCGCGAGTTTCGGTTGCACGCGATCAAGAAACCGCGCCGCCGCACACGGCAAGTCATACGGCAGGTAGCAGTGCTGGATGCGCGGCTCGTTGGCGAACAGCGCTTGAATCCGCTCCGAACCGGTCGGGGTCATGCAGGTCACGGTGATCGGCAGGTGTGGATAACGTTGCAGCAGCGCGCGGATCATCGGCGCCGCAGCGATGCTTTCGCCCACCGACACCGCGTGCACCCAGATGCCACCGGGTTGCAGCGTCGGCATGCCGTAGGAGAAACGTTCGCCAATCCGCTTGGCATACGCCGGCGCCTTGCGCGCCCGCAGCCACAGCCGAATCGCCACCAATGGCAGCCCCAGGTAAAACAGCGCGGTGTATAGAGTTCTATTCATGGCGGCGGAGTTTATCGACTTTTGTCGCCGATCGCCCGCAAGTGCACGGCAAAACGCTCCGCCAGCCAACGCGCCGCCGGGCCGAGCGGCTCGTCACGGCGCCAGACCAGTTCCACCACCAGCGCCGGCGGTGTCCATTCGCTGTCGAGTTCGACCATCAAACCCTGATACGCCGAGTACTGCACGACGTGGCGTGGCAGCCACGCCCAGCCGAGATCGCGCACCAGCCATTCGGCCATCACGTAGTAGCTGTCGGCGCGCCACACCTGCGGGCTGGCCGGTTCGTTGCCGGGGTAGACACTGGTTTGGGTCGACATCAATAGTTGCCGATGCTGCGCCATCTGCTGACATGTGACGTAGCTCTGCGTCGCCAACGGATGATTGATCCCGCAGACAGTGACCATTTCCACGCTGCCAAGCACGCGGCGCTCCAGCGCTTCGGGGATTTCATCGTGATAGAACAGCAGGCCGAGGTCGGCGCGACGCTCTTCCAGTTTGCGCGCGACTTCACCTTGCGCGGCGCTGGTCAGTTGCACTTCGAGGCTGGGGAATTGCTCGGCCAGTGCGCCGAAACTTTCCACCAATGCCTGATAAGGCATCGCTTCATCCTGCGCCACGCGCAACTGCGCTTCCTGACCGCGCATCATCGCCATCGCCCGGCCGTTGAGGCGCTCGCACTGGCGCAGCACTTCCCGCGCCTCTTCGAGCAACGCCTCCCCCGCTTCGGTGAGGGTCGGCTGGCGACCGCTGCTACGCTCGAACAGGCTGACACCGAGATCGTCTTCGAGCATGGCGATGGCGCTGCTGATCGCCGACTGCGCCTTGCGCTGCTGCCGCGCCACGGCGGAAAACGAGCGCTGCTCGGCTACGCTGACAAACACCCGAAGTTGATCCAGATTCCACTGCATGTTGACTCGCTAACCCATCTTCAGAACAGATAGGTAATGACTTTACCCCATCTGGTGAACCTCTAAAATGCCGGCTCAGTAAAGCAACGTTTCACCTTGAGGATTTGAACCATGAACGCCTACGCCTACCTGGCCATTGCCATCTGCGCCGAAGTGATCGCCACCGTGTCGATGAAAGCCGTCAAAGGCTTCAGCACGCCGCTGCCGCTGGTGTTGGTCATCGTCGGTTACGGCATCGCGTTCTGGATGCTGACGCTGGTGGTGCGCACGGTGCCAGTCGGCGTGGCCTACGCGGTGTGGGCGGGGATGGGGATTGTGATGGTCAGCGTCGCGGCGCTGTTTATTTATGGGCAGAAACTGGATGTGCCGGCGATGCTCGGGATGGCGCTGATCGTACTGGGCGTCGTCGTCATCCAGCTGTTCTCGAAAACCGCCGGCCACTAATCGGCAAACACCTATCCCTGTAGGAGCAGAGCTTGCTCGCGAAGGCGTCGTGTCAGGCAAAAAATTCATCCCAGACACACCGCTTTCGCGAGCAAGCTTGGCTCCTACAGGTTTTGCATTCGTCGCATTGATCATCGACAAATCCCGCGCTTTGCCGAGTCTGTATACTGCGCCCTCGTCTTGAACACCTGAGGTCGTTGCATGCCATCCGTTATTTCCACCGACGTTCTGATTGTCGGCGCTGGTGTCGCCGGCCTCTGGCTGAACGCGCGTCTGCGCCGTCAGGGTTTTTCGACCGTGCTGGTGGAAAGCGCCAGCCTCGGTGGCGGGCAGACCGTGAAGTCCCAGGGCATCATCCATGGCGGCGCCAAATACGCGCTGCACGGTGCGCTGACCGGTGCTTCGGAAGCCATCGCCGACATGCCGCGCCGCTGGCGTGAAGCGCTGGCAGGAGACGGCGAGCTGGATCTGTCCGGCGTGCGCCTGCTGTCCGAAGCTCACTATCTGTGGTCGCCCGGCACCCTCGCCGGCAACCTCACCAGTTTCTTCGCCAGTAAAGCCGTGCGTGGCCGCGTTGATCAGGTCAAGGGCGAGCAACTGCCGCCGGCCCTGCAAGACAAACGCTTCAAGGGCAAGGTCTACCGCCTCGCCGAACTGGTGGTGGACGTGCCGAGTCTGGTTCAGCGTCTCGCCGATCTGGCCGGCGACGGTCTGCTCGCCGGGCAAACCATCGAACCGCTGCTGGAAGCGGGCGTGCTGGTTGGCCTGAAAGTCGATGGCCGCGAGATTCGTGCGCAACGCATCGTGCTCAGCGCCGGCGCCGGTACTGCGCAATTGCTTGAAGACCTCGGCCTGAGCCAACCGGCCATGCAACGTCGACCGCTGCACATGATCATCGCCAAAGGCCCGGGCCTGAAGCCGCTGTACGCGCACTGCCTGGGCGGCGGCACCAAACCGCGCATCACCGTGACCACCCATCCTGCCGCTGACGGTCAGTGGGTCTGGTACATGGGCGGCGACATCGCCGAAAGCGAAGGCGTGCACCGCGAACCCGCCGAGCAGATCGCCACTGCACAAAAAGAGATCGCCCAGTTGCTGCCGTGGATTGACCTCAGTACCACGCAATGGGCGACCTTGCGCGTTGACCGTGCCGAACCGCTGCAAACCGGGCTGACCCGCCCGGACAACGCCTTCCTCGCCGAGCAGGGCCGGTTGCTGGTCGGCTGGCCGACCAAACTGGCGCTGGCGCCGGACTTCGCTGATCGCGTGATCGCTGCACTTGAGCGCGACGGCATTCAGCCCCACGCCAGCGAACCGTTACCGGCCCTGCCGAAACCACCGATGGGCGTTCCTGCCTGGGAGCAACTGCTGCCATGAGCCTTCCGAGCCTGCACGACTTCCACCGCCCGCTGGGCAGCACCGGCCTGACGGTTTCGCCGCTGGGTCTGGGCACGGTCAAACTCGGCCGCGACCAAGGCGTGAAATACCCCAACGGTTTTCAGATCCCCGGCGATGACGAAGCGCGGATGTTGCTGCGCCAGGCGCGCGAACTGGGTATCAACCTGATCGACACTGCCCCCGCTTATGGTCGCAGCGAAGAACGCCTCGGCCCGCTGCTGCGTGATCAGCGTCAGGACTGGGTAATCGTCAGCAAGGTCGGTGAAGAGTTTGCCGATGGCCTGTCGCACCACGACTTCAGCGCTGCGCATACACGCATGTCGGTTGAACGCAGTCTGCAACGTCTTGAAACCGATTTTATCGATCTGGTTCTGGTGCATTCCGACGGCAACGACATGGCGATTCTTGAGCACGAAGAAGTTTACGCAACCCTCGCCGCACTCAAGGCCGAAGGCAAGATTCGCGGCTTCGGCTTCTCCGGCAAAACAGTCGAGGGTGGCTTGAAAGCCCTGGAGCAGGGGGACTGCGCGATGGTCACCTACAATCTGAACGAACAGAGCGAGAAAGCAGTCATTGACTATGCTGCTGCCCACGGCAAAGCCATTCTGGTGAAAAAGGCCTTGGCCAGCGGTCACGTTTGCCTGAGCCCGGGAGTCGATCCGGTGCGCGCCAGCTTCGAGTTGTTGTTTGCCCAGCCAGGCGTAGCCAGTGCTATTGTCGGAACGATCAATCCGCTGCACCTCGCCCACAACGTTGCGACCGTAGCCCAAGTCCTTCGTGGTCACTGACGCCGCCCCGCGGCATTAAGCAGGAGCCGACATGCCGCGCACGCTCATCAGAAAGAACCCGAGCAACTTCAAAACCCTGCCACTGTTCGTCGAAGCCACGCCCGAAGGCCTGGCCTATCAGAGCGTCGGCATGCCGCTGAATTTTTCCCAGACCTTGCAGCGGCGCAAACCGGTGAGTGTGGCGGACGCCGAGCGTTTTTCGCTGGAACTGGCCAACCTCGGTGTTTCGGTGCGCCTGACCCTGCATTGGCAGAATCGCGATTACTGGGTACTGGTGCGTCAACGGCGGCAGGATCGCGGCGACGTGGTGCTGAAACTGATTTCCGGTTATGTGCCGGCGCACGAACTGAACATTCCGTTGCACACGGCGATTCAGGAAATTGCTGAAGAGTGTTTGCTGGAAACCCCGGAAGGCTGGCTCGGCGGCCGATTCAACGATACGTGGCTGCCGGCGCCCTACTCGTCTGCCCTGCATTATCGTGAAGCGCTGCCGTTTCGTTTGTCGCCGCTGTCGGGTTCAGCGCGACCGGTGCGCTGCGCCAATCTGCAATTGCAGGAACGGCCACGGGCTTATGTGCATTTGCCGACGGCGTCGCTGCAATTGATTTACGACCTGCGCCTGGACGTGCCAAAGGAAGCCAAATCCTTGAGCCTGTTTCATGTCGATGAGCGGCTGGAAGGCGATCAACTGGTGGCGCGGCTGGATCGCAAGCGGCCGGATCTTTATCTGATGCCGTTGCAGGACGGTCAGCCGTTGCCGGAGTTGTACACCCTGAAAAAGGATCAACTGTATCCGGCGAGCACCCGTGGTTTGTATCTGGCGGAAAGCTTCGCCCGCCAGGAGGGCTGGCTGGTGCGCGATGAGCGGATTCGCTGGAAGGACTGGTTGCGTCAGCAGGGTCTGACGCCACCGGAGAAGACGACTGGCCTCGCGCGATTACGCGGCAAGGCCAAGCAATTGCTGAAGAAAATCGTACCGCGCAAGAAAGTGAATTCCTGAAAGCAAAAGATCGCAGCCTGCGGCAGCTCCTACAGGGGAATACATTCCAATGTAGGAGCTGCCGCAGGCTGCGATCTTTTGACCTTAATGACCGCGGATTTTTTCCACAATCGCCGTGGTCGAGCTGTTTTCCACCAGCCCCAGCACTTTCACCGTGCCGCCATAAGCGGTGACGATATCCGCGCCAACCACCTGATCAATGCCGTAATCCCCGCCCTTGACCAACACATCCGGCTTGACCTCACGCAGCAGGTTCTCCGGCGTGCCTTCAGGGAAGCTGATCACCCAATCCACCGCGCCCAGACCGGCAAGAACCGCCATACGACGGTCGACGCTATTGATCGGACGGCCCGGGCCTTTCAGACGGCTGACAGAGGCGTCATCGTTGATCGCCACGATCAGGCGATCACCTTGGGCGCGGGCCTGTTCCAGATAGGTCACGTGGCCGGCATGCAGAATGTCGAAGCAGCCATTGGTGAAGACGATGCGTTCGTTGTGCGCGCGAGCATCGTCAACCGCCAGCAGCAGTTGCTCCAGACCCAGCACGCCACGCTCCGAACCTTCTTCGCGCTGGATTGCGCGACGCAGTTCCGGGGCGCTGATCGCCGCCGTACCCAATTTGCCAACGACGATGCCGGCGGCCAGGTTGGCCAGGGCCACCGCGTGAGGCAATTCTTCGCCCGCCGCGATCGCTGCCGCCAACGTGGAAATAACGGTATCGCCGGCACCGGTGACGTCGAACACTTCGCGGGCACGTGCCGGCAAGTGCAGCGCCGGATGATCCGGGCGCAACAGAGTCATGCCGTGCTCGCCGCGGGTCACCAGCAGCGCGCCGAGCTCGAGGTCGTGCATCAGGGTCGCGCCCTTGCTCACCAGCTCGTGCTCATCGGCGCAACCGCCGACGATGGTTTCGAATTCGCTGAGGTTCGGCGTGATCAGGCTGGCGCCACGGTAGATCGAGAAATCCTTGCCCTTCGGATCGGCCAGCACCGGAATGCCTTTGGCACGCGCGGCCTGGATCAGCACCTGATGGTTTTTCAACGCGCCTTTGCCGTAGTCCGACAGCACCAGCACCTTGATGCCTTCGAGCAAGTCTTCGACCTGCGAGGCCAGGGCTAATGCGTCAGTGGCAAACGGTTCTTCAAAGTCGATACGCAGCAATTGCTGGTGCCGGCTCATGACCCGCAGTTTGACGATGGTCGGCTGATGCGCAATACGCTGGAACAGAGCACGAACGCCCGCACCTTTGAGACTGTTGCTCAGGCTGTCGGCAGCTTCGTCATCGCCGGTCACACCGACCAGCGACGCCGGCGCACCCAGCGCGGCAATGTTCAAGGCAACGTTGGCAGCGCCGCCCGGACGGTCTTCGATTTGCTCGACTTTAACGACCGGCACCGGCGCCTCAGGGGAAATCCGTGAGGTACCACCATGCCAATAACGGTCGAGCATGACATCGCCGACCACCAAGACAGGGGCTTGATCGAATCGCGGCATGGACAACTTCATGGAGCAACCCACATACAAAATGAACAGGGGCGCGATATTAACACAGGGTTGGCGCCGGCTTGCGCGCAGGCTGCAACAGGATGAAACAGGTGGGTTTTCTGCTCATTTTTTGAGCAGCAACGCCGCCAACTGCTGACAGGCTTCGGGCAGTTCAAGGGCTTCAGTGTCGATTCGGCATTCCGCACTCAGCGGGGGCTCGTAGGGACTGTCGACGCCGGTGAAGTTGCTGATCCGCCCCTCGCGAACCGCTTGATACAACCCTTTCGGATCGCGCCGCGCACAGACCTGCAACGAGGTGCTGACATGCACCTCGATAAAATCCTCCGGCGCAAACAGTCGGCGTGCCGCCTCACGCTCGGCGCGGAACGGCGAGATGGCCGCGACGATCACGATCAGCCCGGCATCGACCATCAGCCGCGCCACTTCGGCCATACGCCGAATGTTCTCGCGGCGACAGCCATCGCCCATGCCCAGATCGCGACACAGGCCACTGCGCACATTGTCGCCATCGAGCAAAAACGTGTGCAGGCCAAACTGATGCAGATACAACTCCAGCGCATTGGCCAGTGTTGACTTGCCTGCGCCGGAAAACCCGGTCAGCCACAGGCAACGCGGACGCTGCCCCTTGATCATGGCGCGGGCCTGATGCGACAGCGCCAGACCATAAGGGCGAATAGCCGGCGCTGGCGACGGCAGCGACAGGGATTCATTCATAACCGAGCAACTCGTAGTCACGTTGATAAACCCGTCTCACCAATCGCCGGGTGCGCGTGGTGCAAAACTCGCGTGCGGGCATGGGCTGACGTTGCCGGGAGCTGTTGACGTGGGGCAACTGACTGGCCAGCCCCAACTGCTCGCAGACCAACTGAAAGTCGCGCTGCAGATGTTCCTGATAGCCGATGAAATCCAGCGCCAGATGCCCCAGCGAGTCGGTGAGAAAATCGGTTTGCGCCGCAAAGTGCAATTGCCGGGGAATGTTCTCGGGATGCAGCCAGCGCAAGACAAAATCGTCGAAATCCCGGTACTGCCTGACCAGTTGCTGCGCGGCCTGATCGCGGCCACTCAGTTCATTACCGCGCAGAAACGCGAAGGCCGAGTACGCGCGCTCCAGCGGGTCGCGCACGAAGGCAAACTTCCACGCCGTGGCGAACTGTTGCGGAAACTGCTCCTGATACCAGTACAACGGCAGATGCCCCGGGCGCCAGCCATCGAACATCGCTTCGCAAACACTGCTGCCGGCGCACTTGGGCACATGAATGAACAGACACGCGTGCTGCTGGAAAGCCTTTGGAAACGCCACGCTGGCCGACATCGACTTGTTCACGACCTGCCGATCAACCACCGACAAGCGCCCCAGCAGGAAGGCCCGCTGCGGTTTGGGCAGCAGTTTCCACAGATAGCGTTGCAACATGAGAGTACCCGCGCGACGGGGATGTCCCCCTCGATAGATGTAAGAGTTCGTTGAGGAACCTTAACAAGCGCGGTGCCCGGTTTTATGCCGGTTTGGTCAAGAAGGGTAAAGGTCTGGATACAAACAACGGCCCACAACTGCAATGCACTTTCCCTGTAGGAGCTGCCGCAGGCTGCGATCTTTTGATCTTGCTTCTATGAAAACAGATCAAAAGATCGCAGCCTGCGGCAGCTCCTACCGGGCCGCGTGAACATTATCAGGCGATGTCTTCAGCCGGAGCATCCAGGCCCATGGCGTTCAGACGCGCGTAGTAACCGTTCTGCGCCAGCAATTCATCGTGGGTGCCGCGCTCAACGATACGGCCCTGATCCATGACCAGAATCAGGTCAGCTTTCTCGATGGTCGACAGACGGTGAGCAATCACCAGCGTGGTGCGGCCCTTCATCACTTGATCGAGTGCCGCCTGAATGTGCCGTTCCGATTCAGTGTCGAGGGCCGAGGTGGCCTCGTCGAGAATCAACAGCGGCGCGTTCTTGAGCAACGCACGGGCAATCGCCAGACGCTGACGCTGACCACCGGAAAGCAGCACGCCGTTCTCGCCAACCTGAGTGTCGAGGCCTTCAGGCAACTGCGCGATGAAGTCCATCGCGTAGGCATCACGCGCGGCTTTCTCGATGTCTTCACGCGGCGCGCCGGCCAGATCGCCATAGGCGATGTTGTTGGCTACGGTGTCGCTGAACAGGGTTACGTGCTGAGTCACCTGGGCGATATGACGACGCAGATTCAGCAATTTGTAGTTTTCGACTTCCACACCGTCGATAAGGATTTCGCCCTTGTCGTGGTGATAGAAGCGCGGAATCAGGTTGGCCAGCGTCGACTTGCCGCTGCCGGAACGACCGACCAGCGCAACCATCTGCCCCGGCTCAACGCTGAAGCTGATGTTGTCGAGCACCTGACGCTCGGTGTCCGGGTAGGTGAAGCTCAGGTTGCGTACGTCCAGACGACCGGTGACCGCATCGCGCTCAACCGTGCCGGTGTCGACCTCAGGCGCAACATCCAGCTGCTCGAAAATGCTTTCCGCACCGGCCACACCTTTCTGGATGGTCGAGCTGACTTCGGACAATTGGCGAATCGGTTTCGGCAGCAGGCCGGCCAGGGTGATGTAGGCAACCATGTCACCGGCCGAGGCGTCACCGCGCAGATACAGCACGAGGAACATCAGCACGGCCATGGCGCTGTAGATCACCAGTTGCAGCATCGGCGTGTAGATCGCGCCGGTGCGGGTCATGCGCAGCTGTTTGTCGGTGTTGCTCTGGCTGGCCTTGAGGAAGCGCTTCTCTTCGTAGACTTCGCCGCCGAAGCTGCGCACCACGCGATAACCCTGAATGGTTTCAGACGCCACGTGAGTGACGTCGCCCATGGCCAGCTGGATTTTCTTGCTCTGTTTGCGGAATTTCTTGCTCGCGGTGCGCACCATCACGGCGATCAGCGGCAGGATCGCAACCATCACCAGCGTCAGCTTCCAGTTCATGAACAGCAGGGAAGCGAACAGGAAGATCACCGTCATGCCTTCACGGATTACGACCTTGATCGCATCCGTTGCCGCCCCCGTGACCATGGTCACGTTGAAGGTGATGCGGGAAATCAGATGACCGGAGTTATGCTTGTCGAAGTAGCGGTTCGGCAGCACCAGCAGGTTATTGAACAACTGCACGCGCAAGTCATGCACCAGGCCTAAGGAAACCTTGGCCAGAAAATAGTTGCCCAGATAAGATCCCAGACCCTGCCACGCCGCGATCAGGATGATCAGCAACGGTACGGCCTGCAGCAGTTGCAGGTCACGCAGGTAAGGCACGGTCGGGAACAGCACGGCTTCCGGGTTCGACAGGCCGTCGACGAAGTACTTGAGAATGTAACCAAGCATCGGCTGGGTCGAAGCGA
Organism: Pseudomonas sp. NPDC087804; assembly: GCF_044742965.1. Taxonomy (NCBI): domain Bacteria; kingdom Pseudomonadati; phylum Pseudomonadota; class Gammaproteobacteria; order Pseudomonadales; family Pseudomonadaceae; genus Pseudomonas; species Pseudomonas sp. NPDC087804. The sequence continues at coordinate 22,312 of NZ_JBIUVN010000023.1, read as the reverse complement.
AAATCAGAAAACCGACGATGCTGATCAGAAACAGACTGATGTACGGCCGAACATAGCCGAGCAGGCGGAAGTAGATTTTCAAGCTCGAGGGGCTTGCGGCAGGACTGGAGTCGGTCATATCACGCGAAGAGTCGATAAATAAGGACGCCGACTTTAACACAGCTTCTTCGGGGTTCTGGCAATCGGCGAAAGGCTGTTATTGTTAGACACCTTTTTAAGCATCAAATAGCCATCATCCGAATGGTCGATCAACTTCTTCAGGATTGAATCTCTCAGCATGCAACTTCGCGGCTTCAGCAGTACGTCCAATCGAGTCTTCGACTTCATTAGCCTGTGGATACTTCCCGTCGGCTATTTCCTGCTCCTGTGCGCACTGTTCTTTTTGCCGGGCCGAAGTCTGCATCACAAGCTGTTTTACGGCTTGTTCAGCATTCCGACATTGATCGCTTTGTGCCTGCGCCCGCGCGAACTAAAAGAGCTGCTGCGCGAACCGATTTTTGTCGCACTGCTGGTGTTTGTCGCCTGGGCATTGCTCAGCCTCAGTTGGGGGCCGCGCGAAGAAGGCCTCGCCGGGATGTTCAAACCGTCATTGCACACCTTGCTGCTGTTTGCTGGCACCTATCTGCTGGTGCGTTATCGCAGTGAGATCCTGCAACCTCTGCTGTTCGGCGCCGCGTTAGTGGCGTTGGTCGCAACGACGTGGTTCCTGTTCAGATTCGCCCATATTTACCAACCGGGCATACGTCTGATCGGCGGCGGCGCTTTCGACAACCCACTGCTCAGCTCGCACCTGTTCGGTTTCTTCAGCGCCTATTGGCTGAGCGTGACCATGACCTGCAAACGCCGCCAGATGATGTGGCTGAGTGTGCCGGCGATGGCAATCATGTTCATGGCGGTGATCGGCACCGGTTCCAGAACGCCGCTTGTGGCGCTGACCATGGCCGCGTTGTGGCTGTGCTTCATTTGCTGGAACCGCCGCTCGGTGGGCTTGTTGATCGGCCTGGCCCTTAGCGGCGTGACGGTCGCCGTCCTGTTTGCACAAATGATCATCGAACGTGGCGATTCGTATCGACTGGAAATCTGGAAACAAGTACTGCACATGATTGCCGACCATCCCTGGATCGGACATGGTTACAGCGCCACGTTGTCCGTCGACCCCGGCGTCGGCATCAACTTCCAGGAGCCACACAGCTTTGTCCTGGGTGTGTTGTATTACGTCGGCATTGTCGGTCTGGTGCCGTGGCTGTTTTTTATTTTCCGCGGCCTGCTGAGCAGTTGGCGTCAGCGCGTACAACCGCTGTTGATCGTCGCCTCGACACTGCTGATCTTTGGCATCGGCGCCGGGCTGACCGAAGGCGGCGGGATCATTTCGCGGCCCAAGGAGCACTGGTTCCTGTTGTGGATCCCGTTGGCACTGATCGCGGCACTGAGCATCAATCAACGTGCGCGGCGACTGCTGACCCTGCCGGTGCAAAAACTCTCTGCGACTGACCTGCAGCAGATGAGCCTTGACGCTCAGGTCATCGAAGAAGACGGCCTCGGCCCGAAAGTCCTGCGCCTGACCGATGGCAGCTTCCTCAAGCTGTTCCGCCGTCGCCGCTGGTACACCTCGGGCAGCTTCAATCCCTATTCAGAGCGCTTTGCCGTCAACAGCGAGCAGTTGCGCCTTATGGGCATTCCCACCCCGCAAGTGCTCAATCTTTATCGCCTCGACGATGGCAGCAGCGCCGTGCACTACGCCCCCCTGCCCGGCCATACGCTGCGTCAGGTATTGCAGAGCATTACCGCTCCTGCCGTTCGTCAGGCGCTGGTGGAACGCTTTGGCAAGTTCATGGCGCAATTGCACGAGAAAGGCGTCTATTTCCGCTCTCTGCACTTGGGCAACGTGTTGGTGCTGGAGGACGGCGAGTTCGGCTTGATTGATCTGGCAGACCTGCGCGTTTACCCTAGCCCGCTCAGTCTGGCCCTGCGCCAGCGAAATTTGCGCCATATGCAGCGCTATACCGTCGACAAACGCTGGTTGTTCGAAGACCACTTCGAAGCATTACTCCAGGGCTACGCCGTCATGGCGTCGCAATCTGCGGTGGATAATCTGCACAGGCAAGTGCTGGCCGGCAACACTGCGGCCCGAGTTCATTGATGATCGAAACCAACCCCCTCATTGCGCTGGCAGCCTATCTGCTGGCCATCGTATCCGCCGCGCTTTTGTTGCGCGTCGTACCGAAAATCGCCCGCCACCTGCAGCATTCCGGTGAAAGCCGCTATGCCAGCATCGATGGGCTGCGCGGCTACCTGGCGTTTGGTGTGTTCGTGCACCACGCCGTCATTACCTGGATCTTTCTGCGCACCGGAGAGTTCGGATTTCCGCCGAGCAACTTCTACTCGATGATCGGCCAGGGCAGCGTTGCGCTGTTCTTCATGATCACCGGCTTCCTGTTCTGGAACCGTCTGCTGACCCAAGGGCGTCAGCACGATTGGCTGGCCTTCGGCATTTCGCGGGTGTTTCGCCTGTATCCACTGTACCTGCCGCTGATGTTGATCGTCTTCGTCACCGTGTTCCATTTGCAGAACTGGGAACTGAAAGAACCTGGCAGCGCGCTGTTCAAACAGATTCTGGCGTGGCTGACCTTCGACCGTCCGGACATCAACCAATACCCGCAAACCGGCATGCTGATTTCCAACGTCACCTGGACGCTGGCCTATGAAGTGTTCTTCTATCTGGCGCTGCCACTGGCCGGGATGGTGTTCATCTATCGCGGCAGCTGGATACAAGTGGTGCTGTGCCTGATCGGCATTTACGCGCTGTATCAAGTGGTCGGCTGGGAGCACTCGCTGAAGAAACACTTCCTCGCCAGTTTTCTCGGCGGGATCGCCGCGGCGTACTGGATTCGCAAGCCTGCGCTGGTAGCCTGGAGCCGCACACGTCTGGCGGGCGTGATTGCCGTGTTGGCGCTGGTGATTGCCTTCACCGCGTTCAACCGTGCGTTCAAGACCGGGCCGCTGTTCCTGCTGTCATTGTTCTTCGTGATCGTGGCGTCGGGCAACAGCCTGTTCGGCGCGCTCAAGCCACGCAGCATCCGCTGGCTCGGCGAGATCAGCTACAGCACTTATCTGCTGCACGGTTTTGTGTTGTGGCTGATGGTGCAGCGTCTGCCGCTGCTGCTGAATCTGGATGCGCGGGAGGCGGATGTCTATCTGCCGCTGATCGCGATCTGCACCTGCCTGCTGATTCTGATCAGCAGCCTGAGCTTTCTGTACATCGAGTTGCCGGGCATGGCCGCCGGCAAGAAGGTGCTGCAGTGGATTCGCTCGCGGCAGAAAGGCGATAAGCAGCTCTCGGAGAAAGTCGCCCGCTAAGCGCGGGCGACCGCTGTTTCAGCTCTTTTCCTGCGGCGAAAACAGTAACCGCCCAAGACCGCGCCAGGTCTTCTTGTTCCACGCCTTGAACGGGATCTGCTTCAGCAGCTCCCACGCCAGCTTGCGATTGCGGTTGGCGGTTTTCAGGAACATCGAATTCAGCGACTTGTAGCGCACTTCGTCGTACAGCGGATGATCGCTGAACAGCGCATAGATACGCAGAATGCTTTCGATCATGAAGCGGTGATTCTTATACGAGTTGGTCGCGTGCTTGCGATAGCGCGCCATCACCACGTTCAAGCCATCGATGAAATAACCGGCGCGGGTCACCTTCAGTTCGATGTAGAGGTCTTCGAGGCGAATCGTCGGGTCGAAGCCACCGACCTTGTCCAGCGCTTCGCGGCGGATCATCAGGGTCGGGGCTGGCGGATAAGGCTTGCGCTCAAGGAACATGTCGTCGAAATCCAGACGACGGAACGGCACATCACGGCGCTGACGCTTTTCCGGGTAGAGGTTGCCGTCGGCGTCCATCAATTCGATGTTGCCGGCACAAATCCCCACTTCCGGCTTGCCGTCCATGTACGCCACCTGAATCGCGATGCGCTCCGGGCACATGATGTCGTCGGAGCCGAATGGCACGATCAAGCTACCCTTGGCCCGCGCGATGGCGCCATTGAGCGTATTGGTCAGGCCCTGATTCTGCTGCACACGGAAATCGAAACCGTACTGTGCCTGCAAGGCAGTGATGCGCTCGACGCTGTCGTCCTTCGAGCCGTCATCGACCACCAGCAGTTCAATGTTCTTATAGGTCTGGTTGATGACGCTGAGGATACTTTCCTCGATGTACGGCCCGTGGTTGTACGAGGCGATGATCACGGTGACGAGGGCGTTCGCTTCGCTCATGGCTGTTCCTTGCGCGCCTGTTCCAGGCCAGAGTCGATCAGGTTCAGGTACTCCTGACGGAACACCTCGATGTCATGTTGTTCCTGCAGATAGCGGTAGGCTTGCTCGCCCTTGGCCTTGAGTTCGTCGTCGGACAGCGCGAGGTACTGATCCAGCGCCGCGACAATACTCGGCACATCCTTGGGCGTAATCGCCAGACCGCCGGCGCCTTCGATCAGCGGCACCATCGCCGGCACGTTCGAGGCGATCACCGGCAAGTGCCCGCTCATGCCTTCCAGCAAGGCCAGACCCAAACCTTCGGCCAGCGACGGCATCGTCCAGATATCAAACGCGCGCACGTATTGCAGCGCGTTTTCCTTGAAACCCAGCAAGTGCGCGCGACCGCTCAGGCCCAGTTGTTCGATCTCGGCAGCCAGCGGTGCTTGCAGGCGCCCGGCACCGATGATCGCCAACTGGGTGTTCGGGTATTTGTCTTTCAGCGCGGCAAATGCCTGCAACAGATAGGTGTGACCCTTGACCGAAACCAGCCGCCCCAACGCGCCGATCAGGCGCACATTCGGGTCGATGCCGAGCAGCTCACGCGCCTTTTCGCGGCTGTGCTGCAAACCTTCGGCCTGTTCGATGTCGATGGCGTTGGTGATGGCATACGTGTTCTGGTCGGTGAAACCGCAATCGCAGTCCAGCAAGTACTGTTTAACCGCCGGCGAAACACCGACGAAGCGCCAGTGGCGGTCGATCAGTCGTTGAGTCTGACGACGACGATAGAAGCGATCGTACTCGCCGAAACCATGGGAGATGCCAATGCACAACGGCACCTTCAACCAGCGGTTCAGGGTGAGCATCATGTTCACCGGTTTGAAGCGGTTGCAGATGACGACGTCGAACTTCTCGCGGCGGCAGAACTTGTACAGTTCCCACATCGCACGCAGGCGCATGCCTTTCAGGGATTTGTCGGAAAACTCGAAATACACCGAGCGATCGGCGCGGCTGACCGGCTCACCGGGCGCGGGTTTGCCGCGCAGGAACGCAGCGGTGATCTCATAGCGATCCGACGGCAACGCCTTGACGATCTGCTCGGCAAGGTCGGCGAAATCATGGGCTTTGACGTTGTAGTCAGGCTGCAGTTGCAGCACCTTCGACCGTTGACTCATAACTCTCCCCGATTGACGCCTGATTCACCCGGTTTCAGCAGCCACAGCAATTCCTGGCGTCTGACCGCTTTTCGAAAAAATTCGTTTTCGCCATACGCCGACGGCGCGCGACCGGCCAGCAAACGCTGGATCACGCGGCGCAAACGACGCTTGAACGGCGCTGGTGGCTGCAAGTCATGCATCATGCCCAGCGCCATGGCTTTGTCGCGTTGCTGTTCGATAGTCAGTGGCAGGCACAGCGGCTGCATCGGTGCGGCGCCATCGAACGCCGGCGGCAGCGCGATGCCCTCACCGGCATTGCCCATCGGCCAGCGATCATTGTCGTGCAAATGGTTGGCGTAGCCGAGCAGGGTTGGCTGCCAGTCCAGAGTGTTCAGCACTTGCAGCACGGCTTGCTGGCTGCACAGATGATCAGGATGCGGGTCGAGTGTCGGGTGCGGCAAAACGATCACGTCCGGACGCGCGCGCAACAGCACTTCGCGCAGGTCGGCCAGCAGATTGTTCCAGGTCGGCGCGCCATCGACATCGCTCGGCAAGCTGAACGGGTTCAACTGGCGGAACAGACGGGTATCGCTCAGATCGGCTTCGCGTGAAGCCATCGCTTGATTCGGCGCCGCCTGCATCGCTGCCAGTTGCAGACAGAAGTAACCAAGTTGCACGCAGTTTTCCGCCGGCACACCGGCCCAGCGCGGCACGGCGAGGCTGTCCCAAGCGCGCAATCGACCCTTGAGCCGGGCGGCTTCGACCTTGTTCAGGCCCATCTGCTGATAGTGTTCGGCTTCGATTTCGCCAGCGGTCAGGGTGACGATCCAGGCTTCATCGGCCTGGCTGTACAAACCGTAGGCTGCCAGCTCGGCGTCGTCGGCGTGCGGCGCGATCACCATCACTCGCGAGCGGCGATAGTCCGCTTGTTCAAGCGCCCAAAGCACCGGCTCGCCGGAGACGCGACAGAAACGCCCGCGCAAGCGCAGCACACCTTGCGACAAGGCTTGCGCCTGACCGCTGAGGTTCAGATAACGCAGGCCTTTGACGCCACGCTCGAAGGTTTGCGCGTCAGGATTTGTACCGCCCACCAATTCGATACGCGGATCGAAGAAGCGGCCCAGCCACGTGCTTTTGACCTGCACCGCGAGAATCAGCGTGGCATCATCCATCACCATCACGCCGTCATCCAGACGCAATTGCTCGCCGTTCAGATGCACTTTCGGCTGTGGCGTAAACGGTGGAAAGCTGTACTGGTAATCGTCTTTTGGCGAATAGAACAGGTGATCGGCAAACCACGCCTCATGGGCGATCCAGCCGACCACCGCGAGCAGCAACGGCAACCACCAGGCGAGCAAAACGCCGATCGCGATCAACACGATCAACGCAATCAGCAGGCCGATACGTTTGTTGCGCCGGTGGCGCTTGAGCAGTTGCTGTTTGCGGCTCATGGGCGGGCTCATACGGTGAACACCGGCACAGGATTGCACCAGCGATCCTTGTATTCACGGTCGGCGCGACCGAAGGAAAAGCGCAGCGGCTTGTTCAGCGCGCGCGCATGTTCCCAGGCGCTTTGCGTATTGAGGAAACTCAACACGCTGCCGGGACTGAATTCACGGGTTTCGGGGTCGACGCCGCCGTTGATGTATTCAACGCTAATCCACTCCGGCGCTTCGACGCGGTACACCAATTGAATGGCAATCGGCGCCTCGTTGAGGAAGATCACCGAACCGATCAGCAACTCACGCAACAGCTCGATCACATCAGCCATGCGCGCCGCGCCGGTAGCGGGGAAACCCCAGCGGCGCTGAAACAGATCGCAGTAGATCGCCGCCAGCTCAGCGCTGGAAAAGTCGCTGACAGGACGCACCACGCCGCCCGCCTCTTCCAGCAGACGCAATTCGCGGCGCTGGTTGTAGCGAAACTTCTTCGACAATTCTTCCGGGGTGCGGGCCATGGCCAGTTGCTCGGTCTGCAACTTCATGCCGCTGAAGCGACTTTCGTTGAGCGCCGACAGGTAGCGCGCGCGATGGCGCAGCGGGGCTTGGACATCGACGGCGGCCGGCAGGATCAACTCGGCGTTACCGAGGTCGAACAGGCCTTTTTTGCCGTTGCGCTTGAGCACGTCCTTGGACAGCGCGAGATCGCGGCCCCAGGTCGGGATCGCCGCTTTGATTTCGCCTTGCTGCTCCCAGGCCAGATAGCGCACCGGGATGCCGGCCAGATCGGCCAGACGCTCAACCACCAGCGGATGCGTGGCGACACTGCCGCCAAAACGCTGCCAGGTGGTTGCATAGGTCGAGGCGTCAACGGGCGACCAGCCACGTTCGCGCCAGCCTTGGAATCGGTTGAGCATCAGCCCCTCGGTGCCAGATCGATAACTTGCGGCAGACGCCAGAAGGTGTCGCGCACCGCACGGTCGGAGAATTGCTCACGCAGACGTTCGAGCATCATCTCGGCGCACTGATGGCGCTGTTGATCATCCATACCGGCCAAATGTTGCAAGCCCTGGGCAAGACGCTCGGCATCGCCCAGCGGGAACAGAATGCCCACGCCTTCGACCACTTCCTTCGCCCCGCCACACGCAGTGGCCAGCAACGGTACGCCGGCGGCCATGGCTTCCAGCAGCACCATGCCGAACGGTTCGTGATCGGAGCTCAGCGCGAAAACATTGAAGGCGCGGAAGTAATTGCGTGCGTCCGGCACCTGACCTAGGAACAGCACGCGATCGCCGATACCCAGCTCTAGCGCCAGCTCTTTGAGATCCTGTTCCAGCCGACCCTTGCCGAGAATCACCAGTTGGCTGTTCTCGGGCAACCCCGGCAGCGCGGCGGCGAAACCTCGCAGCAATGTCGCCTGATCCTTGTCCGGGTGCAGTCGACCAACGTTGCCGACAATCCACGCATCCGCCGCCAGCCCCAAGGTCTCGCGGGCTTCGCGGGCGGACACCTGAGCAAATTGCAGCGCAGGCAGATCGATACGGTTGTACAGCGTCTGAATCCGCGTTTGCGGCCACTTCGGCAGGCAACGACGCATGTCGTCACGTACCGCGTCGGACACACCGAGCAGGCTCAGACGTTTACGGAAAATGTGCGCGAACAGCTTGCGCGTACGGCGTTGGTAATCACCAAACGCGTGGTGCACGCCAATCACCGGCAGCGACGTGCCGAGCAAGGCGATGTAGATCGGCTTGAAACGATGAGCGATGCAGAAACTGAAATTGCGTGAAGCGGCGATCTTGCGCAGATCGCCGATGGCGCCCAGCTTCAGGCCACGAATGGCCTTGGAGCTGTATTCCATGAACAACACTTCATCGGAGGCACACGCTGCGGCCACCTCGCTATCGGCGGCCCCGGTCAGAAAGACCGTGGTCACCCGATAACCGGTGCACGCGAACAGGCTGGCGTACTGCCGTGCGCAGTCGAGGAACGGCCCGTCATAGCCGTGACAGAACTGCAACACATGGCGTTCAGCCGAGCGAGTCATAAGCGTTTGCGCCCTCTTTGACCACCAGAATGTCTTCCATGATCAGGTACTGCAGATCGGAGCCGAAGAACATGTTCAGCGCGTCGGTCGGCGAGCAGATCATCGGTTCGCCACGACGGTTGAGCGAGGTGTTCAGCGACACGCCGTTGCCGGTGAGGACTTCCAGCGCTTTCATCATGTCGTAGTAGCGCGGGTTGTATTCGCGCTTGAGCACCTGGGCACGGGACGTACCGTCTTCATGGACGACTTCCGGCACACGGGTTTTCCACTCATCCGCGACTTCGAAAGTGAAGGTCATGAACGGCGCCGGGTGATCGATCTTGATCATCTGTGGCGCGACGGTGTCGAGCATCGACGGGCAGAAAGGCCTCCAGCGCTCGCGGAACTTGATCTGGTGGTTGATGCGGTCAGCCACGCCAGGAATGCTCGGGCAGCCGATGATCGAACGACCACCGAGTGCGCGCGGGCCGAATTCCATGCGGCCCTGGAACCAGGCCACCGGGTTGCCATCGACCATGATCTTGGCGATCTGCTCAGGCATGTTGTCGAGCTTGCGCCAGGTCGGCTTGTTCTCGTGACGGGCGCACGCGGCGATCACGTCTTCGTTGCTGTACGACGGCCCGAGGTAGACGTGTTCCATCTTCTCGACCGGTACGCCACGGGCGTGCGACACGTAAGCGGCGGCGCCAACAGCGGTGCCGGCATCGCCGGACGCAGGTTGTACGAACAATTCTTTAACGTCATCGCGGGCGATGATTTTCTGGTTGAGCTTGACGTTCAACGCACAGCCACCGGCGAACGCGAGTTTGCCGGTTTCCTTGAGGATGTCGCCCAGGTAGTGGTCGATCATCTGCAGCGAGATCTTTTCGAACAGCGCTTGCATGCTCGCGGCGTAGTGAATGTACGGCTCGTCAGCGATGTCGCCTTCGCGTTTCGGGCCCAGCCATTCGATCAGCTTCGGCGAGAAGTAGAAGCCTTTGCCCTTCTCTTTGTAGCGACGCAGGCCGATCACGTTGGCGTAGTCGGTGTTGATCACCAGCTCGCCGTTCTCGAACGAGGCCAGACGCGAGAAATCATATTTGCTGGCGTCGCCGTACGGCGCCATGCCCATGACCTTGAACTCACCGTCGAGCATCTCGAAACCGAGGAACTCGGTGATCGCGCCGTACAGGCCGCCGAGGGAGTCCGGGTCGAAGAATTCCTTGATCTTGTGGATCTTGCCGTTTTCGCCGTAACCGAAGAAGGTCGTGGCGTACTCACCCTTTCCGTCGATGCCGAGAATCGCGGTTTTCTCTTGGAAACCCGAGCAGTGGTAGGCGCTGGAGGCGTGAGCCAGGTGGTGCTCGACCGGCTCGATCTTGATCTTTTTCGGATCAAAACCCAGTTGCTCCAGGCACCAGACGATTTTGTTGCGATAGCGCTTGTAGCGGCGGTTGCCCATCAGAATCGCGTCAAGAGCGCGATCCGGTGCGTACCAGTAGCGCTTGGCGTAGTGCCAGCGCGCCTCGCCGAACAGGCTGATCGGTGCGAACGGAATCGCTACCACGTCAACGTCGGACGGCTTGATGCCAGCCTGCTCAAGGCAGAACTTCGCCGATTCGTAGGGCATGCGGTTCTTTGCATGCTTATCGCGTACGAAGCGCTCTTCCTCAGCCGCCGCCACCAACTTGCCGTCGATGTACAAGGCTGCTGAAGGATCATGGCTAAGGGCGCCGGACAGGCCAAGAATCGTCAATGCCACAGGGGTCTAGCCTCTTTAGTCTGCATGCAGGCGCAAGGCGCCTTGAAAATTGAAGTGCCCTCGCACCGGGCGAGAGACAGCTAAAGGGCGGGATTATAGCGTAAAAGCGCCAGCAAACCTCTAGCGGAACGGGCAAGCGCCCGCGTTGACACTTCCGGGCACGTCAACATAGACTCCGTGCAAATGGACTGGGGGATCCCGGTCGGCGCTAATGCCTCGGTGAGATCACCGGGGCTTTTCGCTTTCTGGGGCAGGGAAAATCTTCAAACCCCAGTTCTCGAATCCCTCTCCGACGTTGCTCCGCCCTCCACTGCAATAGAATTTGCGCTTGAGCACATCAAACGCGCGATTCTCCTGACCTGCCCTTCGTTACTCCCGATTCGCTTGCGTTTTCAAAGAGAGAAAACTGCAAAACAGCTACCCACGACTTGATAAGCCCATGTATGAACGCAAACTTTCGCTGCCGTTTTAATCGTCAAGAGATGCCCTCCGATGTCGTCAGGGCAAATTAGCATCGGCGCTCAATCGGGCACAGGTTATGGGTTCTGGAGAAGTTGTAGGAGAAGTCAGCGGAGTTTGTGGCGTATTGATGTTCAGGTTCAAAAGATCGCAGCCTTCGGCAGCTCCTACAGGAAATCGCATTCCACATGTAGGAGCTGCCGAAGGCTGCGATCTTTTAAGTCTTCAGACTCGATCAATACTTTTCGGCAAACGCTGATCAATCACTTGATACAGCGCGCTGCTCTCGGGCCAGTTGCGCATGAAGCGTGCGCGGTCGCGGGCGTAGGCCGGGGCGAAGCTGCCGAGGGAGCGGTGTTGGCACATCGAGTCGAGATCGATCAGGGCCCAGCGATCGTCCTGCCAGAACAGGTTGTGGCCCTTGAAGTCGCCATGGCTGATGCGTTCGGCGATCAGGCGGGCGAACAGTTGATCCAGCGCCTGCAGCTCGGATTCCGGCGCGTTGCCGTTTTCAACATACGGCGCAAAGCGCTCGATGATGTCCGGGCCCGGCAGGTATTCGGTGATCAGATACGCGCGGCTGCGCAGCCACAGGAAACGTTTTTCCAGCACGGCCAGCGGCTTCGGCGTGGCGATGCCGAGGAATGCCAGACGATTGCCTTCACGCCATGAATGCCAGGCGCGGCTCGGGCGCCAGAAGCGTTTGAGCCAATGAGCAAAATTCTTGATGTTGTAGCGCTTGATCACCAGTTTGCGCCCGGCCACTTCAACCTTGCCGACGCTCGCCGCGCCGCCGGTTTTGTACAAATGGCCCTGATCGAGCAACGCATCGGCCTGTTCCAGCACCGGCGCCATCGCCGCTTCTTCCTCACGACGAATAGCACGTAGCGCGAATGCTCCGCGCTGCACGGCAAACAGCGTGCACTCGCGACCGACCTTGATCAGGTAATCGCGCAGACGCCAGGCGCGCACTTTGTCGATCTGCTTCTGCAATGCTTCCAGCGGCAACGCGTGTTCGCCGTTGCTCAGCAGGTAATACACCAACAACTCTTCAGTGAACGGCTCCAGTGACTTGGGCAACTGAGCGAAAAGCACACCGAGATTTTCCAGCACTTTCTGCCGCGACAACGGCTGGACAGCGGTTTCCGCGCAGATGCCCGCACCGTCGATCAAATACAACTCACCGCCGTGACGTAGCAGATTGTCCAGGTGCAGGTCTTCCTGCCACAGACCCTTGCTGTGCAACTGCGCGATCGCGCCGAGCGCGTCGCCCAGCACCGCCGATTGTTCATCCGCCAGCACCGGCAACGACTCGACCTGTTGCCAGGCATCACCAAGGCTTTCCGCATCTTCAAGGAATTCGAACAGCAGCCAGCCGCCCTCGCCTTCCTTCAAGCCATCGGCCAACAGCAGCGGCGTGGTCAAGCCTTGCGCCGCCAGCAGCTTCACGCCATTGAGTTCACGCTGAAAATGCCGCGCCGCTTTGCTGCCGACCAGCAATTTCGCCAGCACTGGCCGACCGCGCCACACACCGGCACCGACATAACGCCGCCCCGGCAGCACCCGCAGCAGACTTAGCAGCTGCAAATCGGCCGGCCCGGCGGCATCGGCCAGGGAAATCGTCAACGGCAGACTTGGCGTGCGCCCGGCGTTTTTCAGGTCGGACAACTGCATCAGCGAGTCTCCTTGCGACTGCGCCGCGCGGTCAGACGCGTAACCCAGGCGTCGACCAATGAACTGTCGGTCGCCTGATCGACATAAGCCGCAAGCAGCTCGCGCAGTTGCGCCTCGTTCCATTGCGGCGCACGGCGCACCAGTGGCTCCAGATCCTTGACCCGATCGCGCATGCCCCACAGCAGTGGCCGGGTTTTCTCCAGGTCGATCAACTGCGCGCGATATTCAGCGCCGTCGGCCTGCAAAAAAATATGTTTCGGGTAAAAACAGCCGTGCACCTGACGCAGACCGTGCAGCAGTCGCGCCAGTTGCCCGCAGGCCTTGAGGATCGCCGATTGCTGCGTGGCGGTCAGTTCCGGCCAGCGCTGCAACAACGAATCAAGATCATCCCAGCCATCGAGGGCGCGGGTCAGCAGGATCGCGCGGACTTCGCCATCGACCTTGCGCTGGCCGAAAAAAGCCGCTTGCAGCGCCGGAATCCCCAGCGTGTTGTAACGGCTGATATTGCGAAACTCACGGGCAAAACTCGGCTCGCCGAATGGCGCGTGCAAGGTGCGCGTCAGGTAGTTGCTCTGGCGCTTGAGGTAGTAGGCGTGCCCTTCCAGCTCCAGACGAAACACGCTGCTCCAGCCGCCACCGTCGGTGTTCGGCTCGTCCACCGCTTCGAGCTGTTTGGCCCAGAGCGCGTCGAAGGTGCCGAGGCCATGGCGCTCAAGCAGCGCACGGTCTTCAGCGGCCAGAAAATCAGTCATTCGCGTCCCTCGAAAAATCTCACCACGTGGCGAATGCGCTTCTTGTCAGCGGCATTCAGGCGATCACGCCCACGGTATTGCAGATAAAAGCGCAGGCGCTGGGTGTTCGACAGGTGATATTTGGCGACCTTGTCGAGGCAGGCCAGATCCTTGGTGATGCGGTACTTGAGCCAGAAACCGCGCCAGAAATCGCCGTTGGGGCAGTCGATCAGAAACAGTCGATCCTGATCGTCGATCAGCAGGTTGCGCCACTTCAAATCGTTATGGGTGAAGCGGTGATCGTGCATCGTTCGCGTATAAGCGGCCAACTGCCGACTGACACCATCGACCCAGGCGCGATCCTTGAGTTTCGGATCGTTGCGCTCAGCCAGCGCCGAGAGATCCTCGGTGCGCGGCAATTCGCGGGTGATCATCGCGCCACGGTCGTACGCCGCGCCACGTCGCTCCAGACCCCAGGCCACCACTTCGGCGGTGGGAATGCCCCACTTGGCGAAGCGTTTGAGGTTCTGCCACTCCATCTTCACCCGCGGCTTGCCGAGGTAACGGCGCAAGCCTTTACCGGCGCCGACGTAGCGTTTGACGTAATAGTTGACGCCGTTGCGCTCGACCCGGACGACTTCCGACAGCGGATCGCGAGTCAGCCGTTCGCCTTGCAGGGCGAACACCGCTTCGAGGCTGCCAAAATCTTCGGCGAGTTCACTGTATTGCGGTTCCAGAATCCAACCCGCCATCAGAGCGCATCTCCGTAGCGCTGTTTACGCGCATAGAGCTTGTTGGCCTTGCCTTCGAGCCAGCTCAGCAACGGCGCTTCTTCGGCGAGAATCTGCCGCAGCGGTTGCTGGAAATAGCCCTTGAGGAAACGCAGCTTGTCGCGTCGGGTCAGGCCGATATCCAGCGCGGAAAAGTACAGCGCGGCCAGATCCTTGTTGCGCCAGCGCTGGGTGATTTTCGCGCGGGTCTGGGCACGGTGCAGGTCGATCACAGAGAGCTTGAAATCTTCTGCCGTCACCGGTTTATCGGTGTGCAGCAGGAAGTGGCAGATGTAGCAGTCGCGGTGATTGACGCCGGCGCGGTGCATCATGCCGGTCATGCGCGCGACTTCGGCGATCAGCGCGCGCTTGAGTTTCGGCTCGGGCGGCTGCTTGATCCAGTCGATGCTGAAGTCTTCTAGGCTGACGGTCGGCGCCAGTTCTTCGGTGACGATGAACGAGTGCTGATCCGCCGGGTTGCTGCCCTTCTCGCCGTACGCAACGGCGGTCATGGTCGGCACGCCGACTTCCTGCAAACGCTGGATAGCCTTCCACTCCTGACCCGCGCCGAGTACCGGCAGCTTGGCGGTCAGCAGGTTCTTGAAGATTTCGCCCCAGCCGATGCCACGGTGGATCTTGACGAAAAATCCGTTGCCGTCGACTTCCGTGCGCAGTGTCCGACGTGCTTCCAGCTCGCGGTATACCTCGCCCTGCAAGCCTTCGACTTCGGCGAACGGGTCGCGTCCGGCCCAAAGGCTTTTGAACGGTTCAGCCAGCATCAACTTCATTAAGCGTGCTCCGCCAGAATCACATCGGCCGCGTGCTGCGGCATGCTGTAGAGGTCGGCCGTCTCGGCGAAGGCCAGACCATTGCGGCTCCAGGCCGCGCGTGCAGCGTCGTCATGCAACATTTCAGTTAGGTATTGCGTCAACTGCGCTTGATCGAACGGCTCGTCCAGCACTCGCCCGGCGTCGGCCTCGGCAATGTAATGGGCGTAACCACAGACCGCGCTGACCAGCACCGGCAACCCGGCGACCAACGCTTCAAGCAACACAGTACCGGTGTTTTCGTTGTACGCCGGGTGAATCAACAGGTCGGCGCCGAGCAGGAAACGCGGGATATCGCTGCGCCCTTTGAGGAACGTGACGTTATCGCCCAGACCCAACGTCGCGCTCTGCATCTGGAATAATTTGGGGTCATCCTGGCCGATTACAAACAGCCGGGTGCGCTTCTTCAGTTCGGCGGGCAATGCGGCCAGTGCTTTCAGGCTGCGATCAACGCCCTTGGTCTTGAACCCGGAACCGATCTGCACCAGCAGCAGCTCGTCATCCTTCAAATTGAATTCGGCGCGGAAACCGGCGCGAATTTCGTCAGCGTCTGCCGGACGGCGACGATCCTGGGCGATGCCCGGTGGCAGCAAGTGGAAGCGCTCAAGCGGCGTGTCGTAATGCTTGATGAACAGCGGCTGCTGCACTTCGGAAATCATCAGCACTTCGGTCTTCGCATCTTTGGCGAACACCGCGCGCTCGTATTCGGCGAAGTGGCGATAGCGGCCCCAGCGGCGGTACAGCGAATTGCGCAGGTTCTGCGCCTTGTCTTCGAAGCAGCCGTCGGCGGCGTAATAAACGTCCAGCCCCGGCATCTTGTTGAAGCCGATCAGGCGATCAACCGGGCGCTTGGCCAGATCCGCTGCCATCCACGCACTGAGTTTTTCGTTGCGACGATGATTGAAGAAGGCTTTGACCGGCGCCACCAGCACTTCAAAACCGGGCGGCACGTCGCCTTCCCAGATCAGCGTGTAGACGCGGATCTGATGCCCGCGTTTCTGGCATTCGAGGGCGATGCGCATGAAATCGCGCTGCAAGCCACCGAACGGAAAATATTTGTACAGGACGAATGCCAATTGCATCAGCGCAGCTCCTCAGCCATTAACAACGTGCTCAGTCGGCTGGCGACACGCTCGGGGTTCAGACGCGTGAAGCACAGCGGCTGTTCACGCTTCAGGTCAAACTGACGGGCATCCTGCGCGGTCGGTTGATAGGTACATTTCTTTTGCAGGCACGGCGCGCACGGGAAGTCGCTGGCCAGGTGAATCTGCAATTTGCCGTAAGCGCCGGTCAGGCCCGGGTTGGTCGGGCCGAACAGCGAAATGGTCGGCACGTCCAGCGCCGCTGCCAAATGGCCGAGGCCGGTGTCCACCGCCACGCAGGCTTGCGCCCCGGCGAGGACTTTGCCGACGCCGGCCAGATTGAGTTTCGGCAGCACTTCGGCGTGTTTGAAACCGGCGGCAATGCGTTCGGCGCGGGCCTTTTCCTGCGGATTGCCCCACGGCAGCTTGACGCCGACGCCGAGGTAACCAACGCGTTCAGTCAATTCGCGCCAGTAGGCTTCCGGCCAGTGTTTGGTGTCCCACGTGGTGCCGTGCAGGAACACTACGAAGGCGTTTTTGCGTGGCAGTTCGACCAGACGCTCGACGTTGAGGCCGTAGTCGCCCAAGCCTTTTGGCAGGTCGTAACCGAGGGCGATGGCGAACAGTTGGCGCACGCGTTCGACGGCGTGTTGCCCACGGGCCACGGCCAGTTTGCGATCGTAAAAACGCGCGGCCATCGGCTCACGCGCCGAACCTTTATCGAGTCCGGCCACCGGCGCTTTGACGTAACGGGTCAGCCAGGCACTTTTCAGCAGGCCTTGGGCGTCGATCACCAAGTCGTATTTGTTGGCGCGCACGCTTTGTTTGAAGCGTTTCCACTCGCCGCTGGTGATGGTTTTCCAGATATTTTTGCGCCAGCGGCGGATCGCCACCGGAATCACTTTGTCGACGGCCGGGTGCCAGGTCGGGATCTCGGCGAAGCCTTCTTCAACGACCCAGTCGAATTTGATCCCGGGGATCGCCCTGGCGGCGTCAGTCAGCGCCGGCAACGCATGAATCACGTCGCCCAGCGATGAAGTCTTGATCAACAGTACCCGCAACTTAATGAACCTCGACCACGGAGCCCTGCAATTTTTGCAAGGCATCGTTGACCGCGTCCGGCATCAACTGGCGCAGGCAGTTGTAATGGCCGAAGCGGCAGGTACGGTCGAAGCACGGGCTGCAATCGAGACCCAGACGCACCACTTCAACGTGTTCGGCCAACGGCGGGGTGAACCCCGGCGAGGTCGAGCCGTAGACCGCGACCAGTGGACGGTTCAGGGCGGCGGCGACGTGCATCAGGCCGGAGTCATTGGAGACCACCGAGTCGGCGCAGGACATCAGGTCGATGGCCTCGGCCAGCGAGGTGCCGCCGCTGAGGTTGACCGATTCTTCGCGCAGGCCAGGGATCAACCGGGCGCGAATGTCTTCGCCGACCGCGTGATCGTTTTTCGAGCCGAACAGCCACACCTGCCAGCCTTCGCGGATTCGCGCTTCTGCGACTTTCGCGTAGTGCTCGGACGGCCAGCGCTTGGATTCGCCGAACTCGGCGCCGGGGCACAGGGCCAATACCGGGCGATCGAGGCTCAGGCCGAACTTGGCCAGCGCGGCTTCGCGGGTGACCGGGTCGATTTGCAGGCTTGGGCGTGGATAGGGTTTCGGCAGCTCGGCGTTCGGCTCATAGGCCAAAGCCATGAAACGCTCAATCATCAGCGGATAGCGTTCTTTGTCGAGGGTGCGCACGTCGTTGAGCAAGCCGTAGCGGAATTCGCCGCGCCAGCCGGTGCGTTTCGGGATGCCGGCGAAGAACGGCACCAGCGCCGATTTCAGCGAGTTGGGCAGCAGGATCGCTTGATCGTACTGGCCGCGCAGGGATTTGCCGATGCGCCGACGCGTCGCCAGTTCCAGCGCGCCGTGGCCGAGCGGGAAGCTCAAGGCCTTGCGCACTTCGGGCATGCGCTCAAGGATCGGCCGGCTCCACTCGGGGGCCAGCACGTCGATTTCGCATTGCGGGTGGCGCTGCTTGAGACACTGAAAGAGTGTCTGCGCCATCACCATGTCACCGACCCAACTGGGCCCAACGATCAGAATATTCATGTGGTTTCCAAAAACGAACCGGGGAGGCATTTACGCCTCCCCGCCTCGAGAATTCTACAAACACTGTAGATCTACTGTGGGAGCGAGCCTGCTCGCGAAAGGGTCTTCACATTCAACATTATTGTCGTCTGATACTCCGCTATCGCTGGCAAGCCAGCTCCCACAGGGTTTTGCATCCGTTCCAACATCTGCATTTCAGCGCAGATCTATTGTAGGAGTGAGCCTGCTCGCGAAGGGGCCGGCACATCCAACATCGATGCTGCCTGACACTCCGCCTTCGCGAGCAAGCCCGCTCCCACAGGGTTTTGCATCTGTTCACATATCTGCGTTTTAGCGCAGATCACTGTGGGAGCGAGCTCGCTCGCGAAGGGGCCAGCACATTCAACATCGATGTCGCCTGACACTCCGCCTTCGCGAGCAAGCTCGCTCCCACAGGGTTTTGCGTCCGTTCCAACATCTGCATTTCAGCGCAGATCTATTGTAGGAGTGAGCCTGCTCGCGAAGGGGCCAGCACATTCAACATCGATGTCGCCTGACACTCCGCCTTCGCGAGCAGGCTCGCTCCCACAGGGTTTTGCATTCGTTCCAACATCTGCGATTCACCGCAGATCTATTGTAGGAGTGAGCCTGCTCGCGAAGGGGCCGGCACATTCAACATCGATGTTGCCTGACACTCCGCTTTCGCGAGCAGGCTCGCTCCCACCTTTTGAATTTCGTTGCCTTCATTGGCGTGTTCAGCTTAGCCCCATCTCTTTCCAGATCCGCAACACCTGTCGCCGTTCTTCGACGAACTGGTCGCCTGCAATCACCCCCGGATCCTTCTGCAAGGCCTGCCGGTGGGCGGCGGAGCGGTAGGCTTTGTAGGCCTCGCGCAACAGGCTGGCGTCTTCGGCAGGCATCAGCCCTTCGTGTTCCAGCTCTTCCGTGATGCGGATGTTATCGGTCCAGCGCAGCAATGGCGGGTGGTTGTGCGACCACGCCAGGGCCGCGTATTGCACCATAAATTCAATATCGACGATACCTCCGGCGTCCTGCTTGAGGTCGAACGGCGCCGTGGCGTCGAAGGCATTCGCCGCTGTGCCGGCCGCGGTGCTCTTGGTGCCGAGGTTGTCGCGCATCTTCGCGCGCATCTCGCTGACTTCCTGTTGCAACTTCGCCAGATCACGGGATTTGCCCAACACCTGCGCGCGAACCTTCTCGAACGCTTTGCCAACATCCTGACTGCCGACCAGCACCCGCGCCCGCACCAGAGCCTGATGCTCCCACGTCCACGCTTCATTTTCCTGATAGCGGGCAAACGCGCCGAGCGAACTCACCAACAGCCCGGACGCACCGGACGGCCGCAAACGCATGTCCACTTCATAGAGCTGGCCCGAGTTGGTCTGCGCCGTCAGCAAGTGAATGATCCGCTGCCCCAGCCGGGTAAAGAACTGCGCGCCATCAATCGGTTTCGCCCCGTCGGTTTCTGCCTGCGGATCACCGTCATGGATAAACACCAGATCCAGATCGGAACCATGCCCCAGTTCCAGCCCGCCGACTTTCCCGTAACCGACAATGATGAAGCCGGGATCGCACAAGGTGCCGTCGGTGCGCAGCGGCGTACCGTGTTTGGCCACGGTCTGGCGCCAGGCCAGGGCCAGCACTTGTTCAAGAATCGCCTCAGCGAGCCAGGTCAGGTAATCGCTGACTTTCATCAACGGCAGGCTGCCGGCGATTTCCGAAGCGGCGACGCGCAAGCGGTGCGCCAGTTTGAAATGGCGCAGGGCTTCCATTTGTTGTTCGAGGTCGTCTTCGGGGATTCGCGTCAGCCGCTCGCGCAATTCGGCGGCCAATTCCGGCGCCAGAGGCGGCTTGAACAAACGCCCTTCGTTGAGCAATTCATCCATCAGCAGCGGGAAGCGAGTGATCTGTTCAGCAATCCACGGGCTCGCCGCGCACAACGTCAGCAAGCGGCGCAGCGCACCGGGGTTTTCCGTGAGCAAGACTAAATAAGCCGAACGCCGAGCGACCGCTTCCACCAGCGGCAACACCCGTTCAAGCACCAGATCCGGATTGGCATGCTCAACCGCTTGCGCCAACAGGCGCGGAATAAACGCATCAAGACGCTCGCGCCCTAGCCGTTGCATCGCGCGCAATTGCGGGCTTCCACGCAAACCGGCCAGTGCCTTCAGGGCTTTGCTGGCATCAGCGAAACCGCCCTCTTCCAACTGTCGGCAAGCCGCCTCTTCGTCCTGCTCTTCTTCCCACAATGGCAACCATTCACCGCCGACCACCACTTCGCTTTCGGTGCCTTCTTCCTCGTCGGGATCGGCAATCACCTGCGCAAAGTGCCAGGCGACGCGGCCGCGCCAGAACATCAGCTTCTCGTGGAAAGCCTCCCAATCGGCAAACCCGAGCATAAAGGCAATGCGCGCCTGATCCTGCGCGCCATCCGGCAGCATTTGCGTTTGACGGTCAGCGATTGCCTGAATCGCATGCTCGGTGTAACGCAGAAATTCGTAACCTTCACGCAACTCGCTGATCACCGCTGGCGGCAGGTAGCCCTGCCCTTCCAGCGTGCTCAACACCTTTAATAGAGGACGCTGTTGCAGACTCAGGTCGCGGCCGCCGTGGATCAACTGAAAGGCCTGAGCAATAAACTCGACCTCACGAATCCCGCCGGAACCGAGCTTGATATTGTCGGCCATGCCTTTGCGCCGCACTTCCTGCTGGATCAACTGCTTCATGGTGCGCAGCGCTTCGATCGCCGAGAAGTCCAGGTAACGCCGATAAACAAATGGCCGCAGCATGTCGAGCAACTGCGCCCCCGCGACCTGATCGCCGGCCACCACCCGCGCCTTGATCATCGCGTAGCGTTCCCAGTCGCGGCCCTGGTCCTGGTAATACTGTTCCAGCGCATTGAAGCTCAGCACCAGCGCGCCGGAGGAACCGTACGGGCGCAGGCGCATGTCGACGCGGAACACAAAGCCGTCGACGGTCATCGGATCCAGTGCCTTGATCAGGCGCTGGCCGAGACGAATGAAAAATTCCTGATTATCCAGCGAGCGCTTCACGCCCACCGTTTCGCCGCCCTCGGGGTAGGCAAAAATCAAATCGATGTCGGAGGACAGGTTCAGCTCGACCGCGCCGAGCTTGCCCATGCCGAGGATGACCATGGGCTGCGGCTCACCGCTGCGGCGACCGGTCGGCGTGCCGAATTGTTCGCAATGGCGGCTGTACAACCATTGATAAGCCTGGTCGATGGTGGCGTCGGCCATGTCCGAGAGATCGCGGCAGGTCTGCACCAGATCGGCCTGTCGGGTGAGGTCACGCCAGATGATCCGCACTTGATGGCGCGCCCGTTGGCGACGCAGGGCGCGACCGAGTTCGTCTTCGGTCTGTGCCGCGTTCACCGCAGCGGAAATCTGCGCACACAATTCACCCGGTGCGAACGGCCGGTCGAGTTCGCCAGACTGCACCAGCGCGAGCAACATCAAAGGGTCACGAACGCTCTGTTCAATGACGAACTCGCTGGCAGCGGTGACGCGGGCGAATTGCGCCCAGCGTTCTGGCGTCCAGGTCGAGAAGCCGTGATCGTCTTCCAGTTCGGCGACGGCCGTACGGAACGACTGTTCGGATCGAGTGACCAACGGCAGGAGGATGGCAGGCAGTTCGGCAAGCACGGGCAGGGTCATGGTCTATCCTTGATCGGCGTGTAATCAGCCGCTTGTAGTGAATGGTGAAAACCCGCTACCTGAAGGACTGTCGAACAAAAGTTAGAAATAGCTGAAATTTCTTCTTCTTTAGCATCCAGCATCAAAGTTTCACCTTTTACGGATGGTAATCGACCAACCTTAACGATTATTCTCACAACGCAGTCAGAGGCCACAAGCCTTTCATCTGTAGTTTTACTACTCGTCTATACATCCGAAAGGCTGAAATGCTCAAAGATTTGTAGTAAAACTACACGCCGCCGGAACAACCTGTCGGCAATCCAAGAATTTTAAATCGTCTGCCCACAAGGCCAGTCGCAAACTCAGGCAACCGATTCTGGAAGCCTTTCCGCCCTGGAG
>NZ_JBIUVN010000022.1:0-81658 GCF_044742965.1 Pseudomonas sp. NPDC087804 | reverse complement strand
AGACCGGTTACATTGTAACCGGTCTTGCCCAGAACGCAGACAAAACCACCGGTCATGTACTCACAGCAGTGATCGCCAGTGCCTTCCACAACCGTATGGGCACCGGAGTTACGCACGGCGAAACGCTCGCCTGCGGTGCCGGCGGCGAACAGCTTGCCGCCCGTCGCGCCGTACAGGCAGGTGTTGCCGATGATGGCGCTGTCCTGAGTCTTATAAACGCTGCCCTTCGGCGGCACGATGGTCAGTTTGCCACCGGTCATGCCTTTGCCGACGTAGTCGTTGGCATCGCCTTCGAGGTACATGTTCAGACCGCCGGCGTTCCACACACCGAAGCTCTGACCGGCAGTGCCTTTGAAGCGGAAGGTGATCGGCGCTTTCGCCATGCCCTGGTTGCCGTGCTTGCGGGCGATTTCGCCGGAGATCCGCGCGCCGATCGAACGGTCGCAGTTGCAGATATCCAGTTCGAACTCGGCGCCGCTCATGTCGTTGATCGCCGACGAGGCCATCTCGACCATTTTCTCGGCCAGCAAGCCTTTGTCGAACGGCGGGTTGCGCTCAACGCCGCAGAACTGAGGTTTGTCTGCCGGGATGTGATCGCTGCCCAACAGCGGCGTCAGATCGAGGTGGTTTTGCTTGGCGGTCTGGCCTTCGAGGATTTCCAGCAGATCGGTACGACCGATCAGCTCTTCGAGGGAGCGCACGCCGAGCTTGGCCAGCCACTCACGGGTTTCTTCGGCGACGTAGGTGAAGAAATTCACCACCATGTCGACGGTGCCGATGTAGTGATCCTTGCGTAGCTTCTCGTTCTGAGTCGCAACGCCGGTGGCGCAGTTGTTCAGGTGGCAGATACGCAGGTATTTGCAGCCCAGCGCGATCATTGGCGCAGTACCGAAGCCGAAGCTTTCAGCGCCGAGGATTGCAGCCTTGATCACGTCGAGGCCGGTTTTCAGGCCACCGTCGGTCTGCACCCGGACTTTGCCGCGCAGGTCGTTGCCGCGCAGAGTCTGGTGGGTTTCGGCGAGGCCGAGTTCCCACGGTGCGCCGGCGTATTTGATCGAGGTCAGCGGCGAAGCACCGGTGCCGCCGTCGTAGCCGGAGATGGTGATCAAGTCCGCATAGGCCTTGGCCACACCGGCGGCGATGGTGCCGACGCCTGCTTCCGCTACCAATTTGACCGAAACCAGTGCCTTCGGGTTGACCTGTTTAAGGTCGAAAATCAGCTGCGACAAGTCTTCGATCGAGTAGATGTCGTGGTGCGGCGGCGGCGAAATCAGGGTTACGCCCGGCACTGCATAACGCAGCTTGGCGATCAGACCGTTGACCTTGCCGCCCGGCAGTTGCCCGCCCTCGCCCGGCTTGGCGCCTTGCGCGACCTTGATCTGCAGTACTTCAGCGTTGACCAGGTATTCGGGGGTCACCCCGAAGCGGCCAGTCGCAACCTGCTTGATTTTCGAGCTCTTGATGGTGCCGTAACGCGCCGGATCTTCACCACCTTCGCCGGAGTTGGAACGCGCACCGAGGCGGTTCATGGCTTCGGCCAAGGCTTCGTGAGCTTCCGGCGACAAGGCGCCCAGCGAGATACCGGCGGAGTCGAAGCGCTTGAGCACCGATTCCAGCGGTTCGATTTCACTGATGTCCAGCGGCTTGTCGAGAGTCTTGACCTTGAACAGGTCGCGAATCATCGACACCGGACGGTTGTCCACCAGCGAGGTGTATTCCTTGAACTTGGCGTAGTCGCCCTGCTGCACAGCGGCTTGCAGAGTGTTGACCACGTCCGGGTTGTAGGCGTGATATTCGCCACCGTGGACGAACTTCAGCAGACCGCCCTGCTGGATCGGCTTGCGCGGACTCCAGGCTTCAGTAGCGAGTGCTTTCTGCTCGGCTTCGATGTCGACGAAACGCGCACCCTTAATGCGGCTCGGCACGCCACGGAAGCTCAGGTCGCAAACTTCTTCGGACAGGCCGATCGCTTCGAACAATTGTGCTCCGCGGTAGGAGGCGATGGTCGAGATACCCATCTTCGAGAGGATCTTCAGCAGACCTTTGGTGATGCCTTTGCGGTAGTTCTTGAACACCTCATAGAGGTCGCCCAGCACTTCACCGGTACGGATCAGGTCGCCCAGCACTTCGTACGCGAGGAACGGATAGACCGCCGAGGCGCCGAAACCGATCAGCACCGCAAAGTGATGCGGGTCACGGGCGGTCGCGGTTTCAACGAGGATGTTCGAATCGCAACGCAGGCCTTTTTCGGTCAGGCGGTGGTGCACGGCACCGGTCGCCAGCGAAGCGTGGATCGGCAGCTTGCCCGGGGCGATATGGCGGTCGCTCAGGACGATCTGGGTACGACCGGCGCGCACGGCTTCTTCAGCCTGATCGGCAACGTTGCGGATCGCCGCTTCGAGGCCAACGCTTTCGTCGTAGTTGAGGTCGATGATCGCCCGTTCGAAACCCGGACGGTCGAGGTTCATCAACGAGCGCCACTTGGCCGGCGAGATCACTGGCGAGCTGAGGATCACGCGCGAGGCGTGTTCCGGCGACTCCTGGAAAATGTTGCGCTCGGCACCGAGGCAGATTTCCAGCGACATCACGATCGCTTCACGCAGCGGGTCGATCGGCGGGTTGGTGACCTGCGCGAACTGCTGACGGAAATAGTCGTACGGCGTGCGCACGCGCTGCGACAGCACGGCCATCGGCGTGTCGTCGCCCATCGAGCCCACGGCTTCGTAGCCTTGCTCGCCGAGCGGACGCAGGACCTGATCGCGCTCTTCGAACGTGACCTGATACATCTTCATGTATTGCTTGAGCTGATCGACGTCGTAAAACGCCGAACCGTGATCGTTGTCTTCCATGGTCGCCTGGATGCGCAGAGCGTTCTTGCGCAGCCATTGCTTGTACGGATGACGGGACTTCAGACGGTTATCGATCGCGTCGGTGTCGAGGATCTGCCCGGTTTCGGTGTCCACGGCGAAGATCTGGCCAGGGCCGACACGACCTTTGGCAATCACGTCTTCCGGCTTGTAGTCCCACACGCCGATTTCCGACGCGAGGGTGATGAAACCGTTGGTAGTGGTGACCCAACGCGCCGGGCGCAGACCGTTACGGTCGAGCAGGCACACCGCGTAACGACCGTCGGTCATTACCACGCCGGCCGGGCCGTCCCACGGCTCCATGTGCATCGAGTTGTACTCGTAGAACGCACGCAGATCCGGATCCATGGTTTCAACGTTCTGCCACGCCGGCGGAATAATCATTCGCACGCCACGGAACAGGTCGATGCCACCGGTGACCATCAGTTCGAGCATGTTGTCCATGCTGGAAGAGTCGGAACCGACACGGTTAACCAGCGGGCCGAGTTCTTCCAGATCCATCAGATCGTTGGTGAACTTGGTGCGACGGGCCTGCGCCCAGTTGCGGTTACCGGTGATGGTGTTGATCTCGCCGTTGTGGGCGAGGAAGCGGAATGGCTGAGCCAGCGGCCATTTCGGCAGGGTGTTGGTGGAGAAGCGCTGGTGGAACACGCAGATCGCGGTTTGCAGGCGCTCGTCACTCAGGTCTGGATAAAACGCGGCCAGATCGGCCGGCATCATCAGGCCTTTATAGATGATGGTTTTGTGCGAAAAGCTGCAGATGTAGTGGTCGGAGTCGACGGCGTTGGACACCGACGAACGACGACGCGCACTGAACAGCTTCACGGCCATGTCCTGATCGCTCAGGCCTTCGCCGCCGATGTACACCTGCTCAATTTGCGGCAGGCGCTCAAGGGCCAGGCGGCCGAGGACGCTAGTGTCGATGGGCACTTTGCGCCAGCCGATCAACTGCAGGCCTTCAGCGAGGATCTCGCGGTTCATGTTTTCGCGAGCGGCTTCGGCCTTGGCCGGATCCTGGTTGAAGAAGACCATGCCCACCGCATATTGCTTGGGCAGCTCGACGCTGAAGGTTTCTTGGGCAATGGCTCGCAGGAACGCGTCAGGCTTCTGAATCAGCAGACCGCAACCGTCACCGGTCTTGCCGTCGGCATTAATCCCACCGCGGTGGGTCATGCAGGTCTGGGCCTCAATGGCCGTTTGCAAAAGGGTATGACTGGGCTCGCCCTGCATATGGGCTATCAGGCCGAAACCGCAGTTATCCTTGAATTCATCTGGTTGGTACAGACCTGCTTTCATAGACACTTTCTCACCAGGCTGCCTCTTGTCGAGGCAAATTTCTTTTCAATTCAACCACTTGCGATCCGCGCCGAACGTACGTCGGCTTGGCGGGGGCAAAAGGGTGGTCATTGTACACAGCGACACAGAGGCTCACAAATTTGACGACGAAATGTCGCAAATTCATGTCGCATTTGTGAAAGGTTTAAAGCGATCTGCTGTGCTAGTCAAAACTTTTTTAATTCTGACTGCAACGACTCAAAGACTACTATGACGCAGACACCACAAGGCACGCGACCTGGAAGGAAGCGCGCACTTGCAGAAATTTTGAGGTGCTTGGAGAGGCGGCCTGGGTAAGGCCGCCGAATCTTCAGCGAGTTGTTGCCAGTTCTTGTTGGACGCTGGCGACAGTGCGAGGCCAAGGTTTACCAGCCTGAACCTTCGCTGGCAAGGCCTTGATGGCAGAAACGGCCGCATCACGATTGGCGAAGTTGCCATAAGTGATCACGTAAAGCGGCTTGCCATTGAGGACTTTCTTGAAATAACGGTACTCGCCGCCCTGCTCCTTGACGAAGTTTTGCGCGGCAGTTTCCGAGCTGGTGCCGAGGATCTGCACCACGTAGTTACCGGTCGGCTGACCGGCGTACCAGCTGCCACCGGCGGCTTTGGCCACGGTAACCGGCTTCTCGGCAGGCTTGGCAGCAGCGGCTGGCTTGGCCGGCGCTGGAGCCGGTTTCGCTGCAGGCGCTGCCGGAGCAGGCTTGGCGGTAGCAATTTGGGTTGGCGCTGGCGTCGGCTTCGCGGCCGGGGCTGGAGCCGGTGTTGGCGCAGGGCCAGCCGGAACGCCTGCCGGAGGTGCGGAAGTGGTGACGGTCGGCGGTGTGGCGCTGGAGCCTTCGACCGGCACGCCGTCGTCGCCTTCGGTGATGCCACCGGCCGCTTCAGCCAACGGGCCACGCATGACCGGTTGCGAGTTGCCGACCAGCGGCAGCGGCATCGGTTGGGTGTTGCCGGCGAATTCTACGGATGGATTAGCCCCGTTCGCCCCGCCCTGACCCAAAGGCAACTGCGCCTGTTCATTGGCAGGAGCGCCGGTAGTTGGTGTCTTGTTGCGACCCGGCATCAGCCAGGCGGCGGCGACCGCAACCACAACGACGGCAGAAATCGCCAATACGTGTTTCTTCGGCATGTTGAACCCCATACTTGGACGCTTGACCGCAGAGCGGCTGGCAATCATGACTTCGATCAGTGCATCGCGAGCGACCTGGTTGATGTTGCCCGGCCAACCCTCGGCGCTTTCGTGAATATCAGAGATCTGATCCGCGGTGAAAAGTTCGACACCACGGCCTGCACCTTCGAGCCGTTGGTCGAGATACTCGCGGGTCTCTTCTTCGGTGTACGGCTGCAGTTCGATGACGTGGAAACGCTCTTCCTCAAGGTGCAAAGCCTCGAGTTGCGCGATCAGCGACGACTCACCAAACAGGAATACGTGCGGGCGACCTTCCGGTGCGCCGGCACCCAGCGCCATCAGCGCTTCGACGGCGGATTCGTCGAGCTGCTCGGCGTCATCCACCAGCAGATAGACTTCCTGACCGGTCAGCGCGAGTTGCACCACCTGATCCAGAATCGCGCCCACTTCGGCCTGAGCGACGTTCAGCGCCTGGGCAACCTGACGCAGCACACCGGCCGCATCACCGGCGCCACGGGCGGAAACCACCACGCTCTGCACCGATTGTTTGTTGGTGCTGGCGACCAGTGCCTGACGCAGCAAGGTCTTGCCGCTGCCTTGCGGGCCAGTGACGACCAGCAGCAGCTGGCTGTAACGCGCCAGATGATGCAACTGACCCAGCACCGGTTTGCGCTGGGCCGGGAAGAATTTAAAACCCGGCACTCGTGGCGCGAAGGGGTCGTGGCTTAACTGGAAATGGCCGAGGAACGCCTCGTCGGCATGCAAACTAGTCATTGGAATCTTTTCAACCTTTAAGCTGAGCCAGGGCGCGGTAATCCGCTCCCAGCGTGGCCTGTAGAACCTCTTTCGGATAATCGGCGGTCACTACCGCTTCGCCCATCCGGCGCAGCAGCACCAGGCGCAGACGACCGTCGATCACTTTTTTGTCGATTGCCATGTGTTCAAGAAAATCGGCTTCAGTCATTTCTGTCGGCGGCACCACCGGCAGACCGGCGCGCTGGAACAGACGAATGCCGCGATCACGTTCCGCTTCGCTGATCCAGCCCAGACGCGCGGACATTTCCAGCGCCATCACCGTGCCAGCCGCGACGGCCTCACCATGCAACCAGACACCATAGCCCATGTGGGTCTCGATGGCGTGACCGAAGGTGTGGCCGAGATTGAGGGTGGCGCGCACGCCGGTTTCTTTCTCGTCGGCGCCGACCACCGCAGCCTTGGCCGCACAGGAGCGCTCGATGGCGTAAGTCAGGGCTTTTTGATCCAGCGCACGCAGGGCGTCGACGTTGTCTTCGAGCCAGCCGAGGAACGGCTCGTCGCAGATCAGACCGTACTTGATGACCTCTGCCAGACCGGCGGACAGTTCACGCTCGGGCAGGGTTTTCAGCGAGGCGGTATCGATCAGCACCACGTTCGGCTGATAGAACGCGCCGACCATGTTCTTGCCCAGCGGATGGTTGATACCGGTTTTGCCGCCCACCGACGAATCGACCTGGGACAGCAACGTCGTCGGGATCTGAATGAAGTCGACGCCGCGCTGATAGCAGGCGGCGGCGAAACCGGCCATGTCGCCGATCACACCGCCGCCGAGGGCGATCACGGTGGTGCGGCGGTCATGACGCGCGGTCAGCAGACCGTCGAAGATCAGTTGCAGGGTTTCCCAGTTCTTGAAGGCTTCGCCGTCCGGCAGCACCACGGAGATCACCGAGAACTGCGCGAGGCTGCGGGTCAGACGTTCGAGATAGAGCGGCGCAACGGTCTCGTTGGAGATGATTGCCACCTGCCGCCCATGGATATGCGGCGCCAGCAACTCGGGCTGATCCAACAAACCTTCGCCAATATGAATCGGGTAGCTGCGCTCGCCTAGATCGACCTTGAGTGTCTGCATGTGTCCCCACAGTGAAGATGGAAGCAGGCATCCTGCCCTGAATTATTGGTTATCTGCGGCCTATAGCGGGTATGACGCCGCTCGCCCGCCAGCCGCCACAACCGCGACGGGTTGTGACAGGACGCCGAGGATAGCGCATTTCGAGCGATGCTTTAACGGGGAGGAAGCTGCGCCAGACGCTCGAGAATGTCGAGCACTACCATGCGCGGCGGCCGTTCGTCGGTTTCCACCACCAGATCGGCGATTTCCCGATACAGCGGATCACGGATCGCCAGCAAATCGCGCAGGGTTTTCTCGGGATTGGCGGTGCGCAGCAACGGCCGATTGCGATCGCGCGAGGTGCGGCCGACCTGCTGTTCAACGGAGGCGTGCAAATAGACCACGCGCCCGCCCTCATGCAGAGCCTTGCGATTGGCATCACGCATCACCGCGCCGCCGCCGGTCGCCAGCACCACACCATCGAACTCGCACAGCTCGGCGATCATCGCCTGCTCACGGTCACGAAAGCCGGGCTCGCCTTCCTTATCGAAGATCCACGGGATATTGGCGCCCGTGCGCAGTTCAATTTCCTTGTCGGAATCTTTGAACGGCAGGCGCAGCTCTTTGGCCAGCAACCGGCCGATGGTGCTTTTACCAGCGCCCATCGGTCCTACAAGAATCAAATTTCGCACAGAATCAACGACTCACAGCAATCGCCTGGTTATTCATGATACGCGGAGTGAGAAATACCAGCAGCTCGGATTTTTTCTCCGAAACCACATCACGCCGGAAAAGGCGGCCAAGATACGGCACATCGCCAAGAAATGGCACCTTATCTACGACCTTGCTTTGAGTATTTGAGAAAACACCACCAATCACGATGGTTTCGCCGTCATTGACCAGCACCTTGGCGTTGACCTCGTTTTTCTTGATCGGCGGCACATCCTGCACTTTGTTCAGGTAGTCCGGCTCATCCTTGGTGACCTTGACCTCCATGATGATGCGGTTATCCGGGGTGATCTGCGGCGTCACTTCCAGCGACAAAGACGCCTCTTTGAACGACACCGAAGTCGCGCCGCTGGAGCTGGCTTCCTGATACGGAATCTCGGTGCCCTTGAGGATCTTCGCGGTTTCCTTGTCGGAAGTAACAACCTTTGGTTGCGAAACGATTTCACCGTTGCCGGTCTTTTCCATCGCCGTCAGTTCGAGATCGAGCAAGACGTTGTCAGTAATAAAGGCGATGCCAATCCCAGAGGTGTTGCCGACCGTGCCCATATCGACGAACGGCGAGTTGGTGCTGGTGCTGCCCGGCGTGCCGATGGTGGTCGATGAACCGTTAACCCCGGAGGCGTTCCAGTTGCCCTTGTTCTGGATTGAACCGCCCCAGCGCACGCCGAGGCTTTTGTCGTAATCGACGTTGGCCTCAACGATTCGGGCTTCGATCATCACCTGACGCACCGGAATATCCAGTTGCGCCACGATCCGTCGCAGCTCGTCGAGGCGATCCTGGGTCTGGTAGGCAATGATGTTGTTGGTGCGCTCATCGACGGTGATCGAACCGCGCTCATCGATTTTCGCCTCGGCGCTGGTCACCGACTGGAACAGCTTGGCGATGTCTGCTGCCTTGGCGTAATTCACTTGCAGCAACTCACGACGCAGCGGCGCCAGTTCGGCGATCTGCTTCTGCGACTCCAGTTCCTGGCGTTCCCGGGCGGCGATTTCATCGGCGGGCGCGACCAGCAGAACGTTGCCGATTTTGCGT
The DNA here is from genome assembly GCF_044742965.1 of Pseudomonas sp. NPDC087804. Taxonomy (NCBI): domain Bacteria; kingdom Pseudomonadati; phylum Pseudomonadota; class Gammaproteobacteria; order Pseudomonadales; family Pseudomonadaceae; genus Pseudomonas; species Pseudomonas sp. NPDC087804. Next base: position 72,701 of record NZ_JBIUVN010000022.1, on the reverse strand, counting down.
TTATCCAGCCCTTTGGTTTTCAGCACCAGATCCAGCGCCTGATCCCAAGGCACGTTTTGCAGGCGCAAGGTAATGCCGCCCTGCACCGTGTCACTGGCGACCAGATTGAGGTTGGTGAAATCGGCAATCAGTTGCAGCACCGAGCGCACGTCGATGTCCTGGAAATTCAGCGAGAGCTTTTCACCGACGTACGCCTGGCGATCAGCATTGCGATTTTGCAGGTCGTCGACGGTCATCGGCCGGACGCTGACGGTCAGTTTGTTGTCGGTCTGGAAAGTTGAATAGTCGTAAGTGCCGCCGGGCTCGACGGTGATGATCGCGCGATCGCCGCTGACGCTGGAATTGACGAACTGCACCGGGGTGGCGAAATCCTTGACGTCGAGGCGTACGCGCAGCTTTTCCGGCAGTTGCGTGCGGGCGAAGCTGAGGATGATTTTGCCGTCATGCTCCTGAATATCCGGGGCGATGGTCGGGTCGGACAGATCGATGACCACATTGCCTTCGCCCGCCGTACCACGTTGAAAGTCGACGCCGCGAATGGCTTTGGTTTTTGCGACATAAGGTTTTATCGGTACAGCAACAGGCGTAATGCGCGGCGCGGCAACGGGACGCGGTGCTGCGGCCGGGACACCTTGCCCCACCACCACGAACAAATTATTGCCCTCGACCCGCGTGTCATACGGCGCCAGTTGCGTCAGGCTGACGATCAGTCGCGTGCGATCCTTGGCCTCAACCACCGTCGCCGTGCGCGCATTACCGCTGCCTAGATCGAGATTCTTGCTGGCCAACTGGCTGGCAACCCCGGGCAAGTCCAGAGCAATCCGCGCCGGCGACTCAGTGGTATAGCCCTTGGGCTGTGGGGGCGGGCCGTCGAACGACAGCTTCAGCTCGACGCGATCACCCGGCAAGGCCGCCACGTCCAGCGTCTTCAGATTGGCCGCAATAACCATCGGTGACAACAACGCTATCCATAGCGAAAAACCGAGGGTGGAGAAAATCCTGTTCATTGTTCGACTTCCACTATGAGTGCTCTTTCAAAGGAATGGTGCGCGGACGTTCCAGCCAGGCCCCTTCGCCATCGGGAACGATCTCGACCACATCGACCTGGGTCGCGCTGATCGAGACGATGCGTCCGTCATTGCGCCCCAGGTAGTCGCCGACCTTCATCCGGTGCACGCCGCCGGCTCCGCGCAACAGCGCGAAAGAGCCGCCGGCATTGGAGATGGTGCCGACCATTTCAAACTGCTCGATGTTGAAACCTTCGAGGTATTGCTTGACCCGATTGGGGTCGGGTTTGACGTTGCGCGAACCCTGTTTTTGCCCGGCCAGATCGATGCGCACCTGACGCGAGAACGGGCTGCGCAGGTTGGCGGCGCTGTAAGTGAATGTGGGGTAAGACCGGAATGTCGGGGTTGGTTCAATTTTGCCCGGCGGGCGCAGCCGCACTTCATTCATGTAGGCATCAAGGTCGCTGAAGTCATTGCCGCCACCACAACCATTGAGCGCGAGCAGTGCCATCGACAGGGCCAAATAGCGTGGCGGGCTCATTTTTGCAGCCCCTTGTCGTTATAGCGGTACGTCTTGGCGAGGATGTTCATGCGCAGCTTTGTCCCGCCTTCGGGATTGGCTGGCGCCAGTTCGAAATCATGCAGGGTGACGATGCGCGGCAACCCGGCGACGCCGCTGACGAAAGTCGCGAGATCGTGATAGGCGCCAGTTACGGTGATCTGGATCGGCAGTTCGATGTAGAACTGCTGGGTGACCTCCGGCAGCAATTTGATCTCTTCAAATTCCAGACCACTGCCCAGGCCGGTGCGGGTGATGTCTTCAAGCAGGCCCGGCACTTCGGTGTCGCTGGGCAACTGCCGCAACAGCACGCCGAAGGAGTTTTCCATCTCCTTCATCTGTTGGGTGTACAGCTCGAGATTGGCCGAGACATGCGCCTTGCTGGCGAACTGCTCCTTGAGCGTGGCTTCTTCTTCGCGCTTGAGTTCGAGTTGGTCTTGCATGTCGCTGATGAAAAAGTTGTAGCCCAGCGCGAGCACCAGAATCATCAGCAATGCGCCGGCCATGGCTTTTACCGCTGCCGGCCATGAACCAATGTTGCTGGTGTCGAGATCGTTGAAGTCGATGTTGCGCAGGCTCTCCAGCCATTCGGACGGCTTCATGGCTCGTCCTCCGCCGTCTTCGGCTGCGTCTGACGAACGGTCAACTGGAAAACGTTGGCCTGTTCCACCTGATCGGCGGAGGTGGCTTTGACTTCATTGAGGCTCGGCGCATCGAACCAGTCGGAGGCGTCAAGATTGCGCATCAACTCGGAGACACGGTTGTTCGACTCCGCCGCGCCACTGATCGACAGGGTTTTGCCGAGCATTTTCACTTGGGTGAAATACACGCCGTCGGGCAGCGTCCGCGCCAGTTGATCAAAGATCCGCCCGCTGACCTGCCGGTTGCCCTGCAAGTCCTGGATGATGCGCATGCGTTCGACCAGTTGCTGGCGATGGGCCTTGAGTTCACTGATCTGTTTGATCCGTTCGTCGACCACGGCAATTTGTTTGCCGATGTAATCGTTGCGCGCCACTTGTCGATCGATCGCCGCGCTGATCACCTGATCGGCGATGAACACCGCGCCCACCGAACCGACGATGACGCCGGTCAGCGCCAGCAGGAAGCGTTTGCGCCGCTCTTCACGGCGCTCCTCGCGCCACGGTAAAAGGTTGATCCGCGCCATCAGTCGAAACTCCTGAGCGCGAGCCCGCAGGCAATCATCAGGGCCGGCGCATCACTGGCCAGGGCGCCAGCGTTGACCTTGCTGCTCAGGGACATATCGGAAAACGGATTGGCCACTTGCGTCGGCGTATTCAAGCGCTGTTCGATCAGGCGATCGAGCCCCGGCACCGACGCCGTGCCGCCGGCCAGCAGAATGTGATCGACGGCGTTGTACTGCCCGGAGGCGAAGAAGAACTGCAGCGAGCGCGAGACCTGCTGCACCAGCGCTTCGCGAAACGGTTGCAGGACTTCGCTGACATAGTCGTCGGGCAAGCCGCCCTGCTTTTTCGCCAGCCCCGCCTGTTCGACGGTCAGGCCGTAACGGCGCTGGATTTCCTCAGTCAGCTGACGCCCGCCGAACAGTTGCTCGCGGGTATAAATGATTTTGCCGTTGTGCAAAACGCTGAGGGTGGTCATGGTCGCGCCGATGTCGACCACTGCCACGGTGAGGCGCTCTTGCGAGGCGGCGAGTTGCGTGGATAGCAGGCCAAACGAGCGCTCCAGCGCATAGGCTTCGACGTCCACCACCCGCGCGGTGAGCCCGGCGAGGGCCAGCGCCGCTTCGCGGACTTCGACGTTTTCCTTGCGACAGGCGGCCAGCAACACGTTGACCCGTTCTGGATTGCGCGGCGAAACGCCCTGGACTTCGAAATCGATGGCGACTTCATCCAAGGGATAGGGAATGTATTGGTCGGCTTCGATTTTGAGCTGGTTTTCCAGTTCGTCGTCGGAAAGTCCGGCGTCCATTTCGATGACTTTAGTGATCACCGCTGATCCGGCCACCGCCACCGCCACGCTCTTGAGCCCGGTGCGCGCCTTGACCAAGACCCGGCTGAGGGCTTGGCCCACGCCTTCGAGTTCGGCGATGTTTTTTTCGACCACGGCATTCGCCGGCAATGGCTCTACCGCGTACGCCTCGACCCGGTAGCGATCGCCCTGACGGCTCAGCTCCAGCAGTTTTACCGAGGTGGAGCTGATGTCGATCCCCAGTAACGTATTGGTCTTTTTATTGAAGAGTCCTAGCACTACCAATTCCCTATGACTTTCCGTGAGTTACGGACTCTGTAATACGCATTGCGTTCCCTGACCCCACCTTGACAGACGCGCCAATGACGCCTCCGGCGGAAAAGTGCTTATAATGCCCAGCGATTTTTTCCGCTTTTTACTGCCTGCGCGGGCGTTCTGTGTGTAGCCGGAACCCCGTCGCCAAATTCATTCTTTGCCCTGGATGTCCAAACGCCTTGATTCGTCTGCTGAAATTTTTCGGTTGGTCCATCGTCGCCGTTTTCTGCGGACTGCTTTTAGGTCTCAGCGGCGCCTATCTTTACCTTAGTCCGGGTTTGCCTTCTGTGGAGGCCCTGAGAAGCATTCAGTTGCAGATTCCATTGCGGGTCTACAGCAGCGATAACAAGTTGATCGCAGAATTTGGCGAAATGCGCCGGACTCCGATCCGTTTCGCCGACATTCCGCCCAATTTCATTAATGCGTTACTAAGTGCTGAAGACGACAACTTCGCCAATCACTACGGCGTCGATCCGAGCAGCCTGATGCGCGCCGCGACGCAATTGGTCAAAAGCGGCCACATTCAGTCCGGCGGCAGCACCATCACCATGCAGGTGGCGAAGAACTTCTTCCTGACCAGCGAACGCAGCTTCTCGCGCAAAACCACTGAAATCCTCCTGGCCCTGCAGATCGAGCGACAGCTGACCAAGGACGAAATCCTTGAGCTGTACGTGAACAAGATCTATCTGGGTAACCGCGCCTACGGCATCGAGGCGGCGGCGCAGGTGTATTACGGCAAGTCGATCCGCGACATCAGCCTGGCGCAGATGGCGATGATCGCCGGCCTGCCGAAAGCCCCGTCGCGCTTCAATCCGCTGGCCAACCCGACGCGCAGTAAAGAACGCCGCGACTGGATCCTCGGGCGCATGTACAAGCTCGGCAAGATCACCGAAGCGGATTACACCGCTGCGATCAACGAACCGCTGAACGCCAGTTATCACGTGCCGACCCCGGAAGTGAACGCACCGTACATCGCCGAAATGGCCCGTGCCGAAATGGTCGGCCGTTATGGCAGCGACGCCTATACCGAAGGTTTCCGCGTCACTACCACGGTACCGAGCAATCTGCAGGAAATGGCCAACACTGCGCTGCACGAAGGTTTGATGACCTACGACCAGCGTCACGGCTACCGTGGCCCCGAGTCGCGCCTGCCGGGCAAGACCCGCGAAGCCTGGGCCAGCGAGCTGACCAAACAACGCACCATCAGCAGCCTCGAACCGGCGATCGTCACGCAAGTCGACAAGAACGGCCTGCAAGTGCTGACCCGCACCGGTGAAGAACACGTGGCCTGGGACACCATGAAATGGGCGCGCCCGTTCCTCAATACCAACAGCATGGGCCCGAATCCGCGTCAGCCGTCGGATGTTGCGCAGGTTGGCGATCTGGTTCGTGTGCAGCGTCAGAAAGACAATTCGCTGAAATTCAGCCAGATCCCGCAGGCGCAAGGCGCGCTGGTCTCGCTGGACCCGCAGAACGGCGCAATCCGTTCGCTGGTCGGTGGTTTCGCTTTCGAGCAGAGCAACTACAACCGCGCCATGCAGGCCAAGCGTCAGCCGGGTTCGAGCTTCAAGCCATTCGTTTATAGCGCCGCGCTGGACAGCGGCTACACCGCCGCGACGCTGGTCAACGACGCGCCGATCGTGTTTGTCGACGAGTACCTGGACAAGGTCTGGCGTCCGAAGAACGACACCAATACCTTCCTCGGCCCGATCCGCTTGCGTGAAGGTTTGTACAAATCGCGCAACCTGGTGTCGATCCGTTTGCTGCAAGCGATGGGCGTGAGCAAGACCATCGACTACATCAGCCGCTTCGGCTTCAACAAACAGGATCTGCCGCCGAACCTTTCGCTGGCACTGGGTACCGCAACGCTGACGCCAATGGAGATCGCGACCGGCTGGAGCACGTTCGCCAACGGTGGCTACAAGATCACGCCATATGTGATCGACAAGATCGAAAGCCGTAACGGCGACACGCTGTTCGTCGCCAACCCGCCGACCGTGCCGCAGGGCGCTGCGGCAACGGACGGCATTGCCGCGCCGCACACTGACGCGATCACGGTCAACGCTACGCCGGGTGAAGCACCGGGCACTGCGGCGGCACCGCAAACGCCTGCCGTCGCCGAGCGCATCGTTGATGGCCGCACCACTTACATCCTCAACAGCATGTTGCAGGACGTGATCAAGCTCGGCACCGGTCGTCGCGCACTGGCCATGGGCCGCAGCGACATCGCCGGCAAAACCGGTACCACCAACGAATCGAAGGATGCCTGGTTCTCCGGTTACAACGCCGATTACGTGACCACGGTCTGGACCGGTTTCGACCAACCGGAAAGCCTTGGTCGTCGCGAGTTCGGTGGCACGGTGGCGCTGCCAATCTGGATGAATTACATGTCGGCGGCGCTGAAGGACAAGCCACCGCACGTGCAGCCTGAGCCGGAAGGTTTGTTGAGCCTGCGTGTGGATCCGGTGAGTGGCCGTGCGGCGACGCCGAGCACGCCGGGGGCGTACTTCGAGCTGTTCAAGGCTGAGGATACCCCGCCATCGGTGAATGAGCTGGGTAACGGCGCTGTACCAGGCAGCCCGCTGCCGGCGGATGAACAGGCGCCGATCGACTTGTTCTGATCCAGCGGCATTGAAAAGCCCCGCCTTCGGTTGAAGTGCGGGGCTTTTTATTGCCTGAAGATCAAGAGCCCCTCACCCTAGCCCTCTCCCAGAGGGAGAGGGGACTGATTGGGGAATGCTGGTGAGTGATGCCCACCTGAACGTGCTGTGTTGAATCCATAGGCGCTAACTCACTTTCAGGTCGGTGTATCTCGTGAGTCTTCCACGGTCAGTCCCCTCTCCCTCCGGGAGAGGGCTAGGGTGAGGGAGCCCTTGATCTCCAGACAATAAAAAGCCCCGACTCTCACGAGCCAGGGCTTTTGGTTGAAGCGTTACAACGGCTTAGCCGTTGAACACGTCATCCACGCTTTTCAGCGGGTAGTTCTTCGGATACGGCAGGGTCGCCACACCAGTCTCGATAGCAGCCTTGGCCACAGCGTCGGAGATCAGGGTGATCAGGCGCTTGTCCATTGGCTTCGGAATGATGTACTCACGACCGAATTCCAGCGGAGCACCGCCGTAGGCATCGCACACGTCCTGTGGAACAGGCAGTTTGGCCAGTTCACGCAGGGCGTTGGCGGCAGCCACTTTCATTTCTTCGTTGATGCGCTTGGCGCGAACGTCCAGGGCACCACGGAAGATGAACGGGAAGCCCAGTACGTTGTTGACCTGGTTCGGGTAGTCCGAACGGCCGGTGGCCATGATCACGTCGTTACGGGTGGCGTGTGCCAGTTCCGGGGAGATTTCCGGATCCGGGTTCGAGCACGCGAACACGATCGGGTTGGCCGCCATCGACAGCAGGCCTTCAGGGCTCAGCAGGTTCGGGCCGGACAGACCGACGAACACGTCAGCGCCTTGCAGAGCGTCAGCCAGGCTGCGCTTCTCGGTGGCGTGAGCGAATACCGCTTTGTACTGGTTCAGGTCGTCACGGCCGGAGTGGATCACGCCGGTACGGTCAACCATGAAGATGTTTTCGATGCGAGCGCCCATGCTCACCAGCAACTTCATGCAGGAGATGGCGGCAGCGCCGGCGCCCAGGCAAACGATCTTGGCATCAGCCAGGGTTTTGCCTGCGATTTCCAGGGCGTTGATCATGCCGGCAGCGGTCACGATCGCGGTACCGTGCTGGTCATCGTGGAATACCGGAATGTCGCACTGCTCGATCAGAGCACGTTCGATCTCAAAGCACTCTGGTGCCTTGATGTCTTCCAGGTTGATGCCACCGAAAGTGATGGAGATGCGTTTTACGGTGTCGATGAAGGCTTGCGGGCTTTCGGAGTCGACTTCGATGTCGAAAACGTCGATGCCGGCGAAGCGCTTGAACAGTACGCCTTTACCTTCCATCACTGGCTTGGACGCCAATGGGCCGAGGTTACCCAGGCCGAGAATCGCGGTGCCATCGGAAATGACTGCAACCAGGTTGCCCTTGCCGGTGTATTTGTAGGCCAGTTCAGGATCGCGAGCGATCTCACGCACTGGTTCAGCTACGCCGGGGCTGTAGGCGAGCGACAAGTCGCGAGCGGTAGCAGTGGCCTTGGTGAGCTCGACACTCAGCTTCCCTGGACGAGGATTGGCATGATATTCGAGAGCGGCAGTTTTCAGATGAGTCATTTTGGCATTCCGCTTTTTACTGTTGGACAGACTGGTCAGCGAGGATACGCGCCTCGCAAAGTCCCCACAAGACTGAGCGGTCACCCCTGTCAAGCGCCCTGCCCTAAGACTTTGGGCCAAGAGCCACGGCGCACAAGGGCTGGACTGTTCACAATCGACAGAAAAAATGTCTACAATTTTATTTCAGCGAGCGCTTTGCAACATTGCAGGATCTGTCAGCGGAAGTAGCCAACGTGGCTGATCTTGTTTCAAGCCGCCGCGCCGTGATCGATCGACAATCCAGCCGCGCACCTCGATCTGCCTGCCCTTCAACGCCTGCAATCGGGCATTGTCGAATTGTCCGACCAGATTGGGTGCAACGCGCAATACAAGCGCACCCTGCAACTCGATCCAGGTTCCGCCACGATTGCGCTGAACCTTGCTCACACGGCCACTGACCACGGCGAAACCGGAACGCTGGATCTGCGCCGCTTTCAGCACCGGCGACTGCCGCCAGAGACCCCGGCCAGCCTGTCGCGCAGTGCGCTCGGCGGCTTGCTGACACGTAACCAAATCGATATTCGGCGCGACCGCGACCTGAAAGCCGAGGCCATCGGCGAGCATCTGCGCTTCAAGATTGGCGCCGCTGGCGCTGTAGAGGTGCGCGAGCGTGCGGCCGTAGTGATCTTTCGTCTGCTTGCCGAGGCGCAAACCGAGCTGTCCATTGCTGTCGGCCACTAATGATTCCAGACGTTTGCGCGCCGCCACCGCGAACGGCTCGTCACTGCGGCCCTGCTTGCCCAGCTCAGATGTGTTGAGGCCGATCATCCGCACACTGCGCCCGTCGCTCAGGCGCACGGTGTCGCCATCGACCACGCGTTGCACCGTGACGCGGCTCAGCCCTACGGGCGTGGGGCAGAACGCCTGCGCGGCGGACAGCCAAATCGCAGACACAAAAAAGGCGCCCACAAGGGACGCCTTTTTCAGCAATGAGGAAAAGCCCATCGGGCCTTTCAACTTTACTCTGCAGCAGCAGGCTTCTTGCCGAAAGCACCGAAACGGTCTGCGAAGCGCTGAACGCGGCCGCCAGTGTCCAGAGTCTTTTGCTTACCGGTGTAGAACGGGTGGCATTCGTTGCAAACGTCGATCGCCAGAGGCTTGGCCAGGTTCGAACGAGTTTCGAACTTGTTGCCACAGCTGCAGGTAACTGCGGTGACTTCGTATGTTGGATGAATATCAGCTTTCATGATGTCTTCCTCAGGCTGCGTGCCGCCATCCAACACTATTGTTGAATACCGCACGTAATTAGGCCGCGGATTCTACCAGACCTTTTAAATCACGCAAGCTGTCACCGAGACCGACCGTCTGCTAGGCTCCCGACCCTGTGGGAGCGAGCCTGCTCGCGAAGACGATCCATCAGCCAGCATTTTTGTCGCCTGACACTCCGCCCTCGCGAGCAGGCTCGCTCCCACAGGTTATGCAGCCAGTCCTTTAATCGTCTGTTGATAGAGATCCCCCCGCGTGCCCGACGCCATTCTGCGCCTCGCTTTGCCTTCGCCCCTGCGCCGCCTGTTCGATTATCGAGCGCCGGCCGGCGTGCTGCGCGAGCAATTGCAGCCGGGCATGCGTTTGCGCGTGCCGTTCGGTCGACGCGAAATGATCGGCATTCTGGTCGAAGTCACCGACACCAGCGAAGTGCCGGTGGAGAAACTCAAACCGGCGCTGGCCCTGCTCGACACGACGCCGCCACTGCCGCCAGCGCTGTTCAAGCTATGCCTGTGGACGTCGCAGTATTATCAGCACAGCCTCGGCGACACCTTGAGCTGGGCGCTGCCGGTGCTGTTGCGTCAGGGCGAACTGGCCGAGGCGCGTCAGGAACGTTTCTGGTCAGCCGCCCCCGGTGCCAGCCTTGATGATCCGCGTATCGCCCGCGCGCCTCGTCAGCGTGAAGCGCTCGCCACATTGGCCCAGCACCCGCACGGCGTCGCCCATCAGTTGCTGAGCAAACTGATGCTGAGCAAAGACAGCCTCGACCTGCTGCTGGCCAAAGGTCTGGTGCAAGTCGAGATCCGCCGTCACGCACCGGGCTTGCGCCATGAACATTGGCTGGCGCAACCGGAGCTGCCGCTGAACAGCGAGCAACGCGCCGCGTACGAAGCGATTCGCGCCGGTTTCGACAGTTATCACGCCTTCCTGCTGGCCGGCGTCACCGGCAGCGGCAAGACCGAAGTCTATTTGCAGTTGATCCGCGAAACCCTCGAAGCCGGCAAGCAGGCACTGGTGCTGATCCCGGAGATCAACCTCGGCCCGCAGACCCTCGCGCGTTTCGAGCAACGTTTCAACGCGCGCATCGCCCTGTTGCACTCGGCGGTCAATGATCGCGAGCGCCTCGAAGCCTGGCTCGCCGCCCGTGATGGCGAGGCCGACATTATTATCGGCACCCGTTCGGCGCTGTTCACGCCGATGAAAAATCCCGGCCTGATCATCATCGACGAGGAGCACGACGGTTCTTATAAACAGCAGGAAGGTTTGCGCTACCACGCCCGCGATCTGGCGCTGGTGCGTGCGCGGCAGGAAAACATCCCGATCGTGCTCGGCTCCGCCACGCCTTCGCTGGAAAGTCTGCACAACGCCTACACCGGACGTTACGGCCTCCTACGCCTGAATGAGCGTGCCGGTGGCGCCAAGCAGCCACGTTTCCTACGCCTGGATGTAAAAAGCCGTCCACTCGACAGCGGGATTTCCGGGCCGATGCAACAAGCCATCGGCCAGACCCTCGCCAACGGCCAGCAGGTGCTGGTGTTCCTCAACCGTCGCGGGTTTGCCCCAACATTGCTGTGCCACGATTGCGGCTGGATGTCCGAGTGTTCGCGTTGCGATGCGCGGATGACCGTGCATCAGCGTTATGGCGAGTTGCGCTGCCACCATTGCGGCTACGTCGAGCGCACGCCGCGCCAGTGCCCCAAGTGCAACAAGGTCGACTTGCGTCCGGTGGGCGCCGGCACCGAGCGCGCCGAGGAACGGCTGGCGATTCTGTTTCCCGACTATCCGGTGCTGCGCGTCGACCGCGACAGCACCTCGCGCAAGGACGCGATGAATCAGCTGTTCGCGACGATTCAGAAGGGCCAGCCTTGCATTCTGGTCGGCACACAGATGCTCGCCAAGGGTCACCACTTTCCACGGGTGACGCTGGTGTCGATTCTGGATGCCGACGGCGGGCTGTTCTCCGGCGACTTCCGCGCCAGCGAGCGCATGGCGCAGTTGATTGTGCAGGTGGCCGGGCGCGCGGGCCGGGCAGAGGAGCCGGGCAAGGTGATTATTCAAACGCATCTGGCCGACCATCCTTTATTGGTGCAACTCACCGAGCAGGGTTACTTCGCCTTTGCCGAACAGGCTTTGAGCGAACGGCGTGCGGCCGGGCTGCCGCCGTTTGCGCATTTGGCACTGTTGCGCGCTGAGGCGCACAAGCCGGGGCAGGCGGAAGGGTTTCTCGATGAGGCGTGCAGCGAGGCGGAGCGCTTGCTGGCGGAGCAGAATCTGAGCGGGATTGAACTGCTCGGGCCGGTGCCGGCGCCGATGGAGCGACGGGCCGGGCGTTATCGTGCGCAGCTGTTGTTGCAGGCGAACGCGCGGGCGCCGCTGCATCGGTTGCTGACCAGTTGGCTGTTGGCGCTGGAGCAGATGCCGAGCGGGCGGGCGGTGCGTTGGTCCTTGGATGTCGATCCTGTCGATTTGTATTGAAGATCTAAAGATCGCAGCCTTCGGCAGCTCCTACAGGAAAACCCAGATCCCCGTGTAGGAGCTGCCGCAGGCTGCGATCTTTTGCTTTTAATGTCACCACATATCCACATCCTGCCTGCTAAGGTTGGCAAGCCCGTCTTCGCAACGGATAATGCCCAGTTTTTCCACCCGCGCATCGATGCGCCGCCGCGCTTGCGGTCGAAAGAGAAGACCATGAAAGACACCATTCGCCAGCTGATCCAACAAGCCCTCACCCAACTCGTCAACGAAGGTGTGTTGCCTGAAGGCCTGTCGCCGGCGATTCAGGTGGAGAACGCCCGTGACAAGACCCACGGCGATTTCGCCAGCAACATCGCGATGATGCTGGCCAAGCCTGCGGGCATGAAGCCGCGCGATCTGGCGGAAAAAATCATCGCCGCGCTGCCGGCTGACGAGAACGTCACCAAAGCCGAAATCGCTGGCCCGGGCTTCATCAACTTCTTCCAGAACACCCAGGCTTTGGCCTCGCGCCTCGACGCCGCGCTGGCCGATGCCCACGTTGGCGTGCGCAAGGCCGGCCCGGCGCAGCGCACCGTGGTCGACCTGTCGGCACCGAATCTGGCCAAAGAGATGCACGTCGGCCACTTGCGTTCGACCATCATTGGCGACGGCGTGGCCCGCGTCCTCGAATTCCTCGGCGATGAAGTGATCCGTCAGAACCACGTCGGCGACTGGGGCACCCAGTTCGGCATGCTGATGGCGTATCTGCAGGAAAACCCGATCACCAGCGACGAGCTGTCGGATCTGGAAAACTTCTACCGCGCCGCCAAACAACGTTTCGATGAATCCGAAGAATTCGCCGACCGCGCCCGTGGCCTGGTGGTCAAGCTGCAGGCCGGCGATGCTGATTGCCTGGCGCTGTGGACGAAGTTCAAGGACATCTCGCTGTCGCACTGCCAGAAGATCTACGAACTGCTCAACGTCAAACTGACCATGGCCGACGTGATGGGCGAAAGCGCCTACAACGACGACCTGATCAACGTGGTCAACGACTTGAAAGCCGCTGGCATGCTGGTCGAGAGCAACGGCGCCCAGTGCGTGTTCCTCGACGAATTCAAAAATGCCGATGGCGACCCGCTGCCGGTGATCATCGTCAAGGCTGACGGCGGTTACCTGTACGCCACCACTGACCTGGCGGCCGTGCGCTATCGCAGCGGCAAACTGAAAGCCGATCGCGCGCTGTACTTCGTCGATCAGCGTCAGGCCCTGCACTTCCAGCAAGTGTTCGCCGTGGCGCGCAAGGCCGGTTTTGTGACCCATCCGATGGAGATGGAACACATGGGCTTCGGCACCATGAACGGCGCCGATGGCCGTCCGTTCAAGACCCGTGACGGCGGCACCGTGAAGCTGATCGACCTCCTGACCGAAGCGCAGGAACGTGCCTACAACCTGGTTAAAGAGAAGAACCCGACACTGGCCGAAGACGAACTGCGCAACATCGCCAAAGTCGTCGGCATCGGCGCGGTGAAATACGCCGACTTGTCGAAGCACCGCACCAGCGACTACAGCTTCAACTTCGACCTGATGCTGAACTTCGAAGGCAACACCGCGCCATACCTGCTTTACGCTTACACCCGCGTCGCCGGTGTGTTCCGCAAGCTAGGCAAGGACTTCAGCGAAGTCGACGGCCAGATCGTTCTCGAAGCCGAGCACGAACTCGAGCTGGCGGCGAAACTGGCGCAGTTCGGCGAAGTGCTGAACAACGTGTCCGACAAAGGCACGCCGCACATTCTCTGCACTTATCTGTATGACGTTGCCGGTCTGTTCTCCAGCTTCTACGAGAACTGCCCGATCCTCGCCGCCGAAACGCCGGCCCAGATGCAGAGCCGTCTGCGTCTGGCCGCGCTGACCGGTCGCACCCTCAAGCAAGGCCTGGAGCTGTTGGGTCTGGAAACTCTGGAGCGTATGTAAGTTGGCTGCCAAGAAAAAACCTGCACCCAAGCGTGGCGCCAGCCGTTACCAAGCTCCTGCGAAGCAACCGATTCCGGGTTGGCTGTGGATGGCCATCGGCCTGACGGTCGGCGCGTTCATCGTGTTTCTGATGAAGCTGGAGCCGGGCAAGGGCAGCGACACGGTCAAGCGTGAGAAAGTCGAGCAAGCGCAACAGCAGAAAGCGTCGAAGATCGCCGAGGCCAACAAGACCCCGCCGAGCCCGACCCAGCCTGTGAAACCGAAGTACGACTTCTACACCCTGCTGCCGGAATCGGAAGTGATCGTGCCGCCCGACGCCGTGCCGGAGAAAACCCTGCCGACGCCACAAGTGCCGACCACTCCGGTGACCCCGGCGGAAGCGGCGAAAATCGACACTGCGCGTGCTCAGGCGGCGCTGGCCGGGATCACCCCGCCACCGGCACCACCGGTGAAAGCGGCGCCCGTGACCAAGTTCTTCCTCCAGGCCGGTTCGTTCCGCAAAGAGGCGGACGCGGACAAAGTGCGTGCGCAGATCATCCTGCTCGGCCAGGCGGTCGCGGTTGAATCGGGCACGGTGAAAGATGAAACCTGGTACCGCGTGCTAGTCGGCCCGTTCAGCAACCGCGAACAACTGACCACAGCGCAGAAACAACTGGCGGGCAGCGGTTTTAGCAATCTGTTGTTACAACAACGCCAGAGCCGCTGACCCTCCGTAGAAAACCGCTCCCACAGGCGAGGCAAACCTCCTGTAGGAGCTGCCGCAGGCTGCGATCTTTTGATTTTGCTTTCAGATCAGGATCAAAAGATCGCAGTCTTCGGCAGCTCCTACAGTTGGTCACCGCTCGTCCCTTCTCCGGCACTAAGGTTGAAATCCTCTCCAGCACCCCCATATGAATGGGCATAAGGCACTTTCGCCCCGCTGTGTGGAGACTCTTCCCTTGACCACCATCGTTTCAGTCCGCCGTCACGGCAAAGTCGTCATGGGCGGCGACGGCCAGGTTTCTCTCGGCAATACCGTGATGAAAGGCAACGCGAAAAAAGTTCGTCGCCTGTACCACGGCCAGGTCATCGCCGGTTTTGCCGGTGCCACCGCCGACGCCTTTACCCTCTTCGAACGTTTCGAAGGCCAGCTTGAAAAACATCAGGGCCACCTGGTGCGCGCCGCGGTCGAACTCGCCAAAGAATGGCGCACCGACCGCTCCCTGAGCCGCCTCGAAGCGATGCTCGCGGTTGCCAACAAAGACGCTTCCCTGATCATCACCGGCAACGGTGACGTGGTCGAACCCGAAGACGGCCTGATCGCCATGGGTTCCGGCGGCGGCTACGCGCAGGCTGCGGCCAGCGCCCTGCTGAAAAAGACCGACCTGTCGGCTCGCGAAATCGTCGAAACCGCCCTCGGTATCGCCGGCGACATCTGTGTATTCACCAACCACACTCAGACCATTGAGGAGCAGGATCTCGCTGAATAAGCCTGACGCGGCCCTGTGCCACGGCTTGTTTTTGCTTGAGGACCGTCAACTACTATGTCCATGACTCCCCGCGAAATCGTCCACGAACTCAACCGCCACATCATCGGCCAGGACGATGCCAAGCGCGCCGTCGCGATTGCCCTGCGCAACCGCTGGCGCCGCATGCAGCTGCCTGAAGAGCTGCGCGTTGAAGTGACCCCGAAGAACATCCTGATGATCGGCCCGACCGGTGTCGGTAAAACCGAGATCGCCCGTCGTCTGGCGAAACTCGCCAACGCGCCGTTCATCAAAGTCGAAGCGACCAAGTTCACCGAAGTCGGCTACGTCGGCCGTGACGTCGAATCGATCATCCGTGATCTGGCCGACGCGGCGCTCAAGTTGCTCCGCGAGCAGGAAATGACCCGCGTTCGCCACCGCGCCGAAGACGCTGCCGAGGATCGTATCCTCGACGCGCTGCTGCCGCCGGCACGCATGGGCTTCAGCAATGAAGAAGCGCCAAGTTCCGATTCCAACACCCGTCAGCTGTTCCGCAAGCGCCTGCGCGAAGGTCAGCTGGATGACAAGGAGATCGAAATCGAAGTCGCCGAAGTGGCCGGCGTCGATATCTCCGCGCCACCGGGCATGGAAGAAATGACCAACCAGTTGCAGTCGTTGTTCGCCAACATGGGCAAGGGCAAGAAGAAGTCGCGCAAGCTCAAGGTCAAAGAAGCGCTGAAGCTGGTGCGTGACGAAGAAGCCGGGCGTCTGGTCAACGAGGAAGAGCTGAAAGCCAAAGCGCTGGAAGCGGTTGAACAACACGGCATCGTGTTCATCGACGAAATCGACAAAGTCGCCAAGCGTGGCAATGTCGGCGGCGCCGATGTCTCCCGTGAAGGCGTACAGCGCGACTTGCTGCCGCTGATCGAAGGCTGCACCGTCAACACCAAACTGGGCATGGTCAAAACCGACCACATCCTGTTCATCGCGTCCGGTGCGTTCCACCTGAGCAAGCCGAGCGATCTGGTGCCTGAGCTGCAAGGTCGTCTGCCGATCCGCGTTGAACTGAAAGCGCTGAGCCCGTCGGACTTCGAACGCATCCTCAGCGAACCTCACGCTTCGCTCACCGAGCAATACTGCGCGCTGCTGAAAACCGAAGGCCTGAACATCCAGTTCCAGCCGGAAGGCATCAAGCGCATCGCCGAGATCGCCTGGCAGGTCAACGAGAAAACCGAGAACATCGGTGCCCGTCGCCTGCACACCCTGCTTGAGCGTCTGCTCGAAGAGGTGTCGTTCAGCGCCGGCGATATGGCCAGCACCCACGATGAGAAGCCGATTCTGATCGACGCCGAATACGTCAACAGCCACCTCGGCGAATTGGCGGAGAACGAAGACCTGTCCCGTTATATCCTGTAGGTCACCTTCCCTGTAGGAGCTGCCGCAGGCTGCGATCTTTTGATTTTGATTTTTAACAGACAAGATCAAAAGATCGCAGCCTTCGGCAGCTCCTACAGGGTGCTCCCCTAGTCGGATGACCTGCAATGACTACTATCCCTACCGACATCAAACTGCACAAAGCCTCGAAAACCCTGACGCTCAAATACGCGTCCGGCGAGGAATACACCCTGCCCGCCGAATTTCTGCGCGTGCATTCTCCCTCCGCCGAGGTTCAAGGCCACGGCAATCCGATTTTGCAATTCGGCAAGATTCACGTCGGTCTGAGCAAAGTAGAACCGGCCGGTCAGTACGCACTGAAACTGACCTTCGACGACGGTCACGACAGTGGTCTGTTCACCTGGGAATACCTCTACGAGCTGGGGCGACGATTTGACGCACTCTGGGCCGATTATCTCGCCGAGCTCAAAGCTGCCGGAAAAACCCGCGATCCCGACGAGTCGATCGTCAAGCTGATGCTCTAGTCCGAGCCTCGCGCTCTTTAGAGGGCATTTTCTAACTTCATCTGTTTGAATGCTCCGCTGTGAGGCCGAGGATCGGCCCGCTTGCGAAAAAAATTAAACTCGGGTAACCAATGGAGCTGGCAAGTTCCCTGCAGTGCACTACGACTGTAAAACAGCTATGCAGAATTAACGGTCACCCGAGCAGTAGTACCTGGCATTGGCTGTGGAACTGCACAGCAGAAAACCGGGTACTCGTCTCAGGACAATGGAGCGTCGTAGATGAGTAACAAGAATAACGATGACTTGAAGTACCAAGCCTCGGAAAACACCTTGGGGCTTAATCCTGTCGTTGGGCTACGTGGAAAGGATCTGCTCGCCTCTGCTCGTATGGTGCTGAAACAGGCCATCAAACAACCGATCCATAGCGTCAAGCACGTCACCCATTTCGGCCTTGAGCTGAAGAACGTGTTGTTCGGCAAATCCGAACTGCAACCGGCCGGCGATGACCGTCGCTTCGCCGATCCTGCGTGGAGCCAGAACCCGCTCTACAAACGTTATCTGCAAACCTACCTGGCGTGGCGCAAGGAACTCCACTCCTGGATTGATGACAGCAACCTCTCACCCAAAGACATCGCGCGCGGCCACTTCGTCATCAACCTGATGACCGAAGCCATGGCCCCGACCAACTCGGCGGCCAACCCCGCAGCGGTCAAACGTTTCTTCGAAACCGGTGGCAAGAGCCTGCTCGACGGCCTCTCGCATCTGGCCAAGGATCTGGTACACAACGGCGGCATGCCGAGCCAGGTCAACATGGGCGCATTCGAGGTCGGCAAGAGCCTCGGCGTCACCGAAGGCGCGGTGGTGTTTCGCAACGACGTACTGGAGCTGATCCAGTACAAGCCGATCACCGAGCAAGTCCACGAGCGTCCATTGCTGGTGGTGCCGCCACAGATCAACAAGTTCTACGTTTTCGACCTCAGCCCGGACAAGAGTCTGGCGCGGTTCTGCCTGCGCAATAACGTGCAGACGTTTATCGTCAGCTGGCGCAACCCGACCAAGGCGCAGCGCGAGTGGGGCCTGTCGACGTACATCGATGCACTGAAAGAAGCGGTCGACGTGGTCACCGCGATCACCGGCAGCAAAGACATCAACATGCTCGGCGCCTGCTCCGGCGGGATCACCTGCACCGCCCTGCTCGGCCACTACGCGGCGATCGGCGAGAAGAAGGTCAACTCCCTTACGCTACTGGTGAGCGTGCTCGACACGACGCTGGACAGCGACGTCGCCCTGTTTGTCGACGAGCAGACCCTGGAGACCGCCAAGCGTCATTCGTATCAGGCCGGCGTGCTCGAAGGTAAAGACATGGCCAAGGTCTTTGCGTGGATGCGCCCGAACGATCTGATCTGGAACTACTGGGTCAACAACTACCTGCTCGGCAACGAGCCGCCGGTGTTCGACATCCTGTTCTGGAACAACGACACCACCCGGTTGCCGGCGGCGTTCCACGGCGACCTGATCGAGATGTTCAAAAACAACCCACTGATCCGCCCGAATGCACTGGAAGTGTGCGGTACGCCGATCGACCTCAAGCAGGTCACCGCCGATATCTTCTCGCTGGCCGGCACCAACGACCACATCACACCGTGGAAGTCTTGCTACAAGTCGGCGCAGTTGTTCGGTGGCAAGGTGGAGTTCGTGTTGTCGAGCAGCGGGCATATCCAGAGCATTCTGAACCCGCCGGGTAACCCGAAATCGCGCTACATGACCGGCGAAGAAATGGCCGCGAATGCCGATGACTGGCAAGAGAACTCGACCAAGCACACCGATTCCTGGTGGCTGCACTGGCAGGCCTGGCAGGCCGAGCGCTCGGGCAACCTGAAAAAGGCCCCGCTGAAACTGGGCAACAAGGCACATCCGGCGGGCGAAGCTTCGCCGGGCACATACGTACACGAGCGGTAACTGACACCACCCCTCCCCTGTAGGAGCTGCCGAAGGCTGCGATCTTTTGTTTTTTGATTTTTAAAAAACAAAGATCAAAAGATCGCAGCCTTCGGCAGCTCCTACATGGGGGGTGGTGAATTTAAATCCACAGGGCCTGACGCATGCCGCAACCGTTCATATTCCGTACCGTCGATCTGGATGGCCAGACCCTCCGCACGGCGGTACGCCCCGGCAAGCCTCACTTGACGCCCTTGCTGATTTTCAACGGCATCGGCGCCAACCTGGAGCTGGTGTTTCCGTTTGTCGCGGCGCTGGATCCGGATCTGGAAGTGATCGCCTTCGACGTCCCCGGTGTCGGCGGCTCCTCGACGCCTAATCGGCCGTACCGTTTTCCCGGTCTGGCCAAGCTGACAGCGCGGATGCTCGATTACCTCGACTACGGGCAGGTCAACGTCATCGGCGTGTCGTGGGGCGGTGCGCTCGCGCAGCAATTCGCCTACGACTACCCCGAGCGCTGCAAGAAACTGGTGCTGGCGGCGACAGCTGCCGGTGCGGTGATGGTGCCGGGCAAACCGAAAGTGTTGTGGATGATGGCCAGCCCACGGCGCTACATTCAGCCCTCGCACGTGATTCGCATCGCACCGCTGATCTATGGCGGCTCGTTCCGTCGCGACCCGACCCTGGCCGCCAGCCACGCAGCGAAAGTGCGTTCGGCGGGCAAGCTCGGTTATTACTGGCAACTGTTCGCCGGCCTCGGCTGGACGAGCATTCACTGGTTGCACAAGATCCATCAGCCGACGCTGGTGCTGGCCGGCGACGACGATCCGCTGATCCCGCTGATCAACATGCGCATGCTCGCCTGGCGCATTCCCAACGCGCAGTTGCACATCATCGATGACGGCCATCTGTTCCTGATCACCCGCGCTGAAGCCGTGGCGCCGATCATCATGAAATTCCTCCAGGAGGAGCGTCAGCGCGCCGTGATGCACCCGCACCCGACACCGCTCGGCGGCTAAGGTCAGCGGCAGGCTTTATGCAGGGCTTTACCCGCAATTCGTGGCAGGACGCCACGCAAGCAGCAACCCGTAACAGCGTCTATGGTGTTCTGGTTCGGTGAGTGTGTTTTTGGCCTGAAGACGAAGGAGTGTTGAGTCATGCGCGACAAACCAGCGACGGGCGTGGTGCCCAGTCCCGCCGTGTTCATTAACGCACAGAGTGCGATCACCGGATTGCGCGGTCGCGACTTGCTCTCGACCCTGCGCAGCGTGGCCGCCCACGGTTTGCGTAACCCGGTGCACAGCGCGAAACACGCCTTGAAGCTCGGCGGCCAGTTGGGCCGCGTCCTGCTCGGTGAAACCCTGCACCCGACCAATCCGAACGACAGCCGTTTCGCTGACCCGGCGTGGAGCCTCAACCCGTTTTACCGCCGTAGCCTGCAGGCGTATCTGGCCTGGCAGAAACAGGTCAAAAGCTGGATCGACGAAAGCGACATGAACCCGGAAGACCGCGCCCGCGCGCACTTCGCCTTCACCCTGCTCAACGACGCCGTGGCGCCATCGAACACCTTGCTCAATCCGCTGGCGGTCAAAGAGCTGTTCAACTCCGGCGGCCACAGTCTGGTGCGCGGTCTCAGTCATTTGTTCGATGACTTATTGCACAACGACGGCTTGCCACGGCAAGTGACCAAGCAAGCTTTTGAAGTCGGCAAAACCGTCGCGACCACTACCGGCTCGGTGGTGTTTCGCAACGAGATGCTTGAGCTGATCCAGTACAAACCGATGAGCGAAAAGCAGTACGCCAAGCCGCTATTGGTGGTGCCGCCGCAGATTAACAAGTACTACATTTTCGACCTCAGCCCGCAGAACAGTTTCGTCCAGTACGCGCTGAAAAACGGTTTGCAGACGTTCATGATCAGTTGGCGCAACCCTGATGTGCGCCACCGCGAGTGGGGCCTGTCGACCTACGTCGAAGCCGTGGAAGAAGCGATGAACATCTGCCGGGCGATCACCGGCGCCCGCGAGGTCAACCTGATGGGCGCTTGCGCTGGCGGGCTGACCATCGCCGCCCTGCAAGGACATTTGCAGGCCAAGCGGCAGCTGCGCCGGGTCTCCAGCGCAACCTATCTGGTCAGCCTGCTCGACAGTGAAATCGAAACCTCGGCCACGCTGTTTGCCGATGAACAAACCCTCGAAGCGGCCAAGCGTCGCTCGTATCAGAAAGGCGTGCTAGACGGTCGCGACATGGCCAAAGTCTTCGCGTGGATGCGGCCCAACGATTTGATCTGGAGCTACTTCGTCAACAACTACCTGTTGGGCAAAGAGCCGCCGGCCTTCGACATTCTCTACTGGAACAACGACAACACGCGCCTGCCCGCCGCGTTTCACGGTGACTTGCTGGACTTCTTCAAACACAACCCGTTGACCCACCCGGGTGGACTTGAGGTGTGCGGCACGCCGATCGACCTGCAGAAAGTCACCGTCGACAGCTTCAGCGTCGCCGGCATGAACGACCACATCACGCCGTGGGATGCGGTGTATCGCTCGACCTTGCTGCTCGGTGGTGAGCGACGCTTTGTGCTGTCCAACAGCGGCCATGTGCAGAGCATTCTCAACCCGCCGAGCAACCCGAAAGCCGCGTACGTCGAGAACGCCAAGATGAGCAGCGACCCGCGCGCCTGGTACTACGACGCCAAACACGTCGACGGCAGCTGGTGGCCGCAATGGCTGGAGTGGATACAGCAACGCTCCGGCGCGCAGCACGAAACCTCGTTCACCCTCGGCAACCCGAACTATCCACCGATGGAGGCAGCGCCCGGTACCTACGTGCGCGTGCGCTGACGCTTAACCGAACTTTTCTAAGAAGACTGGATGAAAACCCGCGACCGGATTCTCGAATGTGCTTTGCAACTGTTCAACGAAAAGGGCGAGCCGAACGTCTCCACCATGGAAGTTGCCAACGAAATGGGCATCAGCCCGGGCAACCTCTACTACCACTTCCACGGCAAGGAACCGCTGATTCTCGGGCTGTTCGAACGCTTCCAGAATGAACTGGCGCCGCTGCTTGATCCGCCGTCGGATGTGGAACTGGCACCGGAGGATTACTGGCTGTTTTTGCATTTGATTGTGGAGCGGTTGGCGCAGTATCGGTTCCTGTTTCAGGATTTGTCGAACCTGGCCGGCCGGTTGCCGAAACTGGCCAAGGGGATTCGTCATCTGCTCAACGCGCTGAAGCGTACGCTGGCGTCGTTGCTCGCGCGGTTGAAGGCGGCGGAGCAGTTAGTCAGCGATACCCAGGCGTTGGGGCAGTTGGTGGAGCAGATCACCATGACGTTGCTGTTTTCGCTCGATTATCAGCGGATTCTGGATCGTGAGGGTGAGGTGCGGTTGGTCGTGTATCAGATCATGATGTTGGTGGCACCGCACCTGCTGCCGCCGGTGAAGGTCGCCACCGAACGCATGGCCCTGCAATACCTTGAAGACCACGAGTAACCCGGAATCAAAAGATCGCAGCCTTCGGCAGCTCCTACAGGGGAATGTGTACCTCTGTAGGAGCTGCCGAAGGCTGCGATCTTTTGATCTTCAAACAAAAAACGCCCGACCTTCACAGGCCGGGCGTTTTGTTTTGCCCTGAAAAATCAGGACTGACTGGTTGGCGTCGACGGGGTCGATGCAGCAGTCGGGGTTGCCACTGGAGTCGGTGCGGCGGCGGAGTTCGACGCGCTTACCGGAGCTGCCGGGGTGGCAGGTTTGGCTGCAGCAGGTGCTGCTGGCTTCGGCGCTGCGGCTTTCGGCGCGGCCGGTTTTTTCACTGCGGTTTTTTTCGCTGCTGCCGGTTTGGCCGCAGGCTTGGCAGCCGGTTTAGCGGCAGCGGTTTTCGCTGCTGGCTTGGCGGCCGGTTTGGCTGCTGCTTTTGTCGCAGGTTTAGCGGCTGGTTTCGCAGCGGCCTTAGCGGCAACCGGTTTGGCAGCTGCTTTAGCGGCAGGCTTGGCGGCGGCAGTTTTTGCAGCCGGTTTAGCGGCGGCCTTAGCTTTCGCTGCCGGCTTGGCCGCTGCTTTTGCTGCAGGTTTAGCCGCGGCTTTTACCAGTGGCTTGGCCGCGGTTTTAGCAGCAGGTTTGGCCGCTGCCGTTTTAGCAGCAGGTTTTGCCGCAGCCGTTTTTGCCGCCACAGGCTGAGCTTTCAGACCGGTGAGTTTTTCGATCTGCTTGGTCAGTGTGTCGACCTTGCTGTTGAGCGCTTTGACTTCATTGCGGCTCGGTACGCCCAGGCGCGAAATCGCGCTGTTCAGGCGCTTGTCGAAAGCCCCTTCCAGCTCGTCCCACTTGCCCAGTGCGCGATCTTTCACGCCGCTGATGCGCGACTTGGCCGACGAAGCGGAATCCTTGGCGGCATCGACTTTTTTGCCGACTGCAGACTTGGTGAGCTTCTCGGCTTTCTCGCCGTCTTTGACCAATGTATCGAAGAGCTTGCTGCCGTCAGTGTCGATCTTCGAGTACACGCCTAAACCAGCCAGCCAGATTTTGCGGGAGTAGTCTTCGACTTTCCCGATCCACGAGCTGCCTTCTTTATCGGTGTTCTTTTTACCAGCCATCCCGTTCTCCTTAAGATTTACGCGCGACGCGTTCGAGCAATGCCGTCAGCTCATCGAGCTTAGCAGAGAGTGTCTCAACGTCATGTTTAGACGGAATGCCGATACGATTCAAGGCGCTTGCTACACGGGAGTCGAACGCCTTCTCGACCTTGTCGAGCTGAACTTCGACGCGACCTTTGAAAGAACTCACTTCACCCTTGGCTTCATCGATCTCGGCGTTGGCCGCTTCGAGCTTTTCGGTGACGGCTTTTTTGCCTTTCTTTTCAACAGTTTGACCAGCTTTGATCAACTCTTGAAAGTAGTCGCTGCCCTCTTGGCCGACCTTGGCGTAGGCACCCAGGCCTGCCAGCCAGATCTTGCGGGCATAGGATTTAACGTCGCTCAGAGCGGTTGTCGAAGCGTCGATTTTTTTCTTCAAAATTACTTTGGCCATGGTGCACCTCACGCGCAGAAGGTTTGAGGAACTGCCCGCGAAAGTGTCGGGCTCAGGCACAAAGTAGGTAGAAAAATTAGAAACGGCACCCTAACAACTGACATAAATCGGTGTTGCCTGAACGAAAAGATCGCAGCCTTCGGCAGCTCCTACAGGGGTACACATTCCCCTGTAGGAGCTGCCGAAGGCTGCGATCTTTTGATTTTCAGACCAGGGCTTTGTCGAGGGCTTTTTCGATTTCGGCTTTGATCATGCCGCTCATGGCCGACATCATCAGGCCCAGCTCAACGTCGACCTTGATCGAATCGTCCGCCACATGCACCGCGCCTTTCACGCCTGAGCGTTTGAGGTTCAGGGTGTCGCCCGACCATTGCGGCTCCAGGCCATATTGATCGGAGAGTTTTTGCGCCAGCTTGTCGGCCTTCTCGCGGGCGGCTTCCTTACCCAGGTTGTGGGCACGCTCAACAGTGATTTTGGCCATTGATTGACTCCTGCTTTTTGAATGGGGCGAAAAAGATGTGTCGGTAAATCTTGACCGCCGCTGCGGCAAATCGTCCCGAAGGTTGCCCATCTTACCTTTAGCCATTCCAAGACAAAGCATGGCTTGGGGATTAGAATGTCGCGCATTCTCTTTTGGTGACAGCGATATGACTGATCAGCGCAAAGGCAGCGATGCCGAACCCACCACTCACTTCGGCTTCAAAAACGTTCCGGAAAGCCAGAAAGCGGAAAAAGTCGCTGAGGTTTTCCACTCGGTAGCCGCCAAGTACGACCTGATGAACGACCTTCTGTCGGGCGGCATGCACCGTTTGTGGAAGCGTTTCGCGATCGAACTGTCGGGCGTGCGCAGCGGTAACCGCGTGCTGGACATCGCCGGCGGTACTGGCGACCTGACCAAAAAATTCTCGCATCTGGTCGGCCCGACCGGTCAGGTCGTTTTGGCTGACATCAACGAATCCATGCTCAAGGTCGGTCGTGACCGCTTGCTGGATCTGGGTGTCGCCGGCAACGTCGAATTCGTTCAGGCGGACGCGGAAAAGCTGCCGTTCCCGGACAACCATTTCGACTGCGTGACCATCGCCTTCGGCCTGCGCAACGTGACGCACAAAGAAGACGCGCTGCGTTCGATGCTGCGTGTGCTCAAGCCCGGCGGTCGTTTGCTGGTGCTGGAATTCTCCAAGCCGACCAACGCGCTGATGTCGAAAGCCTACGATGCCTACTCGTTCGCCTTCATGCCGCTGATGGGCAAGCTGATCACCAACGACTCGGAAAGCTATCGTTACCTGGCCGAATCGATCCGCATGCACCCGAATCAGGAAACGTTGAAGTCGATGATGGTCGACGCCGGTTTCGACCGCGTGACCTATCACAACATGACTGCAGGCATCGTCGCCCTGCACCGTGGCATCAAGCCCTGATGTTACTCACCGGGCTGCTCGCCAGCGTTGAACTCGGCCTCAACCGGGTGCTGCGTCTCGACAGCACGGCGCTGCCGCGGCTGGCGCATTTGACCGGTAAAGTGATTGCCGTCGACTGCCGCACCCCGGCGCTGCAACTGTTCATTTTGCCGAGCGACGAAGGCCTGATGCTGGCCTCGCACTGGGAAACCGGTGTCGACTGCACCCTGCGTGCGCCGGCTTCGAGCCTGATCAAACTGGCCGTGAGCAAAGACAAAACCGCGGTGCTGCACGCCCCGGAAGTCGAGCTCGATGGCGACAGCGGCGTGCTGCTGGAGCTGGCCGGCGTGCTGCAAGACCTTGAGCTGGACTGGGAGTACGAACTCTCGCGCTGGCTCGGCCCGGTCGCCACGCAACTGATTGGCGGTCACTTGCGCAGCCGCGCGCGCTGGTATCAACAAGGATTTGCCAGCCTCAACCAGAACCTCGCCGAATACCTCGCTGAAGAATCGCGCACCCTCGTCGGGCAGCGTGAAGCCGAAGCGCGGTTCAGTGAACTGGACCGGATCAAACTTGATCTGGAACGTCTCGAGGCGCGTTTCGAGCGCCTTTCCCGATCCCTCGACCCAAGCGATAACGCATGAAGCTGCTTGCCGTCCGCCGTCTGTTGCGCATCCAGCGCGTCGTGATCCGCTACCGTCTCGATGACCTGCTGTTCGATCTGCCGCTGCCCTGGTTACTCCTGGCGCTGCGCTATGTGCTGCCGTGGCGCTGGTTCCCGCGCAAGCCGCTGGATCTGAGCCGGGGCGCGCGTTTACGTCTGGCGTTGCAGGATCTCGGGCCGATTTTCATCAAGTTCGGGCAGATTCTCTCGACCCGCCGCGACCTGCTGCCGGAAGACATCGCCGATGAACTGATGCGCTTGCAGGATCGCGTGCCGCCGTTCGATTCGCAGCTGTCGATCAAGTTGATCGAAGAACAGCTCGGCAAGAAGATCAGCGACGTGTTCAGCCGTTTCGACGTCGAACCGCTGGCCTCGGCCTCGGTGGCGCAGGTGCATGCCGCGCAGTTGAAAACCGGCGAAGAAGTGGTGGTTAAAGTGATCCGCCCGGGCCTGAGACCGATCATTGCGCAGGATCTGGCGTGGCTGTTCATCCTCGCCCGCGCCGCTGAAAAGCTCTCGGCCGACGCGCGTCTGCTGCACCCGGTCGACGTGGTGCAGGACTACGAAAAAACCATTTATGACGAACTCGATCTGCTGCGCGAGGCGGCCAACGCCAGCCAGTTGAAGCGCAACTTCGAAGGTTCGCCGCTGTTGTATGTGCCGCAAGTCTATTGGGACTGGTGCCGGCCGAAAGTGCTGGTGATGGAGCGTATCTACGGCATTCAGGTGACCGATCTGGCGACCCTCGCCGATCAGCGCACCGACATGAAAATGCTCGCCGAACGCGGCGTGGAGATCTTCTTCACCCAAGTATTCCGCGACAGTTTCTTCCACGCCGACATGCACCCGGGCAACATTTTTGTCAGCACCGTCAATCCGTGGAGCCCGCAGTACATCGCGATCGACTGCGGCATCGTCGGCAGCCTGACCCCGGAAGACCAGGATTATCTGGCGCGCAACCTGTTCGCCTTCTTCAAGCGTGACTACCGGCGTGTGGCGCAATTGCACATCGATTCGGGCTGGGTGCCGGCGGAGACCAAACTCAACGAATTCGAAGCGGCAATCCGTACCGTGTGCGAACCGATCTTCGAAAAACCGTTAAAAGATATTTCATTTGGCCAGGTGCTGATGCGCCTGTTCCAGACCGCGCGGCGCTTCAACATGGAAGTGCAGCCGCAGCTCGTTCTATTGCAAAAGACCCTGCTGAACATCGAAGGTCTCGGCCGTCAGCTGTATCCGGATCTGGATCTGTGGAACACCGCGCAGCCGTTCCTGGAGCGTTGGATGCGCGAGCGCGTCAGCCCGAAAGCCTTGCTCGGCAACGTGCAGAGCCAGTTTGAACAGTTGCCGCATCTGGCGAATATGGCCCGCGATCTGCTCGAACGCATGTCCCAGCCGCACGCCTACGACCCGCCGCCGCCGTGGCATAAACGCAAGGACGACTGGTTCCTGCGCCTGCTCGGTTGCGCACATCTGGCCGGCGGGGTGATTCTCGCCATCGGTGGCCCGCTAAACGAATTGGGGCATTGGCCGGCGGGAATCATGGTGGCAGTCGGCTTGTATCTGGTCGTTCGCCGATAGCACGAATCAGCTGCAAGTTATAAGCTGCGAGCTGCAAGCTTGAAGCTACAAGCACACCGCAACTGCTTTTACTTGCAGCGTGAAGCTCGCAACTCGAAGCTGCTTCTGTCAGGAATTGAAGATGAACAACTGGCTGGACGAGATCAAATGGGACGCTGATGGCCTGGTGCCGGCGATTGCCCAGGATCACAAGACCGGACGTGTATTGATGATGGCCTGGATGAACCGCGAAGCGCTCGAACTGACCGCTGCGGAAAACCGTGCCATCTACTGGTCACGCTCCCGTGGCAAGCTGTGGCGCAAGGGCGAAGAGTCCGGTCATGTGCAGACCCTGCATGAAATGCGTCTGGACTGTGACGCCGACGTGATCATCCTGATGGTTGAACAGATCGGCGACATCGCTTGCCATACCGGCCGTCAAAGCTGCTTTTATCGCGTCTTCGAAAACGGCGACTGGAAAACCGTCGATCCGGTTCTCAAAGACCCGCACGCCATCTATTCCGCAGGACACAAACAT
This sequence comes from Pseudomonas sp. NPDC087804, assembly GCF_044742965.1. Classification (NCBI taxonomy): domain Bacteria; kingdom Pseudomonadati; phylum Pseudomonadota; class Gammaproteobacteria; order Pseudomonadales; family Pseudomonadaceae; genus Pseudomonas; species Pseudomonas sp. NPDC087804. Next base: position 44,525 of record NZ_JBIUVN010000022.1, on the reverse strand, counting down.
GAGTGACACCCTGACCCGCCTGGCCGAAGTGCTCGAAGAGCGCAAAGGCGCAGCTGCCGACAGCTCATATGTAGCTAGTCTGTATCACAAGGGTTTGAACAAAATTCTGGAGAAAGTCGGCGAAGAGTCGGTCGAAACCATTATTGCCGCCAAAGACGCCGCCATCAGCGGCGACTGCAGCGATGTGATCTACGAGACCGCCGACCTGTGGTTCCACAGCATGGTCATGCTCGCCCAACTGGGGCAGCATCCGCAGGCTGTGCTCGATGAACTGGATCGTCGCTTCGGTCTGTCCGGACACGTCGAGAAAGCCTCGCGTCCGTCCGCCTGAACAATTTTTTGAGAGGAACAGCAACATGGGCATTTTTGACTGGAAACACTGGATCGTCATTCTGGTAGTCGTGGTGTTGGTGTTCGGCACCAAGAAACTGAAAAACCTCGGCACTGACGTTGGCGAGTCGATCAAGGGCTTCCGCAAAGCCATGAACGACGACGAAAAACCTGCCGCTGATCCAACCGTGACGCCTGCACAGCCGGTGCCACCGGTGCAGCCGCAAGCCACCGCTCAGGCCAACCCGCCGCACACCATCGACGTGCAGGCGCAGAAAGTCGAAGAGCCGATCCGCAAAGACGTGTGAGCACTGACTAATGTTTGGTATCAGCTTCTCTGAACTGCTGCTCGTCGGCCTCGTCGCCCTGCTGGTGTTGGGCCCCGAGCGTCTGCCGGGCGCTGCGCGCACCGCTGGCCTGTGGGTCGGACGGCTGAAGCGCAGCTTCAACGCGATCAAACAGGAAGTTGAACGTGAAATCGGTGCCGACGAGATCCGTCGACAACTGCACAACGAGCATATTCTGTCGCTGGAGCAAGAGGCGCGGAAGATTTTCAACCCGGTTCAGCAAGAGCCGACGTCGGTTGAGCATGTGGGTCAGCAGACGATTCATGCGCCGACGGCATCCGCTGCTGCTGCATCTGCTCCGACACCTGCACCTGCTGCCGTCGTAGCGCCGACAGAACCGCTGCCCGCGCCTGCAGAAACCTCGGTTGAACATGTATCCCCAACCGCCGCGCCGATCACACCAGCGCCTCACGACCCTACTCTGCCGCCGCGAGCCCCATGAGCGATCTCCCCGAAAACGACCAGCACATGCCGCTGGTTTCGCACCTCACCGAGTTGCGCACCCGCCTGCTGCGTTGTGTGGCGGCGATCTTCATCATCTTCGCCGGGCTGTTCGCCTTCACCCAGCAGATCTACACCTTCGTCTCGACGCCGCTGCGCCAGTACCTGCCAGTCGGCGCGACGATGATCGCCACCGACGTGTCGTCGCCGTTCCTGACGCCGCTGAAGCTGACGATGATGGTCTCGCTGTTCCTCGCGATCCCGGTGATCCTGCATCAGATCTGGGGCTTTATCGCGCCGGGCCTGTACAAGCACGAGAAGCGCATCGCGGTGCCGCTGCTGGTCTCCAGCATCCTGCTGTTCTACACCGGCATGGCGTTTGCCTATTACTTCGTGTTCCCGCTGATCTTCAAGTTCTTCGCTGCCGCCACCCCGGCCGGCGTGGAAATGATGACCGACATCGCCAGTTACCTCGATTTCGTCATGACGCTGTTCTTCGCCTTCGGCGTGGCGTTCGAGATTCCAGTGGCCGTGGTGCTGCTGGTGTGGATCGGCGTGGTCGACGTCAAATACCTGAAGAAAATCCGCCCGTACGTGATCATCGGCTGCTTCGTGGTCGGCATGATCCTGACACCGCCGGACATCTTCTCGCAGACCCTGCTGGCCGTGCCGATGTGGATGCTGTTTGAAATCGGCATTCTGTTCGGTGGTTTGATCAGCAAGCGCGAACGCCCGGAAGAAACCCCGGCCGACGACCACAACGACCAGCCGCCAGCGACCCAGGCATGAACCTGCTGTTGCTCGAAGAAGCCGATTTCATTGCGGCCGACCGTGTGGTGCTGCGTGATCGACGCCTTACGCACATGCAGGAAGTTCACCGTTCGGAAGTCGGTGACAACCTGCGCGTCGGGCGCATTGACGGGTTGATGGGCTCGGCTGAATTGTTGCGGCTTGAAGCGGATGAAGCTGAGTTGCGCGTTACCCTCGATCAGCCGCCACCGGCGAAATTGCCGCTGACCCTCGTGCTGGCGCTGCCGCGTCCGAAAATGCTCCGCCGGGTGTTTCAGACCGTGGCGACCATGGGCGTGGCGAAGGTGATTCTGGTCAACAGCTATAGGGTCGAGAAGAGCTTCTGGCAGACGCCGTTTCTTGAGCCGGCGGCTATCCGTGAACAACTGATCCTCGGCCTCGAACAAGCGCGCGATACGGTATTGCCGGAGATCGTCATCGAGAAACGCTTCAAGCCGTTCGTTGAAGATCGCCTGCCTGCGATTACCGAAGGTACGCTCGGTCTGGTCGGTCATCCCGGCAACTATCCGCCGTGCCCGCGCGCCCTCAGCGAGCCAGTCACCCTCGCCATCGGCCCTGAAGGCGGCTGGATTCCCTACGAGATCGACCTGCTGGCCAAGTCCGGCCTGCAACCGGTGCAACTCGGCGAGCGCATCCTGCGCGTAGAAACCGCCGTCACCGCCCTCCTCGCCCGCCTCTTTTAAACCCAACACCGATCCCCTGTAGGAGCTGCCGAAGGCTGCGATCTTTTGATGTTGTTTTTTAGAAGCAAGATCAAAAGATCGCAGCCTCGTTTCACTCGACAGCTCCTACAGATCAGCGGGATCAGCGGATCAGCGGATCAGCAGGTCGGCTATCGGCAGGTCAGCAGATCCAGAGCACAGGGCCTTCCCGGACAAATGGTGTTACAGATTGCCATCACCCGGCCGATACGCTCCCCATAAGTCCAATTTGTGGTCGGGGAGTTGTCGCATGTACCGTTGGTTAGCCGAGAATCTTGGGAATGTCAGCGTCAAACGCAAGCTGGGTATCGGCTTCGGTCTGGTGCTTTTGCTGACGCTGTTGATCACCTTCACCGGCTGGTCCGGCATGAGCGGCATCATCAGCCGGGGCGACAAGCTCGGGTTTATTTCCAGCCTCAATGAGTACAGCAAAGACTTGCGTCTGGCCCGCGTCGACTACGATGCACGCCGTGGCGAACAAGGCCCGGGCGCGGTCAACGACATGCTCAGCAAACTCGACAGCGGCCTGCAAACCGCGCGCACGCTGATCGAACAACCGGCCGACATCGCCATGGTCGACCAGCAACTGGCTGCCGTCGCCGAGTACAAACGTGCTTTCGCCGACATGATCCAGGCGACCACGCACCGCGAAGACGCGCGCAGCAAACTCGGCGCGAATGCCGACAACGCCGTGGCCAAAGTCTCGGAAGTTGAAAAGGGCCTGCTGCAAGGTGACAGCGTCGCGCAATTCAACAGCGTGGTTGATCTGAGCAAGCTGCTGCAACAGGCGCGCTATCAAGTGCGCGGTTACACCTACAGCGGCAAGGCCGATGCCGAGCAACCCGCGCTCGACGCCATCGAAAATGCTTTGAAATCCCTTGAGAGCCTGCCGTCGAAACTGCCGGAACAGTTCACTGCCAACCTGCAGCAAGCCGCCGAGTCGATGAAAGCCTATCGCGCCGCCGTCGGCCAGTTCCGCGACGCGCAAACCGCCAGCGGAAACGCCGTTGCTCGCATGGCAGCCCAGGGCGATATCCTCCTCGATGCCAGTAAAAAACTGACCATTTCCCAGACCGTGGTGCGTGACACCGACGCCGCACACGCGAAAAACATGCTGATCATCGCCACCCTGCTCGCCATCGCTTTCGGCTTGCTGGCCGCGTGGGCGATCACCCGCCAGATCATCATCCCGCTGAACCAGACCCTGAAAGTCGCCGAGCGCGTGGCAGCTGGCGACCTGACCCACAATCTGGTTTCGCAGCGTCGCGACGAACTCGGCCAACTGCAACGCTCGATGCAGAGCATGACCCAAGGCCTGCGCGAGCTGATCGGCGGGATCAGCGACGGCGTCACCCAGATCGCCAGCGCTGCTGAAGAACTCTCGGCGGTGACCGAGCAGACCAGCGCCGGGGTCAACAATCAGAAGATCGAGACCGATCAGGTCGCCACCGCCATGAACGAAATGGCCGCCACCGTGCAGGAAGTCGCGCGCAACGCCGAGGAAGCCTCCGAAGCCGCTGTCGCCGCTGACCAACAGGCCCGCGAAGGTGACAAAGTGGTCGGCGAAGCCATCGCACAAATCGAGCGTCTGGCGGTTGAAGTCGGTCACTCCACCACCGCCATGGGCGAGCTCAAGCGCGAAAGCGACAAGATTGGCAGCGTCCTCGACGTGATCAAATCCGTGGCCCAGCAAACCAACCTGCTGGCCCTTAACGCGGCCATCGAAGCAGCGCGTGCCGGTGAAGCCGGACGTGGTTTTGCCGTGGTTGCCGATGAAGTGCGCAGCCTGGCGCAGCGCACGCAGAAGTCCACCGAAGAGATCGAAGAGCTGATCGTCGGCCTGCAAAACGGCACTCAGCAAGTGGCGACGATCATGGACAACAGCCGCACCCTGACCGACAGCAGCGTCGAGCTGACCCGTCGTGCCGGTGGTTCGCTGGAGAGCATTACCCGCACCGTGTCGGCGATTCAGGCGATGAACCAGCAGATTGCGGCGGCGGCCGAGCAGCAGAGCGCGGTGGCGGAGGAGATCAACCGTAGCGTGCTGAATGTGCGGGACGTGTCGGATCAGACGTCGGCGGCGAGTGAAGAAACCGCGGCGTCCAGCGTTGAGCTGGCGCGGTTGGGGACGCATCTGCAGATGCTGGTCGGGCGCTTCAAGGTATAAGCCCCACAGATCGTTCCCACGCTCTGCGTGGGAATGCATCCTGTGACGCTCCGCGTCATGCATGAAAGGGACGCGGAGCGTCCCGGGCGGCATTCCCACGCGGAGCGTGGGAACGATCAGTTACTACAAGACCTGACGCAGAAACGCCTGAGCCCGCGGATCCTTCGGCGCATCAAAGAACTCCGCTGGCGCGGCATCTTCCAGCAGTTTGCCGTGATCGAAGAACAACACGCGATCCGCCACTTCCCGAGCAAAACCCATCTCGTGGGTCACGCAGACCATGGTCATGCCTTCCACGGCCAGGTTCTTCATCACATCCAGCACTTCGCCAACCATTTCCGGATCAAGCGCCGAAGTCGGTTCATCGAACAACATCACCTTCGGCTCCATCGCCAGCGCCCGGGCAATTGCCACGCGCTGTTGCTGACCGCCGGACAGGCGTGACGGAAACTCGTTGGCCTTCTGTGCAATACCGACTTTCTGCAGTAACTCCATCGCCTTCGCCTCGCGCTCTTTCTTGCCGCGCTTGCGCACGACTTTCTGCGCCAGACAAAGGTTTTCCAGCACGGTCATGTGCGGGAACAGGTTGAAATGCTGAAAGACCATGCCGACTTCGCGGCGGTAGGCGTTGACGTCGGTTTTCGGGTCGGCCAGTTGCAGGCCGTCGATGCTCACCGAGCCCGAGTCAAATTCCTCCAGGCCATTGAGGCAACGCAGGAAGGTCGACTTGCCGGAACCCGACGGGCCGATCACCACCAGCACTTCGCCCTTGGCGACCGTGGTGCTGACGTTATCCACCGCGCGCACCACTTGCCCACGGGTGTCGAAGACTTTTACCAGTTCGCGGACTTCAATCACTTTGCGCGAGCCTCCGCTCAAGCCGGCTGGCGATCTTCGACAGCGGCAGGTTGATCAACAGGTACAGACCGGCGACGCAGAACAGAATTTCGAACGGCGAAAACGAGGTGGTGATGACTTCACGGCCGCTTTTCAGCAGCTCGGTGATGGCGATCACCGACACCAGCGAGGTGTCCTTGACCAGACTGATGAACTGCCCGGCCAGCGGCGGCAGCACGCGTTTCAGCGCTTGCGGCAGCACCACGTGGCGCATCGACTGACCGGCACTCAGACCGAGCGAACGTGCCGCTTCGTTCTGGCCACGGGCGATCGATTGCACACCGGAACGAATGATCTCGGCCACGTAGGCGCCGGTGAACAGCGACAGCGCGGCGATCCCGGCGAACTCGCGGGACAGGTTCATCACCGTGCCGATGAAGAAGTAGAAAATGAAGATCTGCACCAACAGCGGCGTGCCGCGTACCAGTTCGACGTAGATGGTCGAGAGGTCGCGCAAGGTCGGGTTGTTCGACAGCCGGCACAGGCCGGTGACCAGACCAATGAGCAACCCTAGAATCCCGGACACTACCGACAGCCAAAGCGTCGTCCACAGCCCCCACAACAGCGGCCCTGCCGCCCAATGGCGAGTCACACCCACGACGTCGCCTTCAGCCACATCGTCGCCCTGAGCGAATTGCAGGCTGTTCTCGTCGACAGTCAGGTGTTGCTCGTCACCAGCGTCGTTGCGCAGGGTGACCTGCGCGCTGCTGCCCTTGCGCACGAGTTCGGTGACCGTGGAAATGTCAGCGGCGCGCTGGGTTTCTTCAGCCTGATAGGCGAAGTACTGCGGCACACGGTTCCAGCGCCATTCGTAGGACATCAGCGACGTCGCGTAATACAACGCGCCGGCCAGGCCGACCAGCACCAGCACGGTGAGGACGTGCCAGGGCCATTGGGCTTTTTTCTGTTTCATTGCAGGTTCCGGATTTTGTGTTGCTCTGGAGGGCCCCTTCGCGAGCAAGCTCGCTCCCACATTGGAATGCATTCCTCTGTGGGAGCGAGCTTGCTCGCGAATGGGGCGACGCGGTCTGGCAGACCGGCGTTATTCCATGTCCTTGAGCCACTCGGTGCTCTTGAACCACTTGTCATGGATGCGATCGTAGGTGCCGTCTTCGTGGATCTGGTGCAGGAAGTTATTGATGAAGTTGAGGCTGTCGTGATCGCCCTTCTTCAGACCAAACGCCAAAGGCTCGTAGGTGAACGGCTTGTCGAGGAACACCAGTTTGCCGGCGCCGACCTTGGTCACCGCGACCACGTTGTACGGGGCGTCGTAGATGAAGGCGTCAGCCTTGCCGTTAACCACGTCGAGCACGGCTTCTTGCTCGTTGTCGTAGCCGTGGTACTTGGCTTTGGAGATCAGCTTCTTGGCAACCATCTCGCCGGTGGTGCCGAGCTTGGAGGTGATGCGGTAGTCAGCGGTGTTCAGGTCTTTGTAGGACTTGATAGTGCCTTCCAGCTCTTTGCGGATCAGCAGGGTCTGGCCGACGACGATGAACGGTTCGCTGAAGTTCAGGCGCAGGTTGCGTTCCTGGGTCAGGGTCATGCCGCTGCCGATCATGTCGAACTTGTCGGTCATCAGCGCCGGGATGATGCCGTCGTAGCCGGTGGAAACCAGCTCCAGCTTGACGCCCATGGCTTTGGACATGGCTTTGAGAATGTCGACTTCGAAGCCGATGATTTCGCCGCGCTTGTTGGTCATTTCGAACGGCATGTAGGTCGGATCCATACCGACTTTCAACGTGCCGCGCTTGACCGCGTCATCGATTGCGCCAGCCTGCGCCGCATTGACTGCAACCAGTGCCGTGACGCCGACCAGCAGCATCGACAGATACTTCTTCATCTTCAAGTCCCCAAAACCATTGCGTGTGCGGCGCGAAAAACCGACAGAGATGGGCCAAAAAGCCCGGGCGCGCCAATTCGGGGACGGATGCTAACGCACTCGTCCGTTTGCACAAGGCTTTTTGCCGGGAATTGTTGTTACGGGGAGGGATTAAAAAGCAAAAGATCGCAGCCTCCGGCAGCTCCTACAGGTGTTCACATAATCCTGTAGGAGCTGCCGAAGGCTGCGATCTTTTTATCAGGCCGGCTGAGCCTGCAGGCTCACCGGTTGCAACGGCAGCAACGGCGCATGCGGATCGGCTTTCACCGACGCCCGCCATGCATCCAGCCACTCGGCGTGACCTTCCGCCCAGACCTGCTCATGCAAACGCGCCAGGGCAACAGGATCGCTCAGCAGTTGCAGACGATCATGGTTGTTCAACCCCGCAGGGCCGACCTTCAGCGCGTGACGCACACGTTCCTGACGCAGCCATTCGATCGGCTCGGCCTGACCGTGACGGGAAGTCGCCAGCGAGCACGCCAAAGCGTTCTGCTGAGGATCGACCACCGCACGGACGAAGCCGTCGTTGAGCGCGTGGTAACGGTTTTCGTGGGTGTACTGATCGGTCGCCAGCAGCGCCTGTGGCGGATTGTATTCCTCAGGGATGAGGAACAGGCTCTCGTCACGGGACTTCAGGCCCAGACCGACACGGCTGGAAATCACCGACACCGGGATAGACAGCATCAGCGAACCGACGATTGGCACCAGCCACCAGAGGAAGCTCGGGTTCAGCCAGATCACCAGCAGCGCCCAGCAGAAACCCAGCAGGGTTTGCGGGCCGTGGCGTTTGACCGCCTCGCTCCAAGGTGTCGAGTCGTCGTCACGTTGCGGCGAATTCCACGTCGCGGCCCAGCCGAGGAACGCGGCCAGAACGAAACGCGTGTGGAAAATCATCCGCACCGGCGCCAGCAGCATGGAGAACAACATCTCCAGCAGCATCGACAGGGTCACCTTGAACTTGCCGCCGAACTCTTTCGCGCCCTTGGCCCATATCAGGATGATGCTCAACAGTTTCGGCAGGAACAGCAGCTCGATGGTCGTCGAGAACAGCGCAATCGCCTTGTCCGGGTGCCATTGTGGCCATAGCGGATAGAGCTGACGCGGTTCGAGGAAGTACTGCGGTTCCATCAGCGTGTTCACCGCCAACAGCGCGGTCGACAACACCAGGAAGAAGAACCACAACGGCGCCGACAGGTACGACATCACGCCAGTCAGGAACACCGCGCGGTGCACCGGGTGCATGCCTTTAACCAGGAACAGACGGAAGTTCATCAGGTTGCCGTGGCACCAGCGACGGTCACGCTTGAGTTCGTCGAGCAGGTTCGGCGGCAGTTCTTCGTAGCTGCCCGGCAAGTCGTAGGCAATCCACACGCCCCAACCGGCACGGCGCATCAGCGCCGCTTCAACGAAGTCGTGGGACAGGATCGCACCAGAGAAGGCACCTTTACCCGGCAACGGCGCCAGGGCGCAATGGTCGATAAACGGCTTCATGCGGATGATCGCGTTGTGACCCCAGTAGTGGGATTCACCCAACTGCCAAAAGTGCAGGCCAGCGGTAAACAGCGGGCCGTACACACGGGTCGCGAACTGCTGCATGCGCGCATACAGGGTGTCCATGCCCGACGCACGCGGCGCGGTCTGGATGATCCCGGCATCCGGCGTGGCTTCCATCAAGCGCACCAGACTGGTCAGGCACTCGCCGCTCATCACCGAGTCGGCGTCGAGCACAACCATATACTTGTAGTCACCGCCCCAACGACGGCAGAAGTCGTCGAGGTTGCCGCTCTTGCGTTTCACCCGACGGCGACGACGACGGTAGAAGATCTTGCCGAAGCCTTTGGCCTCGCGGCAGACGTCCAGCCAGGCCTGTTGCTCGGCGACACAGATATCGGTGTCGTTACTGTCGCTGAGGACGAAGAAGTCGAAGCGATCCAGATCACCGGTAGCCGCGACCGATTCGAACGTAGCACGCAGACCGGCGAATACGCGCGGTACGTCTTCGTTGCAGATCGGCATTACCAACGCGGTACGCGCGTCTTTGGCAATCGGCTCGTTGCCGGCGCTTTTGCCGGAGATACGGTATTTATCGTGACCGGTGAGCAACTCGAGGAAGCCCATCAGCGCCGTCCAGAAACCGGCCGACACCCAGCAGAACAGAATCCCGAAGAGAATCAGGATGCTGGTTTGCAGCGCATACGGCAGCACTTGCGTGGCGGTTTGCAGCAGCGGCTGGTGCAGGACTTCGTCGAGATCGACGAACGACCAGCCCTGGTACGGCATGATGCCTTTCATGTACCAGCCAGCAACGATGGTCTGGCCGAGCATCAGCACCAGCAGAATATAGCGACGGATCGAACCGACAGTGCGCCAGCGCGCCGCCGGCAGAACGTTTTCGTCCTTCGGCGGCTGTGGCGGGTTGGTGCGACCGGTCAGACGGCGCCAGCCACGCACCAGAATATTGGTGCGCCACGGCTCCGGAACCACCTTGGTACGGCGGATCGGCGGGGTCGCCTTGAGGCTGACCCGACCGCTGGCGTCGAGCACCAGCATTTCCGCTTCTTCCAGCTCTTCAGCCGTGCTCAGCGTCAGGCGCTTGCCCACCGAAGCCTGGGCGGCTTCGGCAGGGGCGTCGAACGTCGAAGACGACAGGCGTTCATGCAACTCGCTGAACGACTGGCAGCCCGCGAGTTCCGCGCGCTGCTCGTCGGTCATCGGCAGATGCGCCAGATACTCGGAAAGAGTCTCTGGCTGTACTTGAGAGTTACTCATCGGCAGGCAACTGATAGCTCCAGGTCTCGGTGATGACTTCTTCAGTCGGCGCCGATTCCGGTGTGGCTGGGGCCGCGTCCGCAGCTACAGGCTGCTTGGCGTCTTTGTTGGCCTTGTCCTTGGCATCTGCAGCGGGCTTGGCATCGGCCTGTTGAGCCTGTTTGGCCTCGGCTGCCTTGGCTTCCTTGTCTTCTTTCTCTTGTTGCTTGGCGGCAACCTTGTCGGCCTTGGCCACGGACGAGTTGGACGCCGGTACCGACGACTTGGCCAGATCAGCCGTTACCACCGGCTGAACCAGCGCGGCACGCATCTCGGTCGACTTGCCTGCGTCTTTGATTTTCATCCGCAGGGTCAAGCGCCAGCCCTTGGTTTCCGGGTTGTAGCGCACACTGTTCTCGACCAGTTCGGCGTTGTCGCCGACGCTGACCTGACTGCGAACGTCAGCGTCCGGGGCCAGGGCCGCCAGCGATGGACCTTCGAAATCGACCAGATAGGCAACGCTGCCATCCGGCTGACGGATCAGGTTCGATTGCTTGACGTCACCGGTCGAACGCAGAGTCTGCGAAACCCAAGCGCTGTCCGGCGCGTGAATCGCCGCTTCGTCCATCGTCCAGTGCATGCGGTAAGCGAAGTCCAGCGGCTGGCCCGGCTCCGGCATTTTTTCCGGGCTCCAGAACGCAACGATGTTGTCGTTGGTTTCGTCGGCGGTCGGAATCTCTACCAGATCAACGGTGCCTTTGCCCCAGTCACCCTTCGGCTCGATCCAGGCGCTTGGACGCTTGTCGTAGCGATCGTCGAGGTCTTCGTAGTGGCTGAAGTCGCGACCACGCTGCAGCAGACCGAAACCACGCAGGTTTTCGACGCTGAAGTTGCTCACGGCCAGGTGTTTCGGGTTGTTCAGCGGACGCCAGATCCACTCGCCGTTGCCGGCATGGATCGACAGACCGCTGGAGTCGTGCAGTTCACGACGGTAGTTGAGGACTTTCGACGGCTGGTTGGCGCCAAACAGGAACATGCTGGTCAGCGGTGCGATGCCCAGTTTGCCGACCTTGTCACGCAGGAACATCTGCGCTTTGACGTCGACAATGGTGTCACTGCCCGGACGCAGGATCAGACGATAGGCACCGGTGGCGCGCGGCGAGTCGAGCAAGGCGAAGATCACCAGATGCTTGTCGCCCGGCTTCGGCTGCTGAATCCAGAACTCGCGGAAACGCGGGAATTCTTCACCAGACGGCAATGCGGTATCGATCGCCAGACCACGGGCCGACAGACCGTAGGTATGACCCTTGCCGACGACGCGAAAGTAGCTCGCGCCAAGCATGGTCATGATTTCGTCTTGCTTGTCAGCCTTGTTGATCGGGTACAGCACACGGAAACCGGCATAACCCAGTTGTTCAGTGGCCTTAGGATCGAATTTCAGGTCGCCGAAATCGAAGCGGGTCGGATCGTATTTGATCTCTTCGACGGTGTTCGCCGTGATTTCGTTGATTTTGACCGGCGTGTCGAAGTGCATGCCCTGGTGATAGAAGGACAACTTGAACGGGGTCTTCTGATCAGCCCACTCAGCCTTTTCGGTGAGGAAGCGAATTTTTTGATAGTCCGCGAACTTCATGTCGCGGAACTCGTTCGGCAGGTTGCTGCGCGGGGCTTCGAACTTCTGCCCGGCCAGCTCTTTTGCCTTGGCCGATACATCGTCAAGATTGAACGCCCAAAGCTGACCGGCGCTGAGCAGGCACAGGAGCGCCGAGCCCGCTACCAGAGCACTTCGCATGCGTTTGGCAGACAATTTTGCTGCATTACAGGGACTAACAATCACGAGCAACCCTCGCCGAAAACAGATCAATAAACCAACGGCCAGATGAAGTGCCTGTAGGGTTTTCGGCAGTGAAAAACCGACCTTCCAGAACACTCTTGCCAAGTTGGCGAGCATTGTTCCGACTCCGCTGGGGCAAAATGATTCCCCAATCGGCTCCGGACAAGTCTCTACCTAAGTCAAAACGGACCAACGAACGCTGATCCCCGTAGCGCGCGATTATCTAGTAGCCCGCATGACAAAGCATCGGGGGTAACCAAGTATTTATCGCGAAAAATGCCTGTTTTCAGTCGAAACGCCCTTAAAAAGATGTTTCAAGCGCTTTCAGGTCTGTAACAGGAAGGTTACCGGGCCATCATTGACCAGGTGCACCTGCATATCCGCGCCGAATCTACCTGATGCCACAGTGCCATGCATCTGTTTCGCTTTGCCTAATAGATAGTCGAACAATTCCTCGCCCAGGGCCGGAGGTGCTGCGCTGGAAAAACCCGGGCGCAACCCGCTCCTGGTGTCGGCTGCGAGGGTGAACTGAGAGACCAGCAGCAACCCGCCGCCAACATCCGCCAGGGACAAGTTCATCTTGCCCTCGGCGTCGCTGAATACCCGATAGTTAAGCAGCTTATGCAGAAGTTTGTCGGCGCTGGCACGCGTGTCGTCGGGTTCGACCGCCACCAGCACCAGCAAACCTTGATCGACCGCGCCTACCACCTCGCCCGCCACTTCGACCCGTGCGTTACTGACGCGCTGCAAAAGGCCCTTCATGCTTCTTCGGGCGGCAGGTCGAGCAGGCGTCGCGCCATGTTGCCGGCCGCGCGCACCAGTGCATCGGTGATGCCCGGTTCGGAGGCGGCGTGGCCGGCGTCGCGGATCACCTGCAATTCGCTGTTCGGCCAGGCTTGATGCAGTTCCCAGGCATTGTCGAGCGGGCAGATCACGTCATAACGACCGTGAATGATCACGCCCGGCAAATGCGCGATCTTGCCCATGTCGCGAATCAACTGGTTCGGTTCAAGGAACGCGTTGTTGGTGAAATAGTGGCATTCGATCCGTGCAATCGACAGCGCGCGCTGCGGTTCGGAGAAACGATCGACCACCAGCGGGTTCGGCCGCAGGGTCGCGGTACGCCCTTCCCATGTCGACCAGGCTTTGGCCGCGTGCATCTGCGCAATCTGGTCGTTGCCGATCAGACGTTTGTGGAAAGCGCTGAGCAGATCGTCGCGTTCGTCCAGCGGGATCGGCGCGATGTAGTCCTGCCAGTAATCAGGGAACAGACGGCTGGCACCGGCTTGATAGAACCACTCGATTTCCTGCGGACGGCAGAGAAAGATCCCACGCAGGATCAGACCATGAACACGTTCCGGGTGAGTTTGCGCGTAGGCCAGCGCCAGCGTCGAACCCCACGAGCCACCGAACAGCACCCATTTTTCGATGCCCAGGTGTTTACGGATGCGCTCAAGGTCGGCGACCAGATCCCAGGTGGTGTTGTTTTCCAGGCTGGCGTGCGGCGTGGAGCGACCGCAACCGCGCTGGTCGAAAGTGACAATGCGATACAGATTCGGATCGAAATAGCGCCGGCTCTGCGCGTCGCAACCGGCGCCGGGGCCGCCGTGGATGAACACAACCGGCAAACCCTCGGGTGAACCGCTTTCGTCGACGTACAGCGTGTGGGTGTCATCGACAGCCAGATCGTGCCGGGCGTGAGGTTTGATCTGCGGAAACAAAGTCTGCATTGCGCGCTCCGTAAGGGGTCGAGGTCATCCCTGGGGGGACTTCTATTATTCTGCCGTTGGGCATCATAAACCCGATTTACGTCAATGAGCATGCTCCGGAGCCTGATCGTTGATCGTTCCCACGCTCTGCGTGGGAATGCAGCCCGTGACGCTCCGCGTCACTGGACGCGGAGCGTCCCAAGAGGCATTCCCACGCGCAGCGTGGGAACGATCAAAAGATCGCAGCCTTCGGCAGCTCCTACAGGGGTGGATCAGCCGGTGTAGTGAGCCTTTGCCCAGGCCAGATAGCCTTGTAGCAGTTCCTTGAGCACGACTTGCGTCGGCTCGGCCAGGTCGGCGCGATAGCGGAACGGTTCGAACTCTTCCATGTAGGTGCTCTGGCACAACTCCAGTTGCACGGCGTGGATGTTCTCGGCCGGGTTGCCGTAATGCCGGGTGATGTGACCACCCTTGAAGCGGCCGTTGAGCACATGGCTGTAGTAGCTGTGGCCGGCGCAGATTGCTTCGAGCTGACTGGCCAGTTGCGGATCACAACTGGCGCCGTTGAAGGTGCCGAGGTTGAGGTCCGGCAGCTTGCCGTCGAACAGGTGCGGGATGATCGAACGGATCGAGTGCGCATCGAACAGCAACGCGTAACCGAACTCGGCCTTCAATCGCGCCAGCTCTTCTTGCAGGGTGCGGTGATACGGCGTCCAGATCTGCTCAAGATACGTCGCGCGTTCTTCCTTCGACGGCTCATGCCCTTCGCGGAACAACGGAATGCCATCGAACAACGTCGCCGGATACAGCCCGGTGGTCGCCCCGGCGTATAGCGGCTTATCGTCGGACGGTCGATTCAGATCGATGACGAATCGTGAATACTCAGCCGCCAACGTGCTCGCGCCCAGCTCTTCGGCAAAGTCGTACAGCTGCGGAATGTGCCAGTCAGTGTCCGGCAGGCTTTTCGCGTCAGGAATCAACCCGGCTTCCACCGCAGGCGTCAGGCGTACGCCAGCGTGGGGCATGCTGATCAGCAGCGGCACGCGACCTTGTTTGAAGTTCAGAACCTTATCCACAACCGCTCTCCTACAGACTTGATTCGACGCCGTGACGGACGACGCGTTTGTCCAGATCACCACCGAGCCAATAGGCCAGATCCGCCGGACGATCGATGTGCCAGGCGACGAAATCCGCAACCTTGCCGACTTCCAGCGAACCGTGAGTGTCGGCCATGCCCAGTGCTTGTGCGGCATGAATCGTCGCGCCGGCCAGGGCTTCTTCCGGGGTCATGCGGAAACAGGTGCACGCCATGTTCAGCATCAGCCGCAACGACAGCGCCGGCGAAGTGCCGGGGTTGAGGTCGCTGGCAATGGCGATTTTCACCTTGTGCTTGCGCAGGGCGTCCATTGGCGGCAACTGGGTTTCGCGCAGAAAGTAGAACGCGCCCGGCAGCAGCACGGCGACGGTATCGGCTTCGGCCATGGCGATGGCGTCGGCCTCGTCCATGAACTCCAGATGATCGGCAGACAACGCCTTGTAGCGCGCGGCGAGGCTGGAGCCGTGCAGCGAGGACAATTGTTCGGCGTGCAGCTTCACCGGCAGACCGAGTTGTTGCGCGGCGATAAACACGCGCTCGACCTGCTCCGGCGAGAAGGCCAGGTATTCGCAGAACGCATCCACGGCATCGACCAGACCTTCGGCGGCGAGCGCGGGGAGCATTTCGTTGCAGACCAGATCGATGTAATCGTCGGCGCGATCCTTGTACTCCGGCGGCAGTGCGTGGGCGGCCAGACAAGTGCTGCGCACGCTGATCGGCAGCTGTTTTTCGAGGCGACGGATGACCCGGAGGATTTTGCGTTCGTTGACCGGATCGAGGCCGTAGCCGGATTTCATTTCGACCGTGGTCACGCCGTCGCGCATCAGGCTTTTCAGGCGTTTGGCGGCGCTGGCGAACAGCTCGTCTTCCGTCGCTTCACGCGTAGCGCGCACGGTGCTGGCGATGCCGCCGCCGGACGCCGCGATCTCGGCATAGCTGACGCCTTGCAGACGCTTTTCAAATTCGCCGCTGCGGTTGCCGCCGAACACCGTGTGGGTGTGGCAGTCGATCAGGCCGGGGGTGACCCACGCGCCTTGCAGATCATTGACCGCCGGGTATTCGCCGGACGGCAGTTGATTGCGCGGGCCGATCCACTCGATGAGCGCACCGGACGTCACGATGGCCGCATCCTCGATGATCGAGTAGACGCCTTGCGCCATGGTTGCGACGTGGCAGTGTTGCCAGAGGGTTTTCACTGTTGGCCTCCGTTGGGGTTGGTGATCGTTCCCACGCTCTGCGTGGGAATGCCTCAAGGGACGCTCTGCGTCCAGTGACGCGGAGCGTCACGGGCTGCATTCCCACGCGGAGCATGGGAACGATCAGTGGGTGGGTTACAAACTAGGCAGCAGCTTCGCCGGAACCAGCTCGGTCAGGCAGCGCGAAGCCAACAACTCAGTCGCCGCATTGATATCTGGCGCGAAGAACCGGTCTTTCTCATAAAACGGCACTTCCTTACGCAGAATCGCCCGCGCCTGTTCCAGCTTCGCCGAGGTCTTCAGACCGTTACGCAGATCCAGCCCCTGCACCGCCGCCAGCCATTCCACCGCGAGAATCCCGCGCGTGTTTTCGGCCATTTCCCACAGACGCTTGCCCGCCGCAGGCGCCATGGAAACGTGGTCTTCCTGGTTAGCCGAAGTCGGCAGACTGTCCACCGAATGCGGATGCGACAACGCTTTGTTCTCGCTGGCCAACGCCGCAGCGGTCACCTGCGCAATCATGAATCCGGAATTCACGCCGCCATTGGCCACCAGGAACGGCGGCAGTTGCGACATGTGCTTGTCCATCATCAGCGAGATGCGGCGTTCGCTCAGCGAGCCGATTTCGGCAATGGCCAACGCCATGTTGTCAGCGGCCATGGCCACCGGTTCAGCGTGGAAGTTGCCGCCGGAAATCACGTCGCCTTCAGCGGCAAACACCAACGGGTTATCGGAAACCGCGTTGGCTTCAACCGCCAGCACTTCAGCGGCCTGACGGAACTGGGTCAGGCAGGCGCCCATGACTTGCGGCTGGCAGCGCAGCGAGTACGGATCCTGAACCTTCTCGCAATTCTGATGCGAGTCGGAGACTTCACTGCGCTCACCGAGCAGATCACGATAAGCCGCAGCCGCATCGATCTGACCTTTCTGGCCACGCGCCGCATGAATGCGGGCATCGAATGGCGAACGCGAACCCAAAACCGCTTCAACCGTCAGACCGCCCAGCGCCAACGCGCCGGCAAACAAATCTTCACCTTCAAACAAGCCACGCAGCGCGAACGCGGTGGAAACCTGAGTACCGTTGAGCAGTGCCAGACCTTCTTTCGCCGCCAGCGTCAGCGGCGTCAGACCCGCGACTTTCAGCGCTTCAACCGCTTCCATCCACTCGCCTTTGTAGCGCGCCTTGCCCTCGCCCAGCAGCACCAGCGACATGTGCGCCAACGGCGCCAGATCGCCCGACGCACCCACCGAACCTTTCAATGGAATGTGCGGATAAACCTCGGCGTTGATCAACGCGATCAGCGCATCGATCACCACGCGGCGAATGCCGGAGAAACCACGGCTGAGGCTGTTGACCTTGAGCACCATGACCAGACGCACCAACTCATCGCTGATCGGCACGCCAACACCGGCGGCGTGGGACAACACCAGCGAGCGCTGCAGGTTTTCCAGGTCTTCGCTGGCGATGCGCGTCGAGGCCAGCAGGCCGAAACCGGTGTTGATGCCGTAGGCAGTGCGGTTCTCGGCGAGGATCTGCTCGACGCAAGCGACGCTGGCTTCGATCTGCGCCGAGGCGCTGTTGTCGAGCGTCAGCTTGACCGGGTTCTGGTAGACGTCACGCAGTTGGGCCAGGCTCAGTTGGCCGGGAATCAGGTTCAGCGCAGTCATTTAAATGCTCCTTTTGAGAGTTTGTTATTAACTTGCCATTCGCTCCGGAGCATTCCGTTATCCGTCGCTTTCAGCCTTGTGAGCATCCGGCGCCTTGGCACGCTGGCAGGGTAGTTTTTCAATGCAAATTCGATAGAACGTTGTGCAGCAGATTCGGGTTTTTCAACACGCTCGCGGCGGCGGCAATATCCGGCGCCAGCCAGCGATCCTGATCGTAGGCCGGAACCGTTTCGCGCAGCAGTCGCCAGGCGACATCGGTGCCAGTGCCGAAGCGTTGTTCCTTGAGGAATTCAAACGCCTGCGCCGCCAGTAGATATTCGATGGCGAGGATCTGCGTGCAGTTTTCCAGCGCGCGATGCAGCTTCAGCGCGGCATTGGTGCCCATGCTCAGATGGTCTTCCTGCAAACCGGAAGTGATGTAGTTGTCGAGCACCGCCGGTTGCGCCAATTGACGGTTTTCCGCGCATAACGACGCAGCGACGTACTGGACGATCATCATCCCGGAGTTCACCCCCGGATTGGCCACCAGAAATGCCGGCAGGCCACTGACGTGCGGGTTGACCAAACGATCGAGGCGACGCTCGGCGATCGAGCCGATTTCAGCCATGGCAATCGCCAGCAAATCCGCCGCCATCGCCACCGATTGGCCGTGCGGATTGGCTTGCGACATCACCCGGAAATTATCCGGCGTGCCGAGCAGCAACGGGTTGTCGGTGCAGCCGTTGAGTTCGGCTTCGACCTGTTTGATCGCATGGTCGAGTTGATCACGCGCCGCGCCGTGTACTTGCGGGATAGAACGAATGCTCAGCGCATCCTGCGTACGAATGCCTTTGCTCGACGCAATCACTTCACTGCCGTCGAGCAACGCGCGCAAATTGATGCCGACCTGCTGCATGCCCGGGTGCGGTTTCAGCGCGATGATCTCGGCATCGAAGGCGTCGATCTGACCGCGCTGCGCTTCGAAACTCATCGCACCGATGACATCGGCCCATTGCACCAGACGCGTGGCATCGGCAATCGCCAGACAGCTGAGGCCGGTCATGCATGGCGTGCCATTGACCAGACACAAACCGTCCTTCGCCCCGAGTTGCACCGGTTGCAGACCCTCTTCGGCCAATGCTTGTTGTGCGGAGATAATCTGCCCGCGATAGCTGACGTTGCCGACGCCGAGCAGCGTGATGCCGATGTGCGCCATGTGCGTCAGGTAGCCGACTGAACCTTGCGACGGCACTTGCGGGGTGATGCCACGATTGAGCAGCGCCAGCAGCCCTTCGACGACCCGGCGATGCAGCCCGGATTTGCCGTGGCTGTAGTTGTGAATGGCGGCGCAGATGATCGCGCGGGTCTGCTCGTCGACGAGTACCGGGCCGACGCCGCAGGCATGGCTGAGCAAAGAGTTGCGCGAGAGCTGGCTGAGTTGTTCGTCTTTTAGGGAAACGTTGGACAAACCGCCCAGGCCGGTGTTGACGCCATAGGCACGTTCGCCGCTGGCGACGATGCGCTGGACGATGGCCTGCGCATTTTCGATGCGCGCCCAGGTGTCGCTCGACAGCTCCAGTTGAGCGCCGTGACGGGCGACAGCAACCACGTCCTGCCAACGCAGAGGAGCGCCGGTGATAACGATTTTTTCAGCCTGGGACATCTAAAACCTCAACCGTAATATTGATGCAGCTTCACTGACGCCTTCGCGAGCAAGCCCGCTCCCACAGGGAGACGCATTCCAAATGTGGGAGCGGGCTTGCTCGCGAAGAGGCCAGCCCAGCCAACACAAAACTGCTTAAACCACCGCCGCACGCCGCTGAACGAACCGGTCAACGTACTCATCCGCCGGCGAATGCAGAATCTCGCGTGGCGTGCCGACCTGAATCAACCGCCCATCCTTGAGAATCGCAATCCGGTTACCAATGCGCACCGCCTCATCAAGGTCGTGGGTGATAAACACGATGGTCTTGTGCAACGTCTTCTGCAGCTCGAGCAACTGATCCTGCATCTCGGCGCGGATCAGCGGATCCAGCGCACTGAACGCTTCGTCCATCAGGATGATGTCGGTGTCTGCCGCCAAGGCCCGAGCCAGACCAACACGCTGGCGCATGCCGCCGGAGAGCTGATGCGGGTATTTGTTTTCGTAGCCTTTGAGGCCCACGGTGTTGATCCAGTGCAGCGCGCGTTCCGCGCACATTTGCTTGCTCTCGCCGCGCACTTTCAGGCCGTAGGCGACGTTGTCGAGTACGGTTTTGTGCGGCAGCAGGCCGAAGCTCTGGAACACCATGCTGATCTTGTGCCGGCGAAATTCGCGCAGGGCTTCCATGTCGTATTGCAGGATGTCGACGCCGTCGACAAGGATCGCGCCGCTGGTGGGGTCGATCAGGCGATTGAAGTGGCGCACCAGTGTCGACTTGCCGGAACCGGAGAGGCCCATGATCACGAAGATCTCGCCAGTACCGATGCTCAACGACAGATCGTTTACCCCGACCACGCAACCGGTTTCGCTCAACACCTGATCCTTGGTCTTGCCCTGACCGACCATGGCCAGCGCATCCTTGGCGCGGTTGCCGAAAATCTTGAAGACGTTTTTGACTTCGATCTTGCTCACGGTTGCGTTGCTCATTTGCTCACCTCATGCCGTGGCCGACCGTACGCCTGAGTAATGCGGTCGATGACCACTGCGAGAATCACGATCGCCAGACCGGCCTCAAGCCCGCGCCCGACGTTTAGGGTCTGAATCCCCACCAGCACATCTTCACCCAGACCACGGGCGCCGATCATCGAGGCGATCACCACCATCGACAGGGCCATCATGGTGGTCTGGTTGATCCCGGCCATGATGCTCGGCAAGGCCAGCGGCAGTTGCACACCGAACAGTTGCTGCCAGCGGTTGGCGCCGAATGCGTTGATCGCTTCCATCACTTCGCCGTCAACCTGGCGGATGCCCAGATCGGTGAGGCGAATCAGCGGTGGCGCAGCATAGATAACGGTAGCGAAAATCGCCGGCACCTTGCCCAGACCGAACAGCATCAGCACCGGAATCAGGTACACAAAACTTGGCATGGTTTGCATGATGTCGAGCAGCGGCATCAGCACCGAACGCAGGCGATTGCTGCGCGCCGAGAGAATCCCCAGCGGGATGCCGATCAGCACCGAAATGATCGTCGCGACCATCATCAGCGCCAGCGTTTGCATGAGTTTGTCCCACAGGCCGACCGCGCCAACGAGGAACAACAAACCGACGATGACCGCAGTGGTCACCACTTTGCGCGTGGCGTGCCAGGCGATCACACCGACGATCGCCAGCATCAACCACCACGGCGCCGCACGCAGCATGCCTTCAAGGTTGACGATGGCCCACAGCAGCGTGTCGGAGATATGGCGGAACACATCGCCGTAGTTGGTGACCAGCGAATCGACCCAACCGTTGACCCAGTCGGCGATGGAAAAGGTAAAGCTCTCGGGAAACATAAGCGGCTCTCAATCAGAAATCTCAATCAAGCGTTTACGGCATATCTCCCGGCCTGCCTCGCGGTTAGCCGGGAGGTATCGACCTACAGCGCCGCGTCGATTTTCTTGGCTGCGTCGTCACTGACCCACGCATGCCAGACTTCAGGATGTTCCTTGAGGAAGATTTTCGCCAGTTTTGGCGACTCGATGCGTTCCTTCGCCATGCGACCCAGGTTCTGGTTCAGCAGGTCGATCGGCAGGTTGACCTTTTCCAGCACGGCCACCAGCTCCGGGGCTTCGTCGTGGAAGGTCTTGGACAGGCCGACCTTGATGCTCACGGACTTGTCGACACCCGGTTTTTCTTCGAGTTTGACCAAGTCAACCTGGCCCATCAGCGGGGTTGGCGACCAGTAGTAGAACAGGATCGGCTCGCCACGCTTGTAGCTCGACAGCACTGCCGCATCCAGCGCCGGGCCGGTGCCTGGGCGGAAGTTGGTGTAGCTGTTTTCCAGACCGTAGCTTTTCAGCATTTCGCTGTTGTCGAGTTCACAAGTCCAGCCGGCCGGGCAGTTGTAGAAACGGCCCTTGGACGGCTCTTCCTGATCCTTGAACACGGCGGCGTACTTGCTCAGATCGGCGATGTTTTTCAGATCCGGTGCTTTCGCTTCCAGCTTGCGTTTGGCGTCGCCTTCGATCACGTAGCGCGGCACGTACCAGCCTTCCACAGCGCCCACCACAGGTGCGCCGACACCGACGACCTTGCCGGCCTTCTCGGCCTTGTTCCAGACCTCGCTGCGGCCGACCCACTCTTCGGCGAACACTTGAATATCGTTGCTGCTCAGGGCGTTTTCCATGGTGATGGAGTTGCCCGGCAAACTGTCGGTCTTGCAGTCGTAGCCTTTCTCCAGCACCACTTGCAGGACGTCGGTCAGGAGCATGCCGCTTTCCCAGTTCAGCCCGGCGAATTTCACCGGTTTGCCCGATTCGCACCAGCCGGCGGCTTGCGTCGCGCCGGCACTGGCCAGCAGGCCCATGGACAGCAATGTGGTCAGCAGGGTCTTGTTCGATTTCATTGTTGTGACGCTCCTAATCATGAATTGGCTTACGGCAGTCAAGAGGCATCCAGCCCTGTCCACGTCCAATCAGGCCTGCGCCGCAGCGCGACCGGCCCCGCTTGTTTTAGGTTGTACAACGCTGTTCTGCTCGACCGGCAGAATCAGTTGATCGGGTACCGCGCTGTGCCATTTTTTCGCGCACACGTAGTAGACGACGGCCGGCAGCACCAGACCGATGATCCAGGAAATATCCACATCACCGAGGGCCGCCACCAGCGGGCCGGTGTAGAACTTGGTGGAGATGAACGGCAGTTGCACCAGCACACCGAACACATAAACGCTGATACCGAGCATGTTCCAGCGACCGTAGCGACCGTTCGGATCGGCCAGCGCCGGCACGTCATAACGCTCACGGGTGATGCAGTAGTAGTCGACCAGGTTGATCGCACTCCACGGAGTGAAGAACGCGAGCAGGAACAGGATGAACGACTTGAACGCACCGAGGAACGAATGCTGACCGAGCAGCGCGATCAGGGTCGCCGCGCCAACGATCACCAGCACGAACACCAGACGCTGCATCCGCGTAACGGTCAGGTGGCCTTTGAAACCACTGATGATGGTCGCGATGCACATGAAGCTGCCGTAGGAGTTCAGCGTCGAGATGGTCACCTTGCCGAATGCGATGCTGAAGTACAGCAGCGCAGCGGTGGCTCCGGTGCCGCCCAGGCCGACGATGTAGGCAACTTCGTGACCGGCGAACTGGCCGTTGGCCGAAGCCGCCGCGAACACGCCGAGGATCATCGCCACTTGCGCGCCGACCACTGAACCGGCACCGGCGGCGAAGAAGGTTTTCACCGCCGAGGTCTTGCTCGGCAGGTAACGGGAATAGTCAGCCACGTAAGGGCCGAACGCGATCTGCCAGGAGGCCGCGAGCGACACCGCGAGCAGGAAGCTGCTCCAGCTGAAATGACGGATTTGCAGGAGTGCGCCGACGTCGGTCTGGCTCATCAGACGCCAGAACAGGAAGACGAAAGCGATCACGCCAATGACGCTGGCGACACGGCCGATCCAGTGGATCACTCGGTAACCGAGCACCGTGACCACCACGATCACGCTGGCGAAAATCAGGATGCCGACGCTGTCGCTGACATTAAACAACTGGCCCAGCGCCTGACCGGAAAGCACGGTGCCGGTCGCGGTGAAACCCAGGTACATCAGGCACACCAGCACGATCGGGATCGCCGCACCATACACGCCAAACTGCACGCGGCTGGAGATCATCTGCGGCAAACCGAGTTTCGGCCCTTGCGCGGCATGCAGCGCCATCACGCCACCGCCGAGCAATTGACCGATCAACAGACCGATCAACGACCAGAACACATCACCGCCCAACACCACGGCCAAAGCCCCGGTGACGATCGCGGTGATTTGCAGGTTGGCACCCATCCACAGGGTGAATTGGCTGAACAGACGACCGTGTCTTTCCGCTTCCGGGATGTAGTCGATCGAACGCCTTTCGATCAACGGTTTGTTGCTTGCACGATCGGTGGTGACAGCCATGATTCAACCTCTGTGGATTGTTCCGGGTTTTGTTCTTTTTTGGCTTTTGCTTTTGTAGGAGTGAGCCTGCTCGCGATGGCGGTGTGTCAGTCAGCACATTTGCTGAATGTGCCGGCCTCATCGCGAGCAGGCTCACTCCTACAGGGGAAAGCATTACTTTCCGGTAATCATCGGCAAGTTCAGACCCTGTTCCTTGGCGCAGTCGATGGCGATCTGGTAACCGGCATCGGCGTGGCGCATAACACCAGTGGCCGGGTCGTTGTGCAGCACGCGCGCAATGCGCTCGGCCGCCTCGTCCGTACCGTCGCAGACAATCACCATGCCCGAGTGCTGCGAGAAGCCCATGCCGACGCCGCCGCCGTGGTGCAGGGAAACCCAGGTCGCGCCGCTCGCGGTATTCAGCAGAGCGTTGAGCAGTGGCCAGTCGGACACGGCGTCGGAGCCGTCCTGCATCGATTCGGTTTCACGGTTCGGGCTAGCCACCGAGCCAGAGTCGAGGTGGTCGCGACCGATCACGATCGGCGCCGACAGCTCACCGCTGCGCACCATCTCGTTGAAGGCCAGACCGAGCTTGGCGCGCAGGCCCAGGCCGACCCAGCAGATACGTGCCGGCAGACCCTGGAAGCTGATGCGCTCGCGGGCCATGTCCAGCCAGTTGTGCAGGTGCGCGTCGTCGGGGATCAGCTCTTTGACCTTGGCGTCGGTTTTGTAGATGTCTTGCGGATCGCCGGACAGTGCCGCCCAACGGAACGGGCCGATGCCACGGCAGAACAGCGGACGGATGTAAGCCGGTACGAAGCCCGGGAAGTCGAATGCGTTTTCGACGCCCTCTTCCTGTGCCATCTGACGGATGTTGTTGCCGTAGTCGAAGGTCGGAATGCCTTGTTTCTGGAATTCCAGCATCGCTTTAACGTGCACGGCCATCGACTGCTTGGCGGCTTTGATTACAGCGGCGGGCTCGGTCTTGGCGCGGGCGCGGTATTCGTCCCAAGTCCAGCCGGCAGGCAGGTAACCGTTGAGCGGGTCGTGGGCACTGGTCTGGTCGGTGACCATGTCCGGGCGCACGCCGCGCTTGACCAGTTCCGGCAGAATTTCTGCGGCGTTACCCAGCAGCGCGATGGAGATCGCCTTGCCTTCTTTGGTGTATTTGTCGATGCGCGCGAGGGCGTCGTCGAGGTCTTTGGCTTGCTCGTCGACGTAGCGGCTTTTCAGGCGGAAATCGATGCTCACTTGTTGGCATTCGATGTTCAGCGAGCAAGCGCCGGCCAGGGTTGCCGCCAGCGGTTGTGCGCCGCCCATGCCACCCAAACCGGCGGTCAACACCCACTTGCCGGTGAGGTTGTCGTTGTAGTGCTGGCGACCGGCTTCAACGAAGGTTTCGTAGGTGCCTTGAACGATGCCCTGGCTGCCGATGTAGATCCAGCTGCCGGCGGTCATCTGGCCATACATGGCCAAGCCTTTGGCGTCGAGTTCGTTGAAGTGCTCCCAGCTCGCCCAGTGCGGGACGAGGTTGGAGTTGGCGATCAGTACGCGCGGGGCGTTGCTGTGGGTCTTGAACACGCCGACCGGCTTGCCGGATTGCACCAGCAGGGTCTCGTCGTCATTCAGGTTGGTCAGGCTCTCGACGATTTTGTCGTAGCACTCCCAGTTACGCGCAGCGCGACCGATACCACCGTAAACCACCAGCTCTTTCGGGTTCTCGGCGACTTCCGGGTCGAGGTTGTTCATCAGCATGCGCAGCGGCGCTTCGGTCAGCCAGCTCTTGGCGGTGAGCTTGTTGCCGCGGGCGGCACGGATTTCGACATCGCGAAACTTAGTCATTTTGTTATCAGTCACGAAAGAGACTCCTCAGCGATCAATTCAAACCAACCCTGGCAGTGGGCAAGCAGCCTGTGCGCTTCGCTGCGCGACAAGCGAATCAGTGGACGCTGCGGAGAGTCTCGAACGACTCATACGCATACGTCTTTACTTGTACATACAAGCATATGCAATCAAGCGGCCAACTTGTTGGAGGGCTGTTCAAGAAAAAACGCGGGCAGGGCTGGAGAGCGCCTGAATCAAGGGTTCTGGCGTGGATGAAATATTTCGAGGGTATTGATGGAGGGGGTTGGGGATTGTTACGAAAGCGAGGTTTTGCGCCACGCTGGGGCGTTCGGTAACAAGTTGGTGCGTGGGTTGGGAACATCCCAAAAGCAAAAGATCGCAGCCTTCGGCAGCTCCTACAGTGGGATTGATGTACACCCTGTAGGAGCTGCCGAAGGCTGCGATCTTTTAAGATTTTTGACTCAGCGCGCCGTCAGCTCAATGACACAGCAAGCGGCATTGGTGGTGACTTCAACCAGTCCGGCGTTACCGTCCAGTTGCAGACAATCATGGCGACCGAGTAGCGATGCGGAATGACCAACCTGCACTTCCAGCAACTCACTGACACTGAACACCAGCACCGTCCCCGCCGAACTGAACAACCGCTGTTCACCGTCCAGCCACTGCAACCGCGCGCTGTACCGCTGCGGCGCGTAGATCAGGTTGAAGTCGCGAATCGCACCGCCGAGCAGCGTGCAGGAAACCTGGCTTTCACCGCTGAAGGCAAACGGGTCGAGCGATAACAGCGGCCGCGTATCGTCGCCATCGACGCACAGAACCATGCCGTCACCTTGCAACACGGTGATCACTCGTTGGTAACCGGCGAAGGTGGAAAAACCGCCGGACTCGGCGATGTCGGCAATCGACAGGCGCCAGCCGAAACCATCCAGCCCGGCACCGGCATCACGGGTTATTTCCTCAGTGCTGCCGCCGCCGTTTTTCCACGGCATGCGCGGGTAGCCTTCCGCGCGTAAAACCTTCACTTCACTCATTTATGCTCTCTATTTATGAAACCGACCTTCCAGACGATGACGAGAACCCGGGTGAATCAATCGCGCCGCCGTCACCGGCTGACGCCCCGACCACGTGCGGCGACGGATCAGCAAGCAAGGCTCACCCTTTTCAATCTGCAGCAATTTGCATTCGGACGGCTCGGCCAGAATCGCTTCAACCACATGCTCGCCCTCGGTCAGCGGAGCCACTTGGTTCAGGTAGGCGTAAGGCGTTTGCAGGGTGAAGTCCTGCTTGAGGTATTCCGGCGCGACCAGCGCGTTGACGAAACGGTCTTCGATTTGCACCGGAATGTCGTTTTCGTAATGCACGATCAGCGAGTGAAAGACCTTCTGCCCTTCACGCATATCCAGCGCCAGCGCACGCTCTGAACCGGCGGCCTCTTCTTCGAGGGTGATCACCTGGCAGGTGTGGCGATGGCCACGGGAAGCGATTTCGTCGGCGATGTTGTGCACTTCGAACAGCGCGGACTGGCTCTTCGGTTCGGCGACAAACGTGCCGACGCCTTGCATGCGCACCAACAGACCGTCGGCGGTCATCTCGCGCAGGGCGCGGTTGATGGTCATGCGGCTGAAACCGAGTTGATTGACCAGCTCGCTTTCGGACGGCACGCGGTAGTGCGGCGGCCAGTTTCCGCTGTCGATCTGCTGGGTGATCATCTGTTTGACGCGGGCGTACAAGGGCGCCGGACTGTCGCCCATGTTCGCGGCCAACGGGGAGACTGGAGGCGGAGTCGGCACGGTTGATCCCTGTTCATTGGATGAGAGTGGCTAGCTGGCCGGAGTTTACCGGGCAGGCAAACGTCTGTATATGTATATACAAATAACACACGATGGGGTGCTGAACCATGTCCGCCTTCTTTGCCGAACGCGCGCTGCTGCCTAACGGATGGGCCAACAATGTACGTCTTGAGGTCAGCGCCGAGGGCTCGCTGACCCAAATCCAGGCCGATTCCACCGCAGATGGCGCCGAACGACTGAGCGGGCCGTTGCTGCCGGGGATGCCCAATCTGCACTCCCACGCCTTCCAGCGTGCGATGGCCGGACTGGCCGAAGTGGCCGGCAACCCGAACGACAGTTTCTGGACGTGGCGCGATTTGATGTATCGCCTCGTCGGAAAAATCAGCCCGGATCAGCTCGGTGTGATCGCCCGTCAGCTGTACATCGAAATGCTCAAGGCCGGTTACACCTCGGTGGCCGAATTCCACTATGTGCACCACGACAGCAATGGTCAGCCGTACGCCGATCCGGCTGAACTGGCGTTGCGTATCAGTCAGGCGGCGAGTGAAAGCGGCATCGGTCTGACCTTGCTGCCGGTGCTCTACAGCCACTCCGGTTTCGGCGGGCAAACGCCTAACGATGGCCAGCGCCGTTTTATCAACAGCACCGAAAATTACCTGAATCTGCAGTCGCGTTTGCAGCCGTTACTGGCGCAGCAAAAATCGCAATCGCTGGGGCTGTGCTTCCACTCGTTGCGCGCGGTGACGCCGCAGCAGATGAGCGAAGTGTTGGCGGCCAGCGACAAGCAATGCCCGATTCACATTCACATCGCCGAACAGCAGAAAGAAGTCGACGACTGCCTGAGCTGGAGCGGTCGGCGTCCGCTGCAATGGCTGTACGAAAATGCCGAAGTTGATCAGCGCTGGTGTCTGGTGCATGCCACTCACGCCAATCCGGAAGAGGTCACGCTGATGGCCAAGAGTCGCGCCATCGCCGGGCTGTGCCTGACCACTGAAGCCAACCTGGGCGACGGAATTTTCCCGGCGGTGGATTTCCTCGCGCAGGGTGGGCGCATGGGCATCGGTTCCGACAGCCATGTCTCGCTCAGTGTGGTGGAAGAATTGCGTTGGCTGGAATACGGCCAGCGTCTGCGTGATCAGCGCCGTAACCGTTTGTATGGCGCGGATCAGCCGATGGTCGGGCGCACGCTGTATGACGCGGCGCTGGATGGCGGCGCGCAAGCGCTGGGGCAGCCGATTGGTGCGCTGGAGGTTGGCAAACGGGCGGACTGGATTGTGCTCGATGGCAACGATCCGTATCTGGCGACGGCGAACGGAGACGGGATTTTGAATCGCTGGTTGTTTGCCGGAGGGGATCGGCAGGTGCGTGATGTGTTGGTCAATGGCCAGTGGGTTGTGCGTGATGGCCGGCATGCCGGGGAAGAGGACAGTGCGCGCGCCTTCACCCAGGTCTTGCGCGACCTTCTCGGCTAGAAAAGCAAAAGATCGCAGCCTTCGGCAGCTCCTACAGGGTGAACACTTTCCCATGTAGGAGCTGCCGAAGGCTGCGATCTTTTCGCTCTTAATTAGAAGTCTTGGCCATCTGCCGTTCCGACGCTCGCCAGATCAATCGCGTGGTGTCATAGCCCTGCTGACGCGCCTTGCTCAGCAGTTCTTCTCGCACTACACCATTGACGGTCGGCGTGCGCGACAGCAGCCACATGTACTTGCGACTCGGGTCGCCGACGATGGCGGTCTTGTAGTCATCGCTGACGTACAGCACCCAGTATTCGCCTTTCGCCACACCCGGAATCAGACGCGAGAACCAGGTATCGAACTCGACCCACAATTTGTCGGTCTTGCCCGGCACCTGTGGATAAGCCGTGCCCTTCACTTCTTCCCACTGCCATTGCGGGGTCAGGCAACGATTGAGCACCGCGACGTTGCCGTCAGGCTTGAGGGTGTAATGCGCTTCGGATTGCGCGCAGTCGCGCTGGAAGTACATCGGCAAACGCGCCAGCTCATACCAGGTCCCTTGGTAACGCTTGAGATTGACGCTGTTGACGGTCTTCGGCGCCAACGGATCTACGCCGGAAGTGGCGCAGCCGGCCAGTACCAGGCCGGCAAAAAGGACAAGCAATAACCGCTTCATTTTTCTTCTCCGTGGGCGCGAGGCCCCGGTTTACTTCAGGCCTTGGCCGGAAAACATCAGCACTTTGTCACCGGCGTACTGCACGCTGATAAAGCTGTTTTTGTCGCCCCAGGTGCAACTGGACATGCCGAGCGCGCCCGAGCAATCAGTCGGTTTGCCCAACAAGGTCTCCACTTCGGTCTTGGCCATGCCGGCCGAGAGCTTCGAGTAGTTTTCCTGATTGATCTTGCCGCAGGCGGCCAACAGCACGCAGAACGACAAAAGGGCGATAGATCGCAGCGACATGGTGTAACTCCTGGAACGGAAGGGGGATGGCATGGGGCCAACCAGAAGCTTAGAAGAGAAAAGTGGTGTCTGGTTCCCTCCCGGGACGCCTATTTATTGCTCCGCTCGTCTGGCTTTTGCCGATAAATCAGACACTTTGTCGCGCTTTTGAGCATTTCGTCGCAATTCGCAAAAAAGGCCTAATCTTTGGCGCGCCCCGGTCGAAACAAGAGCAGCGCAAAGCCTCCCTGTGTGGCAAATTGCCGCCCTTTCTTGATCAGCCCCTTCGCGGTAGCTCATTCGATGACCAGAAACATGAAATTCAGCCACAAGATTTTGTTGGCTGCCGCCCTCGTGGTGGCCGTTGCGTTCGCCTGTTTCATTTTCTTCAACGACTATCGACAGCGCGAAGCGCTGAGCACCAGCACCGAAGCGTCGATGCAGGAACTGGGCAGCCTGACCACCAGCAACATCCAGACCTGGCTGGAAAGCCGCATTCAATTGCTGCAATCGATGTCCCAGCAAGTGGTTGTCGACGGCAATGCCCCGGCCAGTCTGAAACGCATCATCGACCTGCCCGCCTACACCGGTAATTTCCAGCTCAGCTACTTCGGTGGTGCCGACGGCGTGATGTTCTCCGTGCCGGCCGGCAACCGCGCGCCGGATTACGACCCGCGCGCACGCGGCTGGTATAAAGCGGCGAACAGCGCGCAGCAGACTATCGTCACCGAACCGTACATCGCCGCCTCCTCGGGCAAACTGGTGATCACCGTCGCCACCCCGGTGCAGCGCCAGGGGCAGATGCTCGGCGTCGCCGGTGCCGACATTGATCTGACCAGCGTCAGCGCGATCATCAACTCGCTGAACTTCGGCGGTCACGGTCACGCATTCATCGTCAGCGCCGACGGCAAGATCCTGATTCACCCGGACAGCAAACTGGTGCTCAAGACCCTCGCCGAGGCCTACCCGAACGGTGCGCCGAAAGTCACTCAGGGTCTGAAGGAAGTCGAGTTCGACGGCAAGACGCAGTTGATCTCCTTCACCCACGTCAACGGTGTGCCATCTGCCGACTGGTACGTGGCGCTGGTGTTCGATAAAGACACCGCGTTCGCCATGCTCAGCGAATTCCGCACCTCGGCACTGATCGCTATGGTCATCGCCGTAGTGATCATCATCGCCCTGCTCGGCATGCTCATCCGCGTGTTGATGCAGCCGCTGCTGACCATGGGTCGCGCCATGCACGACATCGCCGAAGGTGAAGGCGATCTGACCAAACGTCTGGTGATCCACGGCAACGATGAATTCGGCGCGCTGGGCACTTCGTTCAACCGTTTTGTTGAGCGCATCCACACCTCGATCCGCGAAGTGTCCTCGGCCACCGGCCAGGTCAACGAAGTCGCCCTGCGCGTGGTCGCGGCGTCGAACTCGTCGATGTACAACTCGGATCAGCAAGCCACCCGCACCAACAGCGTCGCCGCCGCGATCAATCAGCTCGGCGCCGCCGCGCAAGAAATCGCCCAGAACGCCGCCCTCGCCTCGCAGCATTCCAGCGATGCGCGCAGCCTCGCGGTGGACGGTCAGCAGGTGGTGGATAAAACCATTTCGGCCATGCAACAGCTGTCGGCGAAGATCAGCGACTCCTGCGGCAACATCGAAACGCTGAACGCCAACACGGTGAACATCGGCCAGATTCTCGAAGTGATCACCAGCATTTCCCAACAGACCAACCTGCTCGCGCTCAACGCCGCGATCGAAGCGGCGCGTGCCGGTGAAGCCGGTCGTGGTTTTGCCGTGGTTGCCGATGAAGTACGCAACCTCGCGCACCGCACTCAGGACTCGGCGCAGCAAGTACAGAAGATGATCGAAGAACTGCAGGTCGGCGCACGTCAGGCGGTCAGCATCATGACCGAGAGCCAGCGCGAGAGCGAAAGCAGCGTCGGCATCGCCAATCAGGCTGGTGAGCGTCTGGGCAGCGTGACTCAGCGTATCGGCGAGATTGACGGGATGAACCAGTCGGTGGCGACCGCGACTGAAGAGCAGACGGCGGTGGTTGAGTCGATCAACGTGGATATCAACGAGATCAACACGCTGAATCAGGAAGGTGTGGAGAACTTGCAGGCGACGTTGCGGGCTTGCTCGGATCTGGAACAGCAGGCGGCGCGGTTGAAGCAGTTGGTGGGTAGTTTCCGCATTTAAGGATCAAAAGATCGCAGCCTGCGGCAGCTCCTACATAGATCGAGTTCACTGTAGGAGCTGCCGTAGGCTGCGATCTTTTTTGGGATCAGAACCGCGAACCCGGTTCGGAAAGAAACACCAACTCCTCCGCCGTAGACTCCCGCCCCAACACCGCATTGCGATGCGGAAACCGGCCAAACCGCGCGATCACTTTCTGATGCCGTTCGGCATAATCCAGGTTATCGGCAAACACCGCGCGCTGCGCTTCCGGCTGTTCAGCCACCAGTTCGATAAACCTGGAAACGGCTTCGTTCTGCACCGCGAGGTTTTCGCAGTGTTCGAACACCAGATAAATAAACACTCGCTGGATCGGTTTCAACTGCCGATCAAAATCCGCGGCAATGCCTTGGGCGACAAGTTTCTGCGCGCGCAGATCACCGGAAAATGCTTTGGGGGTGTCGCGAAAGATCATTCGCGGCAATTGATCGAGCAGTAACACCAGCGCCAGCCAACCTTCTGGACGTTGCGTCCACTCGGTCAATTCGCCGGCCAGGGCCTGATCGACAAAGACCCCGAAACGCGTCTGCGCTTCGAGGTCTTGGCTGTCTCGCTTACCGAACCACAACTTGCCCTTGTCAGCCGAAATGTCGTCCGGGGATTCGGCATGTCCGAACCACCAATCGAGCAACGGCTGCCAAGGCGCGGTCATGGTTTATTCCTTGTGGTAGGCCGTCGCGCGGGCGACTTCTTCTTTCGAGCCGAGGAACACCGCTACGCGCTGGTGCAGGCCTTCGGGCTGGATGTCGAGGATGCGCTGGTGACCGTCGGTGGACGCGCCGCCCGCTTGTTCGACGAGGAACGACATCGGGTTGGCTTCGTACATCAGACGCAGTTTGCCTGGCTTGGATGGCTCACGGCTGTCGCGCGGGTACATGAACAGACCGCCACGGGTCAGGATGCGGTGTACGTCGGCAACCATCGCCGCGACCCAACGCATGTTGTAGTTCTTTTTCAGCGGACCTTCTTCACCGGCCAGCAGCTCGCCAACGTAACGTTGTACTGGGGCTTCCCAGTGACGCTGGTTGGACATGTTGATGGCGAATTCCTGGGTCGATTCAGGAATGGTGATGTCTTCGTGGGTGAGCACGAAGCTGCCCATTTCGCGGTCCAGAGTGAAGCCTTTGACGCCGTCGCCCAGGGTCAGCACCAACATGGTTTGCGGGCCGTAGATTGCGTAACCGGCGGCAACTTGCTGAGTACCTGGCTGCAGGAACGCTTTCTCGTTCAGCGGCTCGTTCTGGCTCAGGTATTCGTTCGGGCAACGCAGTACCGAGAAGATGGTGCCGACCGGGGCGTTGATGTCGATGTTCGACGAGCCGTCCAGTGGGTCGAATACCAGCAGGTACGCGCCTTTCGGGTATTTACCCGGGATCTGATAGGCATTGTCCATTTCTTCGGACGCCATGCCGGCCAGGTGACCGCCCCATTCGTTGGCTTCGAGGAGGATCTCGTTGGAGATCACGTCGAGTTTCTTCTGCACTTCGCCTTGGACGTTTTCAGTGCCCATGCTGCCCAGAACACCACCCAGGGCGCCTTTGGACACGGCGTGGCTGATTTCTTTGCAAGCACGCGCGACCACTTCGATCAGGAAACGCAGATCGGCAGGAGTGTTATTGCTGCGGGTCTGCTCAATCAAATAGCGACTCAGGGTAACGCGGGACATGGACGGCTCCGGTGGAATGGGGGGCTAAAAACCCGCGCAGTTTACAGGGAGTCTGAAACCGTAGCGAGCGAAGACGCCCGGTAACGTGCGTTGGGGTGTAATTGCCTGCATGAGACGTGATTGTCGGTGGAGAGTTCAGGTAGCGGATTTAGCGTAGTCCGGTTCGGGACGGATGGTGCAGGGTGGGCGCGACAGTTTGTGGATTTTTGTTGTTTGGGAAAACGCTATCGCGAGCAGGCTCACTCCTACAGTTGATGGTATTCCAACTGAAGAAATGCGTTCCCCTGTAGGAGTGAGCCTGCTCGCGATCGGGTGCACAGCACCCGCTTTTTCAGGATTTAGCGGGAGGCTTGCGCAACAAGCTAAACGCCATAGCGCCAAGGAACACCACACTCAGCAACAACACCGCCCACAACCCGATCTTCTTCCAATTGGTCTCCGCCACAGCCGCCGTGGTCGCCGTCGAAGTCTGCGTCGCCACCACTTCCCCCTGCACCGCAGCCTTACCCAACCCCGCCAACTTCTCCGGTTTGAAATCCGGAATCAGCGTCGCCAACGGCAGATTCGCCGTTTTCACCGTCGCATTGCCCACCGCCAGACTGTACGGCCCCTCGCCGCGCGCAAGGAAAATAACCTGGGTCGCGCGCACTGCATATTTCAGGCTCGGCGCCTGCTCACTCAGACCACCGCCGCGCTCATCCACCGTCAACTTCAACTGCTGCACGGTTTGCCCGTAGAGCTGCAATTCGTTCTGCACCACGTCCTGGCCATTCTGCGTCAGGCGATACAGCAAACCGTTGCTCAGTTCCTGCCACGGCAAGCTGCTTTCGCGGCGCCCGGCCAGTGTCACCGGCGCCAGACTGTTCGGTTGTTTCAGCTCGACCTGCACGCGCTCGACGTTCAGCCCCATGGGCAACTGCCAGCTGTACTCGCCAGCCTTGGTGCTGCTGCCAGCCAACGCTTGCGACCAGACCAACGGCAGCGGAACGTTACGCGGATCGCTGCTTTTCAACTGTGCCGAGGTGATGGTCGGCGCCGAACTCGGCGAATCCCACAACAGGCGCAAATAGCGCGCGGATTGCCCCGGCAACGTCACTTCATGCTGCTCGATGCGCTCATCGGAAAACGTCAGGCGCGCGACCTGGCCTTCGCCCCACGGCTGCCAGTGCTGCAAGTCATCACTGGCTTCAATGCTGAAACGCTGAAAGCCATCGCGCTCGCTGGTCCAGTCGAGGATCAATTGCTGCAACGGCGCCTTGATCGCGCTGGCATCGAGCAGCCAACCGCGCAGCACTTCCTCGCCCGCTTCCAGCTGACTCGACGGCTGCACTTCGACCAGCGTGCCGTTGGTGGTCGACTGCACGCGCACGTTCGGCACGTGTTCATTCGAATCGGCGGCGTTGTACAGCGGGAACCACTTCACCTCGTGCAACTGACCGTCATCGCGGGTCTGTGCCGATTCGCGCGCCAAGGCGTACGCCTGCGCTTCGCCGGCGGCGTTGAACACGCGCAGGTCACTGAGATCGGTCTGGCGCGCCTGCAATTGCACACTCAGTGGCAGTTCGAGGCGATACCACGGCCCGTCGCCGCTGACCGACAGCGGCACTTGCGTGGCGAAGTCCGCCGGTTTTTCCTGAGCGCCGGCAGCCATCACCACACCCAACGCCAACCAACCCAGATTCAGCATGCGACTCAAGATGAAACTCCTTCGGTGTCCGGGGCCGGTTTGTCCGCCGCCGGGTCAGCGTCGACGCGTTTGGGCGGCAGCGGCGCGAAATAGCCGACCACCAGCAGCAACACGCCCACGCCGATAAACGAGACGATCCGGGCGAGGCCGCCACGGTTGCTCAATTCGACAAAAATCAGTTTGGCCACGACCAGCGCAATCAGCGCCGCGCCGATCAGCCACACTTCGCGACGATGACGCAGATGCCCGCCGATCATCAGCCCCAGCGCCATCAGCGTCCAGACGATGGACAAGCCCGCCTGCACCAGCATCGAAGCGAGCAGCGTATCCAGCTCAAACGGAATCCCCGCCCAATGGTGCGCGGCGCGGGTGACCAACGCCGTGCAGAAGGCGAACAGCGAAACCCCGGCGATCAATTGCGTCGCGTATTCGGCGTAGTCCTGACGAATCGACAGCTGCGAAACCGCACTGCGCGACCACACATAAACGCCGAACAGCGCGAACAGCAAACCCAACTCCAACGGGTTGAGCAGCGGCACGTACGGCAACGGTTCGGCATTGCCATCGCTGACGCCATTCGCCAGCCAGAACCACGCGAGCATCAGCACCGCCAACGGCGCAGCGGCGTACAAGCGGTACTCGCGGGCAAACGCTGCGACCGGCCACGGCCAATTGCGCGGTGCCGCCGCCATCAACAGATACAGGCTTGGCAGAATCGCCCAGCCCAACCAGCGCCAGGCGTTGTATTGCTCGGACAACAACAGCAGGCCGTAGCGCAATTCCAGCGCCAGAACACCGATCAGCAGCCAGCAGCCGAGCACATGCGCGGTGCTCAAAGCGCGCGCCGGCAACATCGGCGCCAAGCGGC
Source organism: Pseudomonas sp. NPDC087804 (assembly GCF_044742965.1). NCBI lineage: Bacteria > Pseudomonadati > Pseudomonadota > Gammaproteobacteria > Pseudomonadales > Pseudomonadaceae > Pseudomonas > Pseudomonas sp. NPDC087804. The sequence goes on along the minus strand of NZ_JBIUVN010000022.1, from coordinate 8,191 downwards.
GCAGACTGAAGAAATGCACGGCGAACACTGCCGCCCACGCCAGCCAACCGAAATCGGCCGCCGGGTGATAACGCGAATGCCAGGCAGCGAGCAACACCAGCCCCGCCGCCGGAATCAGCAAGGTGCAAAGCAAACCCAGCGCCGGCCATTTCAGGCGCAGCGACAACACCGTCCACAACGCCACGCTCACCGCTGCAACCAACAGCAGCAACGTGCCTTGCAGATTCGGCGTAGCAAAACGCAGCACTTCACTGACCCACGCCAGCGCCCACCAACCCGCGCCCCACACCAGCAAAACTTCGGACAAACGCTGCAAACTCAACGCATCGAATGCCGAAGCGTGATTGCCCAGTTGCAGGCGCCACGCACCGATCATCGCGGCCAGCCCCAGCACCAGCGGCGTCCAGAATCCGCCGTGGGCCAACGGTTTCAGTCCTTCGCTGGACAGCGGCCCGAGCAGCTCGGGACCTGCGAACAGAAACGCCGCGCCACCAATCAACTGCAATAAAAGACCGAAGACAAAACTCACACGCTGCTTGAGGTACAGGCTCAGCCAGATAATCAATAAACCACTCGCGGCCCACACCGCGCTCGCGGTTTGCCACGGCAGCACGAACAGCACCGCCAGATTGATCAGCACCAGACCGGCCAGCAACACCACCGACAAACCACGCAGCAGGCGCACATCGCTGCGCACCATTTCATCGCGAGCCGCCAACAGCATGCCGGCGATCAACGCCAGACCAATCAGCGAAGCACTGAGCAAACCGCTCCAACCGGCGCTGAACACCGCCGCTGAATCCTCGCCCGCGCCCTGCAGACGCAAGAGGAACAACGCGCCGCCGAGCAATTGCACGGCAAACGCGGTGAACAGGAACGTGCGCGACTGAATCCGCAGGCCGACGAACAACGTCACCAACCCGGCCAGCGCCCAACTGATCGCCGTGCCCTGCGTGAAGAAAAACAGCGGCGCCAGCAGGTAGAGAAAGGTCAGGCCCAGACAGGCCAACACTGGCAGGCCTTGGCGCTCCCATGGCGAAGTCTGCTCCGCCGAGGCCTTGCGCAGTTGATAAAAGCTGAACAGCAAAGCGCTGCCGAGCATCAACGCGCCGAGCGGTGCACCGTCGAGCAAGCTGCTTTCGCCAACCCGCAACTGACTGAGAAACGCCAACGCCGAGCCCAGTTGCAGCAGCAACGCGAACGCCCGCGCAAACGGTCGATGCTGACGCAGACCGAGCCAGAAAATCCCCGCACCTTCCACGGCCCACGCCGCCGAGGTCCAGCGAGCATCCAGCCCCAGCGGAATCGCCAGACTGGCGAAAATCACCCCGAGCGCCAGACAGGTTTCGCCCAGCAACGCCGCGCGGCCACCCATCAACACCTTGGCCAGCGCCATGTAAATCATGCCGAGTGCCAGCGCGCTGAACGCGGCGGCGAACTCCAGATGCTGCACCAACGCAAACTGCAATCCGAAACCAATGATCGGCGGGGCGAACAGCATCGTCCCGTCGACGTAATCGCCCTTGCGCGCCGACCAGTGCAGCAAGGCATCACGGTCACCGTCCGCAGTGGCATCGGGCATATCGAGCAATTTGCGTCGGGCAAACAACAGGCCGATGGCGAGGTACATCAGGAAGAACAGAATCAGAAACGGCTCGGTGCTCCACAACAACTCCGGCGCATACGAACGCAGGCCCCAGGCGAAACCGATGCCGAAGGTGCCGACGAAGCCGATCAGGTTGAGCAGACGCCAGGCCTTGAACCAGGCGATGGTGAGAATGCCGGCGTTGAGCAACGCGAAATAACTGAACAGCGCGACATGGTTACCGGCGCCGGTCGAGGTCAGGATCGGCGCGGCGAAACCGCCTAATGCGGCTGCGGCAGCCAGGCCCAGCGCATCCTGGGTGATCGCCAGAATCGCCGAGAACACCGTGACCGCGACCAGCAAGCCCAGCGCGGCAGAAGGATCGAGCAGCGGATGCAGACGCATCGCCGCAAACACCGTCAGGTACAACACCGCGATCCCGGTGCCTTGCAGCATCAATGCGTAATAGCTGTTGCGATTGCGTAGCCACCAGCCCAGCGCGAGCAAGCCCAGCGCGGCGGCTGCGACACCGGCGTAACGCATCTCGATCGGCACGACCATGCCTTCGGTGGCGTAGCGCAGCAGGAACGCCAGACCGAAAAACAACAACACCACGCCGACGCGCAGCACGGTGTTGCCGCCGAACAGCCAATTACGCGCAGCACTGATGCCGCGCTCGATGAGGTTCGGGCCACGGGGTTCGGCGGGTTTTTGTGGTTCCGGAGTAACGGCGTCGAGATTCCAGACATCGGCGGGCAGCGGTTGGCTGGTTTCGCTGGCGACGGCGGAAATCGGTTCGAGTTCGGGGGGCAACTCCCAGACCAGTTCCGGTGCGGGGGCTTCTTCGACGGTTTTGATGGGGTCTGCGACGGGTTCGGGAACTGGCGCGGTATTCGGTGGCGTCGCGGCACGAACCGGCGCGCCTTCCAGCAGAAACAGCCGCTGCTCAACGCCCTGTAACGCGACTTTCGCCTGTTCAAGTTGCTGCTGTTGCTCAGCCGCTTGCGAGCCAAGCCGCGCAATGCGCAGCGTCTGCCCGATCACCAGCCCCAGCAACGCGCCCAACAGCGCATCACTGAACGACTCGTCGAGCAGCCAGCCGAGCACCAGCCCGATCAACATGAACATCCATTGCATGGTCGATATCCCTAAGCGGCCCCGTGGCGGGGCGAGTCCGGCAATTGCCTCAGTCTAGGCACAAACCCCTTGTGGGAGCGGGCTTGCTCGCGAAGAGGTCGTGTCAGTCGAAATTAATGCTGACTGAACCACCGCTTTCGCGAGCAAGCCCGCTCCCACAGGGGAAGTGTGGTGACTGTAGCTTCCGGTAACCGGCGCTCAGTATATCGATGCGGCCCAACAAACGTTGGGACTTGCGTAGATTTGTTGCGGAAAGTTACTCCAGCGCTTTCCAGATCTCCGTGGCGTACTCACGAATCGTCCGGTCTGACGAGAACCAGCCCATCCGCGCCGTGTTGAGCACCGCCGAACGCCACCAGTTGTTGCTGTCGTGCCAATGCGCTTCAACGCGTTTCTGCGCTTCCCAGTACGAGTCGAAATCAGCGCAGACCAGAAAGCGGTCGTAATCCACCAGCGAGTCGATCAACCCGGTGTAGCGCGAAGTATCGTCCGGCGAGAACACCCCACTGCGGATCGCTTGCAGCACATCGTTCAGACGATGCGACGCGGCGATGTCCGGCAAAGCGCTGAACTCGTGGTTCTGTTTACGCGCCTCAACCTGCTGCGCGCTGAGACCAAAGATAAACATGTGCTCGGCGCCGATGCGCTCGCACATTTCCACGTTGGCGCCGTCCAGCGTGCCGATAGTCAGCGCGCCGTTGAGGCCGAACTTCATGTTGCTGGTGCCCGAGGCCTCGAAACCTGCAGTGGAGATCTGCTCGGACAAGTCCGCCGCCGGAATAATGCTCTCCGCCAGACTGACGTTGTAGTTGGGCAGGAACACCACTTTCAGCAGGCCACGCACCGTCGGATCGTTATTCACCACCCGCGCAATGTCGTTGGTCAGTTTGATGATCAGTTTGGCCTGGTGATAACTCGCCGCCGCTTTACCGGCGAAGATTTTCACCCGTGGCACCCAGTCGACTTCCGGCTCGGCGCGAATCGCCTGATACAACGCCACGGTGTGCAGCAGGTTGAGCAGCTGGCGTTTGTATTCGTGGATCCGTTTGACCTGCACGTCGAACATCGCCGCCGGATTGACGGCAATGCCCAAGCGTTCATGAATCAGATAAGCCAGCGCTTTTTTGCTGTGCAGGCGCTGTTCGGCGAAAGCTTTGCGGAACGCGGGCTTCTCGGCGAACGGTTCAAGATCGAGCAAGCGCTCCTCCGCGTTATCCAGCAGATCCGGGCCCAATGCGTCGACCAGCATCGAGGTCAGTTCCGAGTTGGCCTGATACAGCCAGCGGCGGAAAGTAATGCCGTTGGTTTTGTTGTTGATCCGCTCCGGGTAGAGCTTGTGCAGTTCGGCGAACACGGTTTTACGCATCAGCTGCGTGTGCAATCCGGATACACCGTTGACGCTGTGCGAACCGAGGAACGCGAGGTTGCCCATGCGCACGCGGCGACCGTTGTCTTCTTCGATCAGCGACACGGCGCGGAGCACGTCGAAATCGTGAATGCCTTTGGCCCGCAGCGAATCGATGTGCTGGGCGTTGATCAGGTAAATGATCTGCATGTGCCGGGGCAGCATGCGTTCCATCAGGCCCACCGGCCAGGTTTCCAGCGCTTCCGGCAGCAGCGTGTGGTTGGTGTACGACAGCGTATCGACCGTCACTTGCCACGCCGCGTCCCACGCCACGTCGTAGACGTCGACCAGTTGTCGCATCAGTTCGGCGACGGCGATTGAAGGGTGGGTGTCGTTGAGCTGGATCGCCGCGTGATCGCCCAGGGTCAGCACCGAGGTGTGCATGTTGCGATGGCGACGCAGCAGATCCTGCAACGAGGCGGCGACGAAGAAGTATTCCTGACGCAGGCGCAGCTCTTGCCCTGCTTCGGTGCTGTCTGCCGGGTAGAGCACGCGCGAGATACTTTCGGCGCGAGCAACCTCGGCGACGGCGCCCAAGTGGTCACCGGCGTTGAAGCGCTCAAGGTGCAAATCTTCCATGGCGCGGGCACGCCACAGACGCAGCGTATTAACGCTTGCCCCGCGCCAGCCGACCACCGGCGTGTCGTAAGCGATCGCGCGGACGGTTTCTGCCGGCGACCAGACTTGTTTGGATTTTCCAGAAGCATCGGTGACGGTTTCTACGCTGCCGCCGAAGCCGATGGAGTAGACGACCTCTGGCCGCTCAAACTCCCACGGGTTACCGAAATCCAGCCAGTGCTCGGTCTGCTCCTGTTGCCAGCCATCGACGATGGCCTGGCGGAACAAACCGTGTTCATAACGAATGCCGTAACCGTGGCCGGCGATGCCGAGGGTCGACATGCTTTCCATAAAGCACGCCGCCAGACGACCGAGGCCGCCGTTGCCGAGCGCCGCATCGGGCTCCAGCAAGCGAATGCGTTCCAGATCGACACCGAGTTCGGTCAACGCTTCACGGGCGACGTCGAGCAGACCAAGGTTGCTCAGGCTGTCGTAGAGCAAACGGCCGATGAGAAATTCCAGCGAGAGGTAATACACCCGCTTCTGGCCTTTGCGGTAGATCTGCCGGGTGTGATCCATCCAGTGCTCGACCATGTGATCACGCGCAGCCAAAGCGATGGCTTCGAACCAGTCATGGTCGAAGGCGTGATCAGGGTCTTTGCCCACCGCGTAGGTGAGTTTGGTCAGGACGGCATCGCGGAATGCGGCCACCTCTGCTTCGCGAACTAGTGGTTCTTGAGTCATCAATGGGACCTCGAGCGAGCGGGAATTGTCTGAGCCTAGACGGTCTGACCGACGGTGAGGGCTCTGGTTCGGCAGTATTTCCTGAGACGGTGAGATGCCCCGGCATAACCCTGGCGGCTGGGCTAATGAATGCAGGGGCCGTGCCGAATTGTCCGGCAATGTGCCTGTATCGAGAAAAAATCTGGCGAAAGGTTGTTCAAAAATCCACCAGTCCCGGTATGATCGCGCGCCCTGATGCACACACGCCTGGTAACTCCCGATGATGAAGCCCAACCTGATTGCCGCCGCCGAGATCGATCGTCTCGATACGTGGGCAAAATATTCAGCCCCGATGTGCGGTTCCTGCATATCTAGCTGCTGCACGCTGCCGGTTGAGGTGAAAATCAAGGATCTGGTGCGCATCGGTGTGGTCGACGAGTTCGAACTCGGTGACCCGCCGAAGAACATCGCCAAGCGTTTGCAGAAGGAAGGCCTGGTTGAACGCTTCAATCAGAAGTCCGGCATCTTCACCCTGCAGCGCATGAGCAACAACGATTGCTACTACCTGGATCGTAAGAGCCGCCTGTGCACCATTTATGACAAGCGCCCGGATACCTGCCGCAATCACCCGAAGATCGGGCCACGTCCGGGGTATTGCGCGTACAAGCCGAAGGAAGTGGTGCGCGAGCAGAATTTCCGCGCGATCGAGAAGTTTTAAAAGCTTACCCTCACCCCAGCCCTCTCCCGGAGGGAGAGGGAGCCGACCGAGGTGTCTGGCGCCATACATCGACCTGAAACACCCAGTCGATTATGGATTCGGTTGAGCCCCACCAAATCGATTTTGGATTCAGCAGAATTCTTTCAAGTCGACGTATCCCCTGAGCATCCCCCATTCAGTCCCCTCTCCCTCCGGGAGAGGGCTAGGGTGAGGGGCTCTTCAGAACTAACAAACTTTCCCCAGACAAACAAAAACGCCCCCGGTCTCTCGACCGGGGGCGTTTTCATTCAGCCTGAACTAATGACTCAGTTTTTGGCTTTCTTGGCAGCGCGGGTACGCTCGCTTTCGTCCAGGATCTTCTTGCGAAGACGGATGGACTTAGGAGTTACTTCGCACAGCTCGTCTTCCTGGATGTATTCCAGAGCCTGTTCCAGAGTGAACTTCACTGGTGGAACCAGAGCGATGGTTTCGTCTTTACCCGAAGCACGCATGTTGTCGAGCTTCTTGCCCTTGGTAGGGTTAACGCCCAGGTCGTTGTCACGGCTGTTCTGACCAACGATTTGACCGTTGTAGATCTCTTGACCGTGTTCTACGAACAGCTTGCCACGAGCCTGCAGGGTTTCCAGCGAGTAGGTCAGTGCCTTACCGGTTTCAACCGAAACCAGAACGCCGTTCTGACGGCCGGACATGTGGCCCGACTTGACGGTGTCGTAACGATCGAAGATCGAGGTCAGGATGCCAGCACCGTTGGTCAGGGTCAGGAACTGGTTACGGAAACCGATCAGACCGCGAGCAGGGATGTTGTATTCCAGACGAACACGGCCCTTACCATCCGGAACCATGTTGGTCAGGTCGCCTTTACGCAGACCCATCTCTTCCATGACCTTGCCCTGCGAATCTTCAGGGATGTCGATGGTCACGTTTTCGAACGGTTCTTGTTTAACGCCGTTCACTTCACGAATGATTACTTCCGGACGGCCCAGGGCCAGCTCGAAGCCTTCGCGACGCATGGTTTCGATCAGTACCGAGAGGTGCAGCTCACCACGGCCGGAAACCTTGAACTTGTCAGCCGAGTCGCCTTCTTCAACGCGCAGTGCAACGTTGTACAGCAGCTCTTTGTCCAGACGATCCTTGATGTTACGGGAGGTCACGAACTTGCCTTCTTTACCGCAGAATGGCGAGTCGTTTACCTGGAAGGTCATCGAAACGGTTGGCTCGTCAACGGTCAGAGGCTTCATCGCCTCAACAGTCAGCGGGTCGCACAGGGTGTCGGAGATGAACAGCGATTCCATACCGCTGATGCAAACGATGTCGCCTGCTGCAGCTTCTTCAACGTCGATACGGTGCAGACCGTGGTGACCCATCAGCTTCAGGATACGACCGTTGCGACGCTTGCCGTCGGCACCGATAGCCACAACCGGGGTGTTCGGCTTGACGCGACCACGAGCGATACGGCCAACGCCGATAACACCCAGGAAGCTGTTGTAGTCCAGTGCGGAGATCTGCATCTGGAACGCGCCTTCACGGTCGACTTTAGGGGCCGGAACGTGATCGACAACCGCTTGGTACAGCGGGGTCATGTCTTCAGCCATGTCGGTGTGATCCAGACCGGCAATGCCGTTCAGGGCCGAGGCGTAAACAACCTGGAAGTCCAGTTGTTCTTCGGAAGCACCGAGGTTGTCGAACAGGTCGAAGATCTGATCCAGAACCCAGTCCGGACGCGCGCCTGGACGGTCAACCTTGTTGATGACCACGATTGGACGCAGGCCGGCTTCGAAAGCCTTCTTGGTCACGAAACGGGTTTGCGGCATAGGGCCGTCTTGAGCGACAACCAGCAGCAGAACGGAGTCAACCATCGACATTACGCGTTCAACTTCGCCGCCGAAGTCGGCGTGGCCCGGGGTGTCCACGATGTTGATGTGGTAGCCGGTCCAGTTGATGGCGGTGTTTTTCGCCAGAATGGTAATACCGCGCTCTTTATCCTGGTCGTTGGATTCCATCACGCGCTCGTCGTTTAGCTCTTTGCGCTCCAGAGTGCCGCATTGTCGCAGGAGTTTTTAAACCA
>NZ_JBIUVN010000021.1:0-90694 GCF_044742965.1 Pseudomonas sp. NPDC087804 | reverse complement strand
GAAAATGTACTTACCCATTTTCGGATTCCAGTAACGGGTTTGGTGACCGAAGTGCACACCGGCCTTCAGCATATCGCGCATATTGACTTGGGACATGATAGTTCCTTAATAAGTCGGGTTTGGCCTCCACGTATCCCAATGACCAACCAGTGGCATAAAGCCAAAAGCACCCAGGTCATCGTGTCGACACGTGTGTGGATTTAAGCTTTTCGGGGTATCCCCGGAAAGCGGCGCATTTTATACCACAGGGTGCGCAGAAACGGAACACGAAATCTGTATTCGCACCAAGGACATGGGCGCAGCCCCCTTGGAATCGGCTTCAGGGGCACCATTGTATAGAGAGAAGCGATGCACGCAGGCACTGAATTGCGCCGTGCGTCTGTTAGAATCGCGTTTTTCAGGGTCGCAAAACGCACACCTGCCACCCTATTCGTATCAGCAAGCGCCGCCGAGCGCAGAGAGAGCCTGTATGACCGTCAACCTCAAAACCCCCGAGGACATCGCTGGCATGCGTGTCGCCGGCAAACTGGCCGCCGATGTGCTGGAAATGATTGCCGAACATGTCAAACCGGGCGTCACCACCGATGAGCTGAACCAGATCTGCCACGATTACATCGTCAACGTGCAGCAAGCCATCCCTGCCCCGCTCAACTACAAGGGCTACCCGAAGTCGATCTGCACCTCGATCAACCACGTTGTGTGCCACGGCATCCCGAACGACAAGCCGCTGAAAAACGGCGACACCCTGAACATCGACGTGACCGTGATCAAAGACGGCTACCACGGCGACACCAGCCGCATGTTCCACGTCGGCGAAGTGCCGGTCTGGGCCGAGCGTCTGTCGCAGATCACTCAGGAATGCATGTACAAGGCGATCGAAATCGTCAAACCCGGTTGCCGCCTCGGCGACATCGGTGAAGTGATTCAGAAGCACGCGGAAAAGAACGGTTTCTCCGTCGTTCGCGAGTTCTGCGGCCACGGCATCGGCAAGGTGTTCCACGAAGAGCCGCAGATTCTGCACTACGGCCGCGCCGGCACTGGTATGGAACTGAAGGCCGGCATGACCTTCACCATCGAACCGATGATCAACCAGGGCAAGGCCGACACCAAAGTATTGGGCGACGGCTGGACCGCGATCACCAAAGACCGCAAGCTGTCGGCACAGTGGGAACATACCCTGCTGGTCACCGACACCGGCTACGAGATCTTCACCCTGCGCGCCGACGACACCATCCCGCGCATCTCGGCCTGATCCAGCTAACGCTCCCAGCCCTATAGAAGGAAAGCCAATCGATGCCGCAGGTGGATCCCGAACTCTTCGACCGCGGCCAGTTCCAGGCTGAACTGGCCCTCAAAGCGAGTCCTATCGCGGCGTTCAAGAAGGCGATCCGCCAGGCTCGCGAGGTACTCGACACGCGTTTTCGCCAGGGCCGCGACATTCGCCGCCTGATCGAAGACCGTGCCTGGTTCGTCGACAACATCCTGCAAAAGGCCTGGGAGCAGTTCAACTGGAGCGAAGACGCCGACATCGCGCTGGTCGCGGTCGGCGGCTATGGTCGTGGTGAGTTGCACCCGTATTCCGACATTGATTTGCTGATCCTGCTGGACAGCGCCGACCATGAAGTCTTCCGCGATTCCATCGAGCGTTTTCTCACTTTGCTGTGGGACATCGGTCTGGAAGTCGGTCAGAGCGTTCGCTCGGTCGACGAATGCGCCCAAGAGGCGCGCGCCGACCTGACCGTGGTCACCAACCTGATGGAAAGCCGCACCATCTGCGGCCCCGAGCGCTTGCGTCAGCGCATGCTCGACGTCACCAGCACCGCACACATGTGGCCGGCCAAGGAGTTCTTCCTCGCCAAGCGCGCCGAGCAGAAGGCCCGCCACCACAAATACAACGACACCGAATACAACCTGGAACCCAACGTCAAAGGCTCGCCCGGCGGACTACGGGATATTCAGACCATTCTGTGGGTTGCGCGTCGCCAATACGGCACGCTGAACCTGCGCGCCCTCGCTGGCGAAGGTTTCCTCGTTGAGAGCGAAAACGCCCTGCTCGCCTCCTCCCAGGAATTCCTCTGGAAAGTGCGTTACGCCCTGCACATGCTCGCTGGCCGTTCCGAAGACCGCTTGCTGTTCGATCACCAGCGCACCATTGCCGGCCTGTTGGGTTTTGAAGGTGACGACGCCAAACAGGCGGTCGAAAACTTCATGCAACAGTATTTCCGCGTAGTGATGAGCATCGCCCAGCTCAGCGATCTGATCATCCAGCACTTCGAGGAAGTTATCCTCGCGCCGGAAGACGAAGCGCCGCCGCAGCCGATCAACGCACGTTTCCAGTTGCATGACGGCTACATCGAAGCGCGCAACGACAACGTGTTCCGCCGCACGCCATTCGCCATGCTGGAAATCTTCGTGCTGATGGCCCAGCAGCCGGAAATCAAAGGCGTACGTGCCGATACCATTCGCCTGCTGCGTGAGCACCGTCACCTGATCGACGACAATTTCCGTAACGACATACGCAACACCAGCCTGTTCATCGAGCTGTTCAAGTGCAAGATCGGCATCCACCGCAACCTGCGCCGGATGAACCGCTACGGCATTCTCGGGCGTTATCTGCCGGAGTTCGGTTTTATCGTCGGGCAGATGCAGCACGACCTGTTCCACATCTATACGGTCGACGCGCACACGCTCAATCTGATCAAGCACCTGCGCAAATTGCAGTACACCCAGGTGTCGGAAAAATTCCCGCTGGCCGCCAAGCTCATGGCGAAACTGCCCAAGCCCGAACTGATCTACATGGCCGGTCTGTACCACGACATCGGCAAGGGTCGGCATGGCGACCACTCGGAGATCGGCGCGGTCGATGCCGAGGCGTTCTGCCAGCGCCATCAGTTGCCGGTGTGGGACAGCCGTCTGATTGTCTGGCTGGTGCAGAACCATCTAGTGATGTCGACTACCGCGCAGCGCAAGGACTTGTCCGACCCACAGGTGATCCACGATTTCGCGCAGGCAGTCGGCGACGAAACCCGCCTCGACTACCTGTACGTGCTGACCGTGGCCGACATCAACGCCACCAACCCGACACTGTGGAATTCGTGGCGAGCGAGCCTGTTGCGTCAGCTCTACACCGAGACCAAACGCGCGCTGCGTCGTGGCCTGGAAAACCCGGTGGATCGCGAAGAGCAGATCCGCCAGACCCAGAGCGCGGCACTGGACATTCTGGTGCGCGGCGGCACCGATCCGGACGACGTCGAGCAGTTGTGGGCACAGTTAGGCGATGACTATTTCCTACGCCACACTGCTGGCGACGTGGCCTGGCACAGCGATGCGATCCTGCAGCAACCGGTCGATGGCGGGCCGCTGGTGTTGATCAAGGAAACCACCCAGCGCGAGTTCGAGGGCGGCACGCAGATCTTCATTTATGCACCGGATCAGCACGATTTCTTCGCGGTGACCGTGGCGGCGATGGATCAGCTCAACCTGAACATTCACGACGCGCGGGTTATCACCTCGAGCAGTCAGTTCACCCTCGACACCTACATCGTGCTCGACAACGAAGGCGAGTCCATCGGCGACAACCCGACGCGGGTCAAACAGATCCGCGAAGGCCTGACCGAAGCGCTGCGCAACCCGGACGACTACCCGACGATCATTCAGCGTCGAGTGCCGCGCCAGCTCAAGCATTTCGCCTTCGCGCCGCAGGTGACGATCCATAACGATGCGCAGCGACCAGTGACCGTGCTGGAACTGACCGCACCGGATCGGCCGGGACTGCTGGCGCGGATTGGCGGGATATTCCTCGAGTTCGATCTGTCGCTGCAGAACGCCAAGATTGCGACCTTGGGCGAGCGGGTGGAAGACGTGTTCTTTATCACCGACGCCCACAACCAGCCGCTGTCCGACCCGCTGCTGTGCAGCCGTTTGCAGGATGCGATTGTTGAGCAGTTGAGCGTCAATCAGGAACCGGATATCAAGCTTTCGCGTATCAGTATTTGAATTGCAGTAACTATTACTCCTGTGGGAAGGAAGACTCCGATACCAGCCTGTTCAACAAACCCCTGTAGGAGTGAGCCTGCTCGCGATAGCGGTTCATCAGCTTGCATAAATATTGAATGTGCCTTCCTCATCGCGAGCAGGCTCACTCCTACAGGTTTTGTGTAAGGCGCGCATTGAAGCAATCCCTCCCACATTAAAAGAGGCCCCAATGAACAACGCTCTGAACCAGCTCCAGCCCTACCCGTTCGAAAAGCTCCGCGCCCTGCTCGGCACCGTCACGCCGACCCCGGACAAGCGTCCGATCGCCCTGTCGATCGGCGAGCCGAAACATCGCTCGCCAAGCTTTGTCGCCGAAGCGCTGGCGAACAGTCTGGATCAGATGGCGGTGTACCCGACCACACTGGGCATCCCGGCCCTGCGCGAAGCCATTGCCGGCTGGTGCGAGCGTCGTTTCGGCGTGCCGAGCGGCTGGATTGATCCGGCGCGCAACGTGCTGCCGGTCAACGGCACCCGTGAAGCGCTGTTCGCCTTCACCCAGACCGTGGTCAATCGCGGCGACGATGCGCTGGTGGTCAGCCCGAACCCGTTCTATCAAATCTACGAAGGCGCCGCGTTCCTCGCCGGGGCCAAGCCGCACTATCTGCCGTGCCTCGACGAAAACGGCTTCAACCCGGATTTCGACGCGGTGTCGCCGGACATCTGGAAGCGTTGCCAGATCCTGTTCCTGTGCTCGCCGGGCAACCCGACCGGCGCGCTGATCCCGGTCGACGTGCTGAAAAAACTCATCGCCCTGGCCGACGAATACGACTTCGTGATCGCTGCCGACGAGTGCTACAGCGAACTGTACTTCGACGAGCAAACCCCGCCGCCGGGCCTGCTCACCGCTTGCGTCGAACTGGGCCGCAAGGATTTCAAACGTTGCGTGGTCTTCCACAGTCTGTCCAAGCGTTCCAATCTGCCGGGCCTGCGTTCCGGTTTCGTCGCCGGTGACGCCGATATCCTCAAAGGCTTCCTGCTCTATCGCACCTACCACGGCTGCGCGATGCCGGTACAAACGCAACTGGCCAGCGTTGCCGCGTGGAACGACGAAGAACACGTGCGCGCCAACCGTGCGCTGTACCGCGAGAAGTTTGATGCAGTACTGGAAATCCTCAGCCCGGTGATGGACGTGCAGCGTCCCGATGGCAGCTTCTATCTGTGGCCGAATGTGAACGGTGATGACGCGGCGTTCTGCCGTGATTTGTTCGAACAAGAGCATGTCACTGTGGTGCCGGGTTCTTATCTGTCCCGTGATGTCGATGGCGTTAATCCGGGTGCCGGCCGTGTGCGTATGGCGCTGGTTGCGCCGTTGGCTGAATGCGTTGAAGCGGCGGAACGAATTCGCGCGTTTATTACCCGTCAGAAATAAACAACTGAATACCGTGCCAGGCAATCTGGCACGGTAACTTGCCTATGCAAGTTACACTTCAAAACAACTGATCACTCCCTCTTTCGTCCCTCACGACTTACTCTTGATTCGCGAATTTCATCGCATAAAATTCAACATCAAGTACAACTTCAGGGAAGAAGATAAAGATGAATGATCTCCAGGATTGCAAACTCCTACAGTGGCCGGATGATCTCGCTGCTTATGAGGCGGCCATTAAAGAGAATCCGGCGAACGCAACTTCCGCCAGCGGTGGTCGACGCAAACGCTCGCTGATCAACTATTCAAAACTGTGGGCCAATGGTCGAACGCTGACCATCGCCTTCATCGACGACGTCGATCCTGATCACAAACGCAAAATCATGGAGGCAGCTGTTCGCTGGATTCCGTACGTTAATCTGAGTTTCGAGTTTGTCGATGACCTGCAAGGTGATATTCGCATCGCCACAAAGAATAATTACAACAGCTCCATGCTCGGCACAGACGCGCTGCTGATTCATCCGGATTGGCCAACGATGAACCTGGGCGTCAAACCGGATCATGAAGACTTTGAAACCATTGTCACCCACGAGTTTGGCCATGCACTGGGCGCCATGCACGAACACCAGCACCCGCAGGCCGACATCCCTTGGGACAAACCGAAAGTGTACGACTATTACCAGAACCGCGAGATGGGGCCGCTGACCCCGGAGCAAGTGGACTTCAACCTGTTCACGCCATTCAACACCCTCGAAGCGATTTACACCGAGTACGACCGTAAATCGATCATGCATCATCCGGTATCTAACGATTTGACTTTGGGCAACTGGGAGAACCCGATCAATCGCGAGATCAGCAAGAAAGACATCAAGATGATGAGCTTGCTCTATCCCCAATAAGCAATCTCGCAAAAACAAGGAAGTTAAACCATGTTATCCAATTCAACTTACGCCCCCGCCCTGTCCCAGACAAATTCGTGTGGAGTGCATTACTGATGTGGGCTAAAAAAAATCCATCGAAACTGTGGACTCCCGGCCGCATTCTTCGTATCGCCTTCCTCAATGGCACGCAAGAGTTCAAAGACGCGACCATCGCGGCAGCCAGCAATTGGTTGCCGCACATCAACTTGAAGTTTGATTTCGTTGAGGGTGTCGAGGGGGACATCCGCATACTTAGCAACGATGGCGTTTTCTCGTCCAATATTGGCACTGACGCCTTACTCAATACCCATACAGCGACGATGCAGCTCTGGCCTCACCCTGCCATTCACGCGCGTTATTTCGCTGCGAATGTGATGCATGAGTTCGGCCATATGCTGGGTGCGGAACACGAACAGATCCACCCGGCAGCCGTAATTCCATGGAATGTGCCCGCCATCTACGAAAGACACGGCATTACCGATAATCCTGATGAGGATAACTACGAGGCGAACAGGAAGCGCCAATGGCTACACCGTGAGTATCTTGATCGGGCAGCCACCGAAGACAGCATTTGCTCGGACTACGACCGCAAGTCGATCATGCACTACGTCATTTACCAATCCTGGACCACAGGCGATTTTCAGAACTTTCTTAACCTGGAACTTAGCGACAACGACAAGGCCTTCATGGCGAAGGCTTATCCCTATCCGGTGTAAACCTGCCGCCTATTTTTTCACTCAAATAAATACCGGCCAACACTTCGTAAAAAACCGCGCCACACCTCGAACTGCTGGATTCAAGCAGATTGAAAAAACTATTTAAAAAGGAACTTTAAATGAAACAGAACAAACCGTGTTCGATAATTCGCCCACACGATGAGAGTGCCTCCCATCACGCAGCGCTCCGGGAAAATCCTGCGAACACTCGTGCACCAAACGCCATGGGGCACGGTATCAGGGCAACTGGTTATTTCAAGAAATTCTGGAGAGCGGGCAGGACATTGAGAGTACGCTTTCTAGATCCCCATTCGCACGTTGAAAAGATGGTTTATATGGCGGGATTCTGGGAGTGGCAGCGATATGCGAATATAGACTTCCAACTGTCAGAGGACGAGGATGCCGAGATCAGAATCCGAACCGTTTCTGACGATAGTTGCTCAACCATCGGCACTGATGCGTTAATCATGGAGGAGAGTGAAGCAACCCTTTACCTCGCCATTCCGATTGGCGAGGAAGGTTTTATGGCGACTCTACGTCATGAAATCGGACATGTGCTGGGCTTCGAGCATGAACACATGCATCGCGATGCGAACATCCCCTGGAACAAAGAGAAGGTCTACGCCTACTACCTTGAGGAACATGCGTGGGATAAAGAGCGTGTTGATCACAACATCCTCAATACCGTAGATCCGGACATTGTTGCAGACACTGATTACGACACGACCTCCATCATGCACTATGACGTCGATGCGGAACTCACCGACGGCGTTTTCGAAGTCGGCGAGAACAATGAACTCAGCGAAAAAGATATAAAAGCCGCCCGTTATTTTTACCCAAAAGATCCAGACAGTGTTCCTTGGAAAGACCTGTTGGACAGTCCATGAGTTTACAACGGGTATCTATTTGACCAGTCCAAGATTTGCTTCACTCAAATCGAGCTCTCCCAACACTTCACGTAATACGTCATCACCAATCTGGTGATGACGGCTGAGACTATAGAGTTCCAGGCGCTGCGCTCGCAGCGCCTTCAAACGCAAACGCCGCTCCAGCAGATCCATCTGAAACGCCATCGCCTGCGCTTCGGCGGAGTCGTTGAACACGTCGAGTTGATGACGATATTCGGACATGATCCGCGCCTTGAGTTCTGCCGCCAGCGCTGCTTGTGCAGCATCTTGCGGCGGTAACTCTTCAGTTTCCAGAGAGTGAATCGCTGCTTCGGCGGTTTTGCGCCAGGCATCGCGTACTTCTTGGCGACGCTTGTCGTCCGGGCTCTTTTCGATGCCGCGCAGTAACAGCGGCAGCGCGATACACGCCGAAATCAGTGAGAGCAGAATCACCCCGGCGGCGATGAAGATCAGCAGATCACGCTCGGGAAATGCCTCCGCGCCCATCAGCATCGGCACCGACATCACACCCGCCAGCGTCACCGCGCCGCGCACACCGCCGACGGTCAGCAACCAGCAGGAACGTGCGGTCGGTACTTGCGTCAACTCGCCTTTGCCGCGCACACGCCTTAGCAACACCGACAAACGCCAGATGCTCTGCACCCAGATAAACCGCAGCAATACCAACGCGAGGAAAATCGCCACGACGTCGAGGCAGCGATAGAACAATGTCGGCCACAACGTCGGTTCGTGGCTGACCACGGCTTTGATGATGTCCGGCAATTGCAGGCCGAGCAGCAGGAAGATCAAGCCGTTGAAAGCAAATTCCAGCAGCGACCAGACGCTGCGGTTGAGCAAACGGGTGCTGGTCTGCCGAGGCAGCAGGTCGAGCCAGCTCTGCATCATCCCCGCCGCCACTGCCGACAGAATGCCCGACACGCCGAGGCGTTCAGCCAAGACATACGCGGCGAACGGCAGCAGCAACATAAATACAACGTGCGTCGCTGGATCATCCCAGCCGCGCGCGATCATCCACGAGCGCAGGCGCCCGACCAGCCAGCTCAGCGCCACGCCGACCGCCAGACCACCGAGCGCCACCACGACAAAGGTCAGGCTGGCGTTGGTCAGCGAGAACACGCCAGTGATGGCTGCGGCCAAGGCGAACTTGAACGTCACCAGGCCAGAGGCATCGTTCATCAGCGCCTCGCCCTGCAGGATGTGCATCAGCGGGGTCGGCAAGCGGTTCTGCGAAATAGCCGAGACGGCCACGGCGTCGGTCGGCGACAACACGGCCGCCAAGGCGAAAGCCACGGGCAACGGAATCGTCGGCAATAACCAGTGAATGAAGTAACCGGCGCCGACCACGGTGAACAGCACGAGGCCCACCGCCAGCGTCAGAATCGGCCCGCGCAAATGCCAGAATTCGCGTTTGGGCATGCGCCAGCCATCGGAAAACAGCAGCGGCGGCAGGAACAGAAACAGGAACAGTTCGGGATCGAGGGCCACGTGCAAACCCAGCGTCGGCCAGGCCAGCAAGGCACCGGCGGCGATTTGCACTAAAGGAAGCGGCAGCGGGATGACCCGTCCGACCAGACGCGAGACGCTGACCAGCATCAGCAGGATCAGGACGGTGTAAGCGGTTTGCATAAAGCGGAAATCTCAGACAATCGACAGCGTTGAACTGCCATATTAGCCGCTTAGGATGCGTCTGGCGTTTGCACCTATGTCGCACACGCCCCAAATGATGTCCGCACAACAATGTGTAGGAGCTGCGGCACGCTGCGATCTTTTGATCTTTAAAGACACAATCAAAAGATCGCAGCCTCGTTTCACTCGACAGCTCCTACAGGGTTTTGCGTATTCGCCGAAGGGTCATGGCATAATCCGTCACCATTTTTCTCCAGCACCTGTAAAGGGGGCAATTCCTTGACCGTTTCAAGTAAAACGTTGCACCTTTTCGGCATCAAAGCCTGCGACACCATGAAAAAGGCGCGCTCCTGGCTTGATGAGCACGCTGTCAGCTACGACTTTCACGATTACAAAAGCGCCGGCATCGACCGTGAGCACCTGACCCAATGGTGTGACGAGCACGGCTGGCAAACGGTGTTGAACCGCGCAGGCACGACCTTTCGCAAACTCGACGACGAACGCAAAGCCGATCTCGACCAATCGAAAGCCATCGAACTGATGCTCGCTCAACCCTCGATGATCAAGCGCCCGGTGCTCGATCTCGGTGACCGAACCCTGATTGGCTTCAAGCCAGATATCTACGCGGCCGCTCTGAAGTAAGCAGCCCGTCACTCTTTGTAGAGGTGTATTTACATGTCCAATTCCCTGTTCAGCATCGCCTTTGGTGTCGGCACTCAGAACCGTCAAGGCGCATGGCTGGAAGTGTTCTACGCCCAGCCATTGCTCAATCCTTCGGCCGAACTGGTCGCTGCCGTGGCGCCAATCCTCGGTTACACCGAAGGCAACCAGGCCATCACCTTCACCACCGCTCAGGCGGCGCAACTGGCTGAAGCCGTGAAAGGCATCGACGCCGTTCAAGGCAAGCTGCTGACCCGTCTGGCCGAAAGCCACAAGCCGCTGGTCGCCACCCTGCTGGCCGAAGATGCACAGCTGACCTCGACGCCTGAGGCTTACCTGAAGCTGCACCTGCTGTCGCACCGTCTGGTCAAGCCGCACGGCGTGAGCCTGGCCGGCATCTTCCCGCTGCTGCCGAACGTGGCCTGGACCAGCCAGGGCGCGATCGACCTGAGCGAACTGACCGAAATGCAACTGGAAGCCCGTCTGCGTGGCGAGCTGCTGGAAGTGTTCTCGGTGGACAAGTTCCCGAAAATGACCGACTACGTGGTTCCGGCCGGCGTGCGTATCGCTGACGCGGCACGTCTGCGTCTGGGCGCTTACGTCGGCGAAGGCACCACCGTGATGCACGAAGGTTTCATCAACTTCAACGCCGGCACCGAAGGCCCGGGCATGATCGAAGGCCGCGTTTCCGCTGGCGTATTCGTCGGCAAGGGCTCGGATCTGGGCGGCGGTTGCTCGACCATGGGCACTCTGTCGGGTGGCGGCAACATCGTGATCAAGGTTGGCGAAGGCTGCCTGATCGGCGCCAACGCCGGTATCGGTATTCCATTGGGCGACCGCAACACTGTTGAGTCGGGCCTGTACGTGACCGCCGGCACCAAGGTTGCGCTGCTCGACGAAAACAACAACCTGGTTAAGGTTGTGAAGGCGCGTGAGCTGGCCGGTCAGGCTGACCTGCTGTTCCGTCGCAATTCGGAAACCGGTGCTGTGGAATGCAAAACCCACAAATCGGCGATCGAACTGAACGAAGCGCTGCACGCTCACAACTAAGTGCTTGGATAATCCATTGTAGGAGTGAGCCTGCTCGCGATGCCTTTAGCGCCCTCACGGACGCCATCGCGAGCAGGCTCACTCCTACAGGATTTGGCGTACATCCCGCCCCTCTTCACCAGGGCTAAAGACCGTGATGATTCCCTCCCCCTGGCGTGCCGATTTCCCGGCCATCGCCGCGCTGCAACGGCAAGACCAGACCTATCTGGACAACGCCGCCACCACGCAAAAACCCCAGGCCCTGCTCGACGCGCTGACGCATTACTACGCCAATGGCGCGGCCAATGTGCACCGTGCGCAACACCTGCCCGGCGCTCACGCGACGCAGGCGTTCGAGGACAGTCGGCTCAAGGTTGCGCAGTGGCTGAATGCCGGAGACAGCGGGCAGATCATCTTTACCCACGGCGCCACCAGTGCGCTGAATCTCCTGGCTTATGGCCTGGAACATCTTTTCCACCCGGGCGATGAAATAGTCATCAGCGCCCTGGAGCATCACGCCAATCTGCTGCCGTGGCAGCAACTGGCGCAACGGCGCAATCTGAAACTGGTGATTCTGCCGCTGGATGCTGACGGTTTGATTGACCTCGCGGCTGCCGTGCATTTGATTGGCCCGCGCACGCGATTGCTGGCGGTCAGTCAGTTGTCCAACGTGCTCGGCGCATGGCAGCCATTGCCGGCGCTGCTGGGCATGGCCAAGGAGCAGAACGCGTTGACCGTGGTCGATGGCGCGCAAGGCGTAGTGCATGGCCGGCATGACGTGCAGGCGCTGGGTTGCGACTTCTACGTGTTTTCCAGCCACAAGCTGTATGGGCCGGATGGTTTGGGCGTTCTGTTCGGGCGCAATGCTGCGCTTGAACAACTGAAGCCTTGGCAGTTTGGCGGCGAAATGGTGCTGGAAGCCAACTACCACGACGCGCGCTTCCGCCCTGCTCCGCTGGGTTTTGAAGCGGGCACACCGCCGATTGCCAGTGTGATCGGCCTCGGTGCGACGCTGGATTATCTGGCCGGGCTCGATCAAGACGCAGTGTCGGCCCACGAAGCGGCGCTTCATGACTATCTGCTGCGTGGCCTCGCTGCTCGTAATGGCATTCGTTTGTTGGGCAAGCCGCAATTGGCGCTGGCGAGTTTTGTCGTTGAAGGTGTGCATAACGCTGATCTGGCGCACTTGCTGACAGAACAAGGCATTGCCGTGCGCGCCGGACATCACTGCGCGATGCCGTTGCTGAAAAGCTTCGAGCTGGCCGGGGCGATTCGCGTGTCGCTGGCGTTGTACAACGATTCGGAGGATCTGGAGCGTTTCTTTGAAGCGCTGGATCAGGCGCTGGAGATGTTGCGATGAGCTTGCCGGTCGAGGCTGCCGAGGCGCTGAAAACGTTTCAAAACGCGGCGGGTTGGGAACAGCGCGCGCGGTTGTTGATGCAGTTTGGTGATCGGCTGCCACCGCTAAGTGTCGCCGACAAATGCGAGGCCAACCGGGTGCATGGCTGTGAGAGTCAGGTGTGGCTGGTTGGGGAATTGCGTGATGGTCACTGGCAGTTCGCGGCGAGCAGCGATGCGCGGATGATTCGTGGGTTGGTGGCGTTGTTGCTGTTGCGAGTGAACGGACTGTCAGCGGCAGAGTTGCAGCAAATTGATCTACCAGACTGGTTCAATCAGCTCGGCCTTTCGCGTCAGCTATCGCCCTCGCGCAGCAATGGCCTGAATGCCGTGCTCCAGCGAATGAATGAGTTGGCCGGTTAATCCTGTGGCGAGGGGATTTATCCCCGATGGGCTGCGAAGCGGCCCCCACTCCGACACATGCGGACAGCCTGACGCTCCGAGGAAGCAGATCTTGGGGGCGCTTCGCACCCCATCGGGGATAAATCCCCTCGCCACAAGGTTTGCTAGCTAATCGGTTTGACCCGCTCCGCCGGGCGCCGCACACCCGCGACAATCTTGTCCACAGCCTTGGTCGCCGCAACCATCCCGAACGTCGCCGTCACCATCATCACTGCACCAAAGCCACCCGCGCAGTCCAGCTTCACGCCGTCACCGACAAAACTCTTCTGCAAACAAATGCTGCCATCCGGCTTCGGATAGCGCAGTTGTTCGGTGGAAAACACACACGGCACGCTGTAATGCCGGGTCACGGTGCGCGAAAAGCCATAATCACGACGCAACGTCGAACGCACTTTCGAGGCCAACGGGTCATTGAACGTGCGGTTGAGGTCACACACCTGAATCAGCGTCGGATCAATCTGCCCGCCCGCGCCGCCGGTGGTGATGATCTGAATCTTGCGACGCTTGCACCAGGCAATCAGCGCAGCTTTGGCGTTGACCGCGTCGATGCAGTCGATCACGCAATCGATGTCCGGCGTGATGTATTCAGCCATGGTCTCGCGGGTGACGAAGTCAGCCACCGCGTGCACGGTGCAATCCGGGTTGATCCCGCGCAGACGCTCGGCCATCACCTCGACCTTGGGTTTGCCGACGGTGCTGTCCAGCGCGTGCAACTGGCGGTTGGCGTTGCTGACGCAGACGTCATCGAGGTCGAACAGCGAAATCTCGCCGACGCCACAACGGGCCATGGCCTCCGCCGCCCAGGAACCGACGCCACCGACGCCGACGATCGCCACGTGGGCCGCGCGCAAACGCGCCAGACCTTCGATGCCATACAAACGGGCGATGCCTGCAAACCGCGGATCTTCTGTACTCATGACCATTACCCCAAAAACCGGCGCGCATTATAGGGCTACACAGCGACAAGTTTTAAGCTTCCAGCTACAAGTGTAAGAACTTAAGTCAAAGTCGGCTGCCCAATGTCGGGCATTTCCCTGTCAGATGTACGACTGGCGGACTGCCGGTGTAGGATGCGCGCCCTTTTGCAATAAGAAAGGCGCAACGCCAACCGACTCCTTCGTTCCACAGCCTTTGGAACCCGAAATAGCTATGTCATCGCGTAAATTTGGACTCAACCTGGTGGTGGTTCTGGCAATCGCTGCCCTGTTCACCGGTTTCTGGGCGCTGATCAATCGCCCGGTTTCCGCGCCGAACTGGCCGGAGCAGATCTCCGGTTTCTCCTATTCGCCGTTCCAGCAGGGACAATATCCGCAGAAGGATCAGTATCCGTCTGACGAAGAAATGCGCCGCGACCTGGAGATCATGAGCAAGCTGACGGACAACATCCGCATCTACTCGGTCGACGGTTCGTTGCAAGACATCCCGAAACTCGCTGAAGAATTCGGCCTGCGCGTGACGCTGGGGATCTGGATCAGCCCCGATCAGGAACGCAACGAACGGGAAATCCAGCGCGCCATTGAACTGGCCAACACCTCGCGCAGCGTGGTTCGCGTGGTGGTCGGGAACGAAGCGATCTTCCGTAAGGAAATCACTGCGCAAGAGCTGAGCGTGTTGCTCGATCGCGTGCGCGCGGCAGTGAAAGTGCCGGTGACCACCTCCGAGCAATGGCACGTCTGGGAAGAACACCCGGAGCTGGCCAAGCACGTGGATCTGATCGCTGCGCACGTTCTGCCTTATTGGGAATTCATTCCGGTCGACAAGGCTGGGCAGTTCGTCTTCGATCGCGCCCGCGACCTGAAAAAACTGTTCCCGAAGAAACCGCTGCTGCTCTCCGAGGTTGGCTGGCCGAGCAACGGTCGCATGCGCGGTGGCGCCGATGCGTCGCCGGCGGATCAAGCGATTTACCTGCGTACGCTGGTCAACAAGCTTAACCGCCAAGGCTTCAACTACTTCGTGATCGAAGCGTTTGACCAGCCGTGGAAAGCCAGCGACGAAGGTTCGGTCGGCGCGTACTGGGGCGTGTTCAACGCCGCGCGTCAGCAGAAATTCAACTTCGAAGGCCCGGTCGTGGCGATTCCGCAGTGGCGCGTGCTGGCGATCGGCTCGGTCGTGCTGGCGCTGTTGTCGCTGACTTTGCTGATGATCGACGGATCGGCCCTGCGTCAACGTGGGCGGATCTTCCTGACCTTTATCGCCTTCCTTTGCGGTTCGGTGCTGGTCTGGATCGGTTACGACTACAGCCTGCAATACAGCACGTGGTTCAGTTTGACGGTCGGCTTCCTCTTGGCGCTCGGTGCGCTTGGGGTATTTATCGTCTTGCTGACGGAGGCGCATGAACTGGCCGAAGCGGTGTGGATTCACAAACGCCGGCGCGAATTCCTGCCGGTCGAGGGCGACTCCAACTACCGCCCGAAAGTCTCGATTCATGTGCCTTGCTACAACGAGCCGCCGGAGATGGTCAAACAGACCCTCGACGCCCTCGCCGCGCTGGATTATCCGGACTACGAAGTCCTGATCATCGACAACAACACCAAGGATCCGGCGGTGTGGGAACCGGTGCGTGACTACTGCGCAACCCTCGGCCCGCGCTTCAAGTTCTTCCACGTTTCGCCTCTGGCCGGTTTCAAGGGCGGCGCGCTGAACTACCTGATTCCGCACACCGCCAAGGACGCCGAAGTCATCGCGGTGATCGACTCCGATTACTGCGTGAACCCAAACTGGCTGAAGCACATGGTGCCGCACTTCGCCGACCCGAAAATCGCCGTGGTGCAGTCGCCGCAGGATTATCGCGACCAGAACGAAAGCACCTTCAAGAAGCTCTGCTACGCGGAATACAAAGGCTTCTTCCACATCGGCATGGTCACCCGTAACGACCGTGACGCGATCATTCAGCACGGCACCATGACCATGACCCGTCGTTCGGTTCTGGAAGAATTGGGTTGGGCTGACTGGTGCATCTGTGAAGACGCCGAACTCGGTCTGCGCGTGTTCGAAAAAGGCCTGTCGGCGGCGTATTACCACGACAGCTACGGCAAGGGTCTGATGCCGGATACGTTTATCGACTTCAAAAAACAGCGTTTCCGCTGGGCCTACGGTGCGATTCAGATCATCAAGCGTCACACCCGCAGCCTGCTGCGCGGCAAGGACACCGAACTGACACGCGGCCAGCGTTACCACTTCCTCGCGGGCTGGTTGCCGTGGGTCGCGGACGGGATGAACATCTTCTTCACCGTCGGCGCGCTGTTGTGGTCGGCGGCGATGATCATCGTGCCGCAGCGGGTCGATCCGCCGCTGCTGATCTTCGCAATCCCGCCGTTGGCGCTGTTCGTGTTCAAGGTCGGCAAGATCATCTTCCTCTACCGTCGCGCCGTCGGCGTGAACCTGAAAGATGCCTTCTGCGCGGCGCTGGCCGGGCTGGCGTTGTCGCACACCATCGCCAAAGCGGTGCTGTACGGCTTCTTCACCACCAGCATTCCGTTCTTCCGCACACCGAAAAACGCCGACAACCATGGTTTCTGGGTGGCGATTTCCGAAGCGCGGGAAGAGCTGTTCATCATGCTGCTGTTGTGGGGCGCGGCGCTGGGGATCTACCTGGTCAACGGCATCCCGAGCAACGACATGCGTTTCTGGGTGGTGATGCTGCTGGTGCAATCGCTGCCGTATCTGGCGGCGCTGATCATGGCGTTCCTGTCGTCGCTACCGAAACCTGCGGCCAAGCCTGAGCCGGCAACAGCATAATCGGTAACGGATAACGTCAAACGGCGGCCTTCGGGCCGCCGTTTTGCTTTAGAATGACCGCCTTTTTCAATGCCAACAAACTCGGTAGGAGCTGCCGAAGGCTGCGATCTTTTGATCTTGCTGTTGATTTTAAAAAACAAAATCAAAAGATCGCAGCCTGCGGCAGCTCCTACAGGTTTACCGTGCGCACCCGGAGTTATTACATGACGGCCCACGCCGACCTTTCGCCGACCCTCCAACTCGCCATCGACCTGATCCGCCGTCCATCCGTGACGCCGGTCGACGCCGATTGCCAGAAGCAGATGATGCAGCGCCTGGGCGATGCCGGTTTCACTCTCGAGCCGATGCGCATCGAAGATGTGGATAACTTCTGGGCCACCCACGGCAACAACGACGGCCCGGTGCTGTGCTTCGCCGGCCACACCGACGTGGTGCCGACCGGTCCGGTCACCGCGTGGCAGATCGACCCGTTCAACGCGCTGATCGATGAACACGGCATGCTTTGCGGCCGTGGCGCGGCAGACATGAAAGGCAGCCTGGCGTCGATGACCGTCGCCGCCGAGCGCTTCGTTGCCGACTACCCGAATCACAAGGGTAAAGTCGCGTTTCTGATCACCAGCGATGAAGAAGGCCCGGCGCACCACGGCACCAAGGCTGTGGTCGAGCGTTTGGCCGCGCGTAATGAGCGTCTGGACTGGTGCATCGTCGGCGAACCGTCGAGCACCACGCTGGTGGGCGACGTGGTGAAAAACGGCCGTCGTGGCTCGCTGGGCGCCAAGCTCACCGTCAAAGGCATCCAGGGTCACGTCGCTTACCCGCATCTGGCGAAGAACCCGATCCACCTCGCCGCTCCGGCACTGGCCGAACTGGCTGCCGAGCATTGGGATCACGGCAACGATTTCTTCCCGCCGACCAGTTTCCAGATTTCCAACGTCAACTCCGGCACCGGCGCGACCAACGTGATTCCGGGCGATCTGGTGGCGGTGTTCAACTTCCGTTTCTCCACCGAATCGACCGTCGAAGGCCTGCAGAAACGTGTGGCCGATATTCTCGACAAACACGATCTGGACTGGCACATCGACTGGGCGCTGTCCGGTCTGCCGTTCCTTACTGAACCGGGCGCACTGCTCGACGCGGTGTCGGCGAGCATCAAGGACATCACCGGTCGCGAGACCAAAGCGTCGACCAGCGGCGGTACCTCCGATGGCCGTTTCATCGCGACCATGGGCACACAGGTTGTTGAACTGGGCCCGGTCAACGCGACCATCCACCAGGTCAACGAACGCGTGCTGGCGGCGGATCTCGACGTACTGACCGAGATCTACTACCAAACCATGATCAAGTTGCTCGCCTGATGCTTGCTTGCCCGATCTGCAGTGAGCCGCTGAATGCGGTGGATAACGGCGTGGTCTGCCCCGCCGGCCACCGCTTCGACCGTGCGCGCCAGGGTTATCTGAACCTGCTGCCGGTGCAGCACAAAAACAGCCGTGATCCTGGCGACAATCAGGCCATGGTCGAAGCGCGCCGCGATTTTTTGAACGCCGGCCATTACGCGCCGGTTGCCAAGCGTCTCGCCGAGCTGGCGGCGAGTTATGCGCCGGGGCGCTGGGTCGACATTGGTTGTGGCGAGGGTTATTACACCGCGCAAATCGCCGAGGCCCTGCCGAACGCCGATGGCTACGCGCTGGACATCTCCCGTGAAGCGGTCAAACGCGCCTGCAAACGCAACCCGGCAATTAGCTGGTTGATTGCCAGCATGGCCCGCGTGCCATTGGCGTCGGGCAGTTGCCAGTTTCTCGCCAGTGTTTTCAGCCCTTTGGACTGGGAAGAAGCCAAGCGCCTGCTCAGTGTTGGCGGCGGTCTGATGAAAGTCGGCCCGACCAGCGGCCACCTGATGGAACTGCGCGAGCGTCTGTACGACGAAGTGCGCGAGTACACCGACGACAAGCATCTGGCCTTGGTGCCGCAAGGCATGGCGCTGGCGCACAGTGAAACTTTGGAATTCAAACTGACGCTGGACAAGCCCGAGGATCGCGCCAACCTGTTGGCGATGACACCCCACGGCTGGCGCGCCAGTGCCGAGCGTCGCGCGGCGGTGATCGAACAGGCCGAGCCGTTCGAGACCACCGTGTCGATGCGCTACGATTATTTCGTTCTTCAATAAACTTTTGGTCTCGGGCGAGTGCCCGGGGCCGGCTAAATCCGCGAGTGGATTTTTCAGACCGCAGTGAGGACATCCATGCGCCAACCGGACATCGAGATTTACCTGAAAGACGCCGACGTCGACCACAAGGCCATTTCCGCCTGGCTGGGCGCCGCGCTGGGCCCGTGCACCGACTGGGTTCAGAAAGGCCAGACCTACAAGTGCAAGGCCGGCAACGTGCCGGTGACCTGGCTGCCGAAAGCCGTGGGCAAGTGGAACAGCCTGTACCTGGAAAGCGACCAGACGCCGTGGGACGACGACATCGCCTGCGCCCGCGCTGCGTTCGCTGCGCTGAACGTCGAAGTGCGTTGCGCGCCGGGGACGTGGGTCGAAGAAGAAGGTGAGGAGACAGCGGATCGCTGGATGCGCATCAGCGCAGACGGTGAAGAAGAAATCACCTGGAAAACTGCCTAAAAGCAAAAGATCGCAGCCTTCGGCAGCTCCTACAGGGTCATGTGTACACCCGTAGGAGCTGCCGAAGGCTGCGATCTTTTGATCTTCAAGGTTACAGGCCTACAACGTCTTCCGCTTGCAAACCCTTCTCGCCAGTAATCACCGCGTACTCAACCTGCTGACCTTCAGCCAGCGACCGGTGCCCTTCGCCGCGAATCGCGCGGTAGTGCACGAATACGTCCACCCCGTCTTCGCGCTGAATAAAGCCGTAGCCTTTGGCGTCGTTGAACCACTTCACGTTGCCGGTTTCACGTGTTGCCATCTGTTCATACTCCTTTTTTATTATTGAACAGGCTTTTCGCAGGAAAGCCTTTGAGGAACGTCAGCCTGCATCCGACGTCCATAAAAGGGCCCCGGCGACAGACCGCCGAGTATATGACAGGTGCGAAAAGTCTCAACAGGAGATTACTTCGCCGCTTTTTTGCCGATTTTCGTCCAATACGGCACACTATCGACCGCCCGAGCAAACGCTCGGTTTTATTCACTCACGCAGAAGCCGTATGACCCGTTCCCCGTTCCGCCGTCTTGTGTTTGGCACCCTGCGCCGACTGTTGTATCTCTGGGTTCGCTCGGAGACGATCAATCAGTCGTCGTTCACCCTCAACCTCGACCGCAGTCGTCCGGTGTTCTACGTCCTGCAAAACCCTTCGCTGACCGATCTGGCCGTGCTCGACACTGAGTGCACCAAGGCCGGCCTGCCGCGTCCGGTGCTGCCGGTGTCGGTGGGCTCGCTGATTGAACCAGCGGCGTTTTTCTACCTGACGCCGGATCCGGACTGGCTCGGTCGTCAGGACAAACGCGGCGCACCGCCGACACTGACTCGCCTCGTCAGCGCCCTCACCCAGAACGCTGCCGAAGACGCGCAAATCATTCCGGTCAGCGTGTTCTGGGGCCAATCGCCGGACAGCGAAAACAGTCCGTGGAAGCTGCTGTTTGCCGACAGCTGGGCGGTTACCGGACGTCTGCGTCGCTTGCTGAGCATCATCGTCCTCGGCCGCAAAACTCGTGTGCAATTCTCCGCACCGATTCACCTGCGCGAGCTGATCGACCACAACAAGGGTCACGAACGCACCGTGCGCATGGCCCAGCGGATCCTGCGCGTGCACTTCCGCAATCTGAAAGCAGCGGTGATCGGCCCGGACATTTCCCACCGTCGCAACCTGGTCAAAGGCCTGCTCAATCAGCCATTGGTCAAGCAAGCGATCCTCGACGAGGCCGAGCGCGAAAACATCTCCGCGGAAAAAGCCAAGGCCCAGGCCCTGCGCTACGGCAACGAGATCGCCTCGGACTACACCTACACCGCGATCCGTTTCCTCGAAGTGGTGCTGAGCTGGTTCTGGAACAAGATTTACGACGGCATCAAGGTCAACCACATCGAAGGCGTGCAGAAAGTCGCGCAGGGTCACGAAGTGATCTACGTGCCGTGCCATCGCAGCCACATCGACTATCTGCTGCTCTCGTACTTACTGTTCCGCAACGGCCTGACCCCGCCGCACATCGCTGCCGGGATCAACCTCAACATGCCGGTGATCGGCAGCCTGCTGCGGCGTGGCGGCGCGTTCTTCATGCGCCGCACGTTCAAGGGCAATCCGCTGTACACCTCGGTGTTCAACGAATACCTGCACACCCTGTTCACCAAAGGCTTCCCGGTCGAGTACTTCGTCGAGGGCGGCCGCTCGCGCACCGGACGCATGCTGCAACCGAAAACCGGCATGCTCGCCATTACGATGCGCAGCTTCCTGCGTTCGTCGCGCATGCCGATCGTGTTTGTACCGGTGTACATCGGCTACGAGCGCGTGCTGGAGGGGCGTACCTACCTCGGCGAATTGCGCGGCGCGAGCAAGAAGAAAGAATCAATCTTCGACATCTTCAAAGTCATCGGTGCGCTGAAGCAGCGCTTCGGTCAGGTCGCCGTCAACTTCGGCGAGCCGATCAAACTCGCCGAATTCCTCGATGCCGAGCAACCGGACTGGCGCCAACAGGAACTCGGCCCACAGTTCAAACCGGCGTGGCTCAACGAGACCACCAATCGTCTCGGCGAGAAAGTCGCGCAGCATCTGAACGAAGCGGCGGCGATCAACCCGGTCAATCTGGTGGCGCTGGCATTGCTGTCGACCACGCGCCTGGCGCTGGACGATCGGGCGATGGCGCGGGTGCTGGATCTGTATCTGGCGCTGCTGCGCAAAGTCCCGTACTCGCCACACACCACGCTGCCGGAAGGCGATGGCCGTGCCTTGATCGAGCACGTGAAGGACATGGATCTGCTGTCCGAGCAGAACGATGCGCTGGGCAAGATTCTCTATCTCGACGAGCAGAACGCCGTCCTGATGACTTACTACCGCAACAACGTGTTGCACATCTTCGCCCTGCCGGCGCTGCTCGCGAGTTTCTTCCAGAGCGCCTCGCGCATGAGCCGCGAACAGATCCTGCGCTACACCCGCGCGCTGTATCCGTACTTGCAATCGGAGCTGTTCATTCGCTGGTCGCTGGACGAACTGGATGCCGTGGTCGATCAGTGGCTGGAAGCATTCGTCGAGCAAGGTCTGCTGCGTTTCGAGAAAGACGTCTACCTGCGTCCGGCGCCAAGTTCGCGGCATTTTGTGTTGCTGACATTGCTGTCGAAAAGCATCGCGCAGACCTTGCAGCGTTTCTACATGACCGTGTCCTTGCTGCTCAACAGCGGCCAGAACAGCATCAGCGCCGAAGAACTGGAAGACCTCTGCACCGTCATGGCCCAGCGCCTGTCGATCCTCCACGGCCTCAACGCCCCGGAGTTTTTCGACAAGAGCCTGTTCCGTCACTTCATCCAGACCTTGCTCGACCTTGACGTGCTGCGTCGCGACGAGGCCGGCAAGCTCAGCTACCACGAACTGCTCGGTGAATTGGCCGAAGGTGCGGCCAAGCGCGTACTGCCAGCGGACATTCGTTTGTCGATCCGCCAGGTTGCGCTGCATCGCAGTGAAGATGCGGCTGAAAGCGCGGTAACCGCCGAAGGCTGAAACTTGCCGATAACTAACGGAGAGCCCGCCGGGTTCTCCCGTTAGTTGATTCGTGGATAAATAGGCTCACTTTAAAAATCGCGATAAGGATATCGAGATGAGCCTGCTGCACGAACCAACTCCCATCGTCACCGTCGACTTCCGTTTACCCGCTAACTTCCGCGCCCCCGTGGGCGGTGAGAATGAAACGGTGGTCAGCGTCAAAGTGGTTAACTCCACTTCTCCGATCAACATTAAAGACTGGCGGCACTCGTCAGTCTTTGATGTCGACTGGAAGTTCTCATTTCCGCATCAGTACAGCGATGTCGGCGTGAAGTATCAGATCAACGTTCAGATGTTCCATGACCAACAGCCATTGCTGGTGGCGCTGGACTACTTCGTTATCGTCAACACAGCCCCGCACCGGCAGACGCTGCATCTAAGTCCGATCGGCTTTCTGTATGTGGAAGCTCAGGAGCCCAGTGTCGTTGCTGAACATGAAGCCGTGACGATCAGTCTGCACGATGCTGATGACCCGAATACCCAACTTACCCGCGTCACTCAAGATGAACGAAGCGCCGCTTCGTTTTATCTGCAATACGATCCAGACAGCGTCATACCCGGCAAGCGCTATGCGTTAAGCGGTGTGGAAAACCGCTATCACCAATCCATTGCAGTCACGCCGTGGCATGTCGAACTTGCGCCGGTTTCGCCTACGTTGAGTTCGCGGCTATCGCAGTGGATCTCGCAGTGGCTGGAGAAACCATTACGTTTGTTCACTGACGTTGATGGCAAAATCCGCTAGATTTCTCTTCGGCGCCGGGATTCTTCCGGCGCAAAAGTATTAGAGGTTCCGATGAAAAAACTCACCCTTCTCGCCGCCGCTACGCTGTTGAGCGCCTGCCAATCGACCACCCCCGCCGGCAAGGCCAGTCTCGATGGCGAAGTGTTCTACCTGCAACGCATCGCCCTGCCACCGAGCGCGACCCTGAGCGTGAGCCTGCAAGACGTTTCCCTCGCCGACGCCCCGGCGGTCGTGCTCGACGAGCAGAAAGGCCCGATCAAAGGCCAGGTGCCACTGCCCTTCCACTTGAGCTACGATCCGGCGCAGGTCAAACCCGGCCACCGTTATTCGGTCAGCGCGCGTATCGAAGTCAACGGCGAGCTGATGTTCATCACCACCGAAAACCACGCCGTGCAACTCGACGGCAACGACCCGCAGCCGCTGAAAATCCGCGTCGACGCGATTCGTTAATTCATTCTCCGCCACCACTTTCTGCAACAAGGAAGCCGCCATGCTCCGCCCTACCCTTCGCTTCG
Source organism: Pseudomonas sp. NPDC087804 (assembly GCF_044742965.1). Taxonomy (NCBI): domain Bacteria; kingdom Pseudomonadati; phylum Pseudomonadota; class Gammaproteobacteria; order Pseudomonadales; family Pseudomonadaceae; genus Pseudomonas; species Pseudomonas sp. NPDC087804. The sequence goes on along the minus strand of NZ_JBIUVN010000021.1, from coordinate 66,942 downwards.
CCGGCCTCTGCGCCGGCCTGATGATCAGCGCCAACGCTCTGGCCCTGTCACTCAGCGACCTGTCCCAACAAGACGCCACCGGCGGCCTCAAGGATGCCCTGACCCAAGGCGCGCAAATCGCCGTCAAACAACTGGGCACTCCGGGCGGCTTCAGCAACAACCCCGAGGTGAAAATCGAACTTCCGGGCAAACTCGGCAAAGCCGCCAGCAAAATGAAAGCCTTCGGCATGGGCGCCCAGGTTGAAGAACTCGAAACCGCGATGAACAAAGCGGCGGAAAGTGCCGTGACCCAAGCCCAGCCAATCCTCGTCGACGCCGTGAAAAAAATGAGCGTCGCCGACGCCAAAGGCATCCTCAGCGGCGGCCAGGATTCAGCCACGCAATACCTCGACAAATCCAGCCGCGAACAAATCCGCGCCAAGTTCCTGCCGATCGTCAAACAGGCGACCGACAAAGTCGGCGTGGCGCAGAAGTACAACTCGTTCGCCGGCCAGGCCGCAGCGTTCGGTGTGGTCGATGCGAAAAGCGCGAATGTCGAAAACTACGTCACCGAACAGGCACTGAACGGCTTGTTCGAAATGATTGGCAAACAAGAAGAAACCATCCGCCAGAACCCGGCCGCTGCGGCGACGAGTCTGGCGAAGAAAGTCTTCGGCACGTTGTAACGTCCCATGTAGGTGCTGCCGCAGGCTGCGATCTTTTGATCTTGTCTTTGCTGTCGAGCATTGAAGATCAAAAGATCGCAGCCTTCGGCAGCTCCTACAGGGTTTTCTGTCAGGCTGCATGGGTCTTGTAGACCACGCTCTTGCGGTACACGTCCGTGAACCGGCTTACCGCTCGCTGAATCACCGAACACTGAAACTCGATGAAGTACGTCAGATCCAGCTCATCCGCTTCGCTATGCAAATAAGAGCGCCCATACTTCACCGGCGCATTGCGCAACAGCAAACTGATCGCAATGTAACGAAACGCCGCAAACTCATTCTTGAACATGAACCAGTAAAACAACGCCCGCGCAACCCGCCCGTTACCGTCGCGAAAGGGATGCTCGTAACCCAAGGCAAAATGCAGCGTGATCGCCTTGATCAGCGGATGCACATAACCCTTCTCCTGAGGTGATCCCTCAGGCAAATTGATCCAGTTCGACAACCTTTCTAGCCGCAAGACCAACCCGGCAGAGGGCGGAGGACGATGCACCGTATTGCCCGCGCCGTCCTGAACAACCACCTCATCATTCGCCCGGAAAACGCCCGGAGAATAATCCTCGTCAGCAATCCCCTCCACCCCCACCCGATGCATCGCAGCGATCAAATCCACACTCATGGGCTCATCGCGTTTCTCCCACGCGAAATTCATCATCCTGTAGTTGCCCATCACCATCCGCTCATCCGGCGTACGCGGCTGACGCCGATGCCTGAGCATGTCCTTGGCCACACGCGTAGTCGCCGCCGCGCCCTCTAACTGACTACTGGCGATGGCCTCATCCTCGATCAAATCATTAAGCAAATAACTGCAATGCGCCTGCTCTCCAATTTGCCGAGTCATGTAATCCAGAGCGGCAAAAGTCGTCTGCCGATCCACCAACGACAACGTGATCTGCGCCAACGGCGTCAGCACATATTTGCCCCACTGCACCGGCTCGCCCAACGGCAACAGATTGACGTACTGCGCCACCCGCGCCTTCTTGACCAACGCCCAACACAGCTTCACATCCAGCCCGGACGCCCAGCGATAACGCAACGCCTCGAAAGGCAGATAACGGCCCTGATCATCCAGCGGCTTGAGCAACGCCAGATAATCCGCCAGACGCTGCTTGTGCGGCGAGCGCAGCAGAAGATTGAACACGGGATCGGATCGGCCTTTGAAGACGGGTGGGTTTTTCATGAAAGGGTGAACTCGAGGCAGTTGAAAACAGACGCTGGAGTACAACACCCGAGGGGGGACAGGCTCAATATCGGAGGTTTCTGAAAAAGATGTAGGAAGGAAATAGAGGCAATTCAGGCAGAAATTGGTCGGATGTCAGGCCGCCTTCGCGAGCAGGCTCGCTCCCACAGTTGGATGGTGTTGAATCAGACAGAGCATGGTTGGCTGGCAGGCCGTTATCGCGAGCAGGCTCACTCCTACAATTGGATCGTGTACATCCGGGCAGAAACAGGTTGGCTGGAAGGGCGCCTTCGCGAGCAAGCTCTGCTCCTACAAAAGCAGGATCAAAAGATCGCAGCCTTCGGCAGCTCCTACATGAAATCGTGGCGCACCCACGCCAACCACTAGGCCGAGTGTCAGCTCGCCTGCTTTTGATTTTGATCTTAGAGCCCGTCGGGAGGCTGAGTGGAGGGATTCATACGGGGAAAGCATCGAGAGGAGGTGCAGCGAAGCAAACCGTAGGCGATGCCCCCGGATGAACCCGGAACGAAGGAACCCGAGCCTTAGCGAGGGCCGGACGTCAGGGCACAGACCTTTGGTTCCTTTGGGGCGTTTGCCAAAGGGACTCGCCGTAAGGGCGAAACCACAATCAGCCACACCACCAAAAAAGGATATTCACCCAAAACCCCAAGAGCATGGTCGGCCCAAAGGCCGCCAAGCTCAAACGGCCTCCCGCCGAACCCTGAACCAAGCCGCATACAACGCCGGCAAAAACAACAGCGTCAAAGCCGTAGCAACAATCAACCCGCCCATGATCGCCACCGCCATCGGCCCAAAAAACACACTGCGCGACAACGGAATCATCGCCAACACCGCCGCCAACGCCGTCAACACAATCGGCCGAAACCGCCGCACCGTCGCCTCGATAATCGCCTGCCAAGGCCCAAGCCCCGACTTGATATCCTGCTCAATCTGATCCACCAGAATCACCGAATTGCGCATGATCATCCCCGACAACGCAATCGTCCCCAACATCGCCACAAACCCGAACGGCTGACGGAACACCATCAAAAACAGCACCACCCCGATCAACCCCAGCGGCGCCGTCAAAAACACCATCGCCGTGCGCGAAAAACTGCGCAACTGCACCATCAGCAACGTCAGCACCACCACGATAAACATCGGCACCCCGGCATTCACCGACTTCTGCCCACGCTCGGAATCCTCCACCGTGCCGCCGACATCCAGCAAATACCCATCCGGCAACTCCGCGCGAATCGGATCGAGCGTCGGCATGATCTGCTTGATCAACGTCGCCGGCTGCTCCTTGCCATAAATGTCCGCGCGCACCGTTACCGTCGGCAACCGATTGCGGTGCCAGATAATCCCTTCCTCAAAACCATATTCCAGCGTCGCGACCTGCGACAACGCGACACTGCGGCCGTTGTCCGTCGGCACCGCCAGACTCGGCAGCAACGACAACTCGGTGCGCTCATGCACCGTGCCGCGCAGCAGAATCTCGATCAACTCGTTGTCTTCGCGGTACTGGCTGACACTCGCGCCGGTCAGCGAACTCTGCAGAAACTTCGCCAGATTGGCCGTGCTCACACCGAGCGCCCGGGCACGATCCTGATCGATGTTCAGGTACACGACTTTGCTCGGTTCCTCCCAATCCAGATGCACATTGACCACATACGGATTCTCGCGAACCTTGGTCGCGACTTTGCGCGCCAGCGCACGGACTTCTTCGATGTGTTCGCCGGTGACACGGAACTGCACCGGGTAACCTACCGGCGGGCCATTCTCCAGACGCGTGACCCGCGAACGCATCGCCGGGAATTGCTCGTTCAATGTGCTGATCAACCAGCTGCGCAGCGCCTCACGTTCCTCGATGGTTTTCGCCAACACCACAAACTGTGCGAAGCTCGCCGCCGGCAACTGCTGATCCAGCGGCAGATAAAAACGCGGCGAACCGGTGCCGATATACGCCACATAATTATCGATGCCGGCGTGATCCTTGAGCATCGCTTCCAGGCGTTTGACCTCACCGGTGGTATTGGCCAGCGATGCGCCTTCGGCCAGTTTCAGATCGACCATCAATTCCAGTCGATTGGAGGCCGGGAAGAACTGCTGTGGAACGTAACGGAACAACATTACCGAAGCGATAAACAGCCCCACCGTCAGCACGATCACGGTTTTACGGTGCACCACACACCACTCGACCAGCCGCCGAACACGCTGATAAAACGGCGTGCCATACGGATCCGGCTGACCATCGCCCGTGCCGTGTTTGGCGGCGTGAATTTTCGCCAGATCCGGCAGGAGTTTTTCCCCCAGATACGGCACGAACATCACCGCCGCCACCCACGAAGCGAGCAGCGCGATGGTCACCACCTGAAAGATTGATCGGGTGTATTCGCCGGTGCCCGACTGCGCAGTGGCAATCGGCAGGAACCCGGCAGCGGTGATCAACGTACCGGTGAGCATCGGAAACGCGGTGCTGGTCCAGGCATAACTCGCCGCGCGGATGCGATCGAAACCCTGCTCCATTTTGATCGCCATCATTTCCACGGCGATGATCGCGTCGTCCACCAGCAGACCCAGCGCCAATACCAACGCGCCGAGGGAAATCTTGTGCAGACCGATGTTCAGGTAATACATGCAGGCGAAGGTCATCGCCAACACCAGCGGAATGGTCAGCGCCACGACCATGCCGGTGCGCACGCCGAGGGAGAAGAAGCTCACCAGCAAGACAATTGCCAGCGCTTCGACCAACACCTGGACGAACTCGCCGACCCCGGTTTTCACTGCCGCTGGCTGGTCGGAAACCTTGCGCAATTGCATGCCGGCCGGAAGGTTTTTCTGGATCCGCGAGAACTCCACTTCCAGTGCTTTACCGAGCACCAGAATGTCGCCGCCGTCCTTCATCGCCACGGCCAGACCAATCGCGTCTTCGCCCATGAAGCGCATGCGCGGTGCCGGTGGATCGTTGAAACCACGGCGCACATCGGCGACATCGGAGATGCGGAACGTACGATCACCGACACGGATCGGGAAGTTTCTTATCTCATCGACTGTCTGAAAATTCCCCGACACCCGTAGCTGCAATCGCTCACTGCCAGTTTCAAAGAATCCCGCAGTCGAAACCGCATTCTGCTCTTGCAGTGCCTGTTGCACCGCCGCCAACGGCAAACCGAGGGTCGCCAGTTTGACGTTGGATAACTCGACCCAGATTTTTTCGTCCTGCAAACCGAGCAAGTCGACCTTGCCGACATCCTTGACCCGTTGCAGCTGGATCTGGATGCGGTCGGCGTAATCCTTGAGCACCGCGTAATCGAAGCCATCACCGGTCAGCGCGTAGATATTGCCGAACGTGGTGCCGAATTCATCGTTGAAAAACGGCCCCTGAATATCCGGCGGCAACGTGTGGCGGATGTCGGCGACCTTCTTGCGCACCTGGTACCAGAGGTCGGGGATTTCCTTGGAATGCATCGAGTCGCGGGCGATAAACGTGACCTGCGATTCACCGGGGCGTGAGAACGAGACGATGCGTTCGTACTCACCGGTTTCCATCAGTTTCTTTTCAATGCGTTCGGTGACCTGGCGCGAGACCTCCTGCGCGGTCGCACCCGGCCAGCGGGTCTGAATGACCATGGCTTTGAAGGTGAACGGCGGGTCTTCACTCTGGCCGAGTTTGGTGTAGGACAACGCGCCGACGATGGCCAGCAAAAGCATCAGGAACAGTACGATCTGGCGATTACGCAGCGCCCATTCGGAGAGGTTGAAGCGCATCGGGACTTACTCCTTGTCCGCCAGATTGACCACACGGTTGGAGCGATCCACCGGACGCACCTGCTGACCTTCCAAAAGCACATGTACGCCGGCCGCCACCACCCAGTCGTTGGCGTTCAAGCCTTCAAGCACCGGCACGGTTTTTTCGCCGAACGGGCCGACGCGCACCGGGGTTTTCTTCAACGTGTTATTGCCGTTGACCACCCAGACGTAGGTCGCACCGTTTTCAGCGGTGAGTGCCGAGAGCGGCACCGCCAGCGACACGGCATCGGCCGATTGCACAAACACACGAGCGCTCTGGCCCAGTTCGGCCGGGACTTTGCCGGCGGTGAACGAAATGCGCGCGGCAAAGGTGCGCGAGCGTGGATCGGCGGCGGGCGACAGTTCGCGAATTTGTCCGGCGAACCGCTGATTCTGCTGCGTCCACAATTCGACGGACACTGGCTGACCGACCTTGAAGCGGCCGAAGCTTTGCTCGGGCAGGCTGATCAACACCTCACGCTCGCCGTCGGTGGCGAGGGTGTAAACGGTCTGTCCGGCGGCAACCACTTGCCCGACTTCCACCGAACGCTTGGCCACCACGCCGTCCTGCGGCGCACGCAGCACCGCGTAACTGGCCTGATTGGTCGAGACGTTGAATTCAGCTTTAATTTGTTTGAGGCGGGCTTCACCTGAGCGGTAAAGGTTTTCGGCATTGTCGTAAGCCGAGCGGCTGACCATCTGCCGATCCATAAGGGTCTTGTAGCGATCGCGCTCGGCGCGCACCAGATTGAGATTGGCTTCGGCGGCAGCGACTTGCGCACGGGTGGCTTCCAGTTGCAGGCGCACGTCTTGCGGATCGAGCTCGGCGAGCGGTTGATCGGCCTTCACGCGCTGACCTTCATCGACCAGTCGTCGGCTGACTTTGCCACCAATGCGGAATGCCAGATCAGGTTCGTAGCGGGCGCGCACCTCGCCCGGATAACTTTCCATCGCCTGCGCCGAAGGCTCTGGCTGCACCACCATGGCCGGTCGCACGGTGACTTGCGTCACTTCTTCCTGACCGCACGCTGACAAAAGGAACGCCAGACTCGCTGGCAACGCACAGGACAACGCATGGCGGAACATGGTGACGGACCTTTCGCTAATGGTGCTTGGAATAATTATACTGGCGGGTATGTTATTAATAGCAAACTCACCAGTCCAGTATTAAAAGCGAAGAATGTCGAACAATCTTTCAGCTCCAAACGGCCCGGGCCGTCCCAAGGATCTGGCCAAACGCCAGGCGATCCTCGACGCGGCGAAAATTCTGTTTCTGAGTCATGGCTATGCCAACACCAGCATGGACGCGGTCGCCAGTGAGGCTGGCGTGTCGAAGCTGACGGTTTACAGCCATTTCAACGACAAGGAGACGCTGTTCTCCGCCGCCGTGATGGCCAAATGCGAGGAGCAATTACCCACACTGATCTTCGAATTGCCGGAAGGCATCGCCGTGGAAAATGTGTTGCTGAACATTGCCCGAGGCTTTCATCACCTGATCAACAGCGATGAATCGGTGAACCTTCATCGTCTGATCATGGCGCTGGGGGTGCAGGATCCGAAGCTGTCGCTGATCTTCTTCGAGGCCGGCCCACAGCGCATGGTGCAAGGGATGGAGCGCTTGCTGACGCGCATCCATGAGAGCGGCGCGCTGAACATTGATCTGCCGCGCAATGCGGCCGAGCATTTCTTTTGCCTGATCAAAGGCGCGGGGAATTTCCGGCTGATGTTTGGTTGCGGGGAGCCGTTGAGCGAAGAGGCTGCGGAGAGCCATATTGAGGAAGTGGTGGGGTTGTTTATGCGCGCTTACAAACCTTAGCTTTTGCGCTGTTTGGGCTGGCCCTATCGCGAGCAGGCTCACTCCTACAGTGGATTTGTGTGCACCACAGATCAATTGTAGGAGTGAGCCTGCTCGCGATAGGGGCGACGCGGTTTTAAGGCTTGAGCGCTTTCTTCGGGTAGATGTCGTAGCGGCTCGATTTGCCATCCAGCGCATGGCTCGGTTTCGGCCCTTCAATGCACGGCGCCTTGCGCGGTCGTTTGACCACCACCCGGTGCGTCGCCAGTGCCAGCGCAGCCTGCAACAGCGCCGGCGCATCCGGATCATCGCCCACCAGCGGCCGGAACAGACGCATCTCTTTCTTCACCAGCGCGGTCTTCTCGCGGTGCGGAAACATCGGGTCGAGATAAATCACCTGCGGCGCCTCACCTTCCCAGTTCTGCATGACCTCGATGGAATTGCCCTTGAGCAACTTCATCCGCGCCACGATTGGCGCTACTTCGAAATCTTCCGCACCACGCGCCAGCCCATCCTCCAACAGCGCGCCGATCAGCGGCTGGCGCTCGATCAGGCTCATCTCGCAACCCAGACTGGCCAGCACAAACGCATCCTTGCCCAACCCCGCCGTCGCATCCAGAACGCGCGGGCGCACGCCTTGCGCGACGCCGACAGCCTTGGCGATCATCTGCCCGCTGCCGCCACCGTACAAACGCCGATGCGCCGCGCCGCCCTCAACGAAGTCGACGCGCACCGGCCCCGGTGCGTCCGGGCCCAGCTGTTGCAGCTGTAAACCCTGCTCGCCGACCTGCAAGGCGAACTCGCCGTCAGCCACCTCGCGCGGCAGACCGAGACGCTCGGCCCACTGCGCAGCTTGCGCTTCAAACGTCGCGCCGAGGGCTTCGACATGGATGCGGCAGGCCGCGGGTTGCTCAATCATGGAAAACACGCTCAAAAATTCAAGGAGCGGCAAAAACCGCCGATAACTCATTCAACGCGCATTTTGCCAGAGCTGAGCGTCAACCGAAAAAAATGTCAGGCATTCTTCCCACATCGATTGGCTACATTTCGCCCCATGGCGACTTTAGCCGTCAAAACACTCAAGCACTGAGCGGCGTCAGTCACCTGTGGCAGGATTTTTTTGCCCAGGCGCTGGCCGAGCAGACGAGTGATGTGGTGCCGGCCTGCGGCACGTTTCCACCGGTTGACCTGAGCAGCAGCGAAGAGCCGACCGTCGGCAGCGACCTGCACGCGCACATCGTCAGCCAGCGCGAATGCGACGTGGTGGAAACTCAAGTGCGTCCGCCGGAGCCGCTGTTCCTGCCGATCGCCGAATTCGAAACCGATCTGCTCGACAAGCCGTTCCCACCGTTCCCGGCAGAAGAACTGAAAGCGCAGCAAGAGCAGCAGGATTTTGACAGCAGCTGGGTTCGCCCTGTGGTTATCAACAACGGCCAGCCAATGCCAGAACCGGGCCCGGCGCCGCAGAAAAAGCCGCTGTACCTGCCGATTGCCGAGTTCGACCTCGACCTGATGCAGAAACCATATCCGCCATTCCCGCCGGAAGAAATCGTCGAGCAACAGAAGGCGCTGGACTTCGATAACGGTTGGGCACGCCCGATCGTTCTGCAGAACCTGCGCCTCGCCGCGTAACCTCTAGCGACACACGCTCCAGCGCCCGACATCGACATGAAAGTGATTGCGATGGGCAGCGTTGTAATCCGGACTCAACACCACACTGAACGCTTCGCAGGCGCCGTCGCGCACCTGCCGTAGAAATTTCGCGTCCTGATTTTGCTTGGGCCAGTCCTTGAGCACGCTGATGCTGCGGCCGTCGGCCAGACGAAAGCCGGCGATGTCCAGCGCATCGGCGCTGGCATGACGACTGAGTGCGCCGCTCTCGCGGTTGTAGACATTGCGGCAGGCGAAGCTGCCGAGGTGGTCGAGGCGCGTGACCTTCTGGCCATAGATTGATTGAGCTGCCGGTTGCAACGTGTGGTGTTCAAACATCGCGTAGGCGACCGCCAGCGGACAACTGGCGAGGAAACTGCTGCTCAGCGCCACCTCACCGCCCTGCACGCGCAAAGCGCCGATCAGCGGGCACTTGGCGTCGGGGCTGTCGGATTGCCGGGTGACGCGCAGATCTGAACTGCTCAACGCTTGAGCGCAAAGTTCTGGATCACTGCGCAAGCGCATCAACTTGTAACCGGTGAGCCAATTAGGCGCGGCTTTCACGTCCAGCGGCGCCCAAGGATTCCATTGCGGCGGCAACTGCAACCAGCCGCGCCAGACACTGAACGCGGCACCGCCGATCATCAACAGCACCAGGCAAAATATCCATCGCCCCATGTTCAGCCTTTGAAGAACTGATTGGCTTTGCCGTACGGCATCGATTGCGAGGTGAAGCCGAACGTGCCGGACTGCTGAATTTCTTCAGCGGCGCGGAAGAACTCGCCGAACGCCGCCAGCGCCAATGCCGAACCGGTGCTGATGCGGCGTACGCCCATGTCCTGCAATTCCTGCACGGTCAGTTTCAAACCGCCGGACATCAACACGTTGACCGGTTTCGGCGCCACCGCACGTACCACCGCCAGCACTTCTTCGGCGTTGCGTAAACCCGGCGCGTACAGCACGTCGGCGCCAGCGTCGGCGAAGGCTTTCAAGCGGCGAATGGTGTCATCGAGGTCAGGATTGCCGTGCAGATAGTTCTCCGCACGCGCGGTGAGGATGAAAGGAAATGGCAGCGTGCGCACGGCCGTGACAGCGGCTTCGATGCGCGCCACGGCATGTTCAAAACAATAGATCGGCGCATCCGGGCGGCCCGTCGCGTCTTCGATCGAACCACCGACCGCGCCCGCTTCGGCGGCACGCAACAAGCTTTTCGCGGACTCGGTCGGGTCATCAGAAAAGCCGTTTTCCAGATCCACCGCCACCGGTAAATCGGTCGCAGCGACAATCGCGCGGACGTTGGCCAAGGTCTCTTCAAGACTCAACGCGCCATCGGCCTTGCCCTGGGAAAACGCATAACCGGCACTGGTCGTGGCCAAGGCCTGATAGCCGAGGCTGGCGAGCATCTTCGCCGAGCCGGCATCCCACGGATTGGGAATGACGAAGACTTGCGCACGCTCATGCAGCGCTTTGAAGGCGTGGGCTTTACGGGTTTGTGCTTGAAGGTCTGAGGCGTCCATCGGCTGGCTCCCGGGCAGGAAAACGAATCCGCCTCAGAGCAGGCCAAGTTGCTCGGCGGCGGGTTCTCTGTATAGCTCAGGCAGCGGTGGCAGGCCAGGCAAACGTTGCATCAATTGTGCGTGAAAACGTTGCGCCAGCTTCGCCGCCAACAGGTTGTCGGCGGTGTGCAGGAAGATGTACGGCGTGCGCCCCTCTTCGATCCACTCGGCGATTTTCGCCACCCACGGCACGAGGAAGGTGTCGTTGGCCTCAAGCTCGGGATGGCCGATGAAGCGCACCTGCGGGAATTGCGTGAACGCCGCCGGGCGCGTCGGCACGCGGGGCTTTTTTGATTGCGCGTGGATCACCGAGGATTCGGTCGACAGGCAACTGAACAGCGCACGCGGATCGAGGCAGATGCGCTCGACGCCACGGTCGAGCAGCAAGCGATTGAGCAAACGTTCGCTCTCACCCTTGGCGAAGAACTGTTCATGCCGCACTTCCACCGCCAGCGGGCAATCCAGCGCATCGATGAACGCCGCCAGTTCCGGCAGCCGATGCGGCGTGAAGCTTTTCGACAATTGCAGCCACAACGGCGAAACACGCTGACCGAGGGGTTTGAGTAATTGCAGGAAGGTTTCGGCGGCGGTCAGTTGCTCGCGCAAGTCGCCGCTGTGGCTGATGTCGCCGGGGAATTTGGCGGTGAAGCGAAAATGTTCGGGCATGACCTCGGCCCAACGCTGCACGGTGGCCGGCGACGGGCTGGCGTAGAAGGTCGTATTGCCTTCGACGGCGTTGAACACTTGAGAATAGAGACCGAGGAAGTCAGAGGTTTTTGCGTCTACCGGGTAGAGATACTCGCGCCAGGCGTTTTCGCTCCAGGACGGGCAACCGAGGTAGTAAGGCAAATCCATCAGATGTACAGATCGAGGCCCAGCACGTCTGCATCCCAATCGACAAAACCGGCGGTGCTCAGGTAGCTGGCGAGGGCCATCGCTACGCTTTTGCTCATGGCGCGGTGGTAAATCATGTCTTGTTGGCGGGCGGGCAGATTGCTCAGGCGTTGCGCGGTGGCTTTGGCGGCAGCACGTGCGGCCAGTTGCTCTTCAGTCGGGAATTCCAGCTCGCCGTCGATATCGTCGACGGATTCATCCACCGTCACATTGCCTTTGCGAGGCTTGCGCTTGATGGGATAGGACTGAGAGGAGAGGCCGTCTATACGCATAAATTCATGCTCGGTATCGATGATGGCAATTTAGCGGCACCGGGCCGACTTAGCAAACTGCCGAGTGATAACTAGAACACATAAAGCGCAAAAGGTTTAAAGCGAGGGGGTGGAAACTGACGATTGGTGTTTTGAAAATCAAAAGATCGCAGCCTTCGGCAGCTCCTACAGTTGGAATGTGATCCCTGTAGGAGCTGCCGAAGGCTGCGATCTTTTAAAGGCTCAGCGAGCCTTGGGGGTGGCGACTTTGTCGCGCAGGTAAACCGGTTGTGCGTCATCTGCCGGGATCGACTCGCCGCGCTCCCAAGCGAAGCGCGCCAGCGTCAGCAAGTCTTCAGCGTGAGGAAGCATGCCCGCATCCGAGCCAGTCAGATTGACGGCAATACGCTCGGCATAGCCCCAACCGGTGCCGGCACCGAACCAGTCGCCACTGGCATCCGCCGGCAGCGCGACCACTTCCGGCGGCAGCACCGCTTCGGCGCCGACCAGACGCATCTCCCCCGCCGTCTCGCGGTAGCAGCCCCAATACACTTCATCCATGCGCGCATCGATGGCCGCAGCGACCTGGCTCACACCATGTTCACGCAACGCACGCTGCGCCAGCACCGCCAGATTGGACACCGGCAACACCGGGCGATCCAGCGCAAACGCCAGGCCCTGCACGACACCAATGGCAATCCGCACACCGGTAAACGCACCCGGCCCGCGACCGAAAGCGATCGCATCGACCGCTTGCAACGTTGTGCCAGCGTCGGCCAGCAGTTGCTGAATCATCGGCAGCAGCTTCTGCGCGTGCAGGCGCGGGATCACCTCGTAATGGCTCGTGACCTTGCCGTCATGCAGCAAGGCAACGGAGCAAGCTTCAGTCGCGGTGTCCAGGGCCAGCAAGGTGCTCATCGATGTTTCCAAAACAGGGGTGGGAAAAAGTGCGTCAGTATAAACAACTACGGCCCGCAAGCGGGCCGTGGATGATGCTGCGATTCAGACTTTTCAGCTCAGCGCTGCCAGCACCTTGGCGGTGATTGCATCAACCGAACCTACGCCTGGAATGTGGCTGTACTTCGGCTTGCCAGCATTTTTGGCGGACAGGTTCTGATAGAACTCCACCAGCGGCTTGGTCTGCGAGTGGTAAACCGACAGGCGATGACGCACGGTTTCTTCGGTGTCGTCCTTGCGCTGTACCAGCTCTTCGCCGGTGATGTCGTCTTTGCCAGCGATTTTCGGCGGGTTGTAGACGATGTGGTAAACGCGGCCGCTGGCTTCGTGAACACGACGACCGGCGATGCGTTGAACGATTTCTTCGTCTTCAACAGCGATTTCAACCACAGCGTCCAGCTCGACGCCGGCAGTAACCAGTGCTTCCGCCTGCGGAATGGTGCGCGGGAAGCCGTCGAACAGGAAGCCGTTGGCGCAGTCAGGCTGAGCGATACGATCTTTGACCAGTGCGATGATCAGGTCATCGGACACCAGACCGCCGGCATCCATGATGCTCTTGGCTTGCACGCCCAGCGGAGTACCGGCCTTGACCGCTGCACGCAGCATGTCACCGGTGGAAATTTGTGGAATGCCGAATTTTTCGGTGATGAACTTTGCCTGAGTACCTTTACCGGCCCCGGGAGCTCCCAGCAGAATGACGCGCATTAGATGTGCTCCTCAATTTTTTTATAAAAAGCTTTTACAAAACAAAGGATTCGCCTCTTGGGACGAATCCTGAAAATACGGGACGTGGCCGCAGAAACGGCCAAAGGCTGATCAAGATACACAGCAGGCTGCGCCCACACAAGACGCCAAAAGTCGGAGAAACCTTCGCCCGCCGCGACCCTGCGACGCGGTGACCCAAGTCGCAACCCCATCATTAACTGTCGCCTGGCGGCACTTTCACCCGTCAGGCAAAGCGGCAACCGACGCCTGTGGCCGGTGCCGCATGTCGCCACAAAATCGTTAGCCGGTGTTGCGCAAACCGGCGGCGATCCCCGCCACAGACACCAGCAACGCCTGTTCCACCGGGCTGCCCTGCTCGACATTCTGCTGCCGTGAACGGGCCAGTAACTCGGCCTGCAATAGATGTAGCGGGTCGAGGTAAGTGTTACGCAGACGGATGAATTCGAGGGTGTCCGGGCTATGCGCCAGCAGCTGCGACTGACCGGTCAGACCAAGCACCACCGCGCACGCCTGCGACAATAGGTCGCGTAACTGCGCGCCCAACGGCAGCAAATCCGCCTCGACCAGACGCTCGTCGTAGGACAACGCGATGTCCGCGTCGGCCTTGGCCAGCACCATTTCCAGCATGTCGATGCGCGTGCGGAAGAACGGCCACTGCTCACGCATCTGCCCGAGCAACTCGCCTTCGCCGCGCTCCAGCGCTTTGCTCAACGCCGATTCCCAGCCGAGCCACGCCGGCAGCATCAGCCGCGTTTGCGTCCAGCCGAAGATCCACGGAATCGCCCGCAAACTTTCGATGCCGCCCGCACGGCGTTTCGCCGGACGGCTGCCGAGCGGCAAACGGCCCAACTCCTGCTCCGGTGTCGACTGACGGAAATACTCGACGAACTGCGGATTCTCTCGCACCACCTGACGGTAAGCACTGACGCCATCGGCCGCCAATTCGTCCATCAGATGGCGCCATTCCGGCGTCGGTGGCGGCGGTGGCAGCAACGTCGCTTCAAGCACCGCTGCCAGATACAGATTGAGGTTTTGCTCGGCGATGTCCGGCAGGCCGAATTTGAATCGAATCATTTCCCCCTGCTCGGTGGTACGGAACCGCCCCGCCACCGAACCCGGTGGCTGCGACAGAATCGCCGCGTGCGCCGGGCCACCGCCACGACCCACGGTGCCGCCGCGACCGTGAAACAGCAGCAATTCAACTTGCTGCTCACGGCAGATTTCCACCAAGCGTTCCTGCGCACGATATTGCGCCCACGCGGCCGCCGTGGTGCCGGCGTCCTTGGCCGAGTCGGAGTAACCGATCATCACTTCCTGCGGGCCTTGCAGCCGTGCGCGGTAGCCCGGCAACAGCAACAGTCGCTCCATCACCGGCCCGGCGTTGTCGAGGTCGGCGAGGGTTTCGAACAGCGGCACCACACGCATCGGTCGCAACACGCCGGACTCTTTGAGCAGCAGTTGCACGGCGAGCACATCGGAAGCGGCGCCAGCCATGGAGATCACGTAGGAACCGAGCGAAGCGCCCGGTGCGGCGGCGATTTCCTTGCAGGTGTTGAGCACTTCGGCAGTGTCGGCCGACGGTTTGAAGTGCGCCGGCAGCAGTGGCCGGCGATTAGTCAGCTCTTGCGTGAGGAAACGGATGCGCTGTTCTTCATCCCAATCTTCGTAGCGACCGAGGCCGAGGTAGTCGGTGATTTCAGTCATCGCCGAACTGTGCCGCGACGAATCCTGACGCACATCGAGGCGCACGAGGAACAGGCCAAACGTCACCGCGCGACGCAGGCAATCGAGTAACGGGCCGTCGGCGATCACGCCCATGCCGCATTCGTGCAGCGAGTTGAAACACAGTTCCAGCGGATCGAGCAGATCGCGATTGTTGCTCAGCACATCGGCCGGCGCAGGCGTTGGCGCGGTCAGTGCGGCGTGTGCCCAGTTGCGCGTCGCACGCAGGCGTTCGCGCAGTTGCTTAAGGACTGCGCGGTACGGTTCGGCGCTGTCGCCCGCCTTGGCTTTGAGCGCATCGCTGGCCTGCTGCATCGACAGCTCGGCAGCGAGATGATCGACATCGCGCAGGTACAAATCGGCGGCCATCCAGCGCGCCAGCAGCAACACTTCGCGGGTCACTGCGGCGGTGACATTGGGGTTGCCGTCACGGTCGCCGCCCATCCACGACGCGAAGCGAATCGGCGCCGCTTCCAATGGCAGACGCAGGCCGGTCGCTTCAAACAAGGCCTTGTCGGCCTTGCGCATATGGTTGGGAATCGCTTGCCACAGCGAATGTTCGATCACCGCGAAACCCCACTTGGCTTCATCGACCGGCGTAGGTCGTGTGCGGCGGATTTCTTCGGTGTGCCAGGCTTCGGCGATCAGCCGTTGCAGGGTGTTTTGAATTTGCTCGCGTTCGGCGCTGGTCAGGTCGCGATGATCTTGGGCGGCGAGTTGCCCGGCGATCGCGTCGTACTTCTGGATCAGCGTGCGTCGCGCCACTTCGGTCGGGTGCGCGGTCAGCACCAGTTCGATCTCCAGTCGGGCCAATTGCCGTGCCAGCGATTCGGCGCTGTGGCCTTCGTTGCGCAAACGCGCGAGCAATTCCGGCAACACGCGAGATTCGAACGGCGCCGGCTGCGACTCTTCGCGCCGATGGATCAACTGATACTGCTCGGCGATGTTCGCCAGATTGAGAAACTGGTTGAACGCCCGCGCCACCGGGAGCAATTCGTCCTCGCTCAATTGATTGAGGCTGGCGCTCAGTTCAGCATCCATCGAGCCTCGGCGATCGGCCTTGGCGCCCTTGCGAATCTGCTCGATCTTGTCGAGGAACGCCTCGCCGTACTGGTCTCGAATCGTATTGCCCAACAGCTCTCCGAGCAGGTGAACGTCTTCGCGCAAGCGTGCATCAATATCGGTCATCAGCAATTCCCCAGCAGTAATCCGGACGGCTTAGAAACGAGTGCATGACCTAGAGAGTGCCGCTCTGCGCCGCTTCTTACAAGCATCCGACCAAGGGACTTTAAACCTTGTGGCCGAAAGCTAGTCTCAACAGTAAGCCGTACAACGGCTTGCCGCCGGCCCCGGCGGACACTCACCCAGACCTGCCATCAGCAGGTGCGAAATGAGGTCATCATGAAAATTCGTGAACTCGCCCAGCATTGGGAAGAAAACGCCAAAGGTCGCCTGACCGACACTGGCTACACGATTCATCTGGACGTTGAGGCGGCTGCGCGACTGGCCGCGATTGCCGAGATGTACCCCAAGCGGCATGCCGAAGAATTGCTCGGCGAACTGATTGGCGCCGCGCTTGAGGAGTTCGAAGCGAGCTTGCCGTATGTGAAAGGTTCGACGGTGGTGGCGACGGATGAGGAAGGTGATCCGCTGTACGAGGACGTCGGGCCTACGCCGCGTTTTCTGGCGCTGTCGCGGCGGCATTTGCATGACCTCTCGGCTGTTGAAGGCAAGCAAAAACACTGACCCAACACACATCAAACTGTAGGAGTGAGCCTGCTCGCGATAGCGGTGTATCAGTCAAAATTGATGGTGACTGGCACACCGCTTTCGCGAGCAGGCTCACTCCTACAGGGTTCGTATTTCAATTTGAAAATCGTGTGTTACCTGGCTTTTAAAACCCCGCGCGTACCGCTCTATCCCGCCAAAGTTCCCGCTTTAGAGCCTTGTCCATTCAGTCAAAAATTATTTTGGCGATTAGCCATCTTTTCTGAACTTTTGAAAAATCACTCCGGTCGGAACCTGTAACCACGCCTGGAACGAGCGTTTCAAAAACGCCTTTCACACGACGCTTTTCGGCTCCTCGACCAGGATGGATTTAGATGTTTTCAGGAGATGCCTAATGGAGTTGAAGACCATGAAAAACCAAACCTCGTTTACCCACCTGCGCGGTCTGAAACTGGCTGCTCTGGCGATCGGCACCAGCTTCGTTCTGGCCGGTTGCGCCGGTAATCCACCGACCGAGCAATACGCCGTGACGCAATCGGCCGTGAACAGCGCCGTCAGCGCTGGCGGTACCGAGTTCGCAGCGGTCGAGATGAAGCAAGCGCAGGACAAACTGAAACAAGCCGAAATCGCCATGCACGACAAGAAGTATGACGAGGCCCGCACCCTGTCCGAGCAAGCCGAGTGGGACGCTCGCGTAGCCGAACGCAAAGCTCAGGCAGCCAAGGCTGAACAAGCCGTGAAGGATTCCCAGAAAGGTGTTCAGGAACTGCGTCAGGAAAGTCAGCGCACCGTGCAATAAGCGCGCATCCCGACCGCAAAGCTGAAACTTTTATCGATAGAAAGGACGACAAATTATGCGTAAGCAACTGATGATCCCAGCTCTTCTGGCCGCAAGCGTTGCCTTGGCTGCCTGCTCCACTCCGCCTAACCCGAATCTGGAAAACGCGCGCACCAACTACGCCGGCCTGCAAGCCAACCCGCAGGCGAGCAAAGTCGCAGCGCTGGAAACCAAAGACGCCAGCGATTACCTGGACAAAGCCGACAAGGCTTATCTGGACAAGCAAGACGCGGCCAAGGTTGACCAACTGGCTTACCTGACCAATCAGCGCGTAGAAGTGGCCAAGCAGACCATCGCCCTGCGCACTGCTGAAAACAACCTGAAAAACGCCGCTGCCCAACGTGCTCAAGCGCGTCTGGATGCCCGTGATCAGCAGATCAAACAACTGCAGGACAGCCTGAACGCCAAGCAGACCGATCGCGGTACGCTGGTGACTTTCGGTGACGTACTGTTCGCTACCGACCGTGCTGACCTGAAATCCAGCGGTCTGGTCAACATCAACAAACTGGCGCAGTTCCTTCAGGAAAACCCGGATCGCAAAGTGATCGTCGAGGGTTACACCGACAGCACCGGTACTGCCAGCCACAACCAGACCCTGTCTGAGCGTCGCGCCAACTCCGTGCGTACCGCACTGGTGAAAATGGGCGTTGATCCAGCGCGCATCGTCGCTCAGGGTTATGGCAAGGAATACCCGGTTGCCGAGAACAGCAACGCTTCGGGCCGTGCGCAAAACCGTCGTGTGGAAGTGACCATTTCCAACGACAACCAGCCGGTTGTGCCACGTTCGGCTGTTAGCTCGAACTAAGCTGTCGGCTGTAACGCAAAAGCCCCGCCTGAGTGATCAGGCGGGGCTTTTTTGTGCCCTTCTGTAGGAGCAGAGCTTGCTCGCGAAAGCGGTCTCACATTCAACATCGTTGGTGGCGGACACATCGCCTTCGCGAGCAAGCTCTGCTCCTACAATGAATCGTGTTAAGGCTGAAGTTTTTGCGGGGTCTCTTCACCCATGCAGCGCACGGCTTTTTTCTGCGCATTGATCAGCACACCGGTCAAACCTTTCTGCTCGGTATCAAACAACACCAACACGCCATCAATGCACTGCGCCACTTGCGCTGCCGGCTCCAGCGAAACTTTGTAATCCTCCCCCGGCACCGTTTTGAGCATGGTGAATTCGTTGAGCAGCAACGCATCCTCGGGTTTGGCGAAGTGCAGGTAACCGTAGTACCACAGCGCCCCGACGGTGCCGAGGATGCTGCAGATACCGGTGATGATCAGCGGGATGGCGTTGCGTTCTTCAGTCATTGCGGACTCTCATCTTCAGAATTCGGGGGTGTCGGGTAATTGGGGATTTCACCGAGGCGGCGCAGGCCGTTGAAATGTTCGGGATCGTCGAGGTAGCGCAGCATCACTTGGCGCCACACCGGGTCGCCGAAGGTTTGCACATGGCCGCCGCGAGTCAGTTGCAGCACGCGCGGTGGCGGCGCAGCTTGATACAGACGGATGCCGTTGGAAAGCGGTACCAGCGGATCGTCGATGCTGTGGAAGATCAGCTTCGGCACGCCATTCAGCTGCGGCATCGAGTTGATCGCACTGTCGCCATCCGGCACCAGCCACGACAGCGGTACCTGAAATGGCCAAGTCAGCCACGACGTGCTCAGCGCGTATTGGCCGACGCTGCGGTAACTGGCGGGCACGCCGTCGAGCACCAGCGCCTTGAGCTGCTTCTGTCGCTCAGGGTGCTGCACCAGCCAATGCACGGCCATCGATCCGCCAAGGCTCTGGCCGAGCAACACAAGCGGTTTGCCTTTGACCTCGGGTGCCTTGTCCAGCCAGGCGAACGCGGCGTCGATGTCCTGATAGATCGCCGGCAGACTCGGCTCGCCCTCGGACAAGCCATAACCGCGATAGTCGACCAGCAGCACTTGATAGCCGCTTTTCGGCAACCACCAACTGCCGCCCAAATGCATCGGCAAATTGCCGCCGTTGCCGTGCAGGTGCAGGACGGTGCCTTTGACCTCGACGCCGGGCTTGGCCGGTAGCCACCAGGCGTTGAGCTTCAAGCCATCGGCGGTGACCAGCGTGACGGTGCGGTATTCGAGTTTGGCTTTTTCCGGGGTGAAGATCTGGCCCGGTTCGGGGTAGAACAGCAGCGAACTGCAACCGCTGAGGGTCAGGAGCAGGCAGAAAATGCCGAGGATTCTCATCCGGTGAAACCTCGCAAAAAAGTGCAATCAACATCAATCCAATGTGGGAGCGGGCTTGCTCGCGAATGCAGTTGAACATTCAAAATATCAGTTGCCTGACACGCCGCCTTCGCGAGCAAGCCCGCTCCCACAGGGGGATTTGTGTTTGGGTCAGAGGATGTTGGAGTAATCCGCTTCGATCCGGTCCAGGCTCAGGTGATTGAGGAAGTTGGAGAAGCACATCCACGCCGACAACGCGTTCAAATCGCGGAACTGATCCGGCAAGTACTTCGGCGCCACCACCAATCCCTCATCCACCAACTGACGCAAGGTACGCATGTCTTCCAGCGTGGTCTTGCCGCAGAACAACAGCGGGATCTGCTCGAGCTTGCCCTTACGCACGGCCAACTGAATGTAGTTGTAAACCATGATAAAGCCCTTGAGATAGGACAAGTCTTTGGTAAATGGCAGTCCCGTCGGCGTCGATCCACGGAACACTCGGCTGGCGTTGCCGTAACTTTCCGCCATCTCGAAGCCTTGCTCGCGGAAGAACTCGAACACCTGCAAAAAGTCCGCGCCCTCCTCGACCATGTGGATGGCGCGGGTACGGTTAGTCAGTTTGCGCAGGCGGCTCGGGTAGGAAGCGAAGGTGATGATCTCCATCAGGATCGCCAAGCCTTCCTGGGTCACCGTCGACGACGGCGGGCCTTTGGAGAGGAAGGTGCAAATCGGCTGATTCAGACCGTTAAGCGTGGTGCCGACGTGTACCAGCCCTTCGTGAACTTCCAGCGCACGCACATCACGATCGTTGAACATCGCGTCGGTGCGGATCTTGATGTAATCCGCGCCCGCCGCCGCGTCAGCGACGATGCCGTCGGACTCGAACACGCGAATGGTTTCCTCGGCCTCGCCAAAAACCTTGTTCAGACGCGTCTGCAACAGGTGCACGGCGTCTTTGGCGGTGAGGGTTTTCGGCTCATCCTTCAGGTCGCCACGGCCGTCGATGTTGTTGAGGTAGTCGGACATCATCAGGCCAAGGTCGGCCAGGGTCGGGTCGCCGGCGTGGAACGCATCGGACGCGGCGCCATACAGCTCTTGCGAGATCAGACCGAAATCCTCGGTGCCGCGCGCTTCGAGCATGCGCACCACCATGCGGTACTCCTTGCACATGCGCCGCATGATCTGCCCGACCGGGTTGAACTGACCGAGCTGGCGGGTGATGTCGCGCTCGATGTTCTGGAATTCCAGTTTGACCTTGCTCGAATCGAAACTCAGTGGCCGATTGAGGTAGTAGTCGCGGTCGATCGCCGGCATTTCCTTGCCTTTGGCCTTGAGAAAACCCTTGCGGATGTTCTCGTCCCACTTGACCGCGTCGAGGACACGGATCGGCGTTTGCGCCAGCACAATGCGGTCGGACAACATGCGTATCGTCTGCTGGTAATCGTCCACCCGAAACTCCTGTAGATACGTGACGTACTGAATTTATTTGGCGCGGGCCTGGCGCTGGTAGCGCACGGCTTCGACGAAGACATCGGAATTGGCCGGATCATCGAGGTAAGCAAAGACCTTGTCGAGGCTGCTGTCGACCTGCACGCCGTCGCCATCGTCGGTCTGGAATGGCTGACCGTCGAGGGCTTTTTGCTTGATCGCTTGATTGATCTGCTCGAGATCGAGGTTGTAGACCACCAATTCGTGTTTGTCGGTGAGTTCGAAACCGGCGATGGTGAAGTGGCCGCCGTACTGCGCCGGGACTTTCGCCGACAGGTACCAGCGGTTGCCGTGGCGCGAGACGGTGAACGGATAGGCTTCGCGTTCGCGGGGTTTGGCTTTGAAATACGTGACCGCCTGATAGCGATCATTGCCCAGGCGCGTCAGCTCGAGGTTCATCGGTTCACCCCAGGCGTTGGTGCTCGACCATTTGCCGAGCATGCCTTTGGGCGCCGGCTCACTGGCGGTCAGCGGTTCCTTGAACGTCACCAGACAACCACTGAGCAGCAGGAACGACAAGGCGATCAGCACGCTACGCCAGGCTTTCATTCGATACTCCCTATGAACATTCGCCGCCCTCATGGTGATCGATCGTTCCCACGCTCTGCGTGGGAATGCATCCACTGACGCTCTGCGTCATGTCGGCAAGGGACGCGGAGCGTCCCGGGCGGCATTCCCACGCAGAGCGTGAGGAACGATCAGCGCAGTTCAGACCGACGCGAGCACCAGGTGCATGTAGCGCGTCAGAATGCCGAGCATGTCCTCTTCGGCCAAAGGCTCGGCGTCGTTGAGCAGGCCTTGATACTCCATCCGTCCGATAATCGCCGTCAACACCTTGGCATCTTGCTGCGGTTCGCGCGAGCCCAGCACCTGAAACAACTGGCAGGTGCCCTGCAACAGAATCTGCTGATGCGAGCGCACCAGAATCGCCAGCCCCGGGTTAAGCAACGCTTCCTGTCGGAACGCCTGCTCGGCCATCAAATGCTCGCGACGGTTGACCAACTGCCGGTGCACATAGTCGGCCATCAACCGCGCAATATCGTCCGCCAGTTGCGAACGCGACTCCGGGCTGCCATCACCGCTGACGACCATCTCACGCAACAGGCCTTCGTTGTTGTTCCACAACTTGGCCATGTATTCCGCGCTGCGCTCGACGTATTGCGCGAAGGTATCGGTGAGCAGGTCATCGATGTCCTTGAAGTAATACGTAGTCGCCGACAGCGGCACACCGGCCTCGGCCGCCACCGCACGATGACGCACGGCGCGCACGCCATCACGCACGACAATGCGCATCGCCGCGTCGAGAATGTCCTGTCGACGCTGCTCACTGCCCTGTCGGCTGGCCTTGCGACCCTGGTACTGAACACTTTCAGCGACCGCAGTGGCGATACCCGCTGCACCTTCTTGAGCTATTGCACCCATCACGACCGGACTTCCTCTGCTAATTCCAAAGTAACCAATTGATACATTTGTACCAGACAGGCAATAAAAAGCCGCCTGTTTTAGGCGGCTTTTTAACTGAAACGTTTACGCTTGCGGTCGCATGTGCGGGAACAGGATCACATCGCGGATCGACGGTGAGTTGGTCAGCAACATCACCAGACGGTCGATGCCGATGCCTTCACCCGCCGTTGGCGGCATGCCGTACTCCAGCGCGCGAACGAAGTCGGCGTCGTAGTGCATGGCTTCGTCGTCGCCGGCGTCCTTGTCGGCCACCTGCGCCATGAAGCGCTCGGCCTGGTCTTCCGCGTCGTTCAACTCGGAGTAGGCGTTGGCGATTTCACGGCCACCGATGAACAGCTCGAAACGGTCGGTGACGTTCGGGTTGTCGTCGTTACGGCGAGCCAGCGGCGACACTTCGAACGGGTACTGAGTGATGAAGTGCGGCTGTTCCAGCTTGTGCTCGACCAGTTCTTCGAAAATCATCACCTGCAGTTTGCCCAGACCTTCGAAGCCGAGCACCTTGGCGCCGGCCTTCTTGGCGATGGCGCGCGCCTTGTCGATGTCGTTCAGAACATCGGCAGTCAGCTCAGGGTTGTACTTGAGGATCGAGTCGAACACCGACAGACGCACGAACGGCTCGCCGAAGTGGAACACCTAGTCGCCGGACGGCACGTCGGTGCTGCCCAGAACCAACTGCGCCAGTTCACGGAACAGTTCTTCGGTCAGGTCCATGTTGTCTTCGTAGTCGGCGTACGCCTGGTAGAACTCCAACATGGTGAATTCTGGATTGTGACGAGTCGAAACGCCTTCGTTACGGAAGTTGCGGTTGATCTCGAAAACCTTTTCAAAACCACCAACCACCAGACGCTTCAGGTACAGCTCCGGGGCGATACGCAGGAACATTTCCATGTCCAGCGCGTTGTGGTGGGTTTCAAACGGCTTGGCCGCTGCGCCGCCCGGAATGGTCTGCAGCATCGGCGTTTCGACTTCGAGGAAGTCGCGCTTCATCAGGAAGCTGCGGATGTGCGCGATCACTTGCGAACGGACGCGGAAAGTCTGGCGCACTTCTTCGTTGACGATCAGGTCAACGTAGCGCTGACGGTAGCGCTGTTCGGTGTCGGTCAGGCCGTGGTGCTTGTCCGGCAGCGGACGCAGGGATTTGGTCAGCAGACGCACGCTGGTCATTTCAACGTACAGGTCGCCCTTGCCGGAACGCGCCAGGGTGCCTTCGGCGGCAATGATGTCGCCCATGTCCCAGGTTTTCACCGCGGCCAGGGTGTCTTCCGACAGGGTTTTACGGTTGACGTAGACCTGAATGCGACCGGTCATGTCCTGAATCACCATGAACGAGCCACGGTTGAGCATGATGCGACCGGCAACCTTGACCGGGATTGCAGCCTCTGCCAGCTCTTCCTTGGTCTTGTCCGCGTATTTCTTCTGCAGATCTTCGCAGTAGTTTTCGCGGCGGAAGTCGTTCGGGAAGGCGTTGCCCTTGGCGCGCTCGGCAGCCAGCTTTTCCTTGCGCAGGGCGATCAGGGAGTTTTCTTCCTGTTGCAGGGCTTGCGGGTCGAGTTGTTGGTCGCTCATGTCTTTAGATATTCCATCACAGGTTCGTTACCCCCGGCGTGGCGCCGGGGTTCGCGGGCAAGCCTTGCTCCTACAGGGTCGCGTGTCACCGCGACCGCTGTAGAGCAGGCCTTACAGCCCTGATTTCAGGCTGGCATACAGGTATTCGTCGATGTCGCCGTCGAGTACCTTGTCGCAATCGCTGCGTTCGATGTTGGTGCGCAGATCCTTGATCCGCGACGCATCGAGCACGTACGAGCGAATCTGGTGACCCCAGCCGATATCGGACTTGGTGTCTTCCAGCGCTTGCGACGCGGCGTTGCGTTTCTGCATTTCCTGCTCGTACAACTTGGCCCGCAGCATTTTCATGGCGGTGTCTTTGTTGGCGTGCTGGGAACGTTCGTTCTGGCAGCTGACCACGGTGTTGGTCGGTACGTGAGTGATACGTACCGCCGAGTCGGTGGTGTTTACGTGCTGACCACCGGCACCCGAGGAACGATAGGTGTCGATCCGCAAGTCTGCCGGGTTGATTTCGATTTCCACCTTGTCATCGATCTCTGGCGAGACGAAAACCGCGGAGAACGAGGTGTGACGACGGTTGCCGGAGTCGAACGGGCTCTTGCGCACCAGACGGTGCACGCCGATCTCGGTGCGCAGCCAGCCAAAGGCGTATTCGCCCTTGATGTGCACGGTCGCACCTTTGATACCGGCGACTTCACCGGCCGACAATTCCATGATAGTCGCGTCGAAACCGCGCTTATCCGCCCAGCGCAGGTACATGCGCAGGAGGATGTTGGCCCAGTCTTGCGCTTCGGTGCCGCCGGAACCGGCCTGGATGTCCAGGTAGGCGTTGTTCGGATCCATTTCATGGCTGAACATGCGGCGGAATTCCAGCTTGGCCAGATTTTCCTCGAGACGGGCCAGTTCGGCGACGACATCGCCCACTGCGCCTTCGTCGTTTTCTTCGACGGCCATGTCCAGCAGATCGCGGCAATCGGCCAGGCCGGCGTTCAGTTCATCGAGGGTATCGACGATCTGCGCCAGCGCCGAACGCTCGCGGCCCAGCTCCTGGGCGTATTCAGGTTTGTTCCAGACATTCGGATCTTCAAGCTCGCGATTGACTTCAGTCAGACGCTCATGCTTTTGATCGTAGTCAAAGATACCCCCGAATAGTTTCGGAGCGCTCGGACAGGTCCTTGATGGTGTTCAGGATCGGGTTGATTTCCATGACGGGCAGCACTCGTTGGCGAACTTTTGAAAGCCGGCGAGTATAACGTAATCAGGCTGTGACGGCAGCCCGTCTGGCGGGTGTGGCGGCGATTCACTTGACGCCTTTCACCTGTAGGAGCCGCCGAAGGCTGCGATCTTTTGACTTTGATTTTAAAAACAGATCAAAAGATCGCAGCCTTCGGCAGCTCCTACAGGGGATTGCGGTGGTTATTCGATCCCGACCTGGTTACGGCCATTGTTTTTGGCCAGGTACAGGCCACGATCTGCCGCCGAGATCAGCAACCGGCAATCCGTGCCCGACTGCGGCACCATGGTCGCCAGGCCGATGCTGATGGTCAGGCTCGCGCCATCCGCCGGGGTGTTGTGCGGGATTTTCAGCGACGCCACGGTCTGCCGCAGTTTCTCCGCCACCAACCGCGCCCCACCCGGCGAGGTGTTCGGCAGCACCAGCGCAAACTCTTCGCCGCCGTAGCGCGCCGGCAAGTCCGACGGTCGCGCACTGGCGTCACGGATCGCCGTGGCCACCTTGCGCAACGCCTCATCGCCTTCAACGTGGCCAAAGCTGTCGTTGTAGGGTTTGAAGTAATCGACGTCGATCATCAGTAGCGACAATTGGCTTTGATCACGCAACGAGCGGCGCCATTCCAGCTCCAGGTACTCATCGAAGTGGCGGCGGTTGGACAGCCCGGTCAGGCCATCGGAGTTCATCAAGCGTTGCAACACCAGATTGGTGTCGAGCAATTGCTGCTGACTGACCCGCAGCGCGCGGTATGCCGCATCGCGCTGCAACAACGTCATGTACGAGCGCGAGTGATAGCGAATCCGCGCCACCAGTTCGATAGTGTCCGGCAGTTTCACCAGATAGTCGTTTGCCCCGGCCGAGAACGCCGCGCTCTTGATCAGCGGGTCTTCCTTGGTCGACAGGACGATGATCGGGATGTCCTTGGTCGCCGGGTGATTGCGGTATTCGCGCACCAGGCTCAGGCCGTCGAGGCCGGGCATCACCAAGTCCTGGAGGATCACCGTCGGCTTGATCCGCACCGCCTGGGCGATGGCCTGATGCGGGTCGGAGCAGAAGTGGAAGTCGATGTTTTCCTCATTCGACAGCCCACGGCGCACGGCTTCGCCGATCATCGCCTGATCGTCCACCAACAACACCATGGCGGCGTTTTCGTCGGTTTTAATGTCGTCGATCTGTAAATCAGTCATGGGCGGTCACCTGAGTACTGCGGGGGCCAGGATTGCGGATAAATCGGTTCATTTGGGGAAAATCTCCAGCAATCGTGGCGCTATCTTTTCCAAGGGGCGGATTTCTACGGCGGCATCGATCGCGGCGGCGGCCTTGGGCATGCCGTACACCGCACTGCTTTGCTGATCCTGCGCGATGGTCAGATAACCCTGTTGGCGCAAAAGCTTAAGCCCTTGCGCGCCGTCGCGTCCCATCCCGGTCAACAAAACCCCGACCGCATCACCGTTCCAGTAGCTGGCGACGCTCTCGAAAAACACGTCGATCGAGGGCCGGTAGATCTCGTTGACCGGTTCGGCGGTGTAGGCCAGCGTGCCGTTCTTGAGTAAACGAATGTGGTGGTTGGTGCCGGCCAGCAACACCGCGCCGGTCTGTGGCGGTTCGCCTTCGCGGGCCAGACGCACATCGAGGCCGCTGGCGCTGGCCAGCCATTCGGCCATGCCGGCGGCGAACACCTGATCGACGTGCTGCACCAGCACAATCGCCGCCGAAAAATCGCGGGGCAGACCCTTGAGCAAGACTTCCAGCGCCGCCGGGCCACCCGCCGATGAACCGATCGCCACCAGTCGCTGGCGCGAGCCCGAGCTGCGCGGAGGTGTCGGTGCCGGGCGTGAGCGCGGTGCCTTGTCGCCGATCAGCCAGCCAATATTAAGGATCTTGCGCAGCAACGGCGCGGCGGCCTCCCGTGCGTCGCCGGCACCGAGGGCCGGGGTGTCGACCACATCCAGTGCGCCGTGGCCCATGGCTTCGAAGACGCGATGGACGTTCTGCTGGCGATCAACTGTGACAATCACGATCGCGCACGGCGTTTCGGCCATGATCCGCCGCGTGGCTTCGACGCCGTCCATCACCGGCATGATCAGATCCATGAGGATCAGATCCGGGGTGTTTTCAGCGCACAGTTGCACCGCCTCGGCGCCGTTGCGGGCGACCCAGACCACCTGATGCGCCGGCTCGAAGGCCAGCGCACGGCGCAGCGCCTCCACCGCCATCGGCATGTCGTTGACGATTGCGATCTTCATGCCCGCGCTCCTCCGATGAGCTCGACCACTGCGTCGAGCAGGGCGTCGTCATGAAAACTGGCTTTGGCTAAATAATAGTCCGCCCCGGCGTCCAGTCCACGGCGGCGATCCTCTTCACGATCCTTGTACGACACAACCATCACCGGCAGCGATTGCAGACGGTTGTCGCGGCGCAGCAAGGTGACCAGCTCGATGCCGTCCATGCGCGGCATGTCGATGTCGGTAATCAGCAAATCAAAATCCTCGGAGCGCAGGGCGTTCCAGCCGTCCATACCGTCCACCGCCACCGCAACGTCGTAGCCGCGATTGAGCAGCAGCTTGCGTTGCAACTCGCGTACGGTCAGCGAATCGTCGACCACCAGCACGCGTTTGCGCGCCGCTTCCACAGCCTGATTGCCATGGCGGGCGATGCGCTCAAGGCGCCCGGTATTGAGCAGTTTGTCCACCGAACGCAGCATGTCCTCAACGTCGACGATCAACACCACCGAACCGTCGTCGAGCAAGGCCCCGGCGGAGATGTCCTGCACTTTGCCCAGACGTTCGTCGAGTGGCAAGACCACCAAGGTGCGCTCGCCAATGAAGCGCTCCACGGCCACGCCATAAATCGCGTCGCGCTCGCGGATCACCACGACTTTCAGGGTTTCGCCGCTGTTCTGGCTGGCCGGGCGATTGAGCAATTGACTCGCCGCAACCAGCCCGACATGCCGGCCTTCGTGCCAGAAATGCTGGCGACCTTCGACCTGCACGATGTCTTCGGGCTCCAGATCGCACATGCGTTCGATGTGCGCGAGCGGAAAGGCGTAGGCCTCCTCGCCGACTTCTACCACCAGACTGCGCACCACCGACAGGGTCAGCGGCACCTCCAGATGGAAACGACTGCCCTCGCCCGCCGTTTGCTCCAGTTCCACCGCGCCGCGCAACTGGCGCACCATGTGCTGCACCGCGTCGAGGCCGACGCCACGGCCGGACACTTCGGTGACCGTGTCGCGCAGGCTGAAACCGGGCAGAAACAGGAACGTCAGCAGTTCCTCTTCGCTCAACTGCGCAGCGGTTTCGGCTGGGGATAACTGCCGTTCAATAATGCTGCGGCGCACCTTTTCCAGATCGACGCCATTACCGTCATCGCTCAGCTCCAGCACCAGCAAACCGGCCTGATGCGAGGCGCGCAGACGGATCAGGCCTTCCTCGGATTTGCCCTTGAGCACGCGCTGCTCCGGGGTTTCGATGCCGTGATCGACCGCGTTGCGCAGCAAATGCGTTAGCGGTGCTTCGAGTTTTTCCAGTACGTCGCGGTCGACCTGGGTCTTCTCGCCTTCGATCTCCAGCCGCACCTGTTTGCCGAGACTGCGGCCCAGATCACGCACCATGCGCACCTGACCGGTGAGCACGTCGGCGAACGGGCGCATGCGGCAGGCCAACGCAGTGTCGTAAAGCACTTGCGCGCGCTGGCTGGCCTGCCAGGCGAACTCGTCGAGTTCGGCGTTTTTCTCGCTGAGCAGTTGCTGCGATTCAGCGAGCAAGCGCCGCGCGTCTTCCAGAGCTTCCAGCGCTTCAAGGCTCAGCGCGTGTTCCTTGAGGTGCACGTTGAGGTTTTCCAGCGCGCGCAGGCCGTTGTTCTGCATGCGCTTGAGGCGCTGCATGGTCGCCAGATGCGGCTTGAGGCGCTGGGTTTCGACCAGCGATTTACTCGACAGATCGAGCAGGCTGTTGAGGCGTTCGGCGGTCACGCGCAGCACGCGTTCGCCACCCTCGGTGGTGCGTCGGCTTTTCTGTGGCGTGGGCTCTGGCGTTTCAACCGGCGGTTCGAAAGCAAGCGCAGGCGGCGCTTCGAGTTGCAACTCGGCCATCACCGGCGCAGCAACGGCAGTTGGCAGCGCTGACGGATCGAGCAACTGCCCCATCAACGCCACGTACGCTTCGATATCGCGTGGTTGCGGCGCATTCGCCGGCGTCGCAATGCGCATCAGCAGATCGGTGCCCTGCAACAACGCATCGATGTGTTCCGGGCGCAACAGCAATCGGCCTTCCTGCGCGCTGACCAGACAATCTTCCATTACGTGGGCGACGCTGACGCCGCTGTCGATGCCGACAATCCGCGCCGCGCCTTTGAGCGAGTGCGCCGCGCGCATGCACGATTCGAGTTGATCGGCCTGGGTTGGATTGCGTTCCAGTGCCAGCAGCCCGGTGCTGAGCACTTGGGTCTGCGCTTCGGCTTCGAGGCTGAACAGCTCCAGCAAGGAGGCGTCGCGCATTTGCTCGGGGGTCATGTGAGGCTCCGGGTCACGGCGGACAGCAACTGTTCTTCATCCAGCCAACGCAGGCTGCGACCGCGAAACTGCAGGACGCCACGGGTGTATTTGGCACTGGCCTGCGCCCCGGATTGTGAGGCGGCATCGAGGATGCGCTCGTCGATGGCATGAATGCCGTCGACTTCATCCACCGGCACCACCACCGGCCCGCCATGGGCGGCGATGATCAGCATGCGCGGCATCACCCGCCCGGTGCTGACCGGCACGGCATTGGCGTCCAGATCAAGCAACTCAACCAGCGACAGACACGCCACCAGTGCGCCGCGCACATTGGCCACGCCGAGCAAGGCGCGCGAACGCTGGTGCGGCAACGAGTGGATCGCCTGCATTGGCGCCACTTCGACCAGACTGCGCGTTGCTAGCCCGAGCCATTCTTCGCCGAGACGGAACATCAGCAACGAACGGGTTTTGACGTCGGTTTCAACCACGCTGGCGACCGGATCGCGCTCATCCTGCTGCAACGAGTAACGGTCGAGCAATCGCGTGGCGGCGGCGGAATACACCGCGCAGTTGCGGCAATGAATGTGTTCTTCCAGCAGCGGACAGGACTTGTCGCCATGGATACCGATGCGGTTCCAGCAATCGTCGATGGCCCGGGCGTCTTCGTGGGTGACGTTCAAGGTGTCGGACGCGATCATCGTTTACGCTCACTGTCGGCGGTGCGGCCGCTGCGGGCGGCGCGCTCCTGCAATCGTCTGGCACCGGCGCTGTCACCCTGGGCCTGCAGCAATGCGGCCAGGTGCATCAGCGCTTCGGGGTGTTGCGGTTCGAGGTACAGAGCTTTGCGGTAGAAGCCTTGGGCTTCAAGGGTCAGGCCGGCGACATCGCTAAGCAGGCCGAGCCAGTAAAACACCTGGGCCACCGGTTCGTGGCTGCGCAAATACTGTTCACACGCAGCGCGGGCCTCGGCGCTTTTGCCTTCATTGGCCAGCGCGGCAATGTTCGCCAGCAGCGTTGCCGCGTCCGGGTTGGCGCTGGCGCGGGTGGTCGGCATTGGCGTCACTGCGCTGAACGGCCGATTGCGTACCGGCGTTGGCGGCGTGCTGCGCGGCGGTGGGCTGATCGGCAACGTGACCGGTTTTGGCGTCGGCAGCGGCTCGGGATGCGGATCGCTGTGACGACTGAACGCGAAGGACTGCGGGATGCCGATCGAACGCATGCCCAGACGCCCGAGCAGACTGCCCTCGGCCGGGCCGATGAACAGCACGCCGTCGTCATGGGTGAGGCGTTTGAGCACTTCGAACACTTGCTTCTGCGTCGCCTGGTCGAAATAGATCAGCAGGTTGCGACAGAACACAAAATCGAACGGCGGATCGCTGGCCCACAGCGTCGGATCAAGCACGTTGCCAACCTGTAAACGCACCTGCTCGCGAACGTTCTCGTTGAGCAAATGACCGTCCTGTTGCGCACTGAAATGGCGCTCGCGATAAGTCAGTTCATCGCCGCGAAACGAGTTCTTGCCGTACAGCGCGCGCCGGGCTTTTTCCACCGACAGCGGGCTGACGTCCATGCCGTCGACTTTGAATTGATGCGGTTTGAGCCCGGCATCGAGCAAGGCCATGGCAATCGAATAAGGTTCTTCGCCGGTCGAACACGGCAGGCTGAGGATGCGCAGCGCGCGCATGTTGTTTAGCTCGCCAAGGCGTTTCAGCGCCAGTTTGCCCAGCGTCGCGAAAGATTCCGGGTAACGGAAAAACCACGTTTCCGGGACAATCACCGCTTCGATCAGCGCTTGCTGTTCATCGCGCGAGCCTTGCAGCAACTGCCAGTACTCTTCGGCGTTGGCCGCTTGCGACAGCGTGGTGCGCTGACGCACCGCACGCTCGATAATCGCCGGGCCCACCGAGGTCACATCGAGGCCGATGCGCTCTTTGAGGAAGTCGAAAAAGCGCTGATCGCTGCTCATGGCTGCCCCTCGAACTGCGCCGGACTCAGCGGCGGATCGGGGAACAGCAAGGCGCGCACGCCGTCATCGAGCAAATCGTTGACCCGCACCCATTGCACCAGCCCCTGCGCATCTTCGCGCACCGGGCCGAGGTACGGCGCCTCGCGATTGTCGAGGCCGTACGGCTGAAAATCCTGCGGGTTGCAGCGCAGCGTGTCGGTAGCCTGTTCAAGAATCAGCCCGAGCCATTGCCCCGGCTGCGACTCGTTCGGGCGGTAATGCACCAGCACCAGTCGCGTGCTGGTGCGCGCCTCGGCCGGTTGACCGAATGTCAGCGCGCTGAGGTCAATCACCGGCACCACCGCGCCGCGATAAGCGAAGACCCCGGCGACCCACTGCGGCGCCCGTGCGATCGGTTTCAACGGCAGGCGCGGCAGCACTTCCGCCACCTCGGTCGCGCGCAACGCGTAACGTTCGCTGCCAATGCGAAACAGCAGGAACAACGCCTGCTTCGCCACCGGTGCGACGTTGCGTTTGGCGATGATTTCGCTCATCAGACTTTGAATCGCGAGACGCCGCTGCGCAGCCCAACGGCCACCTGGCTCAGTTCGTCGATGGCGAAACTGGCCTGACGCAGCGATTCAACGGTCTGGCTGCTGGCATCGCCCAACTGCACCAGCGCGTGGTTGATCTGCTCGGCGCCGGTGGCTTGCGCCTGCATGCCTTCGTTGACCATCAACACGCGCGGCGCCAGCGCCTGCACTTGATGAATGATCTGCGACAGTTGCTCGCCGACCTGCTGCACTTCGGACATGCCGCGACGCACTTCTTCGGAAAATTTGTCCATGCCCATCACACCGGCCGACACCGCCGACTGAATCTCGCGCACCATTTGTTCGATGTCATACGTGGCGACCGCAGTCTGATCCGCCAGACGGCGCACTTCGGTGGCGACCACGGCAAAACCACGGCCGTATTCACCGGCCTTCTCGGCTTCGATGGCGGCGTTGAGCGAGAGCAGGTTGGTCTGGTCGGCCACTTTGACGATGGTCACCACCACCTGATTAATGTTGCCGGCCTTCTCATTGAGGATCGCCAGTTTGGCGTTGACCAGATCGGCGGCGCCCATCACCGAGTGCATGGTGTCTTCCATGCGTGCGAGGCCTTGCTGGCCGGAGCCGGCGGCCACCGACGCCTGATCGGCAGCGGTGGAGACTTCAGTCATGGTGCGCACCAGATCGCGCGACGTGGCGGCAATTTCGCGGGAGGTCGCGCCGATTTCGGTGGTGGTCGCGGCGGTTTCGGTGGCGGTGGCTTGCTGCTGTTTGGAAGTGGCGGCGATTTCAGTCACCGAGGTGGTCACCTGCACCGACGAGCGCTGCGCCTGGGACACCAGCGACGTGAGCTCGGTCATCATGTCGTTGAAGCCGGTTTCCACCGCGCCGAATTCGTCTTTGCGGTCGAGGTTCAGGCGCGAGCTGAGGTCGCCGGTGCGCATGATTTCGAGGATTTTCACGATGCGGTTCATTGGCGCCATGATTGCGCGCATCAACAGCAGACCACAGGCCGCTGCGGCCAAAACCGCCACCAGCAGGGACACGGCCATGCTGACTTTCGCAGCGGCCACGGCATCGTCGATGTTGTTCATGGCTTCATCGGCGACGGATTTGTTCTCGCGGATGATGTCGTTGAGCTTCATGCGGCCAGCCGTCCAGGCGGGGGTCAGTTGTTCGTTGAACATCTTCGCCGCTTCATCGTCCTGGTTGCGCTGATGCAGATCGAGCACCGCCGTCTGCACCTTGAAGTAATTGAGCACGTCCTGTTTGAAGACAGAGAACTCGGCCTTGTCCTCGTCGGTGGTGACGGTGGTTTGGTAGTTTGCCATCTGCTCATCGAGGCGCGCTTCGAAGGCCTTGAAGTCCGCCGCGTCTTCGGCGCTGATGCCCTGGCCCCGCTTCAGACCCAGCAATTCCTGGGTTTGCAGGTAACTGTCGACCCAGGCGCTGCGGATCATCGAGCTGTAATACACGCCCGGCACCGCGTCCTGTCGCACGCTCTGCTCACCGGCTTCGATCTTCAACAAACGCGAATACGAGACGACGACCATCAGCAACATGATGGCGATAATCACCGCAAAGCTCGCCAAAATGCGTTGGCGCAACGTCCAGTTCTTCACAGTGATTCCTCGTGCCTAGGTCGAAATGCGGGGAGTATAGCCGAGGGCGGTGTTTCATTTATAAGACGCTTTTTAACCCCCGGGCCTGCCCGACGCGGTTGGCGGGAGGCTCTGGAGTGGGACTGTCCGACAATCAGGGGTGGGCGTGCCAGCGATGAAACGGCAAAAAGAGGCGGCGCAATGGCCATTACGCAGATGACTGGGCTGCAAATGCGATCAACTGTAGGAGCCGAGCTTGCTCGCGAAAGCGGTGGATCAGTTGCCGATGATGTTGGCTGACACACCGCTTTCGCGAGCAAGCTCGGCTCCTACAAATTTCAACTGCGTTGCGAGATTTAGGTCAACGCCTGGCGCACCTGCTTCTCCAGTTCGATTTTCAGACCGGGCTCCAGCTTCAACTGTCGCGCCAGTTCATCCAGATAGCTCTTTTCCATGAAGTTCTCTTCGTCCACCAGCATCACGCTGGCGATGTACATCTCAGCAGCCATTTCCGGCGTACTCGCGGCGCGGGCGACGTCGGTGGGGTCGAGGGGTTTGTTGAGTTCGGCGTGCAGCCAGTGTTGCAGTTCCTGATCGTTGTCGAGTTTGGTGAATTCACCCTCGATCAACTGGCGCTCGCGATCATCGATGTGGCCGTCAGCCTTGGCGGCGGCGACCAGTGCTTTGAGAATCGCCTGACTGTGTTGTTCGACTTGCGCCGCTGGCAGGCGGTCGATCGTCTGCGGTTCAGTTTGCGGCGCGATGCCTTTCTGCGCGTTGTAGTTGCCATAAGCCTTGTAAGCCAGCACACCGAGCGCCGCGAGGCCGCCGTAGATCGCTACTTTGCCGCCGACCTTGCGCACTTTCTTGTTACCGAGCAGCAGGCCCATCGCGCCAGCCGCCAGCGCTCCGCCACCCGCGCCTGACAACAGGCCGCCGAGGCCACCGGAGCCAGATGCGCCACCGAGCAAGCCGCCCAAGCCTCCACCGGACGATTTGTTCTGCGAACCACCGGCCTTGTTCTGCAACAGATCCTGGCCGGACTTGAGTAGTTGATCGAGCAATCCACGGGTGTTCATGTTCCGCCTCCAAAACAGGGGTTATCCGGATCTATAAGGCCTCCAGCCTAGTTCGAAAGTGCCCGTGACCGGCCTGCGAGTGTGCTTCCAGATGTTGCTCGCTGCGCGCAGGCCTTCGTGAAAATAGATATACACTCAGATCCATCTATAAAAACCGCCCACCGGGTATTCCCGTCATGATGACCCTGCGTCAGATTCGTCACTTCATCGCCGTGGCCGAGACCGGCTCGATCTCCGCCGCCGCGCAAACCGCATTCATTTCCCAATCGACCCTAACCTTGGCGATCCAGCAACTGGAAGAGGAAATCGGCGTCAGCCTGTTCAGCCGTCACGCCAAAGGCATGACGCTTACGCACCAAGGTCATCAATTCCTACGTCAGGCGCACCTGATTCTTGCGACTGTGGACAACGCCAAACGCAGTCTGCAACAGAGCACCGACCAAGTTGCCGGGCAGTTGATCATCGGCGTGACCAGTCTGGTTGCCGGTTATTACCTGGCGGATTTACTCACGCGTTTTCAGCGTGCTTACCCGAATGTCGAGATTCGGGTGATGGAAGACGAGCGCCCGTATATCGAACATTTGCTGGTCAGCGGCGAGATCGACGTCGGCGTGTTGATCCTCTCCAACCTCGAAGATCGCCACGCCTTGCAGACTGAAGTGTTGACTCACTCGCCGCACCGTTTGTGGCTCCCGGCCCAGCATCCACTGCTGGAGCACGACAGCATCAACCTCGCCGATGTCGCCCGCGAGCCGTTGATTCAACTCAACGTCGATGAAATGGATCGTAATGCCCAACGCCTGTGGCGCGGCGCCGGCCTGCAACCAAAAATCACTTTGAGAACCGCATCGACGGAGGCTGTGCGAAGTCTGGTCGCCGCCGGTTTGGGCGTATCGATCCAGCCAGACATGACTTATCGCCCTTGGTCACTCGAAGGCGACATCATCGAAGCAAGACCGATTGCCGACTTGAATCAAACCCTCGACGTCGGCCTGGCCTGGCGCCGTGGCACCGCGCGCCCCGCTCTCGTCGATCCATTTCTCACTGTGGCCCGTGAGCAACCCCACGGCGGGCGCAAGCCATCTATTTAATCGAATGCTGCCTTCAGTATTTAGAATTTGTCGACCTCGGAGCCGCGCACTAGTCTTGCTGCATCTATAAGACGGTCGGCTCCCGATATCAGGGAGCAACAATGGCCACACAAGAAAAGAGAACGCGGAAAATGGCTGGCGCGCAGACCCCGATGTGTACCGCGTTGTTGATCGATGGCGAATTGGTCGCCGGGGAAGGTTTTGTCGAGCCGATTCTCAACCCGGCCACCGGTGAAATCCTCACCCACATCGCCGAGGCCAGCACCGAGCAAGTCGAAGCCGCCATCCTCGCCGCCCACCGCGCCTTCGCCGAATGGTCGCGCACCACGCCGCAGCAACGTTCGAACCTGCTGTTGGACATCGCCAACGCCGTCGAAAAACACGCCGATCACCTTGCCCGCCTCGAATCGCTGAACTGCGGCAAGCCGTTGCACCTGGCGCGTCAGGACGATCTGACGGCGACCGTCGATGTCTTCCGGTTCTTCGCCGGCGCCGTGCGTTGCCAGACCGGTCAGCTCAGCGGCGAATACCTGCCGGGCTACACCAGCATGGTGCGCCGCGATCCGATTGGCGTGGTCGCCTCGATTGCGCCGTGGAATTACCCGATCATGATGGCCGCGTGGAAAATCGCCCCGGCCCTCGCCGCCGGCAACACGCTGGTGTTCAAACCCTCCGAACACACGCCGCTGTCGATCCTCGCCCTGGCGCCAGCGCTGGCCGAAATCCTCCCGCGCGGGGTGATCAACATCATCTGCGGTGGCGGCGAAGGCGTCGGCAGCCACTTGGTTGGCCACGCCAAAGTGCGCATGGTTTCGCTGACCGGCGATATCGTCACCGGGCAGAAAATCCTTCAGGCCGCGGCGAAAACCCTGAAACGCACGCACCTCGAACTCGGCGGCAAGGCCCCGGTGATCGT
The DNA here is from genome assembly GCF_044742965.1 of Pseudomonas sp. NPDC087804. Taxonomy (NCBI): domain Bacteria; kingdom Pseudomonadati; phylum Pseudomonadota; class Gammaproteobacteria; order Pseudomonadales; family Pseudomonadaceae; genus Pseudomonas; species Pseudomonas sp. NPDC087804. The sequence goes on along the minus strand of NZ_JBIUVN010000021.1, from coordinate 29,539 downwards.
CTGCAACGACGCCGACATTCAGGCCGTGGTCGAAGGCGTGCGCACTTACGGTTACTACAACGCCGGGCAAGACTGCACCGCCGCCTGCCGGATCTACGCGCAGGCCGGGATTCACGACAAATTGGTCGCAGAGCTTGGCGCCGCCGTCAGCAGCCTGCGCTTCGCCGGCAAACGTGATGCCGACAACGAGATTGGCCCGCTGATTAGCACGCGCCAGCGCGACCGCGTCGCCAGTTTCGTCGAACGCGCGCTCGGTCAGCCGCACATCGAACGCGTGACCGGTGCAGCGGTGCATTCCGGCGCCGGTTTCTACTATCAACCGACCCTGCTGGCCGGTTGCAAACAGAGCGACGAAATCGTCCAGCGCGAAGTGTTCGGCCCGGTGGTCACCGTGACTCGCTTCGACGAACTCGCGCAGGCCGTCGACTGGGCCAACGATTCCGAATACGGCCTCGCCTCGTCGGTGTGGACGCAGAATCTGGACAAGGCAATGCAGGTTGCCGCGCGCCTGCAATACGGCTGCACGTGGATCAACAGCCATTTCATGCTGGTCAGCGAAATGCCCCACGGTGGGCTCAAACGCTCCGGTTACGGCAAAGACTTATCCAGCGATTCGCTGCAGGACTACAGCGTGGTGCGGCACATCATGGCCCGCCACGGCCAGCATCTCTGACTACGCTAATAACAAGCCGCCAACGGCATGCTTCACCGCGTTCACAACTGCCCCGACCATAATTTAAAGAAGAGGGTTCAACCATGTTCGTGCACAAGACCGCACTGCTCAGTGCAATCACCACGGCCTTGCTGGCCAGCGCCAGCCTGCAAGCCGCCGAGCCGTTGAAGGCCGTCGGCGCCGGCGAAGGTCAGCTGGATATCGTTGCGTGGCCGGGCTACATCGAACGTGGCGAGAGCGATAAAGCCTATAACTGGGTGACCGGTTTCGAGCAGGAAACCGGCTGCAAGGTCAACGTGAAGACAGCGGCCACCTCGGACGAAATGGTCAGCCTGATGGCCAAGGGCGGTTACGACCTGGTCACCGCATCCGGCGACGCCTCGCTGCGGTTGATCGTCGGCAAGCGTGTGCAACCGATCAACACTGCGTTGATCCCGAACTGGAACACCCTCGACCCGCGTCTCAAAGACGCGCCGTGGTACGTGGTCAACAACCAGACTTACGGCACCCCGTACCAGTGGGGCCCGAACGTGCTGATGTACAACACCAACGTGTTCAAAACCGCGCCGACCAGTTGGAACGTGGTGTTTGCCGCGCAGGACTTGCCCGATGGCAAACCGAACAAAGGCCGAGTGCAGGCCTATGACGGCCCGATCTATATCGCCGATGCGGCGCTGTATTTGAAGTCGACCAAGCCAGAACTGGGCATCAAAGACCCGTATCAACTCACCGAAGATCAATACAAAACCGTGCTCGATCTGTTGCGCGCGCAGCAGCCGCTGATCCACCGCTACTGGCATGACACCACGGTGCAGATGAGCGACTTCAAAAACGAAGGCGTGGTGGCATCGAGTGCCTGGCCGTATCAGGTCAACGGTTTGATGAACGAAAAGCAGCCGATCGCGTCGACCATTCCGAAAGAAGGCGCCACGGGCTGGGCTGACACCACTATGTTGCACGCCGAGGCCAAGCACCCGAACTGTGCCTACAAGTGGATGGACTGGTCGCTGAAACCGAAAGTCCAGGGTGATGTGGCGGCGTGGTTTGGTTCGTTGCCAGCCGTTCCGGCGGCGTGCAAGGGCAGCGAGTTGCTCGGCGCTGAAGGTTGCAAGACCAACGGTTTCGACCAGTTCGACAAGATCGCCTTCTGGAAAACCCCGCAGGCTGAAGGCGGCAAGTTTGTGCCGTATAGCCGCTGGACGCAGGACTACATCGCGATCATGGGCGGCCGTTAGCTCTCGACAACGACGCGGTCTGCTCCCTTTCCCCCCTCGCCCCCTTGGGGGAGAGGGCTGGGGTGAGGGGGTAGCTTTTGACTTTGCTCTTGATCTCAGAGCAATGGCCGAAACCGCCACCCTCACCCCCCGCCCTCTCCCGGAGGGAGAGGGAGCTAAAAGCAATCTCAGCGCCCTGCACACCTACTGTAGGAGCTGCCGCAGGCTGCGATCTTTTCGACGCACACACGACTTTTTTTGAAAGCCCGCTTTACCGGAGCACCGCACCATGACGCTTGCAGTCCAGTTCACCAACGTTTCCCGGCAGTTCGGCGAGGTGAAGGCCGTTGACCGGGTTTCCATCGATATCGAGGACGGCGAGTTCTTTTCCATGCTCGGCCCTTCCGGCTCGGGCAAAACCACCTGCCTGCGCCTGATCGCCGGGTTCGAACAACCGAGCGCCGGTTCGATCCGCATTCACGGTGCTGAAGCGGCCGGTCTGCCGCCGTACCAGCGTGACGTCAACACGGTGTTTCAGGATTACGCGCTGTTCCCGCACATGAACGTGCTCGACAACGTCGCCTACGGTTTGAAGGTCAAAGGCGTCGGCAAAAACGAGCGGCACAAACGCGCCGAAGAAGCCTTGGACATGGTCGCCCTCGGCGGTTATGGCGCGCGCAAACCGGTGCAGTTATCCGGCGGTCAGCGCCAGCGCGTCGCCCTCGCCCGCGCCTTGGTCAATCGTCCGCGCGTGTTGTTGCTCGATGAGCCTCTGGGCGCGCTCGATTTGAAATTGCGCGAACAGATGCAAAGCGAACTGAAAAAGCTGCAACGCCAACTCGGCATCACTTTCATCTTCGTCACCCACGATCAAACCGAAGCGCTGTCGATGTCCGACCGCGTTGCCGTGTTCAACAAGGGTCGCATCGAACAAGTCGACACGCCGCGCAATCTGTACATGAAACCGACTACCACATTTGTCGCTGAATTCGTCGGCACCTCGAACGTGATTCGCGGCGATCTGGCACGTGAAATCAGCGGTCATCCGCAGCCATTTTCGATCCGCCCCGAACACGTGCGTTTCGCCGAAGGCCCACTCGCAAGTCACGAAATCGAAGTCAGCGGTCTGCTCCACGACATCCAGTACCAGGGCAGCGCCACCCGTTATGAATTGAAGCTGGAAAACGGCCAGACCCTGAGCATCAGCCACGCCAACAATCAGTGGATCGACAGCAGCGCACAACACCAGACCGGCCAGCGCCTGAACGCGCGTTGGGCGCGGGAAGCGATGATTCCGCTGCACGATACCGTGGCGAGCGGGGTGTGACATGAGCACGCTCGCGATGACTGCATCGCCGCCGTTGCGCAGGTTTTCCAATCTGCTCTACCGCAAGCCGAACCTGTATCTGTCGATGCTGCTGGTGCCGCCATTGCTGTGGTTCGGCGCGATTTATCTCGGCTCGCTGCTGGTGCTGTTGTGGCAGGGTTTCTACACCTTCGACGACTTCACCATGGCGGTCACCCCTGACCTGACCCTGGCGAATTTCGCCGCGCTGTTTCAGCCGTCGAACTTCGACATCATCCTGCGCACGCTGAGCATGGCCATCGTCGTGTCGATCGCCAGCGCCATCGTCGCGTTCCCGATTGCCTACTACATGGCGCGCTACACCACCGGCAAAACCAAGGCGTTTTTCTACATCGCGGTGATGATGCCGATGTGGGCCAGTTACATCGTCAAGGCCTACGCGTGGACGTTGCTGTTGGCCAAGGGCGGCGTGGCGCAGTGGTTCGTGCAGCACTTGGGATTGGAGCCGGTTTTGCAGTTCATCTTGGGGATTCCCGGGGTGGGCGGCAGCACTCTGTCGACCTCGCATCTGGGGCGATTCATGGTGTTTGTGTACATCTGGCTGCCGTTCATGATCCTGCCGATTCAGGCGTCGCTGGAACGTCTGCCGCCGTCGCTGTTGCAGGCCTCCGCTGACCTTGGTGCGAAGCCGCGTCAGACCTTTATGCAGGTGATTTTGCCGCTGTCGATTCCGGGGATTGCCGCCGGTTCGATTTTCACGTTTTCGCTGACCCTGGGCGACTTTATCGTGCCGCAACTGGTCGGGCCGCCGGGGTATTTCGTCGGCAGCATGGTCTACGCGCAGCAAGGTGCGATTGGCAATATGCCAATGGCGGCGGCGTTCACGCTGGTGCCGATCGTGTTGATCGCGATTTACCTGTCCATCGTCAAACGACTGGGGGCTTTCGATGCGCTCTGATTCTTCATCACAAGGGCATGCCTCTCTAGGCCTGAAAATCGCAGCGTGGGGCGGGTTGGTGTTTCTGCACTTTCCGATCCTGATCATCTTCCTTTACGCCTTCAACACCGAAGAAGCCGCGTTCAGTTTTCCGCCGAAGGGCTTCACACTGCACTGGTTCAGCGTGGCGTTTTCGCGGCCGGATGTGCTGGAGTCGATCAAGCTTTCATTGCAGATCGCAGCCATCGCCACGTTGATTGCGATGGTGCTCGGCACGCTCGCATCGGCCGCTTTGTACCGCCGGGATTTCTTCGGCAAACAGGGTATTTCGCTGATGCTGATTTTGCCGATTGCGCTGCCGGGGATCATCACCGGGATCGCGCTGCTGGCCACGTTCAAAACCCTGGGGATCGAGCCGGGGATGTTCACCATCATCGTCGGCCACGCGACCTTCTGCGTGGTGATCGTCTACAACAACGTCATCGCCCGCCTGCGCCGCACTTCGCACAGTTTGATCGAGGCCTCGATGGATCTCGGCGCCGATGGCTGGCAGACGTTTCGCTACATCATCCTGCCGAACCTCGGCTCGGCGTTACTGGCGGGCGGCATGTTGGCGTTTGCGCTGTCGTTCGACGAAATCATCGTCACCACGTTCACCGCCGGGCATGAGCGCACGTTGCCATTGTGGCTGCTCAATCAGTTGAGTCGCCCTCGGGATGTGCCGGTGACCAACGTCGTCGCGATGCTGGTGATGATGGTGACGATGCTGCCGATCCTCGGCGCGTACTACCTGACGCGCGGTGGCGAAAGCGTCGCCGGCAGCGGCGGCAAATAACCGAATAACCACAAACCCAACCCCGTGTAGGAGCTGCCGAAGGCTGCGATCTTTTGATCTTGATCTTCAAAGCAACATCAAAAGATCGCAGCCTTCGGCAGCTCCTACAGGGGTTCGGTTTCGGCAGAACAATAAAGAGGACAACAGACATGCAAACCAAACTCTTGATCAACGGCCAACTGGTCACCGGCGAAGGCCCAGCACAACCGGTGCTCAACCCTTCGCTTGGCGAAGTCCTGGTAGAAATCAACGAAGCCACTGAAGCCCAGGTCGATGCCGCCGTGCGCGCCGCCGACAACGCCTTCGCCGACTGGTCGCAAACCGCGCCAAAAGACCGCTCGCTGCTGCTGCTCAAACTCGCCGACGCCATCGAAGCCCACGGCGAAGAGCTGGCCAAACTCGAATCCGACAACTGCGGCAAACCCTACACCGCCGCGCTCAACGACGAGATCCCGGCGATTGCCGACGTGTTCCGTTTCTTCGCCGGTGCCAGCCGTTGCATGAGCGGTTCGGCCGGTGGCGAATACCTGCCCGGCCACACCTCGATGATCCGCCGCGACCCGGTCGGCGTGATCGCTTCCATCGCGCCGTGGAACTACCCGCTGATGATGGTCGCCTGGAAAATCGCCCCGGCGCTGGCCGCCGGTAATACCGTGGTGCTCAAGCCGTCGGAACAAACCCCGCTGACCGCGTTGCGCCTGGCCGAACTGGCGTCGGAAATCTTCCCGGCCGGTGTACTCAATCTGGTGTTTGGTCGTGGGCCTACCGTTGGTAGTCCGTTGGTCACGCATCCGAAAGTGCGCATGGTCTCGCTAACCGGCTCCATCGCCACGGGCGCCAATATCATTTCCAGCACTGCCGACAGCGTTAAACGCATGCACATGGAACTGGGCGGCAAGGCGCCCGTAATCATTTTCGATGACGCCGACATCGATGCGGCGGTGGAAGGAATTCGCACGTTTGGTTTCTACAACGCCGGGCAGGATTGCACTGCCGCGTGCAGGATTTATGCGCAACAGGGCATCTACGACAAATTCGTCGAGAAGCTCGGCGCGGCGGTCAGCAGCATCAAGTACGGCTTGCAGGATGATCCGTCGACCGAACTGGGGCCGTTGATCACTGCACAACATCGCGACCGTGTTGCCGGGTTTGTGGAGCGTGCTGTGGCGCAGTCGCACATTCGTTTGATCACTGGTGGCAAGGCTGTTGATGGTAACGGCTTCTTCTTCGAGCCGACCGTGTTGGCCGACGCGCAGCAGGACGACGAGATCGTTCGCCGCGAAGTGTTTGGCCCGGTGGTTTCGGTGACCAAGTTCACCGATGAGGCGCAGGCGCTGGAATGGGCCAACGATTCGGACTACGGCCTAGCGTCCTCGGTGTGGACGGCGGATGTGGGACGCGCGCACCGCATGTCGGCACGCTTGCAGTACGGCTGCACGTGGGTGAACACGCACTTCATGCTCGTCAGCGAAATGCCCCATGGCGGTCAGAAATTGTCCGGTTACGGGAAGGACATGTCCATGTATGGGCTGGAGGACTACACCACGGTTCGGCATGTGATGTTCAAGCATTAACGGCGAAAAGATCGCAGCCTGCGGCAGCTCCTACATGATGGACGCCGCTCCCCTGTAGGAGCTGCCACAGGCTGCGATCTTTTCCGCGACACACGGACGATGTCGGCGATTCACCACCAGGCTTCACCGAAACCAAAACAACAACTACCGAACCGGGCGGCGCCCACAAAGCCCCGCCACGGCCTCGGCCATCCGAAATCTGCCGATTTCACGGAGCAAAACACACATGAGTTCCTCACCCGATCTCGCCACAGCCGTTGCCGACAGCGATGCCGAACAACTGCGCAAACTGGGCTACACCTCGAACTTCAACCGCAGCATGAGCCTGTGGGAAAACTTCGCCTTGGGCTTCACTTATCTGTCACCGGTCGTAGGGGTTTATACCCTCTTCGGCCTGTGCCTCGCCGCCGGCGGCCCACCGATGTTCTGGGCCTACTTGCTGGTTGGTTGCGGCCAATTGCTGGTGTGCCTGATCTTCGGCGAAGTGGTTTCGCAGTTCCCGATTTCCGGCGGTGTTTACCCTTGGGCGCGCCGGTTGGTCGGTAAGAAATGGGCGTGGATGGTTGGCTGGATCTACTCCATCGCCCTCTGCGTCACCATCGCTGCCGTTGCGGTCGGCGCCGGCCCGTACCTGGCCGCCATGCTCGGTTTCGAGCCGAGCAACAACACCAACATCGTCATCGCCCTGGTGCTGACCCTGTTCGCCACACTGGTCAACCTCAGCGGCACCAAAGTGCTGGCGCGCATCGCCATGTTCGGCTTCCTCTGCGAACTGGTTGGCGCGGTGATCGTTGGCGTTTACTTGTTGGTGTTCGAACGCCATCAACCGCTCAGCGTGCTGTTCAACACCTTCGACATCAGCGTCGACGGCTCGTACCTGCCGGCTTTCCTCACCGCGTCGTTGGCGGGGATGTTCCTCTACTACGGCTTCGAGGCCTGCGGCGACGTGGCCGAAGAAACCCCGAACCCGAGCGCAAAAATCCCGGTGGCCATGCGCATGACCATCTACATCGGCGGCATCGCGGCGATGTTCGCCTGCCTGGCGCTGATCCTCGCCGTGCCGGACATGCAAGCCGTGATCAACGGCACCGACAAAGACCCGGTCACTACCATCCTCAACAATGCCTTCGGCCCGGTCGGTTCGAAAGTGGTGATGGGCGTGGTGATGATTTCCTTCATCTCCTGCGTCATCAGCCTACAAGCAGCGGCGAGCCGTCTGCTGTACTCCTACGCTCGCGACGAAATGGTCATCGGCAGCCGACTGCTGAAAAAGATTTCTCCTACCACCCAAGTACCGGTTGCCGCACTGTTCGTGTCCGGCGTCCTGCCGGCGCTGATCATCGCCCTCGGTTTCTTCCTGCAAGACGCGGTGGCCACCATCGTCAGCTTCGCCGCCATCGGCATCTACCTCGCGTTCCAGATGATCGTCCTGGCCGCGCTGTACGCCCGCAGCAAAGGCTGGAAACCGAGCGGCAAATTCACCCTCGGCGCATGGGGCTGGCCGGTGAACATCGGCGCGCTGGTGTACGGCGTTGGCGCAATCATCAACATGGCCTGGCCACGCACGCCTGATGCGGCGTGGTATGTGAACTATGCGATGGTGTTGAGCACGGCGATCGTGATTGGCTTGGGCTTGGTTTATATGTGGATTGGCAAGCCGTATGACCATGGCAAGGCGCCGGCTGGAGATGCTTGGAAGGTGAGTCGCTAAAGCAGAATCGCCCCGGTAGGTTCATTCTTATCGGGGCGATTTGCGAGACCGCTCGTCGTGTAGCAATCCATAAGCTCAGGACGGCGTTATCAATTCGACTGAAGGGAAATAATTGCGGTAACGCTTGGAGTCTCTCGTCAACAAGGGTAATTTTTTTACGGCCGCATGTGCTCCGATGAAAAAATCAGCCAGAACATTATGCTTTCCACCGCCAACCTTCCGATACTTCACGAAGGCCTTACCAGCTAAAAACAGTGCGGGTCTAGGAATGTCCTGCATGACCAATCCCAGTTGACTCACTACTCCGTCCAATGTCTCAAACGTCGAAAATGTCTGTGATAGCTCTGCATAAACTATCGGGTTGATGGCTAACTCATGGATCAGTGATTGAGCACGAAGTTGCTGAATCGACCAATCGGCCCAGACCGGATCGTCTTCGAGCACATCAATCAACACATTCGTATCGACCAGCACCATCAATCATCCCCTCGGAGCAAGGCCATTAAATCATCGGTTCGCCATTTGATATCGGCTTTGCCCCTTACGGCATCAAATCGATCAGGAGCTCGCGCTTTTCCCGATTCGCGCTTAGCACTATGCAGAACCACTTCGCCATGATCGTTGACGCTGAACTCAATGGCCGAGCCCGGCGTAAGATGCAAAGCATCACGAATTGGCTTGGGGATTGTGACTTGCCCCTTGCTGGTCATGGTCGTCGACATGTCATACCCCTAAAGTATTACTCAATGGAACAACGTATTACTTGATCGAGCTATCTGCAACCGCCGCTTATCGCAGGATTATTTTTACCGGATTGCAGGCCTCGACCTCTTAGCCCTGATGGCACTCATGCAGTTCATTCCGTGGATCCGAATAGATAAAGGAAAACTACGGCTTGGGCGGTCGGTTGCTGCTGACACTGCAAAATCAGGCATTTCCTACAGATACTGCCTTCAGAGAAAAGCCCGCTTTCCTACAGCAGGTATCGACAGAGCCGACTTGGCGTATTGGGTGGCTAGCCGATAGGCTTTCTCTCGGCAGCGAAATCAGCGGCCCGGTGTCGAAGTCGGAAGAAAATCAACATGGCGCAACCGCGCTCATTTGAGTGGCGGCTCTATTCTCAATATTGGAGTCGACAAATGCCTAACCACGTACAAATTCCTTCTGAAACCTCTGCTTTCTTCACCCCCACCATCTTCACCCGCCACAACCGCTTCCTCCACGCCTTTATGCAAGACCACGAAGCCTGGTTCTGCGTTCAGGATCTCGGTCGCTTGATGGGCTATCCGCTGAACGAACGCCTCACCCTGAAACTCGATCCCGACCAGCGTCGCAATGTCCTCCTGCGCAAGGACGGCGAAATCGTCGATTGCGCGATGGTCAGCGAATCCGGACTGTTCGCCCTGCTCGTCCACCACGTCGTCCCGGAAAACCGCTACCTGCGCCAGTGGCTGAGCCATGAAGTCATCCCGATGATGCGCGAAACTTATTCAAGCCCAATGGAAAACCACCCGAGCCTGAGTTCGATGCATTGGGCAGGCGTCACCGTGCCGCTGCTGCACTGGCAACAGCAGGCGTGGGTCAAATGGCGGGATGTTCCAGAGTTGATACACGGCCAGCGGCCGTACCCGGTTCTGGGTACTTGCAGCTAAAGCTAATAAATAAAAAAACTGTGGTGAGGGAGCAAACTCCCTCGCCACAGGTTTAGCGCGTCCCATCTAGCGAGTTGAATTCAGATGAGTAGAACTGTTCTCAAATTTTCTCAGATTGAGGAAGTCATTCCCTGTGATGAAAGCTTTGCGATCTCTTACCTGAAACTAAACGACAGTGCCGAGCTGCAGAAAGCCATTCACGTCGGCATCGACGATGCCGACGCAGGCAATTTGATTGACCTGTCCACCGTAAAAGCCAAATGGCTTTCACGGTGCCCACCCCAGCGTTAAAACCGCGAAACACTCCGCATCGCATCCACCAGATACCGCATCGCAATCCGGTCACTTTCCGAAAGTTCACGATAGCGCTCCACCAGTTTCAGTTCCTCAGAGCTCAACCGGCGCCTTCTGCGCCCGCTGCCCAGGCAGGGGAAGATGCCCAGCATGTCGGTGATGCCTTGTATTTTTGCCATGGACGATGTCCTTCTCTAGTACTGCAAAGAATTGCTTAAACACCACATCGCCCTGCCCCTTACAGCAGCGCCGTGTGCCCTGCCGGCCAAATGGATCGCGCCGGCCATGCCCATAGAATAGAAATAAATTCGGCGCTGAAAAGCGGTTTTTAGAGTAATTAGTCAAGAAAAGCAGATATGCCGTGTAAATCAGAACGTCCTGTCAGATTTTTAACCGACATGTCTTGTTTCATTGACACACTGGCGCAGTGAATCAACGAATTTTGCATTGCGAGCGAACCGTTTAAGCTAGCGGGCATCTGTTTATAGTCCGTTGCGTTTGGCCGAAGGCTTGTCCGAACCGTTATTTCCGATCCAGCACGTGCCAGGAAGGGCGCGGGATTGCACACGACAGGTTGTATTTATGCACCGCAGGAATTTGCTCAAAGCGTCCATGGCCATTGCGGCTTACACCGGTCTTTCGGCCACCGGCCTGCTGGCGACCCGCGCATGGGCGGCCAGTGGTGGCGCCGCTGATGGCGAGGCGCAGGCGTTTGACTTCGAAGCGCTGAAGCGCCAGGCCAAGCAACTGGCTGGCAGTGCCTATCAGGACACTAAACAGGTGCTGCCGCCGACGCTGGCGACCATGACGCCGCAGAATTTCAACGCGATCCGTTACGACGGCAATCATTCGTTGTGGAAGGAAAACAAGGGCCAGCTCGACGTGCAGTTCTTCCACGTCGGCATGGGTTTCCGCCAACCGGTACGCATGTACAGCGTCGACCCGAAGACTCGTACCGCGCGCGAAGTGCATTTCCGCCCGGCGCTGTTCAACTACGAGAACACCTCGGTCGACACCCAGCAGCTCAAGGGCGATCTGGGTTTTGCCGGCTTCAAGCTTTTCAAGGCACCAGAACTGGATCGCCATGACGTGGTGTCGTTCCTCGGCGCCAGTTATTTCCGTGCGGTGGACGCGACTGGCCAATATGGCCTCTCCGCGCGTGGTCTGGCGATCGACACTTACGCCAAAAAACGCGAAGAATTCCCTGATTTCACCAAATTCTGGTTCGAGACCCCGGATCAGAACGCCACGCGTTTTGTGGTCTACGCCCTGCTCGACTCGCCGAGTGCGACCGGCGCTTACCGCTTCGACATCGATTGCCAGGCCGAGCGTGTGGTGATGGAGATCGACGCGCACATCAATGCACGCACCGCCATCGAGCAACTGGGCATCTCGCCGATGACCAGCATGTTCAGCTGCGGCAACCACGAACGGCGCATGTGCGACACCATCCACCCGCAAATCCATGACTCGGATCGCCTGGCGATGTGGCGCGGCAACGGCGAGTGGATCTGCCGTCCGCTGAACAACCCGGCGACTCTGCAATTCAACGCGTTTGCCGATACCGATCCGAAAGGTTTCGGCCTGGTGCAGACCGACCATGAGTTCGCCAACTATCAGGACACCGTCGACTGGTACAGCAAGCGTCCGAGCCTGTGGGTCGAACCCACCACCGCGTGGGGCGAGGGCTCTATCGATCTGCTGGAAATTCCTACGACTGGCGAGACGCTCGATAACATCGTGGCGTTCTGGACACCGAAGAAACCGGTGGCTGCCGGTGATTCGCTGAACTATGGCTACAAGCTCTACTGGAGCGCTTTGCCGCCGGTGAGCACGCCGTTGGCACGGGTGCAGGCAACTCGTTCCGGGATGGGCGGTTTTGTTGAGGGTTGGGCACCGGGCGAGCATTACCCGCCGGTGTGGGCGCGTCGTTTTGCTGTGGATTTCACGGGTGGCGGCCTTGATCGATTGCCACAGGGCACCGGGATTGAGCCGGTGGTGACGTGCTCGAACGGCAAGGTGCAGGATTTCAGCGTGCTGGTGCTGGATGACATCAAGGGTTACCGGATTCTGTTTGACTGGTACCCGACCAGTGACAGCGTTGAGCCGGTGGAGCTGCGGTTGTTTATTCGCACCAACGATCGCACGCTGAGCGAGACGTGGTTGTACCAGTACTTCCCGCCGGCGCCGGATAAGCGCAAATACCCTTGATGTTTCTTTAGCGTCTGATTGGGCCTCATCGCGAGCAGGCTCACTCCTACATTTAGTCTGCGTCGAACACACATTCTGTGTACGGCAGAATCCCTGTAGGAGTGAGCCTGCTCGCGATAGCATCCGCCCAGGCAGTAAAAAAACACCCACCAAAAACAAAGCCCCGGCCATCACTGACCGGGGCTTTTTGCTTTATCGCTACTGACTCAATCGCGCAAATCAGACTCATGAATCGGCTGATCACGGTGCGTCGCGCGCTGATACTGCGCCGGCCACACCGCTTTGCGCCCCCCGAGATCATCGTCGGCATGCAGCGGCCAGTACGGATCACGCAACAACTCGCGGGCGAGGAAGATGATGTCGGCCTGACAGGTGCGCAGAATGTGCTCGGCCTGCGCCGGCTCGGTAATCATTCCCACCGTGCCGGTGGCGATGCCTGACTCCTTCCGGACACGCTCGGCGAAGCGCGTCTGATAACCCGGCCCGACGGGGATTTCGGCATTCGCTGCGGTGCCACCCGAAGACACATCGATCAGATCGGCGCCAAGGGTGTGCAGGCGTCGCGCCAGCTCCACGGTTTCATCCGGATTCCAGCCGTCCTCTACCCAGTCGGTAGCCGATACGCGGACAAACAACGGCAACTCTTCCGGCCAAACCGCCCTCACCGCTTCAGTCACTTGCAGCACCAGACGAATACGATTTTCAAACGAACCACCGTACTGATCGCGGCGCTGGTTGCTCAGCGGCGAGAGAAATTGATGCAGCAGATAACCATGCGCCGCGTGTACCTCAACCACACTGAAACCGGCCTTGAGCGCGCGTTTGGCAGCATCGACAAAGGCCTGGATGACGTCGGCAATCTGCCCTTCATCCAGCTGTTTCGGTTGCGTGTGTTGCGGGTCAAAGGCAATCGGCGACGGCCCGACCGGAGTCCAGCCGCCGTCATCGGGTTTAACGCTGCCATGCTTGCCGAGCCAAGGCCGATGGGTGCTGGCCTTGCGCCCGGCGTGAGCCAGTTGAATCCCGGCGACCGCGCCTTGGGAGGTAATGAAGCGAGTGATGCGTTGCAGCGGTTCGATCTGTTCGTCGTTCCACAGGCCAAGGTCTTCGGCGGTGATCCGCCCGTCGGCCGTGACCGCCGTGGCTTCGGTGAATACCAGACCGGCGCCGCCCACCGCGCGGCTGCCGAGGTGTACCAGGTGCCAGTCGTTGGCCAATCCGTCGACGCTGGAGTACTGGCACATCGGCGAGACGGCGATGCGGTTGGGCAGGGTCAGTTGGCGAAGGGTGAAGGGTTCAAGCAGCAGACTCATGGGGCACCTCTCAAATCAGTGGGCAGGCTCCAGGGTTCTGTTTGAATAGTCGACGAGTGACAGGAAAAAGGTGCAGCACCCGCCCCCGCGGGCAAAAAATTCGACAAGACGTCACAAGGCCAATCAAGCAGTGCTTAGAGCCTAGTCGACAACGGGGGATCGGGGGAAATTCAAGAAAAGATCGCAGCCTTCGGCAGCTCCTACAGAAAAGCGCATTCCCATGTAGGAGCTGCCGAAGGCTGCGATCTTTTGATCTTCAGCGCGGTTCGATATGGGCAATCATCAACTGAACGGTCTCATTACCCCGAAACTCGTTAACATCGAGCTTATAGGCGAGCTCAACCCACTTGATCGTCGGATTCGGCCAGATATCCCGGTCAATCCCAAACGCGATGCCATCCAGCTTCACCGAGCCACACTCGCTCTTCAGCACCACTTTCAAATGCCGCTCACCGACCACCCGCTGCTCAATCAACTGAAACACCCCGTGAAACAGCGGCTCAGGAAAATGCTGCCCCCAAGGCCCGGCATGGCGCAGGGCGCGGGCCAGTTCGAGGTGGAATTCTTCCACCGCCAACGTGCCGTCCGAGAGCATGCGCCCGGTCAGGTCTTCCTCGCGAAGTTGCCTACGCACTTCAGCGTCAAAGGCCTCGGCAAACAGCGGAAAATTCTCCTGCGGCAAGGTCAGACCGGCGGCCATCGCGTGACCACCGTACTTGGCGATCAGGGTTGGATGCTGCGCTGCAACAACGCTCAGCGCGTCACGAATATGGAAGCCCTGCACCGAGCGCCCCGAGCCCTTGAGCAAGCCATCACCGGCATCAGCAAAGGCAATGGTCGGACGGAAATAACGCTCTTTCATCCGCGACGCGAGAATACCGATCACGCCTTGGTGCCACTCCGGATCGAACAGGCACAGACCAAATGGCATCGACTCCACCGGCAAGTCCTTGAGCTGCGCCAGCGCTTCACGCTGCATGCCCTGCTCGATGGATTTGCGATCCTGGTTCATACCGTCCAGTTGCGCGGCCATTTCCTGGGCCTTGCTGGCGTCGGCAGTGAGCAGGCATTCGATGCCCAGGCTCATGTCATCCAGACGCCCGGCAGCGTTCAGGCGCGGGCCGACGATAAAACCGAGATCGGTGGACGTGATGCGAGTGGCGTCACGCTTGGCCACTTCAAGAATCGCTTTGATCCCCGGCCGTGCGCGACCGGCGCGAATTCGCTCCAGGCCTTGGTGCACCAGAATCCGGTTGTTGGCGTCCAGCGGTACCACGTCGGCAACGCTGCCCAGTGCCACCAGATCAAGCAACTCACCGATGTTCGGCTGCGGCTTGTTCTCGTACCAGCCGAGGCTGCGCAAACGCGCGCGCAACGCCATCAACACATAGAAAATCACCCCGACGCCGGCCAGTGCCTTGCTCGGAAACTCGCAGCCAGGCTGGTTCGGATTGACCAGAGCATCGGCCTGCGGCAATTCATCGCCCGGCAAGTGGTGGTCGGTGATAAGTACTTTGAGCCCATGACGTTTCGCAGCGGCCACACCTTCGACGCTGGAGATGCCATTGTCGACGGTCACCAGCAAGTGCGGCTCACGAGTCAAAGCGACTTCGACGATTTCCGGGGTCAGGCCGTAGCCATATTCAAAGCGGTTCGGCACCAGATAATCGACGTGCGCCGCACCGAGCAAACGCAAGCCAAGCATGCCTACCGTGCTGGCCGTCGCGCCGTCCGCATCGAAGTCGCCGACGATGAGGATGCGCTGGCGTTGCTCCAGCGCCGTCACCAGCAAGTCCACCGCCGCATCAATGCCCTTGAGCTGCTGGAACGGGATCAACCGCGCCAGGCTCTTGTCCAGCTCTGCCTCGGACTGCACGCCCCGCGCCGCGTACAGGCGGGTCAGCAGTGGCGGAATATCACCGAGAAAAGGCAGAGTTTCGGGCAGTAGGCGAGGTTCGATGCGCATGGGGTGACGGAGACTTCTCTTTAATACGTGGGATTAATCAGCTACAGGCGCGGGATCAGCCGCGCTCACCTTGTAGCCATTGCAACTGGACTTCGTGCTGACCACGGTCGTCGGTGACGAAGATCGTCCCTTCACTGATCATCACGTCCCACTTGATGACGCGGGGCATGTCTTTGGCCAAAGTCTCCAGCACTTCTTGCGGGACGGCGGCGATGTTGACGTTTTTCAGGTTCTTGATCGCCGGGATCACTTTGGTTTCCCAGACGCGCAGGCTGCCGTAGGCCAGCAAGCTGGTGCGCTCGGTGCGACGCGAGCACCAGGTCAGGCGATCGGCGTCTGGCTGGCCCACTTCAATCCAGTGCAGAACACGGTCGTCCAGGCTCTTTTCCCACAGCGCAGGTTCGTCCACGTCTGACAGACCGCGACCAAACGACAACTGCTCGTTGTACCAGAGCGCGTAGGCCAGCAGCCGCACGGTCATGCGTTCTTCGGTTTCCGAAGGGTGACGGGCGATGGTCTGCTTGACGCTCTCGTAGACACTGCGGTCGAGGTCGGTGAGGTTCAGTTCAAATTTGTAGGTAGTGGACGGCTGGGCCATGAACGGGCTTCTTGATACGAGGAAAGGCGGCAAGTCTAACCGATGCGGTAGGCAATCATCGAATTGATGGCGATCAACCTGCGGCGTCTGACAGCCGGCTATGTTAAAACGCTGTATCCGCACAGCCTTGTCCTACAGGATTCAGCATGCCGTTTTCCAACAAACCGCTCAGCGGTGTGAAAGTCATTGAATTGGGTACGTTGATTGCCGGGCCGTTTGCCTCGCGTATTTGCGGCGAGTTCGGCGCTGAAGTGATCAAGATCGAATCGCCGGATGGCGGTGATCCATTGCGCAAATGGCGAAAAATGTATGAAGGCACGTCCTTGTGGTGGTTCGTGCAGGCGCGCAACAAGAAATCGCTGACGCTGAACCTCAAGCATCCTGATGGCCTGGCGATCCTGAAAAAACTGCTCAGTGAAGCCGACATCCTCATCGAGAACTTTCGCCCCGGTGTGCTGGAAAAACTCGGCCTGAGTTGGGAAACCTTGCACGCGCTGAACCCGAAACTGGTGATGGTGCGCCTGTCCGGTTTCGGCCAGACCGGGCCAATGAAAGATCAGCCAGGCTTCGGCGCGGTTGGTGAATCCATGGGCGGTTTGCGCTATATCACCGGTTTTGAAGACCGCCCGCCCGTGCGCACCGGGATTTCTATTGGCGATTCGATTGCCGCGCTGTGGGGCGTGATCGGCGCACTGATGGCGCTGCGTCATCGCGAAGTCAATGGCGGGCTCGGCCAAGTGGTCGATGTGGCGTTGTACGAAGCTATTTTCGCGATGATGGAAAGCATGGTGCCGGAGTTCGATGTGTTCGGTTTCATCCGCGAACGCACCGGCAACATCATGCCCGGCATCACGCCCTCTTCGATTCACACCAGCGCCGACGGCAAGCACGTGCAGATCGGCGCCAATGGCGATGCGATCTTCAAGCGTTTCATGTTGATTATCGGCCGCGAGGATCTGGCTAATGACCCGATGCTGGCCAGCAACGACGGGCGCGACAGTCGCCGCGACGAGTTGTATGGCGTGATCGATCGCTGGGTCAATTCGCAGCCGCTGCAAACGGTGCTCGATCTGCTTAATCAGGCGGAAGTGCCGGTCAGCCGCATCTTCAGCGCCGAAGACATGTTCAGCGACCCGCAATACCTCGCCCGGGAGATGTTCCTGTCCGCCAAGTTGCCGGACGGCAAGGACTTCAAGATGCCGGGTATCGTGCCGAAACTTTCCGAGACACCGGGTAGTTCCGAATGGGTCGGGCCGACGCTGGGTGAACACAATGCGCAAGTGCTCAGCGACCTCGGTTACGACGCGCAGCAGATCGCCCGATTGCGCGAAGACGGAGCCATTTAAGCTGAAAAACCTGCATCCCTCAGACGCCAACCGCGCTCACCAATGGTGGACGTGGCGTCTGTTCGGCCTGTTGTTTTTGCTGGCCTCGCCAACGTGGGCGCAGGCGAAGCCCACATTGATCTGGTTGCTGCGCGACTTGCCACCGATGACGATTTTCGAAGGCCCGAAAAAAGGTCAGGGGGTGATCGATCATTTGATGCCGCAACTGATTGCGGGCATGCCGCAGTACGAACACAAGATCATGCGCGTCAACCGTGCGCGTGGTTTGCAGATGCTTCACGAAAACCCTTTCGCCTGCGACCCTGCGCTGCTGTGGAACAAAGAGCGCGCGCAATGGGTGGCGTATTCGATTCCGGCGATTCGCGCTGTAGCCAATGGCTTGGTGGTGCGTCAGAAAGATCGCGCGGTACTTGAACCATATCTGGTGGCCGGTGCGGTGGATTTTTCTGCGCTGCTGGCCAGTGGTGAGCGAAAAGTCGGCGTAGTTGCCGAACGCAGTTACGGCGAATACATCGACGGACTGTTGCGCCACGCCCCCAGCGGCGCATTGACCCCGCACTACGGCAATGATGCATTGAGCAATTTGCTGTCGATGCAGCGGTTGAACCGATTACAGGTGGTGCTCGGCTATTGGCCAGAGATCCGCTATCAGGCGAAACAGGCACAAATTCCGGAAGATGAACTGGAGTTCTATTCGATTCGCGGCACCGAGAAATATCTCTCAGGCTATGTCGCTTGTTCCGACACCACGCAGGGCCGTCAGGCCATCAGCGAAATCAACCAACTGCTGCGCACCCTGCCCCACGAGCATTTGAATCAACTCTACGCGGCGTGGCTGGATCCCGAACGACAAGCGGATTATCTGCAGCAGGCGCGGACGTTTTTCGAGCAGCAAGCCGCGCAATAGGCAAACGCCAGACAAAAGAAACCCCGAGAAGTGGGGAGACGACTCGGGGTTAAACTTGGCCTACATAAAGACCAGTAGCAGCAAGCGACAAGCACCGGAGCACAATGCTTGATCCTGCTGTTACTGGGTCTGACTGACAGGGATGCAGGAAGGTTCCCACAAAAAATATTTCATCTTTACAGCGTCGGACGTTTATCCAGCGCTGCGTTGCGCAATGCCGCGATCACACAGGGTTCCAGCCGTCCTTCGGCGATCAGCACGTCACGGTGCAGGCCGTCGACGACATCGGTCAGCAAGCGTTTGTCGCTCAACTGCGCCTGATTGAATTCGCGTTCCACCACAATGGCGCCGTTGCTGTTCTTCAGGGTCACCAGGCATTCGCCATGGCTGCCGCGAGGGGTCAACGTCACTTGATACGGGCTCAGAGCCTCACCGAGCAATAGACTGATACTTTCCATCTCGATCTCCACTCAATAGTCCGAAAACACAGTGCCTGGGGCGTGTTCACAATAAATGACCACCGGCCCGAGAAGAAAGTTCTGCCTGCGATTGCTCCATCCCTGGAGCCTTACCGGTCTATGGAGCATGCACGGCGAAGATGACAGTAAAAATACCCCGCGTTTCAAGCCCCGGCAGGTTGATGCAACGCGCTGAGGTATTGATCAAGCAAACCGCGCATCAACACCGCCGAAACCGGCGTTTGCAGGCGTCCGAGCAGTTGCAGCTCATGCGCGTGCAGCAGCGTTTCAAGGTCGGTCAGCAGGCTCGGCGCCACGTTGCCCAGCAGAATCAATGCGCGTGATTGCTCCTGCCGGGTCAGATGATGGATCAACGCCAGGCCATCGCCGCCCTTGAGTTGCGGATCGCAGATGGCGATATCGATGACGCCGCTTTGCTCCAGCGAACCCAAGGCCGAACCCAGCGACGGCGCGGTCAGTACGTTGTAGATGCCGATGGCGTTGAGCATCTGGTGCAACGCCATCAACTGGAACGGATTGTGTTCAAGGATCAGGACTTTGAGCGAGCGCATAGGCGACCTCTGAAACGGCGGGTGCGGACTCTCACCGCAGACACCGTTCACTCTAGGGCAGCCGTCCTCAGCCTCCCATCGGAAAAGGCCTCAGGGGTTATAGGACTTTTCCCAAACTCAGTGCAGACGTCGGCTCATGTCTGTCCAGCCACCGAGCAGTCCGCGCAGTTTTCCGTCGGCGCTGTAAAACGGCACCGTCCATTGGTAGATCTCCCGCGAGCCGTTTTTGAATTGCAGTTGGCGCCGGCAGAATCGCGTCTTGCGCGTCTGCAACTGCGCCATGAATTCGTCGTGAAGCATGCGCGACGTGATCTGTGGCAGGGCATCAACCTCCATCAGCGAGCGTCCCTGAACTTGATCGAAACGAATGTCGAGCGCCTCCTCATAACTGCGATTGCACATGATCAGGCGGCCCAGCAGGTCGCGGACGAACACCGGATCGGGCATTGAATTGATCAACGCATGCTGAAACGCCAACTGGTCGCCGAGATCTTTTTCAGCTTCAGTGCGTTGCCTGATTGCCGCGCGCAATCGCCGATTCCAGACCAGCGACAACAGACCGAACGTGCCAATCACGGCCATCGCCCAACAGCCCCAACTGGCGATGCGCTGCCACACCGAGGGCACACGCAGCGGGGAAACACCGTCGAGCCATTTGAGCCGAATCGCGCGCAACTCCTCCGGCGGAAAAGCCTCAAGCGCCTTGTTGAGGATGCTCAACAACTCCGGCTGGCCCTTACGCACCGCCAAGTGATCTGCCTCCCATTTTCCCTCAAGCAAATCGCCGACCCTGAGCAATCCGGAAGGGAACAACTGCGCGCCAATCTCGTTTTCAATCGTGGCATAAGCTTCACCGCTTTCGACCAACGCCCGTGCTTCGGCATAGGTTTTCACCGAGCGGATCTCAATGGCCGGATAGTCGCGGCGAATGATGCCTTCCAGCGCGTGCCGGGCCGGCAGCACCAGTACACGTTTGGCCAACTGCTCCAGCGACTGAACCTGTGGTTCGCCAACACGCCCGACAAACACCCAGCCCGCACCGCCAAAGGCATGGCTGAAATCGAGGAACACTTTGCGCTCATCGCTCATCGCCAGCGTGGTGCTGATGTCCGCTTCACCGCGCTCCAGCCGTTCGAGCAGGTGGTCGGTGGAGAAAGACTCTTGATGAACAAACTGCAGGCCAGTCATCGCGCTGATGCGCCTGAGCACATCACTGTTCAGGCCGTTCCAGTGCGCATGTTCATCCTGGAACAGGTACAGCGGATACTGCACGGACGCGACGATGACCCGCGGATTGTCGCGGATCCATTGCTGCTCTTCTGCGTTGAGCTCGATGGGCTGAACCTTGCTGACGCCAGCGTCATGCTGCATCAGTTGCGCCGCTACCCCCCAGCGCATGAACCCCAGCATTGCCAATAAAAACAGCCAGCACAGGGCTGGCTTCAAATCTCTGGAAAACCACATTGCCACTTCCTTCGTGATCAACTCACCCGTCCTTCGTGGGTGAAAACCCGAGCAGTGTGGCAGCAGAAACAAAAAAGCCCGTCAGGAGACGGGCTTCAAAATGTGACAGCTTTTGCGGCTTACAGCGGCTTGCCGCGGTTGCCATGCTGGCTGACAAAGGCTTGCACGGCTTTCAGCTCGTTTGGCAGAACGGTGCAGCGCTCATTTCGCTCAAACAAATCAGAAAGATGTGCAGGTAGTTCGAGCGCTTTTCCTACACCGGCTTTCTCTACGGCTTCAGGGAATTTCACCGGGTGAGCGGTGCCCAGGATGACCATCGGGATATCCAGGCTGCGACGGCATTCACGCGCAGCTTTAACACCGATGGCGGTGTGCGGATCCAGCACTTCACCAGTCTGCTCGTAGACTTCAGCGATGGTTTCGCAAGTCTGTGCGTCATCCACGGCCAGCGAATCGAACAGCTTGCGCGCTTCGGTCCAACGTTCTTGCTCGACGCTGAAACCGCCGCCCTGCTTGAACGAATCCATCAGACCGGCGATTGCTGCGCCGTTGCGACCGTGCAGGTCGAACAGCAGGCGTTCGAAGTTCGACGAGACCATGATGTCCATCGACGGCGACAGCGTGGCGTGCAGGGTGTCCTTGACGTACTGATTGCCGCTCATGAAGCGGTGCAGGATGTCGTTGCGGTTGGTGGCGACGATCAACTGGTTGATCGGCAGGCCCATGTTGCGCGCGAGGTAACCGGCAAAGATGTCGCCGAAGTTGCCGGTTGGCACCGAGAACGACACCGAACGCGCCGGGCCGCCCAACTGCAGCGCGGCGTGGAAGTAGTAAACGATCTGGGCCATGATCCGCGCCCAGTTGATCGAGTTCACCGCGACCAGACGCGTGCCTTTGAGGAAGCTCTGGTCAGCGAAGCTGTTCTTGACCATTTCCTGGCAGTCATCGAAGTTGCCTTCGATGGCGATGTTGTGGATGTTCTCGCCGAAGATCGTGGTCATCTGGCGACGCTGCACTTCCGACACGCGCTTGTGCGGGTGCAGGATGAAGATGTCGACGTTTTCGCAGTGCTTGCAGCCTTCGATGGCGGCCGAACCGGTATCACCGGAAGTAGCGCCAACGATCACTACGCGCTCGCCGCGTTTTTCCAGCACGTAGTCGAGCAAACGACCGAGCAGTTGCAGGGCGAAGTCCTTGAACGCCAGGGTCGGGCCGTGGAACAGCTCCAGCACCCATTCGTTGCCGTTCAACTGACGCAGCGGCGCCACGGCGCTGTGGGCGAACACGCCGTAGGTTTCTTCAAGAATCTTTTTGAAATCGGCATCCGGAATGCTGCCGGTGACGAACGGGCGCATCACCCGGAAGGCCAGCTCGTGATACGGCAGGCCGGCCCAGGAAGCGATTTCTTCCTGGGTGAAACGTGGCAGGTTTTCCGGAACGTACAGACCGCCGTCGGTCGCCAGACCAGCCAGCAGGACGTCTTCGAAATTCAGGGCCGGTGCCTGGCCGCGGGTACTGATGTAACGCATAAGGGCAAACCTTCGGTTTGGGCTTCAAGCTACAAGCTACAAGCTGCAAGTAAAAGCCAGACCGCTTTTCTCTTGCCGCTTGCAGCTCGAAGCTTGCAGCTGCTTCTATTTAGTTCAAGTGCTCGACGCGGATCCGTACTACCGGACCATTCACGCCGGCCAGCGCTTCGAGGGCGGCGATGGCATCGTTGATGCGCTGCTCGACCACACGGTGGGTCAGCAGGATCATCGGCACCAGACCGTCGTGTTCCTCGACTTCTTTCTGCATGATCGACTCGATGTTGATGCCGCGCTCCGAGAGGATGCTCGCCACCTGAGCCAACACGCCCGGATGATCCTTGGCCTGAATGCGCAGGTAGTAAGCGCTTTCGCAGGCTTCGATCGGCAGGATCGGGTGAGCCGACAGCGAATCCGGCTGGAAGGCCAGGTGCGGCACGCGGTTTTCCGGATCGGAGGTCATGGCGCGAACCACGTCGACCAGATCGGCGATCACCGACGAAGCGGTTGGCTCCATGCCGGCGCCGGCGCCGTAGAACAGCGTCGAACCGGCGGCGTCACCGTTGACCATCACCGCGTTCATCACGCCGTTGACGTTGGCGATCAGACGATCGGCCGGGATCAGCGTCGGGTGCACGCGCAACTCGATGCCGGCAGCGGTGCTGCGCGCCACGCCGAGGTGCTTGATGCGGTAGCCCAGCGCTTCGGCGTAGTTGACGTCAGCGGTGGTCAGCTTGGTGATGCCTTCGGTGTAAGCCTTGTCAAATTGCAGCGGGATGCCGAACGCGATGGAAGCCAGAATCGTCAGCTTGTGCGCGGCGTCGATGCCTTCAACGTCGAAGGTCGGATCGGCTTCGGCGTAACCCAGTGCCTGCGCTTCGGCCAACACGTCTTCGAAGGTACGACCCTTCTCGCGCATTTCGGTGAGGATGAAGTTACCAGTGCCATTGATGATCCCGGCGACCCAGTTGATGCGGTTGGCGGACAGGCCTTCACGGATCGCCTTGATCACCGGAATGCCACCGGCCACGGCCGCTTCGAATGCGACGATCACGCCTTTCTCGCGAGCCTTGGCGAAAATTTCATTACCGTGAACGGCAATCAGAGCCTTGTTCGCGGTGACCACATGCTTGCCATTCTCGATGGCCTTGAGTACCAGCTCGCGGGCAACGGTGTAGCCGCCCATCAGCTCTATAACGATGTCGATCTCAGGGTTTGTGGCCACTTCGAAGACATCGTTGGTAATCGCAATACCGGTCGTCTGGAACTGAGGCTTTGGCGTGCGCATGGCAATTTGTGCCACTTCGATTCCACGCCCGGCACGACGAGCAATTTCCTCGGCGTTGCGCTGAAGTACGTTGAAGGTACCGCCACCGACGGTGCCTAACCCACAGATGCCTACTTTGACCGGATTCACTGTGAACTCCCCATAAAACGGCCGACGCTGGGTCGGCCGGAAAACAACCGCGTGCTCGCGGCTCTCTATTGATGGCCCGGCAATGTTGCTGCCGGACCATGATCGTCAGCGGCTGACCGTGACGATGCGAATTACTTCGCGCCCAGCGCCAGTTTGGCGACTTGTGGCGCAGGCTGGTAGCCCGGAATGACTTGTCCGTCGGCCAAAACGATGGCCGGTGTACCGTTCACGCCAATCGACTGACCCAGAGCGAACTGTTTGGAAACCGGGTTCTCGCACTTGGCGGCCTTGATTTCCTTGCCATCGACCATTTTGTCCATGGCGGCTTTCTTGTCTTTCGAGCACCACACGGCTTGCAGTTGCTCGTCGCCCGGCGAACCGAGGCCCTGACGCGGGAACGCAACATAGCGCACTTCGATGCCGCGCTTGTTCAGCTCAGGCACTTCGGCGTGCAGCTTGTGGCAGTACGGGCAGGTGGTGTCGGTGAACACGGTGATGTGCGATTTGGTTTCGCCGATGGCCGGGTAGACCACGGTTTCGGCAACCGGAATGGCGTTGACCAGTTTGGAGACGCCCAGGCGCTCAGTTTTCTCGGTCAGGTTGACTGGTTTGCCGTCCTTGAGCTGGAACAGGTAACCCTGAACGATGTACTGGCCATCGGCGCTGGCGTAGAGCACGCGGCTGCCTTTGAGTTTGACTTCGTACATGCCTGGCAACGGGCTGGCATTGATGCTTTCTACCGGAACCTCGAGTTCGAGTTTTTCCAGGCTTTGACGAATCGCTTTGTCGGCCGCGTCATCGGCGACGGCAAAGGTGCTGACCAACGCAATGGCTGCGGCGGCGAAAATCTGGGTCAGACGCATGAGAACTCCTGAAGGCGGACAAATGGAACGATCAGAACGCCCGTGCCGGAACACCGGGTCATAACCGTCCATCGTGCAAACCGGCAAAGCCTAACACATAAGGCCACGGTGGCCGAATGCGCCTGTCGCCACTCATCACACCTGCTGTATGTATGAGCTGCCGCAGGCTGCGATCTTTTGATTTTGTTT
Source organism: Pseudomonas sp. NPDC087804 (assembly GCF_044742965.1). Lineage (NCBI taxonomy): Bacteria > Pseudomonadati > Pseudomonadota > Gammaproteobacteria > Pseudomonadales > Pseudomonadaceae > Pseudomonas > Pseudomonas sp. NPDC087804. The sequence continues at coordinate 4,513 of NZ_JBIUVN010000021.1, read as the reverse complement.
TTAAGATCAAAAGATCGCAGCCTTCGGCAGCTCCTACACGGGGGGGTATGGAGTTAACCGCGGGGGTGGTGTTTGGCGTGCAGCTCTTGCAGACGGGCGCGGGCGACGTGGGTGTAGATTTGCGTGGTTGAAAGGTCGCTGTGGCTCAGCAGCATCTGCACCACGCGCAACGCATTGCCTCTGCAACTGCTACACCACATGGGACTGACACACATTATTGTGGTGAGAGGATTTATCCCCGCTGGGTTGCGAAGCGGCCCTAAAACCATCCAACCCGATCTATCAGACAAACCGAGCAAGCCAGGTTTGGGGCCGCTGCACAGCCCGTCGGGGATAAATCCCCTCACCACAGATAAGTATTTCAAACTTTGCGTGGTTGAAAGGTCGCTGTGGCCGAGCAGCATCTGCACTACGTGCAACGCATTGCCTCTGCAACTGCTACACCCACATGGGACTGACACACATTATTGTGGTGAGGGGATTTATCCCCGATGGGTTGCGAAGCAGCCCTAAAACCATCCAACCCGATCTATCAGACAAACCGAGCAAGCCAGGTTTGGGGCCGCTGCGCAGCCCGTCGGGGATAAATCCCCTCACCACAGATAAGTATTTCAAACTTTGCGTGGTGGAGAGGTCGCTGTGGCCGAGCAGCATCTGCACCACGCGCAACGCATTGCCTCTGCAACTGCTACACCCACATGTAACTGACACACATTATTGTGGCGAGGGGATTTATCCCCGCTGGGTTGCGAAGCAGCCCTAAAACCATCCAACCCGATCTATCAGACAAACCGAGCAAGCCAGGTTTGGGGCAGCTGCGCAGCCCGTCGGGGATAAATCCCCTCACCACAGATAAGTATTTCAAACAAAGGGGATGTGTCAGCCGCGCGGGTGGTGTTTGGCGTGTAGCTCTTGCAGACGGGCGCGGGCGACGTGGGTGTAGATTTGCGTGGTGGAGAGGTCGCTATGGCCGAGCAGCATCTGCACCACGCGCAAATCCGCGCCATGGTTGAGCAGGTGCGTGGCGAACGCATGGCGCAACGTATGCGGCGACAACGACTTGCCAATCCCCGCGACCTTGGCCTGATGCTTGATGCGGTGCCAGAACGTCTGCCGGGTCATCTGCTCGCCGCGCTGACTGGGGAACAGCACATCGCTGGGCCGCCCGCCGAGCAGTTCACCGCGCCCATCGCGCATGTAGCGCTCGACCCAGACAATCGCTTCCTCGCCCATCGGCACCAGCCGCTCCTTACTGCCCTTGCCCATCACTCGCAACACACCCTGACGCAAGTTGACCTGTTCCAGCGTGAGGCTGATCAATTCGGTCACCCGCAGGCCGCAGGCATACAACACCTCAAGCATGGCGCGATCACGCTGACCGATCGCTTCGCTGAGATCCGGCGCCTTCAGCAGCGCTTCCACGTCAGCTTCCGACAACGACTTGGGCAACGGCCGACCCAGCTGCGGCATTTCGACACGTAACGTCGGGTCGACAGAAATCATCTTCTCGCGCAGCAAGTAGCGATAGAAGCCACGTACGCCGGAGAGAAATCGCGCCGTCGAGCGCGGTTTGTAGTTTTGCTCAAGGCGCCAGGCCAGATGATCGAGGATCAATTCGCGACCGGCATTGATCAGCTCGAGATTTTTCTCCTGCACCCAGCCGTTGAACAACGCCAGGTCACTGCGATAGGCGTCACGGGTGTTGTCGGACAGGCCTTTCTCCAGCCATAAAGCGTCGAGGAATTGATCAATCAGCGGGTGGTCAATGGCAGCCATGGGCACTCTGCACGCACACGCAAAAGCGCTGTACGCAAATAGAAAATGAACAGTAATAATGCGCGCTAGTCTTTCACAGCGCGCCATTTCAAGGAACAGGGAGCTTCAATGAACGAGCAGCAAATCCTATTGGCATTCGGTGGCATCGGTGTCGCCGCATTGGGCTGCCAATGGCTGGCATGGCGCCTGAAGCTGCCGGCGATTCTGTTTCTGCTGGTAACGGGGATTTTGGTCGGGCCGGTATTGGGTCTGCTCGATCCACAAGAGATGTTCGGCCCTCTGCTGATGCCGCTGGTATCGCTGGCGGTGGCGCTGATTCTGTTCGAGGGCAGCCTGACACTGCACCTGTCGGAATGGAAGGAAATCGGCAGCGTCGTGCATCGTCTGGTGACCATCGGTGCGCTGTCGACCTGGGTCGTCATCGCCGTCGCCACGCACTATCTGCTTGGTTTCGACTGGATGCTGGCCATCCTCTTCGGCAGCCTGACGCTGGTCACCGGCCCGACGGTGATTGTGCCGATGCTGCGCGTAGTGCGGCCGAAATCTTCCATCGCCAACATTCTGCGCTGGGAAGGCATCGTCATCGACCCGATCGGCGCCCTCCTCGCCGTTGTGGTTTACAGCTTCATTATTGCCAGCGCTGAAGGGCATGGGCTCAAGCAGAGTATGTTTACGTTTGGCGGGGTGATTCTGTGTGGCGCGGTGTTCGGCGTTGTCGGTGGCTGGCTGCTGGGGACGGTGATCCGCCGGCAATGGCTGCCGGAGTATTTGCATAACCTCGCGTCGCTGGCGGCGGTGCTGGGGATTTTCATTGCCTCCAACGAGGTGATGCACGAGTCCGGTCTGCTGGCGGTGACGCTGATGGGCATGTGGCTGGCGAATATGAAAGGCGTGGATGTGCGGCACATTCTGCACTTCAAGGAAAACCTCAGCGTGCTGCTGATTTCCGGGTTGTTCATTTTGCTCGCGGCGCGTCTGGATTTGTACGCGTTGATGGGCCTCGGGCCGTTGGTGCTGATTCTGTTGGTGGTGATTCAGTTCATCGCCCGACCGCTGAACGTGCTGCTCAGTACCGCCGGTTCGAGCCTGAGCTGGCGCGAGCGTGCGCTGCTGTGCTGGATCGCGCCGCGCGGAATTGTCGCGGCGGCGGTGTCGGCGATTTTTGCGATTCGTCTGCACGAGGCCGGGCATGAAGGGGCGCTGCTGCTGGTGCCGCTGACGTTTGCGGTGATCATCGGCACGGTAGTGCTGCAAAGCGCGACGGCGCGCCCGTTGGCACGTTTGCTTAAGGTGGCCGAACCGGCGCCGAGCGGCTTCCTGATCGTCGGCGCCAATGGCCCGGCACGCGAGCTGGCCAAGTCGTTGCAGCAATTGGGCAGCCGGGTATTGCTGACCGATTCAAGCTGGGAAAACATTCGTGCGGCGCGCATGGAAGGTTTGCCGACGTACTTCGGCAACCCGGCCTCGCAGCATGCCGATGCGCATCTGGATCTGGTCGGGCTGGGGCATTTGCTGGCGCTGTCGCCGTCGGGTGAGCTGAATACCTTGGCGGCGATGCGTTTCCGTCATGACTTCGGGCATCAGCGCTTGTTTGGCTTGGCGAGTGGTCAGGAAAGCCGTCGCAGTGACAAGCACCGGGCGAGTCTTGAGCATCGTGGCAATCAGTTGGGCAGCGAAGCGTTTACCTACGCGAAGCTGGCCAGTCAGATCGGCCAGGGGGCGGAGTTGTACAGCACGACGTTGACGGATGGCTTCAGTTGGGATGATTACCGGGCGCTGCATGGTAATCGCGCGACGTTGCTGTTTATGCGCGATGACAGCGGCTGGGTGCATGTGGTGACGCCGGAGACTGTCGTGAAGCCGGGGTCGGGGTGGACGTTATTGGCGTTGATTCAACCTGAGGCACAACAGGCTTAAAAGCAAAAGATCGCAGCCTTCGGCAGCTCCTACAGGGAAAACGCATCACATGTAGGAGCTGCCGAAGGCTGCGATCTTTTAAAGATTCAAGCTGCAAAACCCGGCAGCACCGGCACCGGGCGCTTATCGTCATCAATCGCGACAAAGCTGAACTGTCCATGAATCGCTTTCTCACAACCATCACAGCTCATGCTTTCAACAAACACTTCCACCTCAACCTTGAGGCTGGTGTTGCCGACCTTGATCACCTTGCCCACTAACTCAACGATCGAACCCGCCGGGATCGCGTGGTTGAAGTCGATGCGGTCGGTGGACACGGTCACCAGCGGCAAGCGGCAGAAGCGTGTGGCGGTGATGAACGAGACTTCGTCCATCCACGCCAGCGCCGTGCCGCCGAACAGGGTGTTGTGGTGGTTGGTGGTCGGCGGGAAGACGGCTTTGGTGACGCGGGTCACCGAGAGTTCGGTGCGGCGTTCGATTTCCTGGTCGCGGGTGGTCATGTCGGGCAGCTCGTAAACAGTGGATTGCGGATCGAAAGCAAGATCAAAAGATCGCAGCCTTCGGCAGCTCCTACAGAGGATCGGTGAAATTCGGGCAACAAAAAAGCAGCCCGTAGGCTGCTTTTTTCTGCATCGGAAGCTGGACTTAAGCCAGTTTTTCCTTGATGCGAGCTGCTTTACCCGACAGGTCGCGCAGGTAGTACAGCTTGGCTTTACGTACGTCACCGCGACGTTTAACAGCCATGCTGTCGATCTGCGGGGAGTAGGTCTGGAAAGTACGTTCTACGCCAACACCGTTGGAGATTTTACGAACGGTGAAC
>NZ_JBIUVN010000020.1:83704-92472 GCF_044742965.1 Pseudomonas sp. NPDC087804 | reverse complement strand
TTGATAACGCCCTTGACCACTTCTTCTGCTGCGAAGGCTGCTTCCAGAACGATCCAGCACTCAGCGCGCTTGGCTTTTTCACGGGACAGCTTGGTTTCACCGAAACCGTCTTCAACCGAGTCCAGAGCAACGTGAACTTCGTCACCGACATTGATAGTCAGATCGCCAGCGTCGTTGTAGAACTGCTCAAGCGGGATGAGTGCTTCAGACTTCAGGCCAGCGTGAACGGTTACCCAGCGAGCTTGGTAATCGATATCAACGATAACACCGGTGATGATGGAGCCTGCCTGAAGGTTCAGGGTTTTTAGGCTTTCTTCAAAGAGTTCCGCAAAGCTTTCGCTCATTTTAATTCCTGTAAATGAGGGCGAAGGATACGCCCATCTCCACACCCCAGACGGTGTGGGTTAGTTTCATATAGAAGAAGCGCCGCAGGACTATGACTGGTCCCCTGTGGCCTTCTTGGTCACCCGGCGATATCGCGAATGGCGATCTCGCTCATGATGCGTTCAAGCACCTGATCGATGGACAACTCCGTGGAATCCAGCTGTATGGCGTCAGCCGCCGGCTTAAGCGGGGCTACCGCTCGCTGGGTGTCACGCTCGTCGCGCGCACGGATCTCATCTAGCAGACTCGACAGACTAACACCCTCGACTTTGCCCTTCAACTGCAAATATCGACGGCGCGCTCTCTCCTCGGCACTGGCGGTCAGGAAAATCTTCAGCGGTGCGCTTGGAAAAACCACGGTGCCCATGTCGCGACCATCCGCGACAAGGCCCGGCGCTTCCTGGAAAGCCCGCTGGCGCTGCAGCAGCGCCTCGCGCACGGCCGGCAATGCAGCCACTTGAGAAGCACCGGAACCGACGCTTTCAGTGCGGATGACATCGCTGACTTCATCACCTTCCAGAATGATGCGTTGCAACTGACCGTCGGTCGCCGCAATAAACTGAACATCCAGATGAGCGGCGAGTTTCTTCAGCAGCTCTTCATTGGTCAGATCAACACCATGGTTGTGCGCAGCAAATGCCAGCAAACGGTACAGCGCACCGGAATCCAGCAGGTTCCAGCCCAGACGCTTGGCCAGAATCCCGGCTACGGTGCCTTTGCCCGAGCCGCTTGGCCCATCAATGGTGATGACCGGTGCAATGTTGTTCACGACTGAGCCTCTTGTGCCACACGAATACCGACCTGCCCGCACAATGCGAGGAAGTTCGGGAACGATGTCGCGACGTTGGCGCAATCATGGATGCGGATCGGTGCAGTGGCGCGCAGCGAGGCCACGCTGAAAGCCATGGCAATACGGTGATCGCCGTGACCATGCACTTCGCCGCCGCCGATCTGGCCGCCGTCGATGATGATGCCGTCCGGGGTCGGCTCGCACTTGACGCCCAGCGCCAGCAAACCGTCCGCCATGACCTGAATGCGATCCGATTCCTTGACCCGCAACTCTTCAGCGCCGGTCAGCACGGTGCGCCCTTCGGCACAGGCCGCGGCAACGAACAGCACCGGGAATTCGTCGATCGCCAGTGGAACCAGCTCTTCCGGAATCTCGATGCCTTTGAGTTTAGCTGCCCGCACGCGCAGGTCAGCCACAGGCTCACCGCCGACTTCACGCTGGTTTTCCAGAGTAATGTCAGCGCCCATCAGGCGCAGGATGTCGATAACGCCAGTACGGGTCGGGTTGATGCCGACGTGCTCAAGCACCAGCTCCGAACCTTCAGCAATTGAGGCCGCCACAAGGAAGAACGCCGACGACGAGATGTCGCCCGGGACTTCAATGTGTGTCGCCGTCAGTTTGCCGCCGGATTCAACCGAAGCCGTAGCGCCTTCAACGCTGACCGGGTAGCCAAAGCCGCGCAGCATGCGCTCGGTGTGGTCGCGAGTCGGAGCGGGCTCGGTCACAGTGGTCTTGCCTTCAGCGTACAGACCGGCGAGCAGCAGGCAGGATTTCACCTGAGCACTGGCCATCGGCATGGTGTAGGTCAGACCTTTGAGCTTGTGACCGCCACGAATAGTCATCGGTGGACGACCTTCAGCAGCAGTTTCAATCACGGCGCCCATTTCACGCAGTGGATTGGCCACGCGATTCATCGGACGCTTGGACAGCGAGGCATCGCCAGTCAAAGTACTGTCGAAGTTCTGCGCAGCCAACAGGCCGGAGAGCAGACGCATCGAAGTACCGGAGTTGCCCAGATAGATCGGGCCCGGCGCCGGTTTCAGACCGTGCAGGCCGACACCGTGAATGGTCACGCGGCCGTGGTGCGGGCCTTCGATGACCACGCCCATGTCGCGGAACGCCTGCAAGGTCGCCAGAGCGTCTTCGCCCTCAAGGAAGCCTTCGACTTCGGTGACGCCTTCGGCCAGCGAACCGAGCATGATCGAACGGTGGGAAATGGATTTGTCGCCCGGTACGCGAATCCGACCGGACAGGCGGCCACCAGGTTGAGCCAGGAAGATCAGATCGTTGGAATTCATAGCGTCCACATCGGCCCTGCGGGCCAGGATTTTACTGAAATGCTCGCGGGCAACCCGGGCGCGCGTGAAGACGCCCAACAATTGGTGCCCATCCCCTGCATCGACCGCGTCGCGCAAGGCGTCGAGGTCGCTGCGAAATGTATCGAGTGTGCGCAGAACAGCCTCGCGGTTAGCGAGGAAGATGTCGTGCCACATCACCGGGTCGCTTCCGGCGATTCTTGTGAAATCGCGAAAACCACCGGCAGCGTAACGGAAGATCTCAAGGTTTTCATTGCGCTTGGCCAACGAATCGACCAGACCGAACGCCAACAGGTGCGGCAGATGGCTGGTCGCGGCCAGCACTTCATCGTGACGCTCGACCTGCATGTGCTCGACGTCGGCGCCCAATTCGCGCCAAAGACGATCAACCACAGCCAATGCGGCCGGATCGGTTTGCTCAAGCGGCGTGAGAATCACTTTGTGGCGACGGAACAGTTCGGCATTGGAGGCTTCCACCCCGCTCTGCTCGGAACCGGCAATCGGATGGCCCGGCACGAAACGCGGCGGCATCGCGCCAAACGCTTCGGTTGCCGCGCGCACCACATTGCCTTTGGCGCTACCGACGTCGGTCAGAATCGCCTGCCCGAGATCCATGCTCGCCAGACGCGCGAGCACTTTTTCCATGGCCAGAATCGGCACCGCCAGTTGAATCACGTCAGCGCCCTGGCATGCAGCCGCCAAGTCATCTTCACAACGATCGACCACACCCAACTCGACCGCCAGCTTGCGCGATTGCGGATCGAGATCGACCCCGACCACTTCGCGGCATACACCGCTTTCACGCAAGCCTTTGGCAAACGAACCACCGATCAACCCCAGACCGACCACCACAAGGCGACCGATCATAGGTGCAGCAGATTGCAGTGCAGTGACATCACCCACGAGCCAGAACCTTGCGCAGCGCTTCGAGGAAGCGGCTGTTTTCCGCTGGCAGACCGATTGTCACTCGCAGGTGATTCGGCATGCCGTAATTGGCCACCGGACGCACGATCACCCCTTCGCGCAGCAAGCCCTGGAATACCGGGGCTGCAACTTGTGCGAGATCGACGCAGATGAAATTGCCCTTGGATTCGATCCAGTTCAGGCCCAGCTCACGGAAACCGGCTTGCAGCTGCTGCATGCCCGATTCGTTGAGCTGACGGCTTTGCGCCAGATATTCTTCGTCCTTCAACGCTGCGCAGGCTGCCGCCAAAGCGAGGCTGTTGACGTTGAAGGGCTGACGAACGCGGTTCAGCACGTCAGCAACAACCGGAGTCGACAGGCCGTATCCAACGCGCAACGCCGCCAGACCATAGGCCTTGGAGAAGGTGCGCGAAACCAGAAGGTTCGGGTAAGCGGCGAGGAAATCCAGACCGTCCGGCAAATCTCTGCCTTCGGCGTACTCGATGTAAGCCTCGTCCAGCACCACCAACACATGCTCCGGAACATCCTGCAGGAACTCGTCCAGCGCTTCAGCGCCGAACCAGGTGCCGGTCGGGTTGTTCGGGTTGGCGATGAACACCACGCGGGTGTTGGCGTCGATGGCCGCGAGCATTGCAGGCAGGTCATGCCCCCAATCCTTGGCCGGCACCACTTTGGCCTGCGCGCCGACCGCTTGCGTGGCGATCGGGTATACCGCAAACGCGTGCTCACTGAACACCGCGTTGAGGCCCGGTGCCAAATAGGCGCGCGCGACCAGCTCAAGAATGTCGTTGGAACCGTTGCCCAGCGTGACCTGATTCAGCTCGACACGGCATTGCTCGGCCAACAGGGATTTCAGCACGAAACCGTTGCCATCCGGATAACGGGTCAGCTCGGCCAGCTCTTCGCGGATCGCCGCCAAGGCTTTCGGACTGGCGCCCAGCGGGTTTTCGTTGCTCGCCAGTTTGACGATTTTTGCCGGATCCAGATCCAGCTCGCGCGCCAGTTCGTCCACAGGCTTGCCCGGAACGTACGGCGAAAGTTGTTGCACGCCCGGCTGTGCCAGAGCGAGGAAGTTGCCACTCATTTGCTACCGCCCCTTAGAGAACTGCTTTCGGGTAGGAACCCAGCACTTTGAGTGCTACTGCTTCCTGACTGATCTTTTCCAGCACACCTTTGATCAACGGATCACGGTGGTGGCCGACGAAGTCGATGAAGAACACGTAGGTCCATTTACCGCTGCGCGATGGACGGGTTTCGATGCGAGTCAGGTCGATCCCGTTGTCGTGGAACGGCACCAGCAGCTCGTGCAGCGCGCCGGGTTTGTTGCTCATCGACACAATGATCGAAGTCTTGTCGTCGCCGGTCGGCGGCACTTCCTGATTACCAATCATCAGGAAGCGCGTCGAATTGTCCGGACGGTCTTCGATCTTCTCGGCCAGACGCGTCAGGCCATACAGACCGGCCGCCATGTCACCGGCAATCGCCGCCGAATTCCACTCACCCTTAACCCGCTTGGCGGCTTCAGCGTTGCTGGAAACCGCGACGCGTTCGACATTCGGGTAGTGCGCGTCCAGCCACTTGCGGCACTGGGCCAGCGATTGCGCGTGGGAATAGATGCGGCTGATGCTGTCGGTCTTGGTGTTTTCACCGACCAACAGGTGATGGTGAATGCGCAGCTCGACTTCGCCACAGATGACCATGTCGTGTTCGAGGAAGCTGTCCAGTGTGTGATTGACCGCGCCTTCGGTGGAGTTTTCCACCGGCACCACGCCAAAATTCACCGCACCGGCTGCCACTTCACGGAACACTTCATCGATCGCCGCCATCGGCTTGCTGATCACCGCGTGGCCGAAGTGCTTCATGGCCGCCGCTTGGGTGAAGGTGCCTTCAGGGCCGAGGTAAGCCACTTTCAGCGGCTGCTCGAGCGCCAGGCACGACGACATGATTTCACGGAACAACCGCGCCATCTCTTCGTTGCCCAGCGGCCCCTGATTGCGCTCCATCACACGCTTGAGCACCTGAGCTTCGCGCTCAGGACGATAGAACACCGGCACTTCGCCTTCGGCCAGCGAGGCCATCTTTACTCGCGCGACTTCCTGGGCGCAACGCGCACGCTCACTGATCAGCTCCATGACTTTGGTGTCCAGAGCGTCAATGCGAACGCGCAGTGCCTTGAGTTCTTGCTCGGACATCAGCCGTGTTCCTTCTCGAATTCAGCCATGTACGCCACCAGCGCGTTGACCGCAGTGATGTCGACAGCGTTATAGATGGAGGCGCGCATACCACCCACGGAGCGGTGGCCCTTGAGGTTGAGCAGACCGCGCGCTTCGGCACCGACCAGGAACGGCTTGTCCAGACGATCATCGGCCAGACGGAATGGCACGTTCATCCACGAGCGATCCGATTTGTTGATCGGGTTGCTGTAGAGGCCGCTGGCGTCGATGAAGTCGTACAGCGTGCGCTGCTTGACGTCGTTGAGCTTGGCGATCGCGTCGACGCCGCCCTGCTCTTTCAGCCACTGGAACACCAGACCGGACAGGTACCAGGCCAGGGTCGGCGGGGTGTTGTACATCGAGCCGTTATCCGCCGCGACTTTGTAGTCGAGCATGGTCGGGCACAGCGCACGCGCCTTGCCGAGCAGGTCTTCGCGGATGATGTTGACGACGATGCCACTCGGGCCGATGTTCTTCTGGGCGCCGGCGTAGATCATGCCGAAACGCGAGATATCGACCGGGCGCGACAGAATGTCGGAAGACATGTCAGCCACCAGCGGCACGTCACCGACTTCCGGGATCCACTGGAATTCCAGACCGCCGATGGTTTCGTTCGGCGCGTAGTGAACGTAAGCGGCGTCTTTCGACAGGTTCCACTCGTTCTGGCCCGGGATGGCGAAATAGTCGTAAGGCTTGGCGGTGGCGGCGACGTTGACGTGGCCGTAGCGCGAGGCTTCTTCGATGGCTTTCTGCGACCAGATACCGGTGTCGATATAGTCGGCAGAACCGCCTTCAGGCAACAGGTTCAGTGGAATCTGCGCGAATTGCTGGCTGGCGCCACCTTGCAGAAACAGCACTTTGTAGTTCGACGGGATATTCAGCAGGTCACGCAGATCCTGCTCGGCCTGGGTGGCAATGGACACGAACTCATCGCTGCGATGGCTCATTTCCATGACCGACAGACCCTTGCCGTGCCAATCAAGGAGTTCACCCTGGGCGCGCTGCAGGACAGCTTCAGGAAGCGCCGCAGGACCGGCGCAGAAGTTATAGGCTCGCTTGCTCACATCCAATCTCGCTCTGATTTGGTGGTCACTTAAATCTTTTGGTCTGCGGATGATCGTTCCCACGCTCTGCGTGGGGATGCATCCAATGACGCTCTGCGTCATGGGACGCGGAGCGTCCCGAGCGGCATTCCCACGCAGAGCGTGGGAACGATCCCGTACAGTGTTGCAAATTTTCAAACAGGACAAATAACAAGGGGGCGAATTCTCATCCGCCCCCTTGCTTGTCCGCTTATTCTTGCGGTTCTTCGTCTGCTGCGGCGTCGAGTTGCTGGTCTTCACCAGCATCGTCGTTTACGACAGTGCCTTCGAATTCCTCGCCCTCTTCCCCTTCAAGCTCTTCGCCTTCGACTTCCGAAGGTTCCTGAACCCGCTCCAGACCGACCAGGGTTTCATCCTTGGCCAGTTTGATCAGCGTCACACCTTGGGTGTTACGGCCCAGGCTCGACACTTCGTCGACACGGGTACGCACCAGGGTGCCCTGATCGGAGATCAGCATGATTTCTTCACCGTCCTGCACCTGAACCGCACCGACCAGACGGCCGTTACGCTCGTTGCTGACCATGGCGATAACGCCTTGACCGCCACGCTTGTACTCAGGGAACTCGGTGATCGCCGTACGCTTGCCGTAGCCGCGCGCCGAAGCAGTGAGAATTTCGCTGCCTTCTTCCGGAATCAGCATGGAGATCAGCTTCTGCCCTTCTGGCAGACGCATGCCACGCACACCGCGGGCGGTACGGCCCATGGCGCGAACTTCGGATTCCTTGAAGCGCGTAACTTTGCCGCCGTCGGAGAACAGCATGATTTCCTGCTCGCCGTCGGTGACAGCCGCGGAGATCAGGATGTCGCCTTCGTCCAGTTCCAGCGCGATCAGGCCAACGCTGCGCTGACGGCTGAAGGCCACCAGCGGCGTCTTCTTGACCGTACCGTTGGCGGTCGACATGAAGATGAACGGCGCTTTTTTACGATCAGCAGCCTTGATACGGGCACGACGTTCTTCGTCGGTCTCGTTGCTGTTTTCGATTTCTTCTACATCAACCTCAACGCCTTCAGCCTCTTCTTCTTCAGCCTGACGCTTCATGGCTTCGAGATCGACCGGCAGCATGGTGGTGATGTATTCGCCTTCGCTCAATGGCAGAAGGTTGACCAGCGGACGACCACGGGCAGCGCGGGACGCTTCCGGAATCTCGTAGGTCTTGAGCCAGTACACTTTGCCTTTGCTGGAGAACAGCAGCAGCGTGGTGTGGCTGTTGGCAACCAGCAGGTGAGCGATGTAGTCCTCATCCTTGACGCCGGTCGCCGATTTGCCTTTGCCGCCACGACGCTGAGCCTGGTACGCAGCCAATGGCTGGGTCTTGGCGTAGCCACCGTGGGAGATGGTCACAACGCGCTCTTCTTCCGGGATCATGTCACCCAGGGTCAGATCGAGACGGGCATCGAGAATTTCGGTGCGGCGCACGTCGCCGTATTCGGCACGAATCACTTCCAGCTCTTCGCGGATCACTTCCATCAGGCGCACAGCGCTGTTGAGGATGCGGATCAGCTCGCCGATCTGGTTGAGGATCTCTTGATACTCGGCCAGCAGTTTTTCGTGTTCCAGACCGGTCAGACGGTGCAGACGCAGTTCCAGAATGGCTTGCGCCTGTTCTGGCGACAGGAAGTATTTGCCTTCGCGCAGACCGTATTGCGGATCGAGGTTTTCCGGACGGCACGAATCGGCACCGGCACGTTCAACCATCGCGACCACGGCCGAGGATTCCCACGGCGTGCTGATCAGCGCTTCTTTAGCTTCCGACGGGGTCGGCGACGCTTTGATCAGGGCGATAACCGGGTCGATGTTCGACAGGGCAACGGCCTGACCTTCGAGGATGTGACCACGCTCGCGCGCTTTGCGCAGTTCGAACACGGTACGACGGGTAACCACTTCGCGACGGTGACGGACGAAGGCTTCCAGTAGGTCCTTGAGGTTCAGGATGCGTGGGCGGCCGTCGATCAGCGCAACGATGTTGATGCCGAATGCCGGTTGCAGGGGGGGGTGGGGGTTGGGGGGGGTGTGGTGCGCGTCGGGCTCGGCGGCGCG
>NZ_JBIUVN010000020.1:0-83695 GCF_044742965.1 Pseudomonas sp. NPDC087804 | reverse complement strand
CAGCTGGGTCTGGGCGTAGAGGTTGTTGAGGATCACCTCAGGCACTTCGCCGCGACGCAGTTCGATCACGACGCGCATACCGTCCTTGTCGGACTCGTCGCGCAGTTCGGTGATGCCTTCCAGCTTCTTCTCTTTAACCAGCTCGGCGATCTTCTCGATCAGACGCGCCTTGTTCAACTGGTAAGGGAGTTCGGTGATGACGATCTGCTGACGGCCACCGACTTTGTCGATGTCTTCAATGATCGAGCGGGCACGCATGTAAATGCGCCCGCGACCGGTGCGGTAGGCTTCGATGATGCCGGCGCGACCGTTGATGATCGCGGCGGTCGGAAAGTCCGGACCGGGGATGTATTGCATCAGTTCATCGACGGTCAGCTCAGGGTTGTCGATGAGCGCCAGGCAACCGTCGATGACTTCACCGAGGTTGTGCGGCGGGATGTTGGTCGCCATGCCCACGGCGATACCGCTGGAGCCGTTGACCAGCAGGTTGGGGATACGGGTCGGCATGACCGCCGGGATCATGTCGGTGCCGTCGTAGTTCGGCACCCAGTCCACGGTTTCTTTGTGCAGGTCAGCCAGCAGCTCGTGCGCCAGCTTGGTCATGCGCACTTCGGTGTATCGCATCGCCGCAGCGTTGTCGCCGTCGACCGAACCGAAGTTGCCCTGACCGTCTACCAGCAGGTAGCGCAGGGAGAAAGGCTGGGCCATACGAACGATGGTGTCGTACACCGCGGTATCACCGTGCGGGTGATACTTACCGATCACGTCGCCGACAACACGGGCAGATTTCTTGTACGGCTTGTTGTAGTCGTTACCCAGCTCGCTCATCGCGAACAGTACGCGACGGTGCACGGGCTTGAGGCCATCGCGCGCATCCGGCAGTGCACGGCCGACGATTACGCTCATCGCGTAGTCGAGGTAGGACTGCTTCAGCTCGTCTTCGATATTGACCGGGAGGATTTCTTTGGCCAGTTCGCCCATGAGAAGCCTGATTCCTTTTTCTGGTGAAACTTCGTCATATCCATATGGGACCAACGAAGCTCGTCGGGGCCGGCCGAGTGCCATGCGCCGACTTACGACAAATCAACATTGGAGCGTGGATTTGCGCAGTAAAGACAGCTTCGTGAAGCTGCCTCGGAAAACGCCGGATGTTATCACAAAGGCCGCCACGCACCTATCCCCCAGATGCGCATGGAGCATAGTTAGTTGACCGGTGACAGGCTTAACGGGGACGAGAGAGGCTTAGAGCTTCTTTGAATGCAGAAATGGGGCTCGGTTTAACGATGTTTATTGACATTTAGGGCCTCATCGCGAGCAGGCTCACTCCTACAGGTTCTGCGTTCGACACAAGGCCTTGTAGGAGTGAGCCTGCTCGCGATAGCGGTCTTCCATGCGCCACAGCCAATCAATGCAGGCGTTTGCGGCACATCAGCTGGGCCATTTTGGCGGTATCCGGGCGCTCGACGATGCCTTTCTCGGTGACGATCGCGTCGATCAGATCCGCCGGCGTCACGTCAAACACCGGGTTGAACGCTTCAACGTCGGCACCGACGCGCTTGCCGCCGACTTCCAGCAACTCGGCGCCATCGCGTTCTTCGATCGGGATGTCGTCGCCGCTGGCCAGGTTCATGTCGATGGTCGAACTCGGCGCCACCACCATGAAACGCACACCGTGGTGCATGGCGTTGACCGCCAGTTGATAGGTGCCGATCTTGTTCGCCACGTCACCATTGGCAGTGATGCGGTCAGCACCGACGATCACCCAGGTCACACCTTTGGTTTTCATGATGTGTGCAGCAGCGGAGTCGGCATTCAGGGTCACCGGAATGCCTTCATTGGCCAGTTCCCACGCGGTCAGACGCGAGCCTTGCAGCCACGGACGGGTTTCGTCGGCGTAAACACGCTCGACCATGCCTTCAATAAAGGCTGCGCGAATCACACCCAGCGCGGTACCGAAACCGCCTGTGGCCAGCGCGCCAGTGTTGCAGTGGGTCAGAATCGCCTGAGCATTGCCTTGATGCTTGCGGATCAGGTCGACGCCGAGCTGCGCCATCGTCAGGTTGGCTTCACGGTCGCTTTCATGAATAGCGATCGCCTCGGTTTCCAGCGCCGCCAACGGATCGGCGTTTTCTCTCACGCGATCCAGGCGATCGTGCATACGGCCGAGCGCCCAGAACAAATTGACCGCAGTCGGACGGGAATCGGCCAGCAAGGCAAAATCCTCTTCCAGCGCCGCGTACCAGTCGCCACCTTCAGCGATCCGCGCGCGCGCGGCGAGCACGATGCCGTAGGCCGCACTGATGCCGATGGCCGGCGCGCCACGCACAACCATCGAGCGAATCGCCTCAGCCACGCCGGCGGCGCTGGTGTAGGCAATCCACGTTTCTTCAAACGGCAAAATACGCTGATCCAGCAGGTGCAGCGCGCCGTCTCGCCAATCGATGGCCTTCACTTTCTCCGCAGCCAACAGTCGATCGCGCATCCCACACCCCGCACTCATGAACAAAAGCCGCCGATTATAGCGATCCCCCCGCGAAGACGCTCGGGTATACTTCGCCATCCTTTACAAAAGCACTGGAACCGACCCTCGATGCCGAAACCTGCCATTGCGCTCGACTTATTATTGCTGCCGACCTGGCTGGTACCCGTCGAACCTGCAGGCGTTGTGCTCAAAGAGCATGGCCTGGGCATCCGCGACGGTCGCATTGTGTTTATCGGCCCGCGCGCCGAAGCATTGAAGTGTAACGCCAGCGAAGTCCGCGAATTGCCGGATGTACTGCTCGCCCCCGGCCTGATCAATGCGCACGGACACGCGGCGATGACGCTGTTCCGCGGCCTGGCCGATGATCTGCCGCTGATGACCTGGCTGGAAAACCACATCTGGCCGGCCGAAGCGAAATGGGTCGATGAAGATTTCGTCCGCGACGGCACCGATCTGGCCATCGCCGAGCAGATCAAGGGTGGCATCACTTGCTTCTCGGACATGTACTTCTTCCCGAAAGTCGCCAGCGAGCGCGTGCACAACAGCGGCATCCGTGCACAGATCGCGATTCCAATCCTCGATTTACCGATCCCGGGCGCGAGCAGTGCCGATGAAGCCATTCGTCAGGGCGTCGAGTTGTTCGGCGACTTGAAGCATCACGAACGCATCAAGATCACCTTCGGCCCTCATGCACCGTACACCGTCGGCGACGAGAATCTGGAAAAAATCCGCGTGATCGCCGAGGAGCTCGACGCATCGATTCATATGCATGTGCACGAAACCGCATTTGAAGTTCAGCAGTCATTGGAGAAGCTCGGCGAACGCCCGCTCGCCCGCCTCGGCCGCCTAGGCTTGCTCGGCCCGCGTTTCCAGGCCGTGCACATGACCCAGATCAGCGATGACGACCTGGCGTTGCTGGTAGAAAGCAACACCAGCGTGATCCATTGCCCGGAATCCAACCTCAAACTGGCCAGCGGCTTCTGCCCGGTCGAGCGTTTGTGGCAGGCTGGGGTGAACGTTGCGGTCGGCACCGATGGCGCGGCGAGCAACAATGACCTCGACCTGCTCGGCGAAACCCGTACTGCCGCGCTGCTGGCGAAAGCCGTCGCCGGTTCGGCCACCGCGCTGGACGCCCATCGTGCGCTGCGCATGGCCACTTTGAACGGCGCTCGCGCGCTGGGCATCGAAGCGCAAGTGGGTTCGCTGGAAATCGGCAAAGCCGCCGACATCGTCGCTTTCGACCTGTCCGGCCTGGCGCAGCAACCGGTGTACGACCCGGTGTCGCAGCTTATATACGCCACCGGCCGCGACTGCGTGAAGCATCTGTGGGTCGCCGGCAAACAACTGCTCGACGACCGCCGCCTGACGCGACTGGACGAAGCACAACTGGGCGCCACCGCCAGGGCCTGGGGCCAACGCATCAGCGGCCACAAAGAATCGTAAAAACCCCGGAACACAAACCGGGGCTACAGCCTTTTTCAAGTTTTAGAGGATTCAACATGAGTAACGTCGACCACGCCGAAATCGCCAAATTCGAAGCCCTGGCCCATCGCTGGTGGGATCGTGAAAGCGAATTCAAACCGCTGCACGACATCAACCCGCTGCGCGTCAACTGGATCGACGAGCGCGTCAATCTGGCCGGCAAGAAAGTCCTCGACGTCGGTTGCGGCGGCGGCATCCTCAGCGAAGCCATGGCCCAGCGTGGCGCCACCGTGATGGGCATCGACATGGGCGAAGCGCCGCTGGCGGTCGCGCAACTGCATCAGCTGGAATCTGGCGTCAACGTCGAATACCGCCAGATCACTGCCGAAGACCTCGCAGAAGAAATGCCTGAGCAGTTCGACGTGGTGACCTGCCTTGAAATGCTTGAGCACGTACCGGATCCATCCTCGGTGATCCGTGCCTGCTTCCGCATGGTCAAACCGGGCGGCCAAGTGTTCTTCTCGACCATCAACCGCAACCCGAAGGCGTACCTGTTCGCCATCGTCGGCGCTGAATACATCATGAAGTTGCTGCCGCGCGGCACCCACGACTTCAAGAAATTCATTCGCCCGTCCGAGCTCGGCGCCTGGAGCCGCATGGCTGGTCTGACCGTCAAGGACATCATCGGCCTGACCTACAACCCGCTGACCAAGCACTACAAACTGGCCAGCGACGTTGACGTCAACTACATGATCCAGACCCTGCGCGAGGAGTAAGCCGATGGCCATCAGAGCGGTTCTCTTCGACATGGACGGCACCCTGCTCGACACGGCGCCGGACTTCATCGCCATCTGCCAGGCAATGCGCGCCGATCGCGGCCTGCCGCCGATCAACGACAAGCACATTCGCGACGAGATTTCCGGCGGCGCCAAAGCCATGGTCGCGGTGACGTTCTCGATGGATCCGGAATCGCCGGGCTTCGAGGAATTGCGCCTTGAGTTCCTTGAGCGCTATCTGGTCGGCTGCGCGGTGCACAGCAAGCTGTTCGACGGCATGGGCGAACTGCTCGCCGACATCGAAAAGGCCAACCTGATCTGGGGCGTGGTGACCAACAAGCCGCTGCGCTTTGCTGAACCGATCATGCAGCAGTTGGGGCTGGCCGAACGTTCGGCGCTACTGATCTGCCCGGATCACGTGAAAAACAGCAAGCCGGATCCGGAGCCATTGATCCTCGCGTGCAAGATGCTTGATCTGGATCCATCGACGGTTTTGTTTGTGGGCGATGATCTGCGCGATATCGAATCGGGGCGCGACGCCGGCACGAAAACCGCGGCGGTGACGTTTGGCTACATCCACCCGGACGACAACCCGCGGCATTGGGGAGCGGACGTGGTGGTGGATCATCCGTCGGAGTTGCGCAAGGTGCTCGATAGCGCGCTCTGCAGCTGCTGATCAAGGTCAAAAGATCGCAGCCTGCGGCAGCTCCTACAGATATTTACTGCCCTGTAGGAGCTGCCGCAGGCTGCGATCTTTTAGCTATTAATGGATTGTGAGGTTTTTATGTTTGATTACTCCGCTCGTCCCGAATTGCTCAAGGATCGGGTCATTCTGGTCACCGGTGCCGGTCGTGGCATTGGCGCGGCTGCGGCGAAAACCTACGCCGCTCACGGCGCGACCGTGCTGCTGCTGGGCAAGACCGAAGCCAATCTGACGCAGGTCTACGACGACATCGAAGCGGCGGGCCATCCGCAGCCGGCGGTGATTCCGTTCAACCTCGAAACCGCCCTGCCCCATCAGTACGATGAACTGGCAGCGATGATCGAAGCTGAATTCGGCCACCTCGACGGCCTGCTGCACAACGCCTCGATCATCGGCCCGCGCACGCCGATCGAGCAGTTGTCCGGCGAGAATTTCATGCGCGTCATGCAGATCAACGTCAATGCCATGTTCATGCTGACCAGCACCCTGCTGCCGCTGCTCAAGCTGTCGCAGGATGCTTCTGTTGTCTTTACCTCCAGCAGCGTCGGCCGTAAGGGCCGCGCCTATTGGGGCGCTTATGGCGTGTCGAAGTTTGCCACCGAAGGTTTGATGCAAACCCTCGCCGACGAAGTTGAAACCGTGGCGCCGGTGCGCTCCAACAGCATCAACCCCGGCGCCACTCGCACCAGCATGCGTGCTCAGGCATATCCGGGGGAAAATCCGCTGAACAACCCGACGCCAGAAGAGATAATGCCGGTCTATTTGTATTTGATGGGCCCGGACAGCACCGGCATCAACGGCCAGGCTTTCAACGCTCAGTAGTGCCATACGTCGGCTTTGTTGCCGCGGCGGATTCCCGTCGCGGCCAACATTTGCCGCTCGCGGCCGTCACAATTTAGTCAATTATCCAGCGCTAATTTTCCCCCAAAGCTCGCAAGCCATTGAATAAAAACGGTTTTAACAAATATCAACCGAATGGCACGACTTTCGCTCTAATTTTCCTCAAAGCAAGCCGCGTGAAGGCAATGGGGCGAGGCCGATTTCGATAGCTTACTAATCGTCATCAGGCAGACTAAACTTACGCCAAACGTCCTACGGGACTGATGGATCAGTATGACGCGCAGCCATAGCCGCTCTCACCCAGCCTGTAAGACAGACTTACTGCTAAGGGTTCACGCCATATGAAATCACCCTCCCAGACCAATGCAATTGACTTCGACAGCGCCAAATTGCAACGCCTGGGCTTCGGTCAACTGCCTCCCTTGCTGGAGCGACCGACCAGTCTTGCGCAGCTGCGCCAGCAACTGAGCCTGCAACTGCAAACCAGTCTTGAACCGCAACGTATCCTCGGGCTGTTTTTCCGTGAGGTTCAACGCCTCGTGCCGCTGGACGCCTTGAGCTACGTGCATCAGGGCAGCGACCTGCGGCTGGAGTTCGGCGCTCGCGGTCACCATTCGGTCAGCTACAGCTTGAGCCACGAAGGCGAGCACATGGGCGAACTGGTGTTCCGCCGCAATCAGCGTTTCAACGAACAGGATCAGGGCAACCTCGAATCACTGCTGTCGTCGCTGCTGTATCCGATGCGCAACGCCCTGCTCTACCGCGCCGCGACGCAAAGTGCTCTGCGTGATCCACTGACTGGCGCTGGCAATCGCATCGCCATGGAGCAAACCCTGCAACGCGAGATCGACATGTCGCGCCGGCACGGGCAGCCACTGTCTGTGTTGATGCTGGATATCGACCACTTCAAACGCGTCAACGACAGCCATGGGCACAGCGCCGGTGATGACGTGCTCAAAGCCGTGGCGGCGTCGATCAAGGGTCAGTTGCGCAACGTCGACATGGTCTTTCGTTATGGCGGTGAAGAGTTTTTGATTCTGCTGTCGAACACCAGCCGCGAGGCGGCGGCGATGGTTGGCGAGCGACTGCGTTATGCGGCGCAGGCTGCCGAGTATTACGCCGATGGCCAGTTGATCGAGTTGACGGTGAGTCTGGGTTGTTCGACGCTGCTGCCGGGGGAATCGGCGGAGAGCCTGTTGCGCCGCGCGGACAGTGCGCTGTATGTGGCCAAGCGCGAAGGTCGTAACCGCTTGGCGATGGCGGGCTAAGCCCTCCGGACACCCCCAAATCAAATGTAGGAGCGAGCCTGCTCGCGATGCGATCTGACATTCAACAATGATGTTGACTGACAGTCCGCAATCGCGAGCAGGCTCACTCCTACATTTTTTTACGCGGTGTTAGCCGGAATCAGCTCTCGACTACCGCCCTGCGCTCACGGCTTACCAGCAAACGCTCGGACGTTTCCAGTTGCATGCACCGTTCGAGGAACAGGTACATATAGTCGTAGCTCTTGCACACCGCCTGACGCAGCTCGGTCTGCAAGGCCTTGCTTGGGTTCATCCCCGCCAGTGTGCAGATGATCTCCAGCGCTTCCCATGGATGCGCATCATCGTACTGCGCATGCATCTTCAGCCACTTCATCGCGCGCTTGCGATCCTCTTCCGGGAACGCGGCGGCGTAAACGCCAGTGGAGCACACCACCGCTGACCACTCACCCGTTGCGCCTTCAATTGCATAGTTAGTGGCGGCAATGGCCACGATCAGCGAATCGGCGGAACTGGTGTGCCAGCACCAATGACTCAAGGCATGCAGTTCCGGCGGCACTTGTTGTGCTTGCAGGTCTTCGAGACTGACACCGTGCGCGCGACTCCAGTGCACCCAATAATCGGCGTGGTTGAGTTCGACGCGGATATTGCGCATCAACCAGCGCCGCGCCATGTCTTCACCCGGGTGGCGGGCGAACTTGGTTTTGGTCAGGTTCTGCGCCATGTACAACGCGAACTGCTCAACTACCGGCCAGCCCCCGACAAGGTACTGACGCATGGTTTTTGCGCTGAGCTTGTTATCACGCATGCGCAGATACAACTCATGTTCGACAACCCGGCGCTTGCTCTCGCTGCAATCCTCAATGAGCTGTTGTGCCCAAGCAGGATAACTTGCAGCTTCCATGAGTGGTCCGGTTCGGTTGAATGTGTCGATCACTGTTCGGCTCCTTTTGATTTGTGATTATAAGGATCGGCAAGAGATTTCAACGGAACGTGCCAGGCGCTTTGAATAACAGCGGCTGCGGTCTGGCGGGCCGACTTTGCAAACTGTCACAGGTAAACAACTGCGGACGCTCAATAACGTAACCCTGAGCGTAATCAACTCCGATCTCAAGCAAGGCTTGTTCGATCTGGGTTGTTTCAACAAATTCGGCAATTGTCTGCTTACCCATGACATGCCCGATGTGATTGATCACTTCGACCATTGCGCGGTTAATCGGGTCGTCCAGCATATCCTTTACGAAACTCCCGTCGATCTTCAGGAAGTCTACAGGTAAATGTTTCAAGTAAGCGAATGAAGACATTCCGGCACAAAAGTCATCCAGCGAAAAGTAACAACCTAAGCCTTTGAGTTCATTAATAAAACGTATTGCACTGCCTAAATTTGAAATAGCACTGGTTTCTGTAATTTCAAAACAAATCATTTCAGGCGGGATGGCATAGTTAACAAACTGTTCCCTCAGGAAGTGCAAAAACGCGTCATCTCCTATAGTAATGCCTGACAGATTAATCGCACACATCGCCAACGGGCCTTCATGTTCTTCTGCAATACATTGAGCAATAACCTTAAATACGTTTTGCACAACCCAACGATCTAACTGACTCATCAATCCATAACGTTCAGCGGCCGGAATGAAACTGTCCGGAAGAATCATCCGGCCGGATTCATCATGCAGGCGCAGCAAAATTTCGATGTGCGCGCGGCCATCCTGAATGCCGCCCAGCGGAGCGATTTCCTGGGCGTACAGGCAGAAGCGGTTTTCCTCCAGTGCCATGTGCAAGCGTTGCACCCAGGCCATCTCGCCGAAGCGCAGGGACAGCTCCGAATCGTCGGCGTGATAGACCTGCACCCGATTGCGGCCCTTTTCCTTGGCCATGTAGCAGGCCATGTCGGCGGCGCGCAGCGACGCTTCGAGGGTGGTCGGCGTCTGACCGACATGCACCAGGCCGATACTGACGGTGGTCAGAAATGGACGGCCCTTCCACACGAAATGCAGGTTCTGCACGGTCTGGCGCAGGCTGTCGGCAATCTTCTCCGCTGCCTCCAGCGCGCAGTTCTCCAGCAAGATCCCGAACTCATCACCACCCAGCCGCGCCAGAGTGTCGCCCTCGCGCAGGCCTGATTGCAGCAACGCGCAGATATGCCGCAACAACTCATCGCCCGCCGCGTGACCGCAGGTGTCGTTGACCAGTTTGAACTGGTCAAGATCGAGGAACATCAGCGCATGTCGCCCGCCCTGCCGCGTGAGGTTGTGCAGGGCTTGCTCCAGGCGATATTCGAACTCGCGGCGGTTGGCCAGCCCGGTCAGCGCATCGTGGGTCGCCTGCCACGACAGATTGGCGATGTATTGCCGCTCCTGGGTCATGTCGTGCAACACCAGCACCGTGCCGCTGACTTTGCCGGCATTACGGATTGGCGCGCCGACCAGCGTCACCGACACCGTGCTGCCGTCGAGTCGCTGAATCAGTTTGGAGTGTTCGCTGCCACCGCTGAGCTGGCCGCTTAGGATGTGCTCGATCAGCGTCAGTCCTTCGGCCTGCGCGTTGTCATCGAGCAAATTGAACAATGCCGCCAACGGCAAGCCGGCAGCCTGCTCGGCTTTCCAGTGGGTCAGGGCCTCGGCAGCCGGGTTCATATAGTCGATAGCGCCGTCGACATCCGTTGTGATCACGCCGTCGCCAATCGAATGCAGCGTGACATGCGCACGATCTTTTTCCAGTTGCAGGGCTTCGGCAAACGCGTGGCGTTGTTTGAGCAACTTGCGTGTGCGCAACAGCGCCAGCACGATCAACCCCAGCGCGGTGGCGAGGTTGGTGAACAGCAGCAGCCGCAGAATCACCCGCGAACCTTCACCCAAAGCATCACTGAACGCTTTGGCCGCCGGCGTCACGCCGTCGTTGATATCAAAAATCTGCGCTTTCCAGAGGCGAACATCCGCATCGGACGCGGTGTTCTCGGTGATGCTGTGATGCATCTCGCGTGCCACGTTATCCAGCTCGACCAGATAGGCATCGCCCACCGTCCAGCGGTCGATCGCCCTTTCCAGATAACTGAAATGACGAAAATTGAGGTACAGCCAGATCAGGCTGGAGACGTCATCCGGGTGGTTGCCACCCTTGAGAATGCCTTCACGCGCCGATTCCAGATCCGGTGGCTGACGATCTAGGGCCACGCGCAATTGATGACCGCCCTGCGGCACGGCAATGGCGTCCTGATACTTGAGGAAGATCGCCTCGTCACGGCTGTCGGCGTACAGGTTGAGGTAATAAATGGCGTCTTTCTGACCTTTCGACCACAGGCTCTCGCCCGCCACGTAACCACGCACGGCCGACAGGACATAAAGACTCACACCGCCCAATAACGCCTGAAACAACACGACGGCAATGAAAGGCCAGACGATGCCCAACAAACGTGGCGTTCCGAGCGTCCGCTTTTGCTTCATGGGATCCCTTGTATGGCACTGCCTGATCATCCCTTCCGATCAGACCACCTTCCTAGACTAGGAGGCGTTTGGGCTCACGGCAAGCGGCATGGATGCCGATAACTCAGTGGCGCTGCAAATGCCCGTAGAGCTTGGCGTACAAACCACCATCGGCGATCAGTTGTTGATGATCGCCGTCTTCAGCCACTTGCCCGCCATCGAACACCAACACGCGATCGGCCTGCTTCACCGCTGACAAACGGTGGGCAATGATCAGCGTGGTGCGACCGTTGAGAAAGCGCGCCATGGCCTGATGCAGGTTGTATTCGGTGGCCGCATCGAGGGCCGAGGTGGCTTCGTCGAGGATCACCACTTTTGGCTCGGCGAGGATCATCCGCGCAATCGCCAAACGTTGGCGCTGACCACCGGAGAGGCGCACGCCGGAGCGGCCGACGATGCTGTCGAGACCATCGGGCAAGGCGCGGATGGTCGCTTCGAGCTGAGCGATTTCCAGCGCCTGCCAACAGGCTTCGTCGTCGCGCGTGCGACCCATGGTCAGGTTGGCGCGCACGGTGTCGTTGAACAGCGCCGGGTGTTGCAACACCACCGCGACGTTCTCGCGAACGGTGTCGAGGCCGATTTCCTGCTGGGTCGAACCGCCGAAACGAATGGTGCCGGACAGCGGCGTGTACAACCCCAGCAGCAATTGCACCAGAGTACTTTTGCCGCCGCCACTGGCACCGACAATCGCGACTTTCTCACCGGGGGCAATCGACAGATCGAGCTGATCGAGCACCAGTTCATCGCCGTAACCGAAGCTCAAGCCTTGCACCTGAATACCGACGGTGTCGCGACCCTTGAACGGATCGACGCCGCCGGGATACTGCGGTTCATCGGCGCGCGCCAGCAACTCGTTGATCCGCGTCAGCGCACCGCCCGCCGCGTAGTAGGCGTATTGCAGGTTGAGCAGCTGTTCGACCGGGCCGATCATGAACCACAGGTAACTGAACACCGCGAGCATCTGGCCGATCGACAGGTCGGAAAACAGCACGGTGAGCATCGCCGCCGCACGGAAAATATCGATACCGAACTGAAATAACAAACCACTGGCGCGGTTGGAGGCGTCGGTTTTCCATTGCGAATTGACCGCGTAATTGCGCACTTCCTGCGCGCGCAGGCCGAGCCTGCCGAGGAAAAACCCCTGCCGGTTGCCGGCGCGAATTTCCTGAATCGCATCGAGGGTTTCACTCAGCGCCTGAGTGAAGCGCGCGGTGCTGTCGTTCTCGAGTTTCTTCAAGTGTTTGACGCGTTTGCCCAACTGCACCGTGGCGTAAATCACCAGTGGGTTGAACAGCAAAATCAGCAGCGCCAGCTTCCAGTGCATCCACATGAGGATGCTCGCGGTACCGACCAGAGTCAGCATCGCCACGAGGAAACGACTGAGGGTTTCGCCGACAAATTTGTCGAGGGTATCGAGATCGGTGACCAGGTGCGTGGTCACCGTGCCGCTGCCGAGACTTTCGTATTCGCCGAGGGAAATCCGCTTGAGGCGCTCGATCAGGCGCACGCGGATGCGGTAAACGATGTCCTTGGCCAGTCGCGCAAACAATCGCGACTGCAACACGCCAAAACACAGCGAGCTGCAACGCAGAGTCAGCGTCACCACCAGCATCAGGCCGATGTAACCCGCCGCTTGCTGCCACATGCTGGGCAACACATGGTTCATGACTTTCAGTGCCGCATCGCCGTGGCCGAGCAAGACTTCATCGACCAGCAACGGCAGCAGCAGAGGAATCGGCACGCTGCACAGCGTCGCCAGAACAGCCACGCCGTTAGCGATCCACAGGGATTTTTTGTGTGTGAGAGCCAAACGCCGGACTTCTGCCCAGCTCAGCCGGTCGACACGCTTTACGGCTGGCGTGTCATCGGCCGGATCATGCACAGGCAGCGCGCTCCAGCCAGCGGCCGAGCAACGGCGACAGTTCGCTGAGCGGTTGATAGCCGTTGGTCAGCAGCGCCAGCTGACCGTTACGCTCGGCGAGCAAGGTCGGGAACCCAGCGATGCCGAGATCCTGCACCCAATTGAAATCAGCCAACGTGGCTTCGTGCTGATCGGCACGGTCGAACAGCGCAGCGAATTCGATACGCGGCACGCCGGCCTGCTCGGCCAGTTCCACCAGCACGCTGGCTTGGGTGACATCACGACCTTCGGCGTAGAAGGCCTGCTGGATCAGTCCGACCAGTGTCCACGCGCAATCCGGCGCCAGGCTGCGCGCGGTGACGATCGCGCGACAGGCCGGCTCGGTATCGTAGACAAAACCGTCGGGCAACGCGCCGTCGAATCTGAACGGCTGGCCAGTAGCGTCGGTGACCGCTTGCCAGTGCTCAAGAATGTAGCGCCGCGTGGTCGGCTCCAACGCCGAGCCGCTGCCGGTGCGCAAACCGCCGACCACCAGATGCAGCTCGACCCCGGCTGCCTGCGCCTGCTCCACCAATGCCTTGGCCACCGGAGCAAAACCCCAGCACCACGAACACATCGGGTCCATCACATAGAGCAGGCGTGCAGACATGATTAAGCCTCGGTGGATGCTTGCTTATAGTTGTAGCCGATCGGGTGCGGCTGGTTGCGCGCCTTGGCCAGTTCGATCTGCTTCTGCCGGTCGATTGCGCTGCGGCGGGTCTTCTCGCTCAGCTTGTCCCAGCAATGCGGGCAGCTGATGCCGGCCACGTAATGCTCGCTGGCGCGATCTTCAACGCTGACCGGTGTGCGGCAGGCATGACATTGATCGTAGTCGCCTTCGCTGAGGTCGTGGCGCACGGTCACGCGGTTGTCGAACACGAAGCAGTCACCCTGCCACTTGGTTTCTTCCTGCGGCACCTCTTCGAGGTACTTCAGAATGCCACCCTTGAGGTGGTAAACCTCTTCGTAGCCCTCGCTGAGCATGTAGCTCGAGGCTTTCTCGCAGCGAATACCGCCGGTGCAGAACATCGCGACTTTCTTGTGCACGGCCGGGTTGAAGTGTTCTTTGATGTAGTCAGGGAATTCGCGAAAACTGGTGGTTTTCGGATCAATGGCGCCTTCGAAGGTGCCGATCGACACTTCGTAATCGTTGCGCGTATCGATCAACAGCACTTCCGGGTCGCTGATCAACGCGTTCCAGTCTTGCGGATCAACGTAAGTGCCGACCTTTTTGTTCGGGTCGACGCCTTCGACACCGAGGGTGACGATCTCTTTCTTCAGTTTGACTTTGGTGCGATAGAACGGCTGCTCGTCGCAGTACGACTCTTTGTGATCGATGTCGATCATGCGTGGGTCGCTCTTGAGCCAGGCGAGCAGGCCGTCGATGCCTTCGCGAGTGCCGGACACCGTGCCGTTGATGCCTTCTTCGGCAATCAGCAGGGTGCCTTTGATCTGGTTATCGACCATCGCTTGCAGCAGTGGCTCGCGCAGGTTGACGTAATCTTCGAGGGTGACGAACTTATACAGTGCCGCCACGACAATCGGTTGTGTCATGGGTATTTCTCCAGGTGGCTACCCTCGCAAAGGGTGAACCGGATTCAAAAAAAAACGCGCCGGGTAGCGGCGCGTTGCGGATTCTAGCAAAAACACGATGTGTTTTGGATGTACTGAGTCTTCTGTGACAACACAAAACCTGTGGCGAGGGGATTTATCCCCGATGGGTTGCGAAGCGGCCCCAAACCCTGAGAATGCGGTCTTTCAGGGAGATTGGGTTCTGTGGCTTTTGGGGCTGCTTCGCAACCCATCGGGGATAAATCCCCTCGCCACAAAAATCCAGCCACATCCAAAATCAGTGTTTGCTTCCGCCGGCACAGGTCGGCGACGCCGGGGCGGCGCCGGTCTCTGCCCATTCCTGCGGGGTGTAGGTGTGCAGCGCCAACGCATGGAACTCGCCCATCAGCTCGCCGAGCGTGCCGTAGACTTTCTGGTGGCGCTTGACCCGGTTCAGGCCTTCGAACTGCGCGCTGACCACCACTGCCTTGAAGTGGGTCTGTAACCCGCGACTGTGCATGTGGCTTTCATCCAGCACTTGCAGATGCTCAGGCTGTAACAGGCCCAGCGTAGATTCGATGCGTTGTTGCATGCTCATCACGAACTCCGCTTACGGCTTTTTCTTGGCCGGAGCAGCGCCTTTCGGGGCCAGCTCGTTGGTCATGTCTTCCAGCAGCTTGTTGACTACCGGTACCGCGCTTTCCAGTTTGGCCTGGGTCATCTGGGCCGATTGCTGAGTCAGCTGCGGCATTTTTTCCAGGACTTTTTTACCCAGTGGCGACTGGTAGAACGCGACCAGATCTTTCAGCTCGGATTCGCTGAAGTTGGTGGTGTACAGCTTGACCATGTCCGGCTTCAGCTTGTTCCAGCCAATGGCCTGATCCAGCGCGGCGTTGGCTTTGGCCTGATAGGTTTCCAGCACGGCTTTTTTAGCTTCAGGGGCTTTGGTCTGCTCAAAACGCTGAGCGAACATTTGCTGCACTTGCATGTACACCGGAGTGCCCAGTTTGTCAGCGTGGGCCAGTGTCAGGAAAGCTTCGGCACTGGCGTTGTGGCTGGCGGTATCGGCAAGCACCTGGCCGCTGGCGCAAACCAGTGCAACCGCGGTACAGATGGCACGAAGACGAGTCATCGAGTTTCCTTTTAAGCAAAGCGAGGTAAAACCCCAAGGGCGACCATTCTGCGCCTAAAAATCGCTGCGGCTCAACCCCCCAAGCCTTGCCGCGCTTGATTGGCGGGGTTTTACCGGTCAACAATCGATTCGATGGAACCACCCGGGCCGAACCCGGCCTAAACTGCGCAAACAGACCAACAGGAGTGTGCACGATGAGCCGTATCGAAACCGACAGCCTGGGCCAGATCGACGTCCCGGACGATGCTTACTGGGGGGCTCAGACGCAACGCTCGCTGATCAACTTCGCCATCGGTCAGGAACGCATGCCGCTCCCGGTACTGCACGCCCTGGCCCTGATCAAGAAAGCCGCGGCACGGGTCAACGACCGCAACGGCGACCTGCCCGCCGACATCGCCCGCCTGATCGAACAGGCCGCTGACGAAGTCCTCGACGGCCAGCATGACGACCAGTTTCCGCTCGTCGTTTGGCAGACCGGCAGCGGCACCCAGAGCAACATGAACGTCAACGAGGTGATCGCCGGTCGCGCCAACGAACTGGCCGGCAATCCGCGCGGCGGCAAGACGCCGGTGCACCCGAACGATCACGTCAACCGCTCGCAAAGCTCCAACGACTGTTTCCCCACCGCCATGAGCATCGCCACCGCGCAAGCCGTGCAGGAACAACTGCTGCCGGCAATTGCCGAGTTGTCCGGTGGCCTCGCTGAACTCGCCGCGCGGCATATGAAACTGGTGAAAACCGGGCGCACGCACATGATGGACGCGACACCGATCACCTTCGGTCAGGAATTGTCCGGTTTTATCGCGCAGCTGGATTACGCCGAACGGGCGATCCGCGCCGCGCTGCCAGCGGTGTGTGAACTGGCACAGGGCGGCACAGCCGTCGGCACCGGGTTGAATTCGCCGCACGGTTTCGGTGAAGCGATTGCCGCAGAACTGGCGGCGCTGTCCGGTCTGCCATTCGTCACCGCGCCAAACAAGTTTGCCGCCCTCGCCGGCCACGAACCGCTGACCAGCCTCTCCGGTGCGCTGAAAACCCTCGCCGTGGCGCTCATGAAAATCGCCAACGACCTACGGTTGCTCGGCTCCGGCCCACGCGCCGGTTTTGCCGAAGTTCGCCTACCGGCCAACGAGCCGGGCAGCTCGATCATGCCGGGCAAGGTCAACCCGACCCAATGCGAAGCGCTGTCGATGCTGGCCTGTCAGGTGCTGGGCAACGACGTGACGATCGGCATCGCCGCCAGTCAGGGTCACTTGCAGTTGAACGTGTACAAACCGGTGATCATCCACAATCTGCTGCAATCGATCCGCCTGCTCGGCGACGGCTGCAGCAACTTCCAGCAGCACTGCATTGCCGGGCTGGAGCCGGATGCGGAAGTCATGGCGCGGCATCTGGAGCGTGGGTTGATGCTGGTGACAGCGCTGAATCCGCACATCGGTTATGACAAGTCGGCGGAAATCGCCAAGAAGGCTTACAGCGAGGGGCTGACGTTGCGTGAGGCGGCGTTGGCGTTGGGCTACCTGACGGATGAAGAGTTTGATGCGTGGGTGCGGCCGGAAAACATGATTGAGGCTGGGGCCAAGGGCTAAAAACAAAAGATCGCAGCCTGCGGCAGCTCCTACATTGGAATGCGTTCTCTGTAGGAGCTGCCGCAGGCTGCGATCTTTTGATCTTCAGGCCATACGCATGCGCCGCGCCTTGAGCCCGGCAATCAACGAAGGCCCCAACGCCACCAGCGCCGAGCCCAATACCACTAGCACCGCCCCGCCATACCCAAGTCCATTGATCTGCTCGGCATGCACGTACTCCGGCCAGATCCCCGCCGCAATCGCCACCGCGCCAAACGTCACCAACGGCGTAATCGCCAACGTCGCACTGACCCGCGATGCCTCCCAATGCGCCAGCGCTTCGGCAAATGCACCGTAGGCAATCAACGTGTTCATGCAGCACGCGAGCAGCAACCAACCCTGCAACGGGCTCAACTCCAGCGCTTCGAGCGGGTGTACCCACGGCGTCAGCAACAACGCGCAGAACAGGTAAATCACCATCATCACCTGCAACGAATTCCACACCGTGAGCAATTGCTTCTGGCCCAGCGCGTAAAACGTCCACACCGTCGACGCCAGCAGCACCAACAACACGCCAGCGGTGTAATCCGACAGTGAGGTCAGCAACTCAGCCAGACGCTGATTAAAGAACAGCACAAAACCGACCAGCAGCACCAACAATCCAATGCCCTGGCCAATGCTGAAACGCTCCTTGAACACAAACAGACTGGCGATCAGCAACATGATCGGGCCCATCTGCACCACCAGTTGCGCGGTGCCGGGGCTGAGCAGGTTGAGGCCCATCAGATACAGCACGTAGTTGCCGACCAAGCCGAGCACCGCCATCATCACCAGCCAGCCACCCTTGGGCCCCAGCACTTTGCGGCTCGGCAGGCGTTTGACCGCGGCCAGATAAATGAACAGGCAGCTGCCGGACACCATCAAGCGAAACCAGGTCACCGTGACGGGATCCATCACCAGCAACACCTGTTTGAGTTTGATCGGCAGGATGCCCCACAGAAACGCGGTCAGCAGCGCCAGGAACAAGCCGTAAACCCAGCGACCGGATGAAATGTGCATGCGAACCCCAAAAGCCTGCTGACAAGTGCGCTCATTCTAGGCGTGCCGCCGGGCGCGACACAGGGACAGTTGGGGCCAGGACGTGAATGAAACTGTGCAGGTCGCAGCATTAAATTGACGCGCTGCCGTTGATCGGCTGACCGCGCGGGTTAAGTGCTTCAGGCATAAGCTGATTGGATCCCGTCCAGCGCCTCAGCCAAGGAGACCGCTCATGTTAGGCATGCGCGCCCAAGACAACGCCCCCGCCACGCACTTTCGCAGCGACCGCGTGTGCCGGGTCAATGGCGAACTGTATTTCAGCACTCGGGAAAATACCCTTGAAGGGCCGTTTGAGAGTGCCGAGCAGATTGAGAAGGAAATTCAGGCTTACATTGCGCGGATGCAGGGGCTGGATTCCAGCCGATAGTCAGTGGTGAATTCATTCGCGAGCAGGCTCGCTCCCACAGGACTTAGGTGAACATTGAAAATGTGTACACCCTGAACCCTGTGGGAGCGAGCCTGCTCGCGAATGCGGTATATCAATTGACAAATCTTTTGGCGGTTAACGCACCACCTCAAACAACCCCGTCGCACCCATCCCGCCGCCCACGCACATCGTCACAATCCCGTAACGCAAATTACGCCGCTGCAACTCGCGCACCAGATGCCCGACCTGCCGCGACCCGGTCATGCCGAACGGGTGACCAATCGAAATCGAGCCACCGTTGACGTTGTACTTGTCGTTATCGATCTCCAGCCGATCACGGCTGTACAGGCACTGCGAAGCGAACGCCTCATTGAGTTCCCACAGATCAATGTCCGACACCTGCAAACCTTTCGCCTTGAGCAGTTTCGGCACCGAGAACACCGGGCCGATACCCATCTCGTCCGGCTCGCAACCGGCCACGGTAAACCCACGGAAAAACGCTTTCGGCTTCAGCCCCAATTCCAGGGCTTTTTCCAGACTCATCACCAGCGTCATCGACGCGCCATCCGACAGTTGCGACGAGTTGCCCGCCGTCACCGAACCGTCTTCAGCGAACACCGGTTTCAACCCGGCGAGGCTTTCATAGGTGGTGTCCGGACGGTTGCAGTCATCGCGATCAACCACGCCGTCGAGAATTTGCACTTCGCCAGTGTTCTTGTCTTCAACGCGATACTTCACCGACATCGGCACGATTTCATCGTTGAACAGCCCGGCCGCCTGCGCCTGCGCGGTGCGGATCTGGCTCTGCAATGAATAGCGATCCTGCGCCTCACGGCTGACGCCATAACGTCGCGCAACCACTTCGGCAGTCTGACCCATCGTGTAATAGATGCCCGGCGACTGTTGCTTGAGCAGCGGGTTGATCAGGTGATCGGTGTTGACGCTTTTCATCGTCAGGCTGATCGACTCGACGCCGCCGGCGACGATGATGTCGCTGCAACCCGAGGCGATCTGGTTGGCGCCAATCGCAATCGCTTGCAAGCCCGACGAGCAGAAACGGTTGAGGGTCATGCCGGCGGTGCCGGTGCCCAGACGCGAAAGCACCGCGACGTTGCGGCCAATGTTGTAGCCCTGCGCGCCTTCGTTGGAGCCGGCGCCGACGATGCAATCCTCGACGCTGGCCGGGTCGATGTCATTGCGCGTCAGCAGCGCGTTGACGCAGTGCGCCGCCATGTCATCGGGGCGGGTCTGGTTGAACTTGCCGCGAAAGGATTTGGCCAGGCCAGTCCGCACGCTGTCGACGATCACCACTTCACGCATGGCATACCTCATTGTTGTTGTCGGTTGAGAGTGAACCGAGCATAAGTCCACCCCATTGCCGACCGCGACAATCATTCACCCCGCGTATGCGTGTCCATCGGTTCAGTCCTTGTGCTTTTTCGCGTGCTTGTCGGATTTCTCGAACGCGTCTTCGAGTGCGCGGTTGATCGTGCGCAGCACTTTCACTCGCGCCCAGCGCTTGTCATTGGCCTCAACCAACGTCCACGGCGCGATCTCGGAACTGGTGCGATCGACCATATCGCCGACGGCGGCACGGTAATCATCCCACTTGTCGCGGTTGCGCCAGTCGTCCTCGGTGATCTTGAAGCGCTTGAACGGGATCTCTTCACGCTCCTGGAAACGCTCCATCTGCGTGTCCTTGTCGATGGCCAGCCAGAACTTGACGACGATCACCCCGGCGTCGGCCAGCTGCTCCTCGAAGTCATTGATCTCGCCGTACGCACGCAGCCAGTCCGCCGGTGTGCAGAAACCTTCAATGCGCTCCACCAGCACTCGGCCGTACCACGAACGGTCGAACACGGTGAATTTGCCGCGCGTCGGAATATGTCGCCAGAAACGCCAAAGGTACGGTTGCGCACGCTCCTCTTCGGTCGGTGCGGCAATCGGCACGATGTTGTATTGGCGCGGATCGAGCGCCGCCGCCACCCGACGGATCGCCCCGCCCTTGCCCGCCGCATCGTTGCCTTCGAACACCGCGACCAGTGCATGGCGACGCATGCGTTTGTCGCGCATCAGACCGGACAATCGCGCCTGTTCGGTGATCAGTTGTTCTTCGTAATCTTTCTTGTCCAGACGCTGGGTCAGGTCGAGGCTGTCGAGCAGGTTCAGATGATCAACGGGTGTGCCCAGCGGCGCGGCGCTGACATCGTGGGGATGCACGTCCGGGCGTTTCAGCGCACTTTGCAAACCTTCAAGGAGAATCTTGCCGACGGCCAGACTGCGGTAGTTCGCATCCATGCCTTCGATCACATGCCACGGCGCGTAATCGCGACTGGTGCGGCGCAGCACGCGCTCGCCGTATTTGACGAATTTGTCGTAGGTCTCCGATTGCTGCCAGTCGAGCGGGCTGATGCGCCAGCTGTGCAACGGATCGTCGGCCAACGCTTTGAGTCGCGCCTTCATCTGCTTTTTCGACAGGTGAAACCAGAATTTGAAGATCAGCGCGCCTTCATCGCAGAGCATCTTTTCCAGACGCTCGGCGCCAGCGATCGCTTGATCCAGGCGTGGATCCTTGAACAAACCGTGCACCCGCCCCTGGAGCATCTGGCTGTACCAGTTGCCAAAGAAAATCCCCATCCGCCCTTTGGCCGGGAGCATCCGCCAGTAACGCCAGGCCGGTGGCCGCGAGAGTTCTTCGTCGCTCTGTTGGTCGAAAGTGCGCACTTCGATCAGGCGCGGATCCATCCACTCGTTGAGCAACTTGACTGTCTCGCCCTTGCCCGCGCCTTCGATGCCGTTGATCAAAATGATCACCGGGAAACGCTTCTGTTGCTGCAACTCGAACTGGGCTTCCAGCAGCGCTTCACGCAGTGCCGGGACGGCGGCCTCGTAGGTGTCTTTGTCGATGGCGTGACCGATTTCAGCGGATTCAAACATTGGACGGCTCCTTCCAGGGTTCAGCAAGACTAGCGGATGATGACAACCTCTGAACAGATCGCAGCCTGCGGCAGCTCCTACACTGGAATGCAATCCACCCTGTAGGAGCTGCCGCAGGCTGCGATCTTTTGACATTTTCCATGGCCCCCTGGATCAGACCTTGCCATGGATCAAGCACCCCTCGCCCGATCGGCTAGAATGGCCGCCTTGACGTTGCCGAGCCTGCCATGAAACCCGTATTGCCCCACGCCCAACTCGATTGGGATGAACAGGGACGCCCGCGTTCGCGAGTGTTTGATGACGTGTATTTTTCCGACAAGTCCGGTCTGGATGAAACCCGTTATGTGTTCCTCGAACAAAACCGCCTGGCCGAGCGTTTTGCTGCGCTGCCGGCAAGCGGTCGCCTGGTTATCGGCGAAACCGGTTTTGGCACCGGGCTGAATTTTCTCTGTGCCTGGCAGTTGTTCGCACAACACGCCGTGGCCGGGGCCCGGCTGCATTTTGTCAGCGTCGAAAAATACCCGTTGAGCCCGGCCGATCTGCAACGGGCATTGGCCTTGTGGCCAGAACTCAAACCACTGGCCGATCAGTTACTCAAGCATTACGTAGCCGTCCATCAAGGCTTTCAGCGCATCACCCTGGCCGACGGTCGCGTGACGCTGACCCTGCTGATCGGCGATGCGCTGGAGCAACTGCCGCAACTCGATGCGCAGATCGATGCATGGTTTCTCGACGGTTTCGCCCCGGCGAAAAATCCGGACATGTGGACGGCGGAACTGTTCGTCGAACTGGCACGACTCGCGGCACCCGGCTCGACCATCAGCACCTTCACCAGTACCGGTTGGGTGCGCCGTTTGCTCAACGCCGCCGGCTTCAAAATGAAACGCACGCCGGGCATTGGCCATAAGTGGGAAATTCTGCGTGGCGAGTTCCTCGGTTGGCCGTCAGACGTTGCGCCACCCGCCCCGGTAAAACCGTGGTTCGCCCGCCCTGCCCCAGTGGCAGGCGAACGTCGTGCACTGGTAATCGGCGCCGGACTGGCCGGTTGCGCCACCGCTTCCAGCCTCGCCGCGCGCGGTTGGCAAGTGAGCTTGCTGGAGCGCCACGATGGCGTGGCGCAAGAAGCCTCGGGCAATCCGCAGGGCGTGCTGTATCTGAAGCTCTCCGCCCACGGCACCGCGTTATCGCAATTGATCGTCAGCGGTTTCGGCTACACCCGTCGCTTGCTGGAAACCCTGCAACGCGGTACCGATTGGGACGATTGCGGCGTGCTGCAACTGGCGTTCAATGCCAAGGAAGCCGAGCGCCACGCGCAATTGGCCGCAGCCTTCCCCGAAGATTTACTGCAATGGCTCGATCAACCCGAAGCGCAACGCCACGCCGGCATCGGTCTGGATCACGGCGGTTTGTACTACCCCGAAGGCGGCTGGGTGCATCCACCGGCGCTGTGTCAGGCGCAAGCGGCGCAACCGAACATCGAACTGCTCAGCCATCGTGACGTACTGGAACTGCGCAAAGTCGACGATCAGTGGCAAGCCTTCGACGGTGACCGCTTACTGGCCAGCGCACCGGTCGTGGTGCTGGCCGGCGCCGCCGAGATCAAACGTTTTGCGCAAAGTGCCGAGCTGCCGCTCAAGCGCATTCGCGGACAAGTCACTCGCCTTGCCGAGACCGCAGAAAGCCAGGCCCTGACCACCGTGGTTTGCGCCGAAGGCTACGTCGCCCCGGCACGTTTGGGCGAACACACCCTCGGTGCGAGCTTCGATTTCAACAGCGACGACCTGACCCCGACCATCGCCGAACACGAAGGCAATCTGGCGATGCTCGAAGAAATCTCCAGCGACCTCGTGTCGCGTCTGCACATCAGCGAACAGCCTGTCGAAAACCTCCAGGGCCGCGCTGCTTTCCGCTGCACCAGCCCCGACTATTTGCCGATCGTCGGCCCCGTTTCCGACCGCGAAGCGTTCAATCAGGCATACGCCACATTAGCCAAAGATGCCCGCCAGGTTCCGGACGTGGCCTGCCCGTGGCTTGACGGGCTCTACGTCAACAGCGGTCACGGCTCTCGCGGTCTGATCACCGCACCGCTGTCGGGTGAATTGCTCGCCGCCTGGCTCGACAACGAACCGTTGCCGCTGCCGCGAAGTGTCGCTGAGGCGTGCCATCCCAATCGCTTTGCGCTGCGCCGTCTGATTCGCGGCAAGTAGCTTTTACCCTTGGGGCAAGGCGCAGATCCCCAGATTAACCAAACGTATCGCATCGTCGGTCAGGCGTGTCAGCACAGCTTCCTCAGCCAGCTCGCGCTGGAACCTGATCGCATCCATCTGGCTGAGATAATCGGCGGAACTGAGTGTGCTCGCCTGTTCAAATACGGCATCCAGCTGCGGTGAAAACGTCTCGTCAATGTTGGAGAACTGGCGACTGAACGTGCGTTTGAGGTAATCGCACCAGAATGACTGGCGTTGCAGGAACGTCACCCACTGCGCTGAAGCTTCAGCCGTAATGATCCTGTTCTTCGCAATGTCCAGATCAGCACGGGTCACACCGCCCAGTAATGCATAACGCATGAACCGCGGCTGCCCCGGCAGATCCAGGTCATCGGCGAGACCGGTGCGATACGCGAGGTTGACCTCCAAAGGATCGGCGGTCGGATTCTTGTCGGCATGTTCTTGAGCGATCTGGTTCAACTGATCCAGACGGAACAGACCACGGCCGAGTTTGATCAGGGGTTTGGCACCATTTACCCGACCTTCAGCAGGGCTGATCACCCTGTCGACTTCAACGGCGATTTCCAGATGACTGAAGTTTATCGCTGCACTGTCCGTACAGTTGATCGGATTGGCCGCCAGATCGAGAATCTGTTCGTACAACGGCGCTCGCTGCTCCGCCGCCTCGAGTACTGCCCAAACCCGCCGATGCATGTCTTTGGTCGCTTTCTCGGAATCGGCGGTATGACTGAGTTCCGCCAGCAGATGGAATAATCCTTCGGCCCTCGGATCATCCTTGAATGCCGTCCAGATTCGGTTACGACGATTCCAGTCCTCCCCCGCGCCGTCAGTGAACCAGAGCGATCGCGCCTGGTTTTCGTCGAGACGGGCATTATCGTTATCCAGATAGCCCATGCCGACGCCGATGTTTTCCCGGTAATTCGACAGGTGCGTGCTGCTGACGTCGGACAGTGGATTGAATCGCAGGTTAAGTGCCTCACTGAAACGGCGCGGTGTTGTGAAGAGCCAATCCGGCAATACCTTTATTTCGTTGTTGCGCAAATCCACCCAGTCCGGATCCGGCAAGCGTGCCAGACCTTTGGGCAATTCCGTAGCACCGGTCTCGCGCAGTGCCAGAGAGCGCAATTTCAACATATGACTGACATCCGGGGTTGCCCCCAGCGGATTGCCGCTCAGATTCAAACTGTGAAGCGTGCGCAACTGGCTCAGCTTCAACAGCGTCTGCTCGGTCAGCCTGATCTGGTTACCCGCCAGGCTCAACCGACCCAGATCAGGCATGAACGACAGAATTTCCGGCAGCCGAGTGAGCTTATTGCGATCAAGCTCCAGCGTTTCAACTTGCTTGAACGAGCGAAGGAAATACGCGATATCGTCGCCTTGCTCCATGTTCCTCAACGACAATCGTTTGATGTGGTCGAACTTCAGACCCGGTGGCAGGGTGGGCAGTTTGCCGACTCGCATGCCGTCCAGATTCAAGGTACAAACGGGTTGGCCATTGGCGTCTCTGACCCATAAGAGTCGCCGAAAACTGTCCTCAATCAGTTCAGCGGTGGCTTTGCGACTATGACGCACCTCTTGCCCATCCCCGCCGAGCGCCCTTATCGCGGGCTCATCCTCGCTCCAGAGTTCCAGTGCGTCGCGCAGGCTGCGCAGATCCTCACGCAACGCTTTAACACCGGTTGCCCGGGTCAGCGGGTCGTTGCCCAACTGATCGATCAATTGGCTGGCCTGGGTCTCGGTGTAGCTGGGGAAAAGCCTCAAGACTTTGCGCAGCAATGCTCGCGGATGAGTCGTCGCCATCACCTGATCGGCCTGCACACAAGCCGGCTCGAAAACAACCGGCTCAGACTTGCCGGAGATCAACATCCGCGCAGTCACCTCGCGCTCGTCCAGTGCAGTTTCAAGCAGCTTGTTGCGTAGTCGAGCCCCATCAGCAGGCACCGGATCGGGGAAACCGGCGGCGGCACGTTGCGCAGGAGTCAGCGCCTTGAGAATGGCTTGATAGCGCTCGTCAGCCCCCGCCTCAACCCGTCCCAGCGATTTGCTGTCGCCATCAAACACCTCATACCCGCCATTGGATTTAACCAAAGTGCGGGTGTTCAAGGGCGTCGCCGGCGCGACACCAATCGCTTCCAGCAAAGGCCCTTTCAGGGTTTTTTCTCGTACCTCAAGCCGCAGTTGTGCATCCCAGCCGCTCAGACGGGGCAGTAACTGTATGGCCAGCTTTTCAGTGTCCGGATTGGCCATTGCCGGCAAATGAAGCCCGATCAGCGCACGATCAACACGTACCTGATGGGTCGCGGCCCTGACCTTCTGCGCCAGACCGACAGGCACTCGACCGCTAGAACGCAGGTGCAGACGCTCGGCACTCGGCGCTTGATCGATAAGACGCTGCGCATGGCGCGCCGGCAGCTCGACAAACGTATTGCGCAGCTTCTGCACATCGTCAGCCTCGATCCGGTCGTAGCGTTCATACATTCGCTGGAACACCGCCGGACGATCAGCCTTGAGCCGTGAGCCGAGTTTTTTTAGCGAGAATCTCGCGTTCGTTCTGACGACCGGGATTGCCCCCCAGCAAGGCATCGACTTCCTTCTGATACAAACCATCGATTACCGTTTGCAGCAATTGACCTTCGGCCAATTGGTCTTCAGTGATCACCACACTCAGACGATCATCGCGCACCGTGGTGAGGGGGTAGGTTGCGGTGACTTCGCCCGCGGCATCGGTGACCGCGATGTAACGGTCTGTGGGCCAGCCGGGCAGCTTCGACAACGCACGCAACTGTTCATGCACCGGTTGCCCTGAGTGGGTTTCGCCCCGCTCAAGCTCGGCGATGAGCACGCGTAACCGTCGCTCCGTACGCAGTCGCTCCACGCTGTCGCGCAGCCGGGATGACAGCGGCAGATTGTCGTGCAAGGCACGCTGCAACGCTTCATAGCGGTCGCCGCTGATCCTGCGCATCATGTCCAGTTCGGCATCTGTAAAATCACACAGCTGTGGATCGATGCGTTTGAGGGTATACGCCGCGCTGCGCCACTGTTCTGTGTCTTCGGCCGGAGTGCGCCAGCCACCTTCGACGTGACGTTCAAGCACAGGGGAGAACGCTTCAGTGCGTCCAGGGTGTTGCAGGCGCCAGGTACGCGATGTCGAATCGAAAGTGCCCGCAAGGATCCGGTGCCCGACGCGGCCGTACTCCGTGCTGCCGATCTGATGCAGTTCTTCGGTTCCTTCAGCCAGCGTGAATCCGCGCGGAAGGTCATGCTCGTAAGGGCTTAAATCAGGTTTCCACAGGCGTGGTTTGCCGGCCTGATTGAAAATCGCGGTGAACTGGCCGAAGAACGCCGGATGTGAACGCACCAGATCGCGTCCGAGCGTGCCAACGACTTTCTGGCCACCCGCGAACACGCCCATCAGTGCAATATTTTCCGCCACGCTGAGCAGGTGTGACAGCGCTTCCTGCTGGTCGCCCCGCTGCCAGTCCTCGATGCCTTCATACACCTCGCCAAGCAATTGCCCTACCGCAACGCCCATCATCAGTTGGCCGAGCACCGGTACAAAAAATCCTGCGACGGAGGCAACGGTGACACCGAGCTGGAGAAAATCCAGCAGACGTTTGCTGCGTGCATCGTCATCAATGTCGGCGGTCGGCACCGCCAGCTTGCGTGCATCAACCTGCATTTTGCCTACGTGACTTTGCACCATGAACTCGAACAGCGGCACCGTGATCGGCAACGACTTGATGGATCCCAGCTCAGCGGAATCGGCTACAGCCTTGAAAAAATCTGCCTTGTCATCTTCATCAATGCTGTTGGCGAAGTAATCCTTGTAGCGCCGATCCTTCAACTTTTGCGTCAGGTACTGTTTGAACGCATTGAAGCTCGGGTATTCGTACAACGCGCGCTCGGGCTCTCCTGCCATATACACCAGGCACGGTTCCTGAGGATGCGATTCGAACGAATGGGCGCAAAACACCACGACACCCCAGACGCAGCTGTCGAAAATCTCCAGGCCTTGCATCATCAGTGTCTGTTTGTTGTAGAGCAGCGTTGCCGCCGACACCACACCCTCGGCGTCAATAAGCCGTTGCACAGTCTGCAACCCGGCAGGGGTGATGTGATTTTTGATGGCGGCGAGTTGGGTGTCCAATTGCAACGACAGCTTTTTCATGTTCGCTATGTCGTGAACCATGGCGTTGCGCACCACGGCCTTGTCGTCACCCTCCAAAGGCCCGAAAACCTGCTGAAAATGCGCCTGATAGCGTTTACCAAGATCCAGCTCTCGGCATAGCCCGGCAAAGGCTGCCACAGTCAAACCGCTTACGCCGCCCGGAGTGCTTTGTACGACGACCTGACTGCCGACGGGAAATCCGCCTGCTGCTTCCTCTTCGGTGAAATTCTGCATGGCGGCCTGTAGCAACGTCTGCGTGGCCGCCGGAAAGGTTTTTACGCCGTTTTCATCTGTCGATATCGGCTCGCAGCCGCAATCGGCACCGGGCAAGCTCAGAAAATCCTTTTCCACGTCGAAATCCACCGGCCATTTCTGGCGCAGCGCAACGGTCAGTTCATCGATACAAAAGGAGTGCAACGGCTTGAGCGTGGCCAGCTCCTTTTCGACTGTCAGTTGAACGGCATGCAACTCTCGAGTGGTTCGATCAATCGCCGCGAGTTGGGTGGCTGAACATTTCAGCAAAAAAGCGGGCAGGTTTTTTTGCAAGGCTTCGGCGCTGTCCAGATCGCCAGTGGCGTCGAGCAACGTGTTCAAAGTCAGATCTTGAGACTGCGTTTTTATTTCTGTGGTCGGCATCTGCAATAGTCCTTTATTGCGGGTTCGAACGACGACCATATCAACACCGAGGAAAAATAAAAAACCTAAAAAAACGGCTGAAACCCCGGTAATTCAACAGTTTTTTGCACCGATAAAATATCTATATACCGCCATTTAAATTCGATCATTTGGTAAGTGGTGCGGCCCTCGCTTTGTCATTACGCGCTGTCGGATATACGCGCTTATAACTCATCGTTCTAAAACTCCCACAATCGCACCGGGTCAGTTTCTGAGTACCGGCCATGTCGGCCGCTGAAGAAATACCCTCCCCAACGGAAAAACCGGTAAGGACTTTATGTGCGGATTAGCTGGCGAGTTACGTTTTGATCAACAACCTGCAGACCTTGCAGCCATCGAGCGAATCACCCATCACCTGGCGCCTCGCGGCCCTGACGCGTGGGGCTTTCATGCTCAAGGGCCGATTGCCCTGGGCCATCGTCGCCTGAAAATCATGGACTTGTCGGACGGTTCGGCGCAGCCGATGGTCGACAGTCAACTCGGCCTGTCGCTGGCCTTCAACGGCGCGATCTATAACTTCCCGGAATTGCGCGCTGAGCTCGAAGCACTGGGCTATGCCTTCTATTCCGGTGGCGACACCGAAGTGCTGCTCAAGGGCTATCACGCCTGGGGCGAAGCGCTGCTGCCGAAACTCAACGGCATGTTCGCCTTTGCCATTTGGGAGCGCGACGCCAAGCGTCTGTTTATCGCCCGTGACCGTCTCGGCGTGAAGCCGCTGTACCTG
Source organism: Pseudomonas sp. NPDC087804 (assembly GCF_044742965.1). Taxonomy (NCBI): domain Bacteria; kingdom Pseudomonadati; phylum Pseudomonadota; class Gammaproteobacteria; order Pseudomonadales; family Pseudomonadaceae; genus Pseudomonas; species Pseudomonas sp. NPDC087804. The sequence goes on along the minus strand of NZ_JBIUVN010000020.1, from coordinate 54,377 downwards.
TCGCGCACCGGCCAGCGTTTGCGTTTCGCCTCGGCCCTGCCGGCGCTGCTCAAGGGCGGCGACATCAACCCGATCCTCGATCCGGTGGCGCTCAATCACTACCTGAATTTCCACGCCGTGGTGCCTGCGCCGCGCACCTTGCTGGCCGGTATTGAAAAACTGCCGCCAGCGAGCTGGATGCGCGTTGAAGCCGATGGCACCACCGAGCAGAAAACCTGGTGGACGCTGCCTTACGGCCCACACGACGACGAGAAAAATCTGACGCTGGAAGACTGGGTCGACCGCGTGCTAGACAGCACTCGCGAAGCGGTGGCTATTCGTCAACGTGCCGCCGTCGATGTCGGCGTGCTGCTGTCCGGCGGTGTCGATTCGAGCATGCTCGTCGGTCTGTTGCGTGAAGTCGGCGTGGAGAATCTGTCGACCTTTTCCATCGGTTTTCAGGATGCCGGCGGCGAGCGCGGTGACGAGTTCCAGTACTCCGATCTGATCGCCAAACACTACGGCACGCAGCACCATCAGCTGCGCATCGACGAAAAAGAAATCATCGAACAATTGCCCGCCGCGTTCCGCGCGATGAGCGAGCCGATGGTCAGCCATGACTGCATCGCCTTTTATCTGCTGTCGCGTGAAGTGGCCAAGCACTGCAAGGTGGTGCAGAGCGGCCAAGGCGCGGATGAGTTGTTCGCCGGTTATCACTGGTACCCGCAAGTCGACGGCGCGGCCGACCCGTACGCGGCGTATCGCAACGCGTTTTTCGACCGCAGTTACGACGATTACGCGGCCACCGTGCAACCGAAATGGCTGACTGCAAATGACGCTGCCGGCGACTTCGTGAAGGAACATTTCGCACAGCCCGGCGCCGACGCCGCTGTGGACAAAGCGCTGCGTCTGGACAGCACGGTGATGCTGGTCGATGACCCGGTCAAACGTGTCGACAACATGACCATGGCCTGGGGCCTGGAAGCGCGTACGCCGTTTCTCGACTACCGACTGGTTGAACTGTCGGCCCGTGTGCCGGGCAAATTCAAGCTGCCGGATGGCGGCAAGCAGGTGCTGAAAGAAGCCGCGCGCCGGGTCATTCCGAGTGAAGTGATCGACCGTAAAAAAGGCTACTTCCCGGTGCCGGGCCTCAAGCATTTGCAAGGCGACACGCTGAACTGGGTGCGCGAACTGCTGCTCGATCCGAGTCAGGATCGCGGCCTGTTCAACCCGGCCATGCTCGATAAATTGCTGACCGACCCGCAAGGCCAACTGACGCCGTTGCGCGGTTCGAAACTGTGGCAACTGGCTGCTCTGAACCTGTGGCTCAGTGAACAAGGAATCTGATCGATGAAACCCCACGCCACGGCCATCAACCAACGGCTGATTCGCGGTCAGACCCCGTCCTATGAACGCTTGCAGGCACGTTTGGCTGAAGACGGCAGCGCGCTGGCCGCCGAGCCGATTGCGGTGCATTGCGGTTGGGGCCGGTTGCTGATCGGCCACACCTTTCCTGACCCGGCGTCGTTGGCGCAGGAACTGCTCAACGAGCAGCCCGGCGAACGCGATATTGCGCTGTACGTGGCTGCGCCGCAGCAGATTCTCGGGCTGGAACCGACGCAGCTGTTTCTCGATCCGTCCGACACGTTGCGTTTGTGGTTCAGCGATTACCGTCAGGCCACCCGCGTGTTTCGCGGGTTCCGCATTCGCCGGGCGCAGAACGAGGCGGACTGGCAGGCGATCAATCTGTTGTATCAGGCGCGCGGCATGTTGCCGATCGACTCCACCCTGCTCACCCCGCACCATCAGGGCGGCCCGGTGTATTGGCTGGCCGAGGATGAGGACAGCGGCGCGGTGATCGGCAGCGTCATGGGCCTGAATCATCACAAGGCGTTCAACGATCCGGAAAACGGCAGCAGCCTCTGGTGCCTGGCGGTTGATCCGCAGTGCTCGCGGCCGGGTGTCGGCGAAGTGCTGGTGCGTCATCTGGTCGAGCATTTTATGAGTCGCGGGTTGAGCTATCTCGATCTGTCGGTGTTGCACGACAACCGTCAGGCGAAAAACCTCTACGCCAAGCTCGGTTTTCGCAACCTGTCGACCTTCGCGATCAAGCGCAAAAACGGCATCAATCAGCCGCTGTTTCTTGGCCCTGGGCCGGAGGCGCAGTTCAATCCGTATGCGCGGATCATCGTTGAAGAAGCACATCGGCGCGGCATTGACGTGCAGGTCGACGACGCCGACGCCGGGTTGTTTACGCTCAGCCATGGCGGCCGTCGCGTGCGTTGCCGTGAATCGCTGAGCGACCTGACCAGCGCGATCAGCATGAGCCTGTGTCAGGACAAAAGCCTGACGCACAAAGTACTGAAAGCGGCCGGTCTGAACCTGCCCTCGCAGCAACTGGCGGGCAATGCCGACGACAATCTGGCCTTTCTCGATGAGCATCAACGGGTGGTGGTCAAGCCGCTCGATGGTGAACAGGGCCAGGGCGTTGCGGTGGATCTGCAGAACATCGAAGAGCTGCAGCAGGCCATCGAAGCGGCGAAACAATTTGATAGCCGAGTGCTGTTGGAGAGCTTCCACGAAGGCCTTGATCTGCGAATTCTGGTGATCGGTTTTGAAGTGGTCGCAGCAGCGATTCGTAAGCCGGCGGAAGTGGTTGGCGATGGTCAGCATTCGATTGGCGCATTGATCGAGGCGCAGAGTCGACGTCGGCAAGCGGCCACCAGTGGCGAGAGCAAGATTCCACTGGATCACGAAACCCAGCGCACCTTGCATGCGGCCGGGTATGACTACAGCAGCATTCTGCCGGCGGGTGAGCATTTGTTTGTGCGCCGTACCGCGAATCTGCACACCGGTGGCACGCTGGAGGATGTGACGGCGATTCTGCATCCGACGCTGGTCGACGCGGCGGTGCGTGCGGCGCGGGCGCTGGACATTCCCATGGTTGGCCTCGATTTGATGGTGCCGGCGGCGGATCAGCCGGAGTACGTGTTTATCGAGGCCAACGAACGCGCCGGGTTGGCCAATCATGAACCGCAGCCGACGGCTGAGCGGTTTGTTGATTTGTTGTTTCCGCACAGTCAGCCGGCTGTTTAACCCCTTCCTGATCGTTCCCACGCTCTGCGTGGGAACGCCTCACCGGACGCTCCGCGTCCATTTGGGACGCAGAACGTCCCGGGCTGCATTCCCACGCAGAGCGTGGGAACGATCAGTGCTCAACCCATCAGGAGTTTCCATGACCCCACAAATCCCCGAACCGGATCTCAACTACTTGCAAAAAGTCCTCCTGGAAATGCTCGCCATTCCCAGCCCGACCGGGTTCACCGACACGATCGTGCGTTACGTCGCCGAGCGTCTCGAAGAACTCGGCATCCCGTTCGAAATGACCCGGCGCGGCACCATTCGCGCCACGCTCAAGGGCAAGAAAAACAGCCCTGACCGCGCAGTCTCCGCACACCTCGACACCATCGGCGCCGCTGTCCGCGCGGTGAAGGACAACGGTCGTCTGACCCTCGCCCCCGTCGGGTGCTGGTCGAGCCGTTTTGCCGAGGGCAGCCGTGTCAGCCTGTTCACCGACAACGGTGTGATTCGCGGCAGTGTGTTGCCGTTGATGGCGTCCGGGCATGCGTTCAACACCGCGGTGGATGAAATGCCGATCAGCTGGGATCACGTCGAATTGCGTCTGGACGCCTACTGCGCGACCAAGGCCGATTGCGATTCGCTGGGCATCAGTGTTGGCGATGTGGTGGCGTTTGACCCGCTGCCGGAGTTCACCGAAAGTGGCCACATCAGCGCCCGTCACCTCGATGACAAGGCTGGCGTTGCTGCGCTTCTGGCTTCGCTGAAAGCCATCGTCGACAGCGGTCAGGAACTGATGATCGATTGCCATCCGCTGTTCACCATCACCGAAGAAACCGGCAGTGGCGCGGCGGCGGCATTGCCGTGGGACGTCAGTGAATTTGTCGGCATCGACATTGCGCCGGTCGCGCCGGGACAGCATTCCAGCGAACACGCGGTGAGCGTGGCGATGCAGGATTCCGGCGGGCCTTATGACTATCACCTATCACGGCATTTGCTGCGATTGGCCGCTGAAAACGAGCTGCCGGTGCGTCGTGATCTGTTCCGTTATTACTTCAGCGATGCGCATTCGGCGGTGACCGCCGGGCACGATATTCGTACCGCGCTGCTGGCGTTTGGTTGCGATGCGACCCATGGTTATGAGCGTACGCACATCGACAGTCTGGCCGCGCTGAGCCGATTGTTGGGCGCGTACATCTTGAGCCCACCGGTGTTTGCCAGTGATGCGGCGCCGGCGAATGCTTCGCTGGATCGCTTCAGTCATCAGATTGAACATGACACGCAGATGGAGAGCGAAACGCGGGTGCCGCCGGTGGATAGTCTGGTAGGGCAGCGCTCCGACAATTAATGTGACCATTAGGCCGCCTTCGCGAGCAAGCTCGGCTCCTACAGTTGACCGCGTTTCCTGTAGGAGCTGAGCTTGCTCGCGATGAGGCCGGTACTGACTACACAAAACTGGCAGCCAACCGGCAATCGCCGTAGCATCCCGACATTGATTCAGCCGAGGTGCCCATGCTCATCCCTTACGACGCTCTTGAAGTCGACACCCTCACCCGCCTCATCGAAGATTTCGTCACCCGCGACGGCACCGACAACGGCGATGACACGCCGCTGGAAACCCGCGTGCTGCGCGTGCGTCAGGCGCTGACCAAAGGCCAGGCGTTGATCGTCTTCGACCCGGAAAGCGAGCAGTGCCAGTTGATGCTCAAGCACGATGTGCCCAAGCATCTATTCGACTGAAATCCTCAGCGGGCCCCTTCGCGGGCCTGCTTGCGCTGGATTCGTTCATAGACTTCGGCGCGGTGCACATTGATCTTCTTCGGCGCTTCGACGCCAAAGCGCACGCTGGAGCCGTTGACGGACAGCACGCGCAGGGAAATATCGTCGCCGATGGAAATCAACTCACCGACAACACGGCTGAGTACAAGCATGGGGTTCGTCCTTCAGGGGGTGGCAAACCCTGAAGATGCGCGGCTTGCCGGCGCGCCACAATGTGTGGCCGGCAATTCAGTCTTGCCCTACAGCTTGGCAAGCCCTTGGCTGTCAGACGCTTCCGACAAATCGATAATTCAGGCAGCGGAAAACCGCGGCCCGAACAGAATCACGCTGGCGCCGATCACGCACAGCGCCACGCCGATCCAGTCCGAACCCAACGGACGAACCCGCTCGACCACCATCAGCCAGCCAATCGACGCGACGATGTAGATCCCGCCATAAGCGGCATAAGCACGGCCGGCATAGTTGGCTTCAACACGGGTCAACAACAACGCGAACAGGGTCAGGCTGAGCAACGCCGGGATCACCCACAACGCACTTTTGCCCTGACGCAGCCACATGAAGAAAGCGTAACAACCGGCGATTTCAAACAGCGCCGCGAGGAAGAACCACAAGTAATTGAGCATTGACGCGTCTCGACAGGGTGACCATTGCGGCCACCCTAACGACGCAATCCGCTGCGGGCAAGGTCAGCCGTTGTTCTGTTTGGCCTTGGCGCGCATTTTCTCCGCCATCGAGGTCATTTCGTTGTAGAGCAGTTGCGGGTTTTTCTGCTTGATCGCCCACGCCATGCGCCCTTGTTCGTGAGGCAGGATCATGAACTCGCCGGCAGCGACTTGCTGGTAAATGTAATCGGCGATGTCCGCTGCGGTAATCGGCGAACTCTCCAGCAACTTGCCGACCGCCGCCTTCATTGCCGGGGTCGGGCCACGGAAAGAATCAAGCAAGTTGGTCTGAAAGAACGAAGGACAGACCACATGCACGCCGACTTCCTGTTGCGCCAGTTCAATCAACAGACTTTCTGAAAGCGCCACGACACCAGCCTTGGCCACGTTGTAGTTGCTCATTGCCGGGCCCTGCATCAGCGCGGCCATCGAGGCGATGTTGATGATCTTGCCTTTGCTTTGTTCGAGCAGCGGCAGGAACGCTTTGCAACCCTTGACCACACCCATCAGGTTGATCGCGATTTGCCAGTCCCAGTCTTCCAGCGACAGTTCGCTGAAGAAACCGCCTGACGCGACGCCGGCGTTGTTAACGATGATGTCGATGCCGCCAAGTTTTTCTTCGCAAGCCTGTGCGAAGGCTGTGAGTTGGCTGTAATCACGCACATCGCAGCGCTGGATGAAGCCGTCACCGCCCGCCTCGCGCACCATTTTCAGGGTTTCCTGCAGGCCAGGTTCGCTGACGTCGGACAAGGCCAGTTGCCAGCCTTCACGCGCCCAGCGCAGCGCGATTTCGCGACCCAGGCCTGAGCCCGCGCCAGTGATCATCATGCGATTTTGCATAGCACACAGCCTTGTTGTTCTGGGGAAGATGCGCGGAGTGTAGCGAAGGTTGTGTGTGCGCCCACGCTCCATCAAGTTGCTGAATACAAGGTCAAAAGATCGCAGCCTTCGGCAGCTCCTACATGGATTTGTGTAGGAGCTGTCGAGTGAAACGAGGCTGCGATCTTTTTGCGTCAAAGGAAATAAGCGACTAATCCAAATACATTAAAAAAACATTGAATTTTCTTTCATTCGCACCAGTCGGATTTTGTAAGCCGCCTGGAATTACTTAGTCTCCAGTCGCCCCTTGAACACCAAGACTTCTCGAACTCTCTCAACAAGGAAATCGACATGGGCACAATTCTTATCATTATCCTGATCCTGTTGCTGATCGGTGGTCTGCCGGTCTTCCCGCACTCCAGAAGTTGGGGTTATGGTCCGTCGGGCATCATCGGTGTGGTGCTGGTCGTGCTGTTGGTGCTGTTGCTACTGGGTCGGATATAACCCTCTAGCCGGCAAAAAAAAAGAGGCCCTTTTCAGGGCCTCTTTTTATTGCGCGGACTTTTACTTTACAGCGCTTAGTCCGGCTTGCCGTTAATCACACCGGCGGTGTTGTCCATCAGGCTCTTGGTCGCCGTTTGCAGGAACGCTTCGAGTTTGTGTTTCAACTCGGCAGCGCGTGGTGCATCCGGAATAACCTCGGCACTTGGGGTGGCGCCCAGTTGGTACTGATAGACCTTCGCCGACATGTCCTTGTCTTTCGGCAGTACCAGAATCTGGTCTGCGGTGACGATGGCAGTAGTCTGCTCGCTGCCCGACGGTTTGATCACACCGAAACCGGTGTCGCCTTCCGGCAGGTTGAGCAGGTCACGGCCCCAGCACTGGTGACGCACTTCGCCACCGAGGCGACCCATGATGGTCGGCACGATGTCGATCTGTGTGCCCACGGTGTGGTCACGGGTGCCGAACTTCTCCTGGATGCCCGGCGCGATCATCAGCATCGGCACGTTGAAGCGGCCCAGATCCATTTCGGTGATCTGACGCTCATTGCCGAAACCGTGGTCGCCGACGATGACGAACAGGGTTTCCTTGAAGTACGGCTCTTTGCGCGCCTTCTCGAAGAACTGACCCAACGCCCAGTCGGAGTAACGCATGGCGGTCAAGTGTTCGTTGAGGCTGCCACGATCGGTGACGCGCTCGACCGGCAATGGCGACGGCAAGGCGTATGGCGTGTGGTTGGACAGGGTTTGCAGCAACGCATAGAACGGCTTGCCGTTTTCACGTGCCTTCAACTCGACCAGACCGCGATCGAACATGTCCTGGTCGGACACGCCCCACGTTGGATCGGAGAACACCGGATCGACGAAATCGTTACGGCCAACGAAGTTGGTCATGCCCTGGTTGCTGAAGAAACCCGACTGGTTGTCCCAGGCGAAGTCACCGTTGTAGACATAGACGTCGTCGTAGTCACGCGCGCTGAGCAACTGCGGCAGGCCGGACAGTTTGTGGCTGCCTTCCGGGGTCTGCATCAGGTATTCGAAACCCGGCAGGTTCGGGAAGCAGGCCATGGTCGCGAACATACCCTGGTGGGTGTGCGTGCCGTTGGAGAAGAAACGGTCGAACAGCAGGCCTTCCTTCGACAGTTTGTCGAGGTACGGCGTGATGTTGCCCGGCGCGCCCAATGCACCGACCGAGTGACCGGCCATGCTTTCCATCAGGATCACCACGACGTTCTTGATCGGCAGGGTCTTGTCGGCCGGCGGCGTGTAATCACGACGCACGGCAGCGATGTCGGCATCGACCAGTTTGTCGTCCGGCATCACCAACATCTCGCGCACCACTTTCTGCGCTTCTTCTTGCGGCAGTGTGGCTTTCCAGATGTTGTCGCGGTCTTCGCCCATGCGGTCTTTCGCAGCGGCGATCAGCGACAGCGTACCGTTGAGGCCGAGTTGGTTGGCGAAGTTGGAATCGGTGGTGTAGACATCACCCCAACGCATTGGCGGGCCCTGACGCAGGGTGCCACGCGCGGCAACCACGCAGATCAACAGGCACACCACGAATACCGCAGCGCGGGTGTACCACGGCGCCACCTGACGGGTGCTGACGGTACCGCCGCTGAACGGCCCGCGCGGACGCGTTGCACGATCAGCGCCTTTGAACGCCAGGGTCAGAATCACCGTGCCGACGACCCACGCCAGCAGATAACGCACCACCGGGAAACCGTACCAGAGCATGCTCATCACGGTTTTCGGGTCTTCTTTTACGTACTGGAACACCAGACCGTTAAGGCGCTGGTGGAACTCACGGTAGAAGTCCATCTCCATCAGGCCGAGGAACAGCGCGATGCTCGAAGCGATGGTCAGCCACAGACGGAAGAAACCGCGTGCTGCCATGGCCCGTGCGCTGAACAGCGCCAGTACCAACGGAATGCACAGGTAAACCACCAGGCGCAGGTCGAAACGCAGGCCGTTGGCGAAAGCTTCGAGGAAGGTCGAAGCGGGGGTATCGAGGATCATCTCGCGGTTGTAGACCAGCAGCGCGAGGCGCAGCACGGAAAACATCACCATCATGACCAGCGCACAAAGCAGCGTGTAGGCCAGATGCGATTTGACGGTCGGTTGCAGCAGGCGAGCAGAAGATCGCTGCTGATTCAGGGCGTCCGGGTTTGCCATGTCGTTTTAGGACCCATTAGTTAAAGTTGCAAAAATACAGCGGCGCCCTGCCCTCTATTGGCCATTCCAGGCCCCGGGGCGTGCGCGGTGCGCAAATGTTGCACGATCGTTCGCACCATTGCCATTGATTACTGCCCCGCCGCCAGACAGTTTCATTTCAAGCGGCAGCAGACAGCGGCAACGTGCAAACAGCGCGGGCGAATTGTCTGGAACACTTTGTGAAAATTTCGTGCAACGCATATCTGGAAACACAATATAGATACAAAACAAAACGCCCCGAATCGGTCGGGGCGTTTTGTGTAGAGCGGGCTGATTACTTCTCGGCGCGTTCTTTCAGAGCTTTGAGGGTGTTGAACGGTGCATCGACCACGAACTTGTTGGCAACCATCGCCGGCACGCTGCCGCCTGGCTCGGTGTGAACCTGGTAGGTCACTTCAACCTGATCACCTTTTGGTACGAACTTCCAGAAGCCTTTGACCTGTTCAACGCGAACGAAGCCCTTTTCTTCCGGAACGTACTTCGGCAGGCCTTCCAAGTTGCGGGTCAGGCTGCCGTCGGCGCCTTCAACGGTGGTGACCTTAAGTACCGAGTCACGCGGGGTGACTGGCCAAGGCGTGTTGAACTGGGTGTAAGTCCAGCTCTGATCGCCTTCATGTTTGAGCAGCTTCTGGGTCTTGCACTCGTGAATCCAGGCGCAGGCGCCGGACACGTCTTCCTGCAGTGCGCGCAGTTTGGCGACGGTGGTCTTCATCAGCGCGACGCCCTGATAGGACTTGTAGTCCGAACCCGGCACTTCGCTCAGGGAGACTTTGATGCCGTCTTCGTTCTTGGCGACTTTCCAGTCTTCCGCCTGGGCAACCGAGGTGGCCAGCAAAGCGGTCAAACCACACAACACAGCGATACGATGCAGCGAACCCATAGTCTTATTCCTTATTGTTGAAGTTCCGTTCGTTTGACACATCACGCCGCCGTCATTTGTTCCCACCAGCCGATCAGCCTGATCGCTTCTTCCGAGTTGCTGCCGCAGACTTCAATGTCCGCAGAGAAGCCGGAACAGACTGCCGGGCGCTCGGGGCGGCCGAAAATATTGCACAGGTTTTCGACCGAGAGTTGCACGCAACGTTCGCCGGCAGGTTTGCCATCAGGCATGCCGGGAATCGGCGAACTGATGGAGGGGGCGATGCAGCAAGCGCCACAGCCTTCACGGCATTTCATGACGAACATTTCCTCGCGACGGGCGATGTGTAAAAGGGACGCGGAACAGAGTAACCGCTAAAACGGCTGTTTTAAATTGCCTGAACCGGGGTTTTTAGCGATTACTGAATGTGACTGACCAGTCTCCGACAAAGCGTCTGGTCTGCGGGTCACAGCAACGTGCTGTTTATTGCTTGAATTCGAAATCGAGCGCCGCGCCTTCCACTTCCCGACGCTCTTCGTTGCGCAGCTGCAACTGCATTTCGTTGCTGAGCAAACGGCCATTGAGCTGGAACCCGGTGTTTTTCTCGCCGAACATCTGCGGCAGGATCGGCTCGCGCTTGGGCATCTCGACGGTGCCCTTAGGCTTCAACTCTTGAACCATGTCTTTGGGCAGGCTCAGATCGAGTTTGGTCGACGGCAGCGGGGTTTTCGCCACTTCACGGGCGGACTTCGATTTGGAAGCCACAGGTGGGCGTTTCTTCACGATTTTCTGCTGGGCTGGTTTCGCAGCTGCGGCCTTCTTCACTGCCGGCGCTTTTTTCGCCGGCGTGGTCGCTGCCGGTTTTTCCGGGCCAGACGCCATGACATCGGGCACATGGCCGATCATCAGCAGGCAAAGCACAACCCAGGCGGCAGGAAAAATCGCTTTCATGAACTCCAACGACATTAACGGCAGAGGGCCATATGCTGGCCTGTTGCACGTCACATGACAAGCATGACGCGCCGTTCGTTCAGAAACCGCCCGCCGTTTCCTGACACAGTTGCGTTGCCAGCAAGCCCAGCGTCATCAACGCCCGCTCCGCCTCGCGGTTCCACGGAATGCCGCAATTCAGGCGGATACAGTGGTTGAACTGCTCGGTATTACTGAAGATCAGCCCCGGCGCGATGCTGATGCCCTGCTGCAAGGCGCGCACGTGCAAATCCTGCGTATTCACCCTCCCCGGCAAGCTCACCCAGAGAATGAAACCGCCGGTAGGACGGGTCATTTGCGTGCCTTCGGGGAAATACTGCTGCACCGCCAACTGGAAAGCGCTGAGGTTCTTGCGGTACTCCTGACGGATGTAGCGCAAATGCCGGTCATAGCCGCCGTTTTCCAGATACGCAGCAATCGCCATCTGCGTGACGCTGCAGGCTGAATGGGTGCTGAAGGTCTGCAGACGCTGGATTTCCTGCTGATATTTACCGGGAATCATCCAGCCGATGCGCACGCCGGGCGACAAGGTCTTGGAAAAACTGGAACAGTAAATGACCCGATCCAGTCGATCATAAGCCTTGAGCGCTTTGGTTTTGCCCTGCTCGAACATCAACTCGCCATAGATGTCGTCTTCGACGATCTGGATATCGAAATCCGAGGCCAGTCGCAGCAACTGTTTCTGGCGCTCTTCGGGCATGGTGCCGCCCAACGGATTGCTCAGGCGCGTGGTCAGCACCAGCGCTTTGATCGACCATTGGTTGGCCGCCAGTTGCAGAGCTTCGAGGCTCATGCCGGTGGCTGGATCACTCGGGATTTCGATGACTTTCAAGCCAAGCAGATCAGCCAGTTGCAGCAAGCCGTAATAAGTCGGCGACTCGGCGGCGATCAGATCACCCGGGCGGGTCAGCACGCGCAGCGACATCTGCAAGGCATCGACACAACCGTGGGTGATCACCACTTCTGACGGATCGACGACGACACCGGCGTCGCGCATGCGAATTGCCACTTGCCGACGCAACGGTTCGAAACCGGGGCTGAACATGTAACTGAACGCGCGCGGGCTGTGGAACCGGGTGACTTTCGCCAGTTGCTGATGCAGTGCGCGCACCGGCAAATAATCGACGCTCGGCACGGCGGCACCCAACGGGAACACACCTTCGCGGCGCGACTCGACCAGTACCTGTTGAATGATGCTGCTGCGCGTCACCAAACCCGGACGCTCAACCCGTGCAATGTCCGGCGTTGGCGCGGTCAGTGCGGGGGTCTGGTGGACGTAATAACCGGACTGCGGGCGGGCGCGAATCAGCCCCTGATCTTCGAGATTGGCGTACGCCTGCAACACCGTGGCATGGCTGACGTTGAGCTGCGAACTCATCTTGCGCACCGAAGGCACGCGCTCCCCCGGTTGATAGACACCACGACGGATATCTTCGGCCAGTTGTTGAGCAATACGTTGGTAGAGCAAGAGATTGGTCATGACGCAGCACTCGATTTCACGGGCATTTTATTCTTGTGTGAAACAATACCGGAACAGTTTAGAAGTGTACTGGGACAGTTGCCACAATACTCGACCATACAGTGCAGTGTCTGCCCCCGACTGTACCGATTTGCGAGCCAATCGACAGACGTAAAAAAGCCCGGCGCTGCATGACAGGCCGGGCTTTGTAGGAGCTGTGTAGGAGCTGCCGAAGGCTGCGATCTTTTGATGTTCAAAAATAAAAGTCAAAAGATCGCAGCCTTCGGCAGCTCCTACAGGGTTTTGCGTTGCTTAGCGGGCGGCGCCGAGCTGGCCTTTTTCGTCGGAGAAGACAATTTCCACGCGACGGTTCTGCGCGCGCCCACGCTCGGAAGCGTTGACGTCCACCGGGTATTCGTCGCCGTAGCCTTCGACCTGAATGCGTTTGTCCTCGATACCAAGATCCATCAGCACGTCGGCCACCGCTTGCGCGCGGTCGCGGGACAGCTTGAGGTTTTCCTGCTTGCCGCCAGTGCTGTCGGTGTAACCCTCGATGCGCACTACGCGTTTCGGGTTCAGTTGCAGGAACTGGACGATTTTCAGCACGACACGGTTGGCCGAGTTTTTCAGCTCCGCTTCGCCAGTGTCGAACAGCACGTCGCCGAGGGTCATCACCAGACCACGGTCGGTTTGCGTGGTGGCCAGTGCAACGATCTGCTCTTCCAGCCATTTTCCTTGCTGCTGCACGCTGAGCAGTTTCGATTCGCGCAGGGCCAGTTGCAGGCGCTGACGTTCGAGTTCGAGCTTGGCGATGCGTTCTTCGTTGAGCACCTGACTGGTGTGCTCGCGGGCGATTTCGCTGTAGCGCTGGCTCAGGTAGGCGTAATGCACCACGTCCGAACCGCTGCCCCAATAGGTCGACAGGCGATCGGCGCGGGCCAGGGATTCCCCGGCGCGGATCACGTCTTTCGGCGCGATGCGCAGCACGTTGGAGTCTTCTTTGACTTTCTGAAAGTCAGCGCCCGCTTCTTGCAGCGCGGATTCGCTGTGTTGGCCGGCGCAGCCGTAAAGACTGGCGCAACCGGCGAGGATCAGACCGCCAAGGACTTTCGACTTGAGGCTCATTGGGCATCCCCCAGTTGCTTGCGCAGACGGACGATGCGGGTGTTGAGCACATTCACCTGTTCTTCACTTTTTTGCGTGAGCACTTTGGCCTCGGCCAGACGCGCATCCAGTTCGGCCTGCTCGGAACGCATCCGCGCATTGCGGTAGGACTCGTCGGCCATGTTGCCCTTGGCTCGATCGTATTTGGTTTCGGCCAGTTTCATTTCCGGCACATCATCAGCGGTGGCACCGACAGCCTTGGCCTGGGTGATGGCCTGCTCGGTGAGGCGCATTTGTTCGTTGGGTGCCGGATCACTGGCGCAACCGGCCAAAGCCAGAACGGCCATCGCCGCGAAAAGAGGTCGAATACTCACTAAGAATCCCTACTGTTTTGGGGCACTGACAGGTTGTTGCGGCTGTTGCTGCTGCGCCTTCCAGCGCTCGATATTGCGTTGCAGCACGGCTTCCGTCAGTCCGGACGCGGGCAATTCTGTCATCTTTTTGGCTAGCTGTCCGCGCAACCACGGATCGTTGCAGGCCGAGTTGTGGGAAACCGCGAGGAACAGGCCCGGGCGGTCGATGGGTTGCTCGAACGCCAGCAGATCATTGACCATGCCCAATGCCTGCGCGGCGGCCATGCCCGAGTAGCGGCCGGCGAGTACATATTCCACTTCACCGAGGAGCAATTTCTGCAGGGCTTGGGGGAGGTTGGCTGTCTTGGTCAGGGTCAGATTCTGCTCGGCGAAAGTACCGAATCCCTGCGTCATTCGAGACTTTTCCGACAACGCGCCCGCGTGACCCTGCAGGTCTTTGGCTTCGCTATAGACCAGTGTCGAGCCTTTGCGCGTCCACACCAGATAGTCGTTTTCCAGCAGTGGCGGGTAGATGTAGTCGAGGCTTTCCAGCTCGTTGAAGATCAGCGGCGCGTCGGCGAGCATGTCCATGCGCCCGCTGCGCACTTCGTCGAGGGCTTGCGAGCGTTTACCGGCGTAGAGCAACTCGACTTTGATGCCGAGATCCCTGGCGACTTGTTGAAGCAGGTCGGCACTGGCGCCGATCAGTTGCTTGGGATTTTGCGGATCCTGCCACAGGTACGGCGGCGCGTCCGGGCTGCCGGTGACGACGAGGCGCTCGCACTTGCCAGCGGCCATCGCCAAACCGGGCAACAGGGCCAAACCCAACAACCATCCGCAGCGCAGATCCATGGCGAAACGCTCCCACTCAAATCCAAGACAAAAAAAAGCCCGACCAACAGGCCGGGCTCTTTATAAGTGAAGCCGCCGGTTTAAACCAGCTTCTCCAGCTCAGGTACTGCTTCGAACAGATCCGCCACGAGACCATAATCGGCCACCTGGAAGATCGGCGCTTCTTCGTCCTTGTTGATCGCAACGATCACTTTGGAGTCTTTCATACCGGCCAAATGCTGGATCGCGCCGGAGATACCGACGGCGATGTACAGCTGTGGCGCAACGATTTTGCCGGTCTGACCGACCTGCATATCGTTCGGTACGAAACCTGCGTCGACGGCGGCGCGCGAAGCACCCACCGCAGCGCCCAGCTTGTCGGCCAGGGCGTACAGGTGTTTGAAGTTGTCGCCGTTCTGCATGCCACGGCCGCCAGAAACGACGATCTTGGCAGCGGTCAGTTCTGGACGATCGGACTTGGCCAGCTCTTCGCCAACGAAGCTCGAAGTGCCCGCGTCGTGTGCAGCGCCGACTGCTTCAACAGCCGCCGAACCACCTTCAGCAGCAACCGGGTCGAAACCGGTGGCACGCACGGTGATCACTTTGATCGCAGCCGTCGATTGCACGGTAGCGATGGCGTTACCGGCATAGATCGGGCGCTTGAAAGTGTCAGCGCTTTCGACCGAGATGATCTCGGAGATCTGGTCAACGTCCAGCTGCGCAGCAACGCGCGGCAGGATATTTTTGCCGTTGGAGGTCGCGGCAGCCAGGATGTGGCTGTAGCCAGCGCCAAGCTCAGCGACCAGCGGAGCAACGTTTTCCGGCAGCTGATGCGCGTAAGCGGCGTTGTCAGCGTTCAGGACTTTGCTCACGCCAGCGATTTTCGCTGCGGCTTCAGCCACGGCGCCAGCGCCTTGGCCTGCAACCAGAACGTGGATGTCGCCGCCGATTTTGGCAGCAGCAGCCACGGTGTTCAGTGTGGCCGGGGCCAGCACTTTGTTGTCGTGTTCAGCGATTACCAAGATAGTCATGATTAGATTACCTTCGCTTCGTTTTTCAGTTTCTCGACCAGTTCAGCCACCGACTTGACCTTGATGCCTGCGCTGCGTGCAGCCGGCGCTTCGACTTTCAGGGTCTTGTTGGTGGAGGCGGTGGAAACGCCCAAAGCGTCCGGAGTCAGCACTTCGAGAGGCTTCTTCTTGGCTTTCATGATGTTTGGCAGGGACGCATAACGCGGCTCGTTCAAACGCAGGTCGGTGGTGACGATCGCCGGCAGTTTCAGGGAAACCGTCTGCGCGCCGCCGTCGATTTCGCGAGTCACGGCAACGCTGTCGCCAGAGACTTCGACTTTCGAGGCGAACGTGCCCTGACCGAAGCCGCTCAATGCAGCGAGCATCTGGCCGGTCTGGTTGTTGTCGCTGTCGATGGCCTGCTTGCCCAGGATCACCAGTTGAGGCTGTTCCTTGTCGACCACAGCCTTGAGCAGCTTGGCCACGGCGAGCGAGGTCAGATCTTCAGCGGATTCGACGAGGATGGCACGGTCGGCACCCAGAGCCAGTGCGGTACGCAACTGCTCCTGAGCGGTGGTCGGGCCGATGGAGACGACGACGATTTCAGTCGCAACACCTTTCTCTTTCAGGCGTACGGCTTCTTCCACTGCGATTTCGCAGAACGGGTTCATCGACATCTTGACGTTGGCGAGGTCTACGCCGGAATTGTCCGCCTTGACGCGAACCTTGACGTTGTAATCCACAACGCGTTTGACAGCTACAAGAACCTTCATGGATTCCTCGTTACTCTCCGGTGAAAAGAAAGTCGCCTAGGCGAACCTGGCGGTTGATGCTCATCGGGCTACAAGGGCACCTCTAAAAACGCCGGCTTGTACTCGGGATGATTTCACGTTGCGAAGTGCGTGACCGTTCGTCAGTGGTGACCATTCAGTCATTCAACTTCGCGGTGTGTAAACTGCGCGCCAGACCTGCGCTGCGCATCACCCTTTCTGCCTACGCCCTGTCTTTAGAGGTGCTCTTGAAACCGCCAGTCTGCCTACGACGAGCGCAAAACCGCCCGTATCTTGACCGGAACGCCTATTCCGGTCAATACAGCAAAATGACCATTCATAAGCCGCGCTTCTTTGATTTCTCTGGGCTGGAGCCAATTCAAACAAACGTTTGTATTGGACGCTGAGAGTGGTGTAGATATAATGCGCCGCCTAGAGAGAAAGGTGGGTTTCCCGATATTCCCTTTGACGTTAACGTAAAGGCAATTCGGATGCGAGATCGAACCTCCAAATTAGAAAAAAAACTGTGAGCCTTGAGTAGGAGATAGTCTGTGGAACGCGAATACATGGAATTCGACGTGGTCATCGTCGGTGCCGGCCCCGCTGGCTTGTCCGCCGCCTGCCGTTTGAAGCAGAAGGCCGCCGAAGCCGGTAAGGAAATCAGCGTCTGCGTGGTCGAAAAAGGCTCCGAAGTCGGCGCACACATCCTGTCCGGCGCCGTGTTCGAACCACGCGCTCTGAACGAACTGTTCCCGGACTGGAAAGAACTCGGCGCCCCGCTGAACACGCCCGTCACCCGCGACGATATTTTCGTGCTGAAAAACGCCGAAAGCGCGCAGAAAATTCCAGACCTCTTTGTGCCCAAGACCATGCACAACGAAGGCAACTACATCATCTCCCTCGGCAACCTGTGCCGCTGGCTGGCCCAACAGGCAGAGAACCTTGGCGTAGAAATCTACCCGGGCTTCGCCGCTCAGGAAGCGCTGATCGACGAGCAAGGCGTGGTGCGCGGGATCATCACCGGTGATCTCGGCGTCGACCGCGAAGGCAATCCGAAGGAAGGCCTGTACACCCCGGGCATGGAACTGCGTGGCAAATACACGCTGTTCGCCGAAGGCTGCCGTGGTCACATCGGCAAGCAACTGATCCAGCGCTACAACCTCGACAGCGACGCCGACGCTCAACATTACGGCATCGGCCTGAAAGAAATCTGGGAAATCGACCCGGCCAAGCATCAACCAGGTCTGGTGGTGCACACCGCCGGTTGGCCGCTGGACATCATGGGCACCGAGAACACCGGTGGCTCGTTCCTCTATCACCTGGAAAACAATCAGGTGGTGGTCGGTCTGATCGTCGATCTTTCCTACAGCAACACGTACCTGTCGCCGTTCGACGAGTTCCAGCGCCTCAAGCATCACCCGGTGCTGGCTCAGTACCTGGAAGGCGGCAAGCGCATCAGCTACGGCGCTCGTGCGATCTGCAAGGGTGGCCTGAACTCGCTGCCGAAAATGGTCTTCAAGGGCGGCGCGCTGATCGGTTGCGACCTCGGCACCCTGAACTTCGCCAAGATCAAAGGCAGCCACACCGCGATGAAGTCCGGCATGCTCGCCGCTGAATCGGTAGCTGACGCGTTGTTCGCTGAGAAGGACGGCACTGAAGAACTGACCACCTACGTGGACGCGTTCAAGAAGAGCTGGCTCTACGACGAACTGTTCGCCAGCCGTAACTTCGGCCCGGCGATCCACAAGTTCGGCGCCATCGTTGGCGGCGGTTTCAACTGGCTGGATCAGAACATCTTCGGCGGCAAACTGCCGTTCACCCTGCACGACACCAAGCCGGATTACGCTTGCCTCAAGCTCGCCGCCGACTGCAAGAAGATCGACTATCCGAAGCCGGACGGCAAACTCAGCTTCGACAAACTCAGCTCGGTGTTCATCTCCGGTACCAACCACGAAGAAGAACAACCTTGCCACTTGAAGTTGAAAGACCCGAGCATCCCGATCAGCAAAAACCTGCCGCTGTACGACGAACCGGCGCAGCGCTACTGCCCGGCCGGCGTATATGAAGTGATCACCAAGGAAGACGGCGAGAAGCGCTTCCAGATCAACGCCCAGAACTGCGTGCACTGCAAGACCTGTGACATCAAGGATCCTTCGCAGAACATCACCTGGGTCACGCCGGAAGGCGCTGGCGGCCCGACTTATCCGAATATGTAAGTCGAAACGCTGAACATCAAGGCTCCCGAATCGGGGGCCTTTTTGTTGCCAAAAATTCCTTGTATCACCACAAAACAACTGTGGGAGCGAGCCTGCTCGCGAAAGCGGTGTGTCATATAAAGATGATGTCGACTGATGCACCGCATTCGCGAGCAGGCTCGCTCCCACAGGGGATATGCGTGGAATCAGGCAGCGCGCTCATCGCCCGGGCTGCGCTCGAAGTAGCGCTTATATTCGCGACTGAACTGCGACGTACTCTGATACCCGACGCGATGCGCCACCTGCGCCACACCCAAGCCCTCCGCCACCAGCAACGTCTGCGCCTTCAACAAGCGCAAACGCTTCAGATACTGCACCGGCGACAACAACGTGCTGCGTTTGAAATGTTCATGAAACGTCGACACGCTCATGTTCGCGCAACCGGCCAGTGTCTCGACATTCAACGGCTCGGTGTAATGCGCATGCAGATGACTGATCGACGCCGCCACCCGGGCAAACTGCCCCTGCTGCTCGACCAACGCGCGCAATACATCCGCCTGCGGCCCGCGCAACGCGACAAACAATAATTCACGTACGCGCGCCGGCCCGAGAATCTGGCACTCCAGCGGATCGTGCAGGCAACTCAACAGGCGCTCGACGCAGCCACGCATGTCATCGTCGAGCACCACCGAGGTCATCGACTCCGGCGTCTGCGCCGGAATATGCCGCCCCGGTGCCAGCCCCATGGCCAACACCAGTTCACCGAGCAACACCCGATCAATCGCCACGCTCACGCCAAGCAACGGCGCATTCGGCAAGGCAAACGTCTCACACTCAAACGGCACTGGCAGCGCCTGAATCAGATAATGTCCGGCGCCATATT
Source organism: Pseudomonas sp. NPDC087804 (assembly GCF_044742965.1). NCBI lineage: Bacteria > Pseudomonadati > Pseudomonadota > Gammaproteobacteria > Pseudomonadales > Pseudomonadaceae > Pseudomonas > Pseudomonas sp. NPDC087804. Next base: position 34,895 of record NZ_JBIUVN010000020.1, on the reverse strand, counting down.
CCATCGTCCGCGGCCCGAGAAACGCCAGTTTGCTGCCTTGGGCGATGATCATCAGGCTCGGTTCATAAATATGCGGGCCACGGGCGACGTCGCAACTGGCGCGCAACACTTGCACACCGGGCAACCCGGTCGGGGAATAACCATCGCGCAGCGCCAGCGGTTCGATCAACGAAACCAGCCGGGCATTGGCATCAAGATGACGGGTTAATTGCATCAAAACTCTTCACTGAAAATAGGGCGGAAAAAGGCGATGAAAGCATGATGGCAGATCCTTTTGCCGCTGCGGCCAATCAAACCCGCATGCCGGAGGATTAGGCATGAGACCCGGAGGAATCGTCATGGCCGGACTGTCAGTCGACGCCCAGAATGCGCCGCCTCACTTGTTCCTGCTTTTGCGAGGTTTCACATGTACACCGCCATCGGCTATGCCGCCCAATCGGCCACCACGCCCCTCGCCCCGATGAAATTCGAACGTCGCAGCCCGCGCGCCGACGACGTCGCGATCGAGATCCTCTACTGCGGCGTCTGCCACTCCGACATCCACCAGGCTCGCAATGAATGGGGCATCGCTGTTTACCCGTTGATGCCCGGCCACGAGATCGTCGGAAAAGTCACCGCGATCGGTGCGAATGTCACCCAACACAAAGTAGGCGATCTGGTCGGGGTTGGCTGCATGGTCGACTCGTGCCGCACCTGCGAAGCCTGCCAGTCGAACCTTGAGCAATACTGCCTCGAAGGCCCGACCATGACCTACGCCACACCGGATCGGGTCGATGGCAGCAACACCATGGGCGGTTATTCCGACAGCATCGTCGTCAGCGAACACTTCGTCGTGCGCATTCCGGAAAGACTGGCACTGGCCAGCGCCGCGCCGATTCTTTGCGCCGGCATCACCACCTACTCACCGCTCAAGCACTACGGCGTCAAGGCTGGCGACAAGGTTGGGATTCTCGGCATGGGCGGCCTCGGCCACATGGGCATCAAGTTCGCCAAAGCCATGGGCGCCGAAGTCACCCTGTTCACCCGCTCGGCGAGCAAGGCTGAAGAAGGTCGTCGTCAGGGTGCCGATCATGTGATCGTTTCCACTGATGCCGAGCAGATGAAAGCGGCTGCCGGTTACTTCGACTTCCTGCTCGATACCATTCCGGTGCAGCACGATCTCAACCCGTACCTCGACACCCTGCGCTTCGACGGCGTGCACATTCTGGTTGGCCTGATCGAACCGATCGATCCGCCCGTGCATGCCGCCAAACTGGTATTGGGTCGCCGCATCCTGGCCGGTTCGCTGATCGGTGGCGTCGCCGAAACCCAGGAAGTGCTGGATTTCTGCGCCGAGCACAACATCACCTGCGACATTGAAATGCTCGACATTCGCCAGATCAACGAAGCTTATGCGCGCATGATCGCCGGCGACGTGAAGTACCGTTTCGTCATCGACATGGCGACGCTCAAGGTTTAAACCCGCTTAAACCTTCAAGCCAAGCTCCGCCGAGAGCCGGGCTGTGACCCCTTTGATCAGGGGAATCAGCTCGGCCATTTTTTCCAGCGGCATGTACGGCACGGTGCTGGCGATACTGATCGCCGCCACGATGCCCTTGCTCGCATCGCGAATCGGCGCCGCCACGCAGCGGATCGACGGTTCGTTGTCTTCCAGATCGAACGCGTAGCCACCGGCGACGTACTCGGTCATGCGCTGCTCAAGCTGTTCCCACGACTGCTGGGGATGCTGCGGCCAGAACTGACTTTTCCCACCCGCCGGCAGACTGATGTCGTACAGCCGCTGCCAATCTTTCGGCGAGTCATCGAGCATCAACGCCTTGCCAATCCCGGTGCGCGCCAACGGCATGCGATGGCCGACCCGCGAACGCATTTCCGGGCCATTGCGCCCCGGGTTCTTCAGCAGATACAGCACTTCATCACCTTCACGAATGCCCAAGTGCACGGTGTCGCCGGTCAGCGCCGACAACTCGTCCAGATACGGCCCGGCCAGGCTCACCAGCGGCAACTCTTCGCGCGCCTGAAAACCCAGTTCGATCAGCTTCGGCCCGAGCAGATAACCGACTTGTGGCACCACGCGCAGGTAGCGTTCATCGACCAGGCAACTGGCCAGACGATGGGTGGTGCTGCGCGTGGTGCCGATCAGTCGGGCAATTTCCTTGAGATCGCGGGCGCCACTGGCCACCGCTTGCACCACACCGAGGCCGCGCAACAGCGTCTGGGTGCCGGTGGGCGCGGCGTCCTTGGTTTTTTCCGGAGCGTCTTCCTGCATATCCAGCCTTTACCGTTGAGCGAGGGAACGGGCGGCATTATGGTCGCCCGACGCTGACCACTACAACTCGATACGCTCGACCTTGCCGACCAGCAGCACGTAGGACAAAGCACCGATCAATGCGAGCACCGCGATATAAGTGATTGCCGGCGCGAACGAATCGCCGCTGGCGAGGAAGCCGATCACGATCGGCGTGGTGATCGCCGAGAGGTTGCCGATGAAGTTGAACACCCCGCCGGTCAGGCCGAGCAAGCGAGCCGGCGCCAGTGTCGAAACCAGCGACCAGGTGATCGAGGCTAGGCCATTACCGAAGAACGCCAGCGCCAGAAAGGCAATCACCAGCGGCGTCGACTCAACGAAATTGGCGCCGATGATCGAGGTGGAAATCAGCAGCCCGCCAATGATCGGCAACTTGCGCGCAAAGCCGACGGTGTAGCCGCGACGGATCAGGAAGTCGGAAAAGAACCCTGAACACAACACGCCAACGAACGCGGCAAGAAACGGCAGCGACGCGAGCAGGCCGGACTTGATGAAGTCCATACCGCGATATTTCACCAGGTAGGTCGGGAACCATGTCAGGAAAAACCACAGCGTCGAGTTCAGGCAGAACTGGCCGAGGTAGATGCCCCACAATTTGCGTTTGGTCAGAACGATACCGAGATCGGTCCAGCTGAATTTGGCTTTGACCTTGGCCGTTTCTTTCTGAATATCGACCAAGCCACCGCCCTCGCGGATCAGGTCGATTTCGGCTTCGTTGGCGCCTTTGAAATCCCGCGGCTCGCGATACACCGCGTACCAGATCGCCGCCCAAATGACGCCGACCGCGCCGGTCGCGACGAACACCATGTGCCAGCCGAATTCGTGTTGCAGCCAAGCGAGTACCGGGGTCAGGAATGCCAGGCCGACGAATTGCCCGGAGGTATAGAAACCGATGGCCGTGGCGCGTTCACGCTCGGGGAACCAGGTTGTTACAACGCGACTGTTGATGGGATAGGCCGGTGCTTCCAGCGCGCCGACGGCCATGCGCAGCACGAACAGCGCGATGAAACTGGCGGCGAAACCGAGCATCACCGTGGCAATCGACCACAACAGCAAAGCGACGCTATAGAGAATGCGCGGTGGCACGCGATCGACCAGCCAGCCGCCGGGGATCTGCATGGCAGCGTAAGTCCAGCCGAACGCGGAGAAGATCAGGCCGACGTGGATCGGGTCGATGCCCAGATCGCTGGTCAGCGCCGGCGCAGCAATCGACAGGTTGCTGCGGTCGAGGTAGTTGATGACCACGGTGATAAACAGCAGCACCATGATGAAAAACCGCTTGCGGCTGGGCGCGACTAAAGACGCCTGCCCGGTGAGGGTTTGCGGTTGCATGAGAGATGCCTCTTCTTATGTTTATTTGAGGTCATGACGCAAATCTCCCATCCATGGAGATCAAAACTGTGGGAGCGAGCCTGCTCGCGAAGGCGTCGGATCAGTCACATCGATGTCGGATGTGACATAGCATTCGCGAGCAAGCTCGCTCCCACAGGGGATTGGTGTTGAGTCAGGCAGGACTCACCACTCGGCAAAGCTGCCATCGGCATGGCGCCAGATCGGGTTGCGCCAGCGATGCCCGACCGCCGCGCGCTCGATCACGTATTCCTCGTTGATTTCGATACCCAACCCCGGCCCGTTCGGAATCTTCACGAAGCCTTTGTCGTAATCGAACACCCGAGGATCTTTCACGTAGTCGAGCAAATCATTGCTCTCGTTGTAATGGATGCCCAGGCTTTGCTCCTGAATAAACGCGTTGTAACAAACCGCGTCCAGTTGCAAGCACGCTGCCAGCGCAATCGGCCCCAGCGGGCAATGCAGCGCCAGCGCGACGTCGTAGGCTTCGGCCATGTTGGCGATCTTGCGGGTTTCGGTGATGCCGCCGGCGTGAGAAGCATCCGGCTGGATGATGTCGACGTAACCTTCGCTCAACACGCGTTTAAAGTCCCAACGCGAAAACAAGCGCTCGCCGAGGGCAATCGGTGTGCTGGTCAACGGCGCCAGCTCTTTCAGCGCTTCGTAGTTTTCGCTGAGCACCGGCTCTTCGATAAACATCAGTTTGTATGGATCGAGTTCCTTCATCAGCACCTTGGCCATCGGCTTGTGCACGCGGCCATGGAAATCGACGCCGATACCGACGTTCGGCCCGACCGCGTCACGCACGGCGGCAACGTTGGCCAGTGCCAGATCGACTTTCTCGAAGGAGTCGAGGAATTGCAGCTCTTCGGTGCCGTTCATTTTCACCGCAGTGAAACCACGGCTCACCGCCTCTTTCGCCGCACGCGCAGTGTCGGCCGGACGGTCGCCGCCGATCCACGAATACACACGAATCTTGTCGCGCACCTGGCCGCCGAGCAGATCACTCACCGACACCCCGAGGGCCTTGCCTTTGATGTCCCACAGCGCCTGATCGATGCCGGCCAGCGCACTCATATGGATCGCGCCGCCACGGTAGAAACCGCCGCGATAGAGCACCGTCCAGATGTCTTCGATGTTGCGCGGGTCTTTGCCGATCAGGTAGTCGGACAATTCTTCGACAGCGGCGGCAACGGTGTGCGCGCGCCCTTCAACCACAGGCTCGCCCCAACCGGTCACGCCCTCGTCGGTTTCGATCTTGAGGAAGCACCAGCGCGGCGGAACGATGAAGGTGGTGAGTTTGGTGATTTTCATCTCTGCTCTCTTTTGTAAATGCAGCTCTTATTAGATGCAGCGCACGCAGCGCCAGAAAGTCTTAGCGAAGGGCCTTCCATGCGGCCACGTAGGCCTCGGCGTTCTGCGCCACCTGCTGCGGCGTCATGCCCGGTTTGAACAGGCCGGAACCGAGGCCGAAACCTTTCACGCCAGCGTCGATAAACGCCTGCATGTTGTCCGGCGTGATGCCGCCAACCGGCGCCAGCACCGTCCCGGACGGCAACACCGCAAGCCAGGCTTTGACGACTGCCGGCCCCATCTGCTCGGCCGGGAACAGCTTGAGAATGTCCGCGCCCTCCGCCAGCGCCGCGAACGCTTCCGTTGGCGTGGCAACACCTGGCGACAGAAACAGCCCCGCCGCTTTCGCCGCGCGCAACACCTTGGCATCGCTGTGCGGCATGACGATCACTTGGCCGCCGGCCTCTTTCACCAACTCGACCTGCTCCGGCGTCAACACAGTACCGGCACCGATCAGGCAATCGGCGGGCAAGGTCTTGCGCAGGATGCGGATACTTTCGTACGGCGATGGGGAATTTAGCGGTACTTCGATGACGCGAAATCCGGCGGCATACAGGACTTCTCCGACAGCGGCGGCTTCCTGCGGGTGCAGGCCACGCAGAATCGCGATCAGACCGTTTTGCGCCAATGCTTGCTTGAGCATGTCAGGCCTCCAGTCAGGGTTAACGGGATGAGGAATCGATCAATCCGGCGGCCAGCGCCAGTTGCCACAAACCACGCTCGGTGGCCTGCTCGGCCAGCGTCACCTTGGCGAAACCACAGGCGTCGAGGGCACGGCGGTAGCGCGCGCACAGTTGCGCGTTGCCGATGAGGATGATCGAAGGAAGATTCGGGTTGTTGCGGCGTCGGCGTTGAGCGCTGGCCAGTGCGGCCAATTCATGGCCGATCATCAGGCCGGACAGATAATCCGCCTGCGCCGTTGGGCTCAGTTCACCGGTCAGTCCCAGCGTGCGGGCACTGAACAAGGTCGACAGCACGCCGAGTTCGCCGTCCGCCGACTGCGCAATCTGCACGCCACGGTCAAATGCCTGAGCATCGAACGTCGCGCTGACTTGCTGGGTGCGGCCAAGGATGCTGTGTTCGCTGAGCACGGCGAACACTTCGCCGGTCATGAACGTGTCGAAACGGGTGATGCAGCCATCGACCACGTCGACCCACTTCGAATGACTGCCCGGCAGACCGATCAACAGATCAGCGCCCGCCTCGACCGGCAGATTCTGCAGAACACCCAGCACTTGGGTTTCTTCGCCGCGCATCACGTTCGGCAAACGCGAACGCTGAATCACACCCGGCACGATATGCACGACAGTGCCGCGAATGCTGATAACTGTTTGTAGGGAGTTTCCGAGATTGGCGACGTTCGCCGGCGTCTCGCAGTAGGCTGCTTCACGCCAGCCCTGCGCACTGCCGACCATGCCGCAAGCAATCACCGGCAGATCCGGCTGCGCATCGAGCCAGTCGCCGCAGGCTTCATCGAAAGCCAATTCAAAACCATCGGCGCATTCGCGACCGTTGTTGATTCGCGGGGTCTTGGGCAACTGCATGATCCCGGACGACAGCGAGCGCTGCTCCAGCACCACACCGTCCGCCGCGAGTTTGTAAGCACGTAATGAGGTCGTCCCCCAATCGAGCGCGATCAATTGCGCCAGCATCGCTTCACCTGTTTTGTTTTTGGCAGTGAGTGCGATGGACTATAGCCCCTCCGAGAACAAAATCTCAATATGTAATTTTGCATCCCATATTATGGGAAGGCGTCAGTCCATTTTGTCCAGCACTCGACGACATCCAACTCCTTGTTGATCTGGATCCTCAGCGTTTCGTACTCAGTGGAACCCACCTCGTGCGTACGGCCATTTTCATCAGCGATCCCGGGCTCCAAACGTCCATCACCGCGAATGATGGTGTACGCCGCAAACGGTGCTGATGTCTGCTCTGAACCTGAAACAATCTTCAACTTCGTTTTGTTCGGCGCAAATGAGGCCAGCAGGCCGGCATAGGGCACGTCACTGCAGAGCCCGAGCCTGTCGATCTGGTCATATCCGAGCGCCAGTTCATAGCGCCAGCGCACGATGCACACTGACGAAAAAGGCAGTAATGACCTCGGTTGATCGGACGGTTTTAGCAAAATACGGGCTGGTGCCACTCGAGGATTTTCTATGGCCGCAATGAATCTCGACGTGGGCATGTACATGACTTTCGAGTAATACGCCACGAATGGGAACGCGGTGATGACGACCTTGCAGGGAATGTATTCCTGCGGTTTGAGAATTTGCACCAGTTCGGCGGGCCGGACGTCTTTATGTCCATCGTTGATCGCGTGATTCTCGACGTTGATGCTGGCCAACATTTCGAATCGACGATCACCTTCAATCAAACGCATGCCGCTGACGATTCCCGAAGCTTCGAGAACAATTTCATGTTCGATGGAAAAATCCACATCACCATTTAGCGAGCAATGGATCCAGGTACCAATCTGACCTTGCCGCCCGTGATCTTCATAGAGGTCAATCAAATTTCGGTCTGAGGTGAAACGCAGGTCGTAGTAGGAGGACATCTCGTGATTGATCGAGGCAAACTCAAGCCTGGCGGGCGGAACATCCAAGTGCATGCAGGAGGAACACAACGCAAACAAAAAAACCAAAAGCAACCTTGCCATTACCACTCCATAAGCCAACACCAGGGCGCCTCATCGAAGGCTGTCGTAGTCCGACAAGGCAGAAAAAACATCTGCAACCGGAATAAACAGTGACCTTGTGAAATACGCGTCATAACCGGTTGCCGTGACCACCACTTTGCACGGAATCTTTTGCTTGTCTTTCAATAAGCTCTTTATGGCGTCACGACTCAGATACGCCGAGGTTCTTTTCTTTTCCCCAACGTCTTTGAAAGAAATGCTCGCGGTATAACCGAATCCGGCGATCTTCGAGTGCTTCTTGTTTTCTGTGATCAAACCCATGGCTGCTTTCGATATCGTGTGCTCAATCGAAAAATCAGTGTCATCACCCAGGGCACAGATAAACACCTGATCAAAACTGTTCGCGTTCTTCTCCCGCCAGAAAATCTCCAGCAGTTCTACATCGGAACTGAAATTGACCTCAAAAAAAACACTGTCCGGGCGAGGTGTAATCGATTCATAGCCCAACGTTGCGGGGGTAATGTCATGAGACTTAGCGCAGGCAACGCACAAGAACGACACAACGAGAAGCAATACCCATCTCATGCGCCTGCTCCCAAGTAACCCGCGATTGAGTTCGCCGATAAATCCAATGCGGACTGTCCGCACTCCAACCGGGATTCATAAAGCCTCAACGCCGAGTAATGGTTGAATTTAACGATCCCGATAACATCCGGCCCGGATTCGATATCCCATTTACCCCCCACCCAAGCGACTACGTCAGTTCGATCTATCTCGTCAGGTTCCGCACGAACGTTGATCCAGGTTTCAGCCTTGGGCGTCGGCTCCGACCAGTAAATATCGGAAATCAACGCCACCATCACACCTTCGCCCACAGGATCCAGCGTGACGAGCATTTTCACGATAAAACCTTTATCGGTCAGAATCTGCGACAAATGCGCGCCGTTCCACCCGCCCAGACTATGACCAACGATGTAGACGTGAGCGGACTTGTGAGGCAGCCTCGAGAATATAAACTCCTCCAGATCGCCTTCCCCTTTTACATCGTTGTATCCCATGTAATAGGGTTGGAATTTTCCGCCAAAGCTCGTGCCCAAACGACTCTGCAAAGCTTCCATGGCACGCAACGTGTAGTTGCTCGGCCCGTCTCCGTAGTAACTTTCCGAATCGCCAGCACCACCAATGAAAAAGGCTACAACTTCTCTGGCAAGTGTCACCGGTTTGACTGTCTGATCCTCTTTGGTCGTCAGCTCATGGCTGGCGACCAATCTCCCGATGCATCCTTGAATGGCTCCGGATTGGGCTCCCATCAGTGTTACTCCACGTACAGTTTGATGGTTTCTTTGAGGTGCGAACTGACCGTATGAGTATGCCCTCCGGCGTCAGTTACGCCTCGTTCCAACGCTCCATCCGCCCGTTCGATGACATAGGCAATATAGGAAAGCGGTTCACCGCTGTGTTCATCAACGATCTGCATCCGGTCATTGAAATGCACCGGCATCGGCAGTAACCCGGTAAACGCCGCACCGCCGCCACTCTGGCCGATGATTACTGTGCCCGAGCCACCGATCACGACATTGCCGTGCCCGCCGGTGCTGTCTAGCGTGGCGGCATTTAAGCCGTTGATAAATACCGTACCGGACACAGCTCCGGTAATCGGGCTGCCACACGCCGATGTATCGGTCATGCGCGCGGCGGCGAGGCCGTCGAAGAAAACATTCGGCGAGCCGGTAACGATTGGGTTGGTGCCATGGCCTGGCAATGGGCAGGCGGTAGGGTCGGTGACGCGGGCAGCAGGTTTACCACTCAATTCAAAGCTCCTTGCTTCAAAGATTTCGGGTGCGGCTACGGATATCGATTGCAGTTGTCGACTGGGACGAACAAGACGCGACAGTACTCAAGCCGATCGAGGTGGCGGCAGTTTGCAGAGGTCGACCAACATTGTTGTTTGCTAAATAAAGCATCGACGCCCGTAGCTGACACATCGGCCGGTCACTCATTGACGCGGCGAAGGCTCCACGGGCGTGGAGAAAGGGTGCCAGAGGCATTGCAGGTGTCATCCATGAGCGCGCAAAAATGCGCGCGTAGAATGCAGGACTAGAGCAGTGCCGACAATCAAATTAGCAGCGTATAGCTCTTATTGACGTTCAGCCTTCAGCGAATTCGCGCAACACCTTGCCGTCCATGCGATACCTCACCCACTCTTCCTGCGGTTGCGCACCGAGGGATTTGTAGAAGTCGATCGCTGGCGTGTTCCAGTCGAGGACGCTCCATTCGAAGCGGCCGCAGTCGTTGTCGCAGGCGATTTTTGCCAGGTGGCGCAGCAGGGTTTTGCCGGCGCCGCCGCCGCGTTGTTCGGGGGTGATGTAGAGGTCTTCGAGGTACAGGCAGTTGCTGCCGAGCCAGGTCGAGTAGCTGAAGAAGAACACGGCGAAACCGATTGGCAAGCCGTCGCGCAGGCAGATCAGACCGTGCGCGGTGGCGCCTTCGCCGAACAGGCTGCGTTCGATGTCGGCGACGCTGGCGATGACTTCGTGGCGGGCCTTTTCGAAATCGGCGAGTTCAGTGATGAAGGCGAGGATTTGCGGGGCATCGCTGGGGGTCGCCGGGCGGATTTCGATCGTCATGGACGGGCCTTGTCGGAAAAGGAAAACGCCATACTAAGGCCGTGGGCGCTGCTCGTCACACTCCAAACCTGGTAGAGAACCTTGTGGTGAGGGGATTTATCCCCGATGGGGTGCGCAGCGCCCCCAAAAAAAGGGGCTGCTTCGCAACCCGTCGGGGATAAATCCCCTCACCACAGAAGTATCATCAACTGAGAATCTACGACAGCCAGTAAGGATGCTTATGAACGATGCTGCTTTTGCACCACTGATTTCACTCGCCGCCGGGTTACTGCCCCACGCTCTGGAAATATCCGACGACGGCGCGCACGACCTCGCGCATTTGCAGCGGGTCTGGCACAACGTGCGCACCTTGCATGAAGCAGAAGGTGGCGATCTCGAGGTCTTGCTCGCGGCCGTGCTGCTGCACGATTGCGTGGCCGTCGAAAAGAACTCGCCGCTGCGTTCACAAGCCTCGCGCCTGGCCGCAGAAAAAGCGTCGTCAGTGCTCGCCGAACAGAACTGGCCCAGCGATAAAATCGCCAGCGTCGCCCACGCCATCGAAGCGCATAGCTTCTCCGCCAACATCACCCCGCTCACCCTCGAAGCGAAGATCGTCCAGGACGCTGACCGCCTCGATTCGCTGGGCATGCTCGGCGTCGCCCGCACGTTTTATATCGCCGGGCGCATGGGGTCGGCGCTGTATGACCCGCAAGATCCGCAGGCGAAACATCGCGACTACGACGACAAGCGTTTTTGCCTCGACCACTTCCAGACCAAACTGCTGCACCTCGCCGACGGTTTCCAGACTGTCGCCGGCCAGCGTCTGGCGCAGATACGTCATCAACGTCTGAAGGGTTTCATGGAGCAATTCATGGAAGAAATCGGCATCGTCTGAATGGTTACTCCGGCCTGTGCTGAACCTGACTTCGCCAACCGCGCACCTAACCCACAGGCCCGACGTGTTAAACAGATGACGCTCAATTTTCCCGGTCAAGGAACCGCGTCATGTCGCAAGCAACGCCCCAGGTGTCAGGCAAGTTGTTCGGCCTGTTCTGCCTCGCCAGTTATCTGTTGTCGCTGTCGTATGGCTCGACGTTTTTGCTGTCGCTGTTGATCGGTTCACGCGGCGGTAATGAACACGATGCGGGCAGCGTAATTTCGGCGGCGATGCTCAGTACGTTTGTCGCGGTGCTGGTGTCCGGGCATTTGTCGGACATGCTCGGCGCGGCGCGGTCGATTGCGCTGTTCGGGCTGTTGCTGGTCGCGGCGAGTCTGGGTTTTGCGATGACGCCGGGGTTCGGGCATTTGCTGTTGTTTTTCGGTTTGCTGCTGGGGTTGGGCTGGGGTGTTTTCTACACGTTGGGGCCGATCATCGTCGCCAGCCTGGTGTCCCCGGCGCAGCGGGCCAAGTACTTCGCGCTGCTCTCCGGCAGCATGATGACCGGCATCGGCAGCGGCCCGTTACTCGGGCGCGCAGCCAGTGCGCTGGGGTTGCCGGTGACGTCGGCGTTTTATCTGGCGGCGTTGGCGAGCCTGATCGGCGTGCTGCTGTTCTGGCGTCTCGGCGCTCGATTGAAAAGCACGCAACCCACCTCTGCCGCGAGAATCAGTTGGCAAGCGACCCGCCAAGTGCTCAGCTCGCGCGCCGTGTTTCCGATCATCATGGTTGGGCTCGGCGGCTGTGTGTTTGGCGGATTGTCGAGTTTTCAGACCAGTTATGCGGCGGCACGCTCGCTGGATTATTCGCTGTTCTTCCTCGGCTTCATGAGTGCGGCCATCAGCAGCCGGATGTTGATCGCCGGTTACGTGGTCAAGCGTGATCCGCTGCGCGCGTCGTGCCTGTTATCGGGGCTGATGCTTGGCTCGATCGTGCTCTTCGCGTTTGGAGTGCACAGCGGGTTCACCTATCTGCTGGCGGCGCTGACGCTCGGCGTTGGTTATGGTCTGACCTATTCAGTGATCAACGGACTCGCGGCGAACGAAGCACCGACGGGTACCACTTCACAAGCGCTGCTGCTGTTCAGCCTTTCGTATTTTATCGGCGTGTTTGGTTTTCCATTGCTGGCCGGGAAAATCATCGTTGAACACGGCATGGCGACGTTGTTGCTGACGGTATTGGCGGTGGCTTTGATCAACTGGTTGATCACACTGGGGCGGCTGCTCTGGCGCCGACTCAACGTAAAAACGGTGGAGGCGATTTAGACCGTTCGTCGTTCATCAGGCACCAATCCGATCACAGGGCAGACCAACGACAGGTAAGGATTCCAATCACTGGAGAAGCCCTATGATCTCGTCAAGGTTGACCGCTTTCGTATTCAGCGCCCTGCTCTGCCCTGCGGTGTTCGCCGCATCCGCCACTGCGGCAGGCACCGGCCCTACCGACCCGACCCCGCCTCGCGCCCCCGCCATCAACAGTGCTCCCGGCATGAACACCGATGGTTCGGGCGTGCCGTTGATCAATCAGCCGCCGGCCACCGGCACTGATCCGCGCACGCAGGGCAGTGACCCGGGTCGTCAGGGCGGCATGAACACCCCCGACGCCCCCGGCATGCCCGACAACGCGGGCCCCGGCGTCGGCTCTAAATCCACCACGGGTGGTTCCGGTTCCGAAGGCTCCGGTCAGTAGTTCGCCGACGCGAGCGTCCTATTCAATCCAATGAAGAGGTAACCATGAACGTCGATAAAAACCTGGAAAAAGAAGTCCTCACCCGTCTGCTGCACGCCCACCCGAGTGGTCTGGGCAAGGAGGTGCTGGACAATTACCGGGGCGAGAAAGTCGTGGCCGGCGCCCTCGCCGCTTTGCAGGATCGCGGACTGATTCACCACGGCCATGTGACCTGCAACGAAGCCGGCGAACATTCGCTGAACCTGCCGATCAAGCTCAGCGCGGCCGGGGTTGAAGCGGCGCGTAAGCTCGATAGCTGAGCAATGTGATCGTGTGATCGTTTGATCGTGTGATCGTGTGATCGTGTGATCGTAAATTATGTAGGAGCTGCCGCAGGCTGCGATCTTTTGATTTTCAAGATCAACAGATCGCAGCCTTCGGCAGCTCCTACATGGCAATTCATCTACGGATGCAAGGAGAAATCCCATGCCTCGTGGAAGCAAAGAAAAATACACCGCCGAGCAAAAGCGCAAAGCCGAGCACATCGAAGACAGCTACGAAAATAAGGGCGTGCCGAAGGATGAAGCCGAAGCGCGAGCCTGGGCGACGGTGAACAAACAATCGGGCGGCGGCGACAAGGCCGGCGGTTCCGGGCGCAAGAAACCGGCGAGTGCCAAGTCTGAAGATCGCAAAGATTCGTCGCGACGAGCAGTGGCCAGTCGCGAGGGACATTCGCGTAACAGCACGGCTTCGCGGGATGCGCAGACGGTTGATAGTTTGATGAAGGAGGCCCGGGCCAAGAAAATTCCGGGGCGGTCTTCGATGCGTAAGCAGCAGTTGATCGAGGCGCTGCGCAAGGCCAGTTGACACATCCCCTGTAGGAGCTGCCGCAGGCTGCGATCTTTTGCCGCTTTCAAGTTCAAAAGATCGCAGCCTTCGGCAGCTCCTACAGGCGATTCATGTCGATCACAAATTCCCCTGTGGGAGCGGGCTTGCTCGCGAAAGCTATCTATCAAGCACCGCCAGACTCGCGGATAAACGCATCCACCTCAGCCGTCCCCGGCGAGGTCGCCGGCCCCCAGCGTGTCACCGCAATGGCCGCCGCCGCATTCGCCCGTCGTGCCGCTTCATGCGCGCTCAAACCCTGCGCCAACCCGGCAACAAACACCCCGGCATGCGCATCGCCAGCGCCATTGCTGTCCACCGCTTTCACAGTAAACCCCGGCACATGCCGACGCTCGTCAGCCTGATGAATCCAGCAACCCTGCGGCCCGTCGCGCACCACCATCAACACCTCTTTGGGCAGATGCTCAGCCAGCCGATCCAGCGCCAGCGCAATGTCTTCAGCGCCGGTAAACCGCAGCGCTTCAACACTGTTGCTCGTCCACACATCAATGCGTGGCAGCAGCGCCTGCATCATCGGCGAATCCGGCGATTCTACCAGCGGGCCCGGATCGAAGACGACGTTGACCGAGCCCGGCAACGCCAGCGTCCAGTCGAGCAACGCCTGCGCCTTGCCTTCGTGAAGCAAGCTGTAACCGCTGAGATAAACGTAATCGCCCGCCTCGGCTGCAACGCTATTCAGATCGTCCTCGGTCACGTCACCTTCAGCGCCAATGTAGGAAATGAAACTGCGCTCCGCGGAAGAATCAGTCAGCGCCACGCACAGACCGGTGTCGCGCTGCGCACGTTCTTTGATGCCGATATGAATGCCTTCGACAGTCATCGCGTCCCGCGCCAGATCGCCGAAACGCCCGGTGCCATGGCGACCGAGGTACACCACCGGCAAGCCATTACGTACCGCCGCGGCCATCACGTTGAAGCCGCCGCCGGCCTCGAAACCGGCTGACTGCGCGAGCACGTCGCCGCCAATCTGCGGCAGTTTATCCACGGCCATGACCAGGTCGATGATGACCTGGCCGGTGTGCAGCATCTTAGGCATGAGCATTCTCGGTTGGCGCGGCGCGGCGATCTTTCGCCCCGCCGAGGACGAAGTAAATGCCACCGGCGACCACGAAGGTCACGATCCAGCCGAGGCCGTTGTGGCCCAGCCACGAGTCGGACAGGAAGCCTTTGAACCAGACATTTTCAGCGGTGGTGCCGATGGTGGTGAAGCTGAAGCCGAGTACGATGGCAATCGCCCACGCGCCGAACGCACGCCACTCGATGCCGCCGTTGTACCAGTAGGCGCTGCGCGGGCTGACGTCGAGCAAGTCTGTCGGGCTGTAGTAGTGACGGTGAATCAGGTCAACGATGAAGATCCCGACCCACGCGGTGATCGGCACTGCCAGCAAAGAGATGAAGGTGATAAACGGGCCGTAGAAGCTGTCAGCTATCAGCATGAAGTAAATCGAACCGGCGAAAATCGCAACGATATCGACCACCACGGCGTAGACGCGCTTGACCTTCAGACCGAGGGTCAGCGTGGTCAAACCGGCGGAGTACACCGACAGGTTGTTCGACAGCAGCAGGCCACCGAATGCGGTGATCAGGTAAGGCACGGCCATCCACGTTGGCAGCATGTCGCGGATCGCCACGATCGGGTCAGTCGCCGAAGCCAGGTCGTTGTTGCCCACCGAGAGCAAGCCGCCGAGGGTGATCAACAACACCAGCGGAATGCCTGCGCCGAATGCTGCCGACGCGACCAAGCGTACGGCTTTGACGCTGCGATGTTGATAGCGCGACATGTCAGCGCCGGCGTTGGCCCAACCGATGCCGGTGCCGGCAGCCATGGTGCCGATGCCGATGATCATTGCGCTCATCGGTGCCGGCGTGGCGTTGAACACCGCGCTCCAGTCGATGGTGGCGCAGAGGAAGCCGCCGACGAGAATGTTCAGCGCGCCGAACACGTAGGTCGCCCACTTCTGAATCACCAGCAACGTCGCGTGACCGAGGCCGGAAACCGACAAGGTCAGCAGGACGAAAATGGCGATGAAAATCAGCGTCAGTACCGGAGCGCTTTTCGCTTCAACCGGCGAGCCAAACAGGATCGAACACAGCGACAACAGCACGAATGCCGCGGTGGTGGTGTTGACCGTTTCCCAGCCCAGACGCGACATCAGCGAGACCAGCGTCGGGCCGATATTGCCGCGTACGCCGAAAATTGCGCGTGACAGGGTCAGGCTCGGCGCACGGCCACGGCGACCGGCAATCGAGATGATCCCGACCACGGCAAACGAGCCGGCAGCACCGATGATTGCGACGATGATGGCTTGCCAGATCGCCAACCCGCGAAACGCGACCAGCGTGGCGCCCAGCGGCAGACCGAGGATGGAAATGTTGGCGGCGAACCAGACCCAGAACAGTTGCAGCGGATGACCGTTGCACTCGGCTTCCGGCACCGGCTCGATGCCGCGGGTTTCCAGTTGCCCGGCGCTTTGCCCGGCGTTTGATGAACTCATGAAAAATGCTCCTGTTTGCCATTCTTGTGTTTATGGGCAATTCAATACCTGCACCTCTCCTTGTAGGAGCTGCCGCAGGCTGCGATCTTTTGATCTCGATTTCGGGGCGGCCTGAAGACTGCTGAAGATCAACAGATCGCAGCCTTCGGCAACTCCTACACATGGGTGTCCTCAGCGAAGAGTGAGGAGTCCTTTCACAAGGGGTTCCAGCTCCAGATCGTTGACGGTTTTCACTGTCTCGATCATCTCGACAGGCCAACTCTCAAGACCCAGGCAGGCCCCAAGCATCGCCCCAAGAATCGCCGCGATGGTATCGGTGTCGCCACCGAGACTGGCGGCCATGCACAGCGCAGCAAACGCGCTCATCTCACCGACGGCCACTTGCTGCGCCAGTGCAAACGAGACCACCACCGACTCCTGCGACGCCACCGATGTACCGATCACGTCGTAGAGCAGATCGGCCAGCAACGCGTTGTCACTGTCGACGCTGATGCTGCGCGCCCAACTGATGCGCGAAGCGATACGCCCACCGGCAACCCAGTGACCGTGCGCTTCCGCTTGCTGAGCGATTTGCTGACCGAGGTTCAACGCCTCGCCCAGATCCATGCCGTTGATACCCGCAGACACCACCGCCGCCACCGCCGCCGCACTGGAAATTCCCAGCGTGGTGTTGTGAGTGACCTGGCAGGCCTGCACCACGGCGGCGATAAAACGCTCAGGATTGGCGACATCCGCCGCGATGCCGACCGGTGTGATGCGCATCGCTGCACCATTGGTGGTGCCGTAACGCCCGGCGTCTTCCGGCGAGTGGCCGGCGAGGATCATTTCGATCGCGCGTTTGGTCGACGGGCCGAGCAAGTCCTGCGAGCCCTTGGCCTGCATCGCGGCTTCCCACTCGATCAGGCGTTGCGCGAGGATCGCCGGTTTGATGTGGCCGTTGCCTTCGACCAACAATTCGCCGACCAGAATCGCCTGTTCGGTGTCGTCAGTGATTGAGCCTTTAGGCATGTTCGCGGCGATGGGTTGCAGTGGCCCGGCATCTTGCAGATCGGTGATCTGGCCGAAGCGCGCCTTGATGGTTTCGCGGTTCAGCGATTGCGTCGGCATGCCCAGCGCGTCGCCGAGGGCCAGACCATAGAAAGCGCCGAGGGCACGGTTGAGCGGGGTCATTTTGCTTCTCCAAATTGCAGGTGCAGACGGAAATGCACCGGGTCGAGCAGGCTTTCGACCAGCTCCATAAAACGGTTCTGCCGGTCGTAAGTGGTGCGCAGGGCTTTGAGGAACACCGTGCCTTCCGCGCGACCGAGCAGTTCAGCGTCGACGGCATTCAGCGGTTCGGCGCCGATCCATTGATCGCCGCGCTCGCCGACGTAGCCATAGGCCGCCAGGGTGATGGTCAGGGAATTGTCGATCAGACCGACGCGCGGCAGGCTTTCCAGGCCGCCGGTGGCCGGCATCAAAGAACGTTCAAGGGACACCAGCGTGCCTTCGGTGGAACGGCGACGACGGTCGAGGGTGATGAATTGGTCAGTGCCAAAACGCGCAAGCAGATCGGGCCGGGTCACGGCTTCCAGACGCAACACTTCGGTATTGATCATCGCGCCGCTGTCGGCCAGCGCCTGCGCCCAACCGCTGCGCTGGTCGAGGGCGACACCGTCGAAGGTGACGATCGAACCGACCCCGCTTTGCGTAGCGATGTACTTGCGCCGCTTCAGTTCGGCCAGCGCTTCGCGCAGCGTGCCTCGGCTGACTTTGAATTCTTGAGCCAACTGATGCTCGCCGGGCAACAGAAAGCCGTCCTCCATGAGGCCGCTTTCGATGCGCCGGACGAGCTCGTCGACCACCCGTTGTTTCTTGTCAAATCGTACCTGTCTAATCATGTACAAAGTGATAACCGAAACGGGTTCGGGCGAGCAAGGGAAATTTAGGGGAAGTGACGGAAGGTTGAAGGTCAAAAGCACCCTCACCCTAGCCCTCTCCCGGAGGGAGAGGGGACTGATCGAGGTGTTTGTTCTACTTAGATCGACCTGAAATATCGAGTCGAACTCAGGTTTTGAACAGCCAGGATATCTGCTCCCTTTCCCCCTCTCCCTCTGGGAGAGGGCTGGGGTGAGGGGCTCTTGATCTTAGCGTTGTTTGAGGCGGTCGATGACGACGGCCAGCAGCAGAATCGACCCGCGAATCACGTACTGGTAGAAGGTATCAATATTCTTCAAGTTCATCGCATTCTCGATGATCGCCAAAATCAACACCCCGGCAATCACATGCCGAATCATGCCAATCCCGCCGCTCAGCGACACCCCGCCCAACACGCAAGCCGAGATCACCGTCAGCTCAAACCCCTGACCAATCATCGGCTGCCCCGAGGTCATCCGCGACGCCAGAATCACCCCCGCCAGCGCACCAATCACGCCATGCACGGCAAAGATAATGATCTTGGTGCGATCAACGTTCACGCCCGCCAACAGCGCCGCTTCCTGGTTGCCACCGATGGCCATAGTGTTGCGCCCGTAGGTGGTGTAATTCAGCAGCCAGCCGAAAAACAGAAAGCACACAATCGTGATCAGGATCGGCACCGGCACGCCAAACAACTGGCCATTACCAAACACGAAGAACGATTCCTGCGACACGCCCACCGCTTTGCCATTGGCAAAAATGTACGCCAGACCGCGAACAATCTGCATGGTCGCCAACGTCGTGATCAACGCATTGACGCGCAACTTGGCGATCACAATCCCGTTGATCAGTCCGACAATCAGGCCCATCACCAACGCTGCACTGACACCGAGAAACACGCTGTTGGTGTCGCGCATCACCACTGCCGCGACCACGCCGGCGCAGGCAATCACCGAGCCCACCGACAAGTCGAAATGCCCCGACGCCAGGCAGTACAACATCGTGCACGCCGCGATCCCGGTGGTGGAAATCGCCAGGCCCAGGCCACGCATGTTCAGCGGCGAAAGGAAGTTGTCGATCAGCAGCGTACAGGCAACGAAAATGCCCACCGCCGCCAGCAACATGACCCAGTCATCAAGGAAGCGGCGCATGTCCAGCGGTTTGCGCTCTTTGGGCAGGGTTTCGTTTTGGGTTGTCATCATAGTCACCTCTCAGTTCGCCACGCCGTCAGCGCGGTGGCGCGGCAAAGCCAGTTGCAGCAGGTTGGATTCATTGGCCTGGTCACGGCTGATTTCGCCGCGCAGGGCGCCTTCGCAGAGCACCAGAATGCGGTCGGAAATGCCCATCACTTCCATCAGGTCGCTGGACACCACGATCACCGAAATGCCCTCGGCAGCGAGGTTGTGGATGATCTGGTAGATCTCCGCTTTGGCGCCGATGTCGATGCCGCGCGTTGGTTCGTCGAGCAGCAGAACTTTCATCGGCATCGACAGCCAGCGGCCAAGAATGGCTTTCTGCTGATTGCCGCCGGAAAGGAATTTGATCTGCTGACCGGCGTGCGGCGTTTTCACTTTCAGCGCTTTGATCTGTTTGTCGGCGTTGCCCTTTTCCCACAGACCGCGAATCAGGCAGCCGAACCCCGAATGGGCACCGCGTGCACTGATGTTGATGTTCTCGGCGACGCTGGCCAGCGGGATGATGCCTTCCTTTTTACGATCCTCCGGGCAGAGCAAAATCCCGGCGGCAATCGCGTCGCGCGGTGAGCGCAGTTTCAATTCGTGACCGCGCAGTTCGAGGCGTCCGGCGGTGTTGCGTTCAAGGCCGCTGAGCAAGCGAAACAGCTCGGTGCGCCCTGCCCCGACCAATCCGAACAGGCCAAGAATTTCACCTTTGTGCGCCTCGAAACTGATCGGCTCACGCAGACCCGGACCGAGTAAACCGTCGACCTTCAGCGCGACAGCGCCGCGTGGACGATGGCGATAATCGTAGATGTCCTGAATGTCGCGACCGACCATGCAGGTCACCAGTTGATCGTGGGTCAGCTGGCTCATGTCCTCGAAGGTGCGCACGTAGCGGCCGTCCTTGAACACCGTGACCGCGTCGCAGATACGGAACACTTCTTCCATCCGATGGGAGACATAGAGCACGACTTTGCCCTCGTCGCGCAGACGACCAATGATCGCCATCAAGCGATCGATCTCACGGGCCGAGAGGCTGCTGGTCGGTTCGTCGAAGGCGATGACATGCGCGCCGCGTGACAGGGCTTTGGCGATTTCCACCAGTTGCCGCTGGCCGAGGGACAGGCGTCCGACCTTGGTCTGCGGATCGAT
The DNA here is from genome assembly GCF_044742965.1 of Pseudomonas sp. NPDC087804. NCBI lineage: Bacteria > Pseudomonadati > Pseudomonadota > Gammaproteobacteria > Pseudomonadales > Pseudomonadaceae > Pseudomonas > Pseudomonas sp. NPDC087804. The sequence continues at coordinate 14,411 of NZ_JBIUVN010000020.1, read as the reverse complement.
TTCGTCGGCCAGGCCTTTGAGGCAATTCAACGCTTGCTGACGCAGCGCGCCGCGATTGATCAAACCGAAACTGGCCGGCAGGTGGCCGAGAAACAGGTTTTCGGCGACGGTCATTTCCGGCACCAGATGCAGCTCTTGGTGAATCACCGCGACGCCGCTGCCGATGCTGTCAGCGGTCGACCTGAACGCCATGGTCTGCTCGCCGATCTGCAACTCGCCGCTGCTCGGGATGTAAGCGCCCCCGAGAATTTTCAGCAGGGTCGATTTGCCAGCGCCGTTCTCGCCCATCAAGGCATGAACCTGCCCCGGATGCGCGACGAAGCTGATGGCGTCCAGCGCCTTCACACCGGGAAAGGTTTTACCGATCCCGTTGAAGCGCAGGCTGCCGCTGGAGCTGTGTTGTTGTGTCTGTACTTGCGCGTGCATAAAGCCACCTCTTCACACCGAAAAACGGCCCGGCTGCCCGGGCCGTCGCTGCATCAGTTCCACAAGCCGATTTTTTCCAGCTCTTGCTTGAAGTTCTCGCGGGTGATCAGGGTGACGTCGTCCATGGCGGTGTACTTCGGCGGTTCTTTGCCGGTGGTGACCCACTCGTACATCATCTCGGCGGTTTTGTAGCCTTCGATGTGCGGGCTTGGCAGCATCGAACCGAAGAAGCCGCTGTTAGGCTTTTTCAATTCGCCGATGGCGTCGGTGCCGTTGATGCCGATGCCGATCACATTGGTCGCGGCAAAACCGGCCGCTTCAGTGGCGCGCACGCCGCCGAGCACGGTGTTGTCGTTCATGCCGCCGATGATCAGGTTTTTCGCCGCGCTCGGCAGTTTCACCAGCGCCGAGTTGGTGGCGTCCATGCTGCCCGGTACGTCGAGGGTTTTCAGCGCGGCGAAGAGGATGTGATCCTTCGGCATGCCGGCGTCTTCAAGGGATTTCACCGAGCCGTCGGTGCGCTTCTTGCCGGTGTCGAGTTCGTTGTAGGTGTTGACCACCGCGTAGGTGTCTTTCCAGTCCCAGTTACGCTTCTTCGCTTCGGCGACCATCGCGTTGCCCTGCTTCTGGCCGACTTCGAACGCGGCCATGCCGAGGTACGGCACGTCTTCCATGAACTTGCCGTTGGCGTCGACAAAACGGTCGTCGACGGCAATCACTTTCAGGTCGTTGAGTTTGGCTTTGGCCATGATCGCCGGGCCGAGCGACACGTCCGGCGGGCAGATCACGAAGCCCTTGGCACCGTTGGCGGCGAGGCTGTCGATGGCCGAGAGGGTTTTCTCGCCATCCGGCACAGCAATCTTGATCAGTTCAAAGCCCTTGTCCTTGGCGGCTTTCTCGGCGAAAGCCCACTCGGTCTGGAACCACGGCTCTTCAGCCTGCTTGACCAGAAAACCGATTTTCACGGTGTCGGCAGCGAGCAGCGAACTGCTCAGGCTGAATGCAGTGACCGCCAGGGCGGTAGTGCACAGGGTACGAATCCCGAAACGACGTTTCATAAGCTGACTCCTTGTTATTTTTTTTGAGCAATGTTTGAAAAGCGTTAAAGCGTGTTCCTGCAAAGCCTGTTGAAAATAGTCATATCGTATGATGATTGGATTTCACCCGGATTTATCCGCGTGAAAGCCGCTGCGCTCAGTCGTGGTACATCACCGAGCGGCCACCATCGATGGTGATGCATGACGCGTTGATAAACGGTGCTTCATCACTGGCCAGAAACACCGCAGTCATCGCCACTTCCAGCGGCTGACCAATACGTTTCGGCGGGTGCAGATCGAAGGCGCGCTGACGTTCGGCGTGCGGATCGGCGAAACCGTTCCAGTAATCAACATTCAATTGGGTTTCGATGTAGCCCGGCGCGATGGCGTTGACGCGAATGCCTTTCGCCGCGTATTCGATGCCGAGGGCGCGGGTCAGGCCGAGCAAACCATGTTTGGCCACCGGGTACGGGAAGCAGCCGGGAATGATGTGGCTGGAATGGGTCGAGGCGATGTTGATGATGCTGCCAACGCCCTGCTCGATCATCTGCGGCAGCACGGCTTTGCAGCCGAACCAGGCACCATCGAGGTCGATGGCGAAGCAGCGATGCCAGTCTTCGTCGGTCATTTCCAGCGGATCGCGGAACACGTTGACCCCGGCGCAGTTGACCAGCACGTCGATACGACCGTGCAATTCAACGGCGCGTTTGGCCATCGCGTGCAGATCGTGCTGGCGCGACACATCGGCCTTGAGCGCCTGCACGTCACAGCCCTGCTCGCGCCAGTGGGCGGCAACCTTCTCAACCTTTTCGGCCTGAATATCGCTGATCAGCAGTTTCGCTTGCTGCGAGGCAAATGCAGCAACGATCGCTTCACCGATGCCTTGCGCAGCGCCGGTCAGCAAGACCACTTTGTCTTTCAGACGCTCGCCCTTCGGCGGTGCAGGCACCGGCGGCAGGGAAAGGGGTTCAGCCATGGATCTCGACTCCTGTTTCGCAAGCACAAAAAAACCGGACAGCTGAAGATGTCCGGTTCGGAAGGCGTTTGAAACAAAACAGGCAGGCGTCGCTGACGGCATGGGGCCGTTGCGAGACGCGGACTCCGCGTGGGAGTGCGATGGAGATTCGCTGCATCACTTCACCTGTTTTGTTCTTTTTAAGTGTGAGTGCGTGTTACTGCTGGAGCCGACTATAAACCCGTCGGCCAAATAATCTCAATATATAATTTTGCATCCCATATTTTGGGATTTAACCAGCAAAGCGCGTACAGAGTTTTCCCGGCACATCAACGCGCATCGACAGCACTGCACCGTCCAGAGGATGCTTGTGCGGGCTCTGGGCGCTGGTGATGTACAGGGTTTTCAGGTCATCGCCACCGAACACGCAACTGGTCGGGCGGCTGACAGGCAACTCGATTTTGCGCTCGACTTTGCCTTCAGGCGTCAGGCGCAGCAGGCAACTGCCATCCCAACGGGCATTCCACACGTAACCTTCGGCGTCCATCGCCGAACCGTCCGGGCCGCCCTGTTGGTCGGGGCCGTACCAGGTTTCGGCGGCACCGAGATGGCCGTCCGTTTGAATGAAATAGCGATGGAGCGTGCTGTCCATGCTGTCGCCGAACAGAACTGTGGTGCCGTCGTCACTCCACAGCAGCGTGTTGGGAATGCCCAAACCGCGCAGCAATGGCGTGACGCGTTGATCCGCATCGACGCGGAACAGGCCACCGGAGCGGCGAGTGATCGGCAGGTCTTCGCCATTTTCGCCGATGTTGTTTTGCATGGTACCGAGCCACAAACGGCCTTGGCCATCGCAACGCGCTTCATTGGGCCGATTGCCCGGTTGCGGGTCGGCGACGCAGAACAGGGTCAGGTGCGGTTCGAGGCCAGGGGAATCGAGATCGAGGCGATAGACGCCGCTGCTGAGCGTGACCAGCGCATCGCCGCTGGCACAGGGGATGAACGCGGAAACGTGCTCGGGCATTTGCCAGATTTGTACGTTCTGGCCGATCAGGCGCAGGGCCTGTTTGCCGGCGATGTCGACCCAGTACAACGCCTGGGTCGGCGCGTCCCAGAACGGGCCTTCACCGAGTTGGGCGCGGTGTTGGGTCAGGGCGGTGCACGGCATATCCATTCCTCTATTGTTCTTATGATTTTCTGTAGGAGTGAGCCTGCTCGCGATCGCGTCGTGTCAGTTGACTTCAATGCGACTGATTCACCGCTATCGCGAGCAGGCTCACTCCTACAGGGGATTTCTGTGTGTTCAGCTGGCTTTTTTGTCGGCCATGACTTTCGGGTAAAAACGTTTGATCGCCAGGTCGGCGTTATCGATCAAAGTCATGCACGCCCACACACCTCGTGCGGAATCCCGGGCAGCGATGGCGTCGGCCATGTCTTTGTGGATCGGTAATGTGCGGCGCAGTTCATCGGGATCGGCGGCAGACACTTCAAACGACACCGCCAACAACGCGCCGAGCGCCGGCACCATTTGTTCAATGAATTGATTGTGACTGGCCGCGAGGATGCATTCGTGAAAGACCTGATCGGCGCGGTTGTAATCGATGCCGCTGTCGACCGCGCGTTCGAGGGCGTTGTAGGCCAGTTGAACGGCTTCGATCTGTTCGAAGGTGGCGCGTTCGCAGGCCCAGCGTACGGCCATCGGTTCGATGGTGCGGCGCAGATCAAGCAGGTCATCGACGAAGTTTTCCGGCAAGCCGTTGCGCGACAGCCAACCGACGACTTGCGGATCGAACAGATTCCAGCGCCGAACTGGCAGCACGCGGGTGCCAACTTTCGGCCCGACTTCGAGCATGCCTTTGGCGACGAGGGTTTTGATTGCTTCGCGGATCACGGTGCGACTGACGCCGAGCTGCTCACCCAGATCCGCCTCGACCTTGATGGTCTGCCCAGGTTTTACCTGGCCGGCGGCGATCCAGCTGCCGAGCCAGTCAACCGTGGATGCGTGGAAGCTGCTGGACATGAACACCTCAAAGCGGAGTGCGATGGGTGATAAAGCTAATCATCATATGATTGGGTGTCAACACAATCCCCTGTAGGAGTGAGCCTGCTCGCGATTGCGGAGTGTCAGTCACCACAAGGATTGACTGATCAACCGCTATCGCGAGCAGGCTCACTCCTACAGGGGGGATGTGTGTCTCAGGGTTCGAGGCCGATGCGAAAGAACTCGCCGCCGCTCCACACGCCCAGCCAGCGCTGGCCATCGATTTCGCGGCTGACCGCCAATTCCACCATTTGGTAGAACACATTGCGGTGAATCAACGCCTCAAGATTGGTACGCACATGCACATAAGGCGCAGGCTCTTGCGTCGTCGGATCAATCTCGACGCGGATCGGATGCTTAGGCCCGGCCTCAGCCGTCTCATCCACGTTGGTGGTAAAACGCAAAAGCTGCGCCTCACCCTCGCCTTCCACCTCAACGGCAATCGCCACAAACGGCGCGTCGTCGACCTTGATCCCGACCTTCTCGACCGGAGTAATCAGGAAATAATCATCGCCATCGCGGCGCATGATCGTCGAGAACAGTTTGACCATCGGCTTACGCCCGATCGGCGTGCCCAGGTAATACCAGGTGCCGTCGCGGGCGATGCGCATGTCGATGTCGCCGCAGAAGTCCGGGTTCCACAAGTGCACCGGCGGCAAGCCTTTGGTTTTGGGAATTTGTCCCAACAGGTCATTGGCTTTTTGCGGGCCACTCATGGCGTTCTCCTTTAATTTATTGGTCGCCGATCCCCAACAGGCTGCGCGCGTACTGTGCCAGCGGCGGGCCAATGAGGTCTTCGGGTTTATTGTCGTGGAACGTCAGTAAACCGCCACGACTTTTGATGCGTGCAGTATCAATCAAATACTGGGTGCTGGTCTCGATCAACATGATCTGAATCACGCCACCGTCAATGCCGAGACGGTCGACCGCTTCTTCATCAAGCCACTCATCAGAGTTACCAATGCGGTCATCAGCCTTGGCGAAACGCGTGTACAGCAGGTAATGAGCACCGGCATCGCGAGCCTCACCCATCGCCTGATCAAGGCCTTCCGGAGCGCGAGCGCGGCGCACCATCGGGAAGTATTCGACGAAACCCTTGAAGGCTTCCTCGGCGACCACGTTCGGACGCGGGTAAGAACCGCCCGGCGGGGCGAACGCGCCTTGGGCGATGTAGATGAACGAATCAGGCTGAATGCGGAAGTTGTTCACGCGACGGCTGTCGCTGTGATCGAGCAAACCGGCGTCGCTCATCTGGTAGCGAGTGCCTTCGGCCATATCGCTGACAGTCATACAGCCGCCAAGCGCCAAAACGGCCAGCAGCAAAACCAGGCTACGCATCCTATTCCTCCAGAGGCCGGTGACGGAAAACCGGCGAATGGCCGTTGGATGCAGCTTTTGCGCCAGCTCGGGATCTTCGTTGATTTATAGAATGCTTTCGCGGGCAAGCCTTGCTCCTACAGATTTACGCGATCCTGTAGGAGCAAGGCTTGCCCGCGAATAGGGAGTATCAGCCGCCGATAATCTTCATGACGGTTGCACCGCCAGAGAACGCCACTTCCTGCTTGTCGCCCAACGCCTTGACCAACAAACGCTGCAGCGCTGGCAACGCCTGATGACGCGGCTTATCAAGCAGATCACCGACATAGTGGCGGTTGCTCGACGACAGGCAGCCATGCAGCCAACCCGTCGACGACAGTCGCAAGCGCGAGCATGTCCGACAGAACGGCACGCTTTCGTTGGCAATCACGCCGAAGTTGCCCAGGCCAGGAATCGCATAGCGCACAGCGGTGGCATCGATCGGCGCATCAGTCTGCGCATACTCGTAGCGCTCGCCGATCAGGCTGAGCAATTGCTCAAGGCTGACGAACTGTTGCAGAAACGCATTGGAGTCTTTGGCCAAGTGGCCCATGCGCATCAATTCGATAAAGCGCAGTTCGAAACCTCGTTGCAGACAGTAATCAAGCAGCGGCATCACTTGATCAAGGTTCTGCCCGCGCAACGGCACCATATTGACCTTGATCTTCATCCCCGCGGCGGCGGCTTGATCCATGCCATCAAGCACGGTGGCCAGATCGCCGCCGCGGGCGATGCTGCGGAAGGCACCGGCGTCGAGGGTATCGAGGGACACGTTGATCCGGCGTATACCGGCATCGACCAGCAGTGGGAGTTTCTTGGCGAGAAGTTGGCCGTTGGTGGTCAGACTGATGTCTTCCAGGCCCATCTTGCCGACGGCGGTCATGAACGATTCGAGTTTCGGGCTGACCAGCGGCTCGCCACCGGTGATGCGCAAGCGCTCGATGCCAGCCGCCTCGATCAGGTATTCAACACCGCGCGCCATGGCTTCGGCCGACAGTTCATCCTGCGCAGCCACCAGCCGCTTGCCGTTGGGCACGCAGTAGGTACACGCGTAATTGCAGGCTGAGGTCAGGCTGATGCGCAAATTGCGAAAACGCCTGCCTTGACGGTCAACGATCATGATCACTCCGGCGGAAAAATTTCGAGCCGCTAAAACTTGACTCACAAATCAAGTTTTAGCAAGCCCTATGCCTGAGTATATTCCTGCGGTACTGCGACATGTAGCGAAATCATGGCGCAATAAGGCGGCTGAATGGCTCAGCTGCTTGGGGTTTCCGGGTCGCGCTTGCGCTTGTTGCCCATGCGCACGCCGATGTCCATCAGGAACTGGAAGAAACCTTCCTGATCTTCCAGCACATTGCTCCAGAACGGCGAGTGATACAGCGCCACCGCGCCGTGCACCAGCGCCCAGGATGCGCAGTAGTGGAAGTACGGCGGCACGTCTTCGAGTTTGCCTTCGCTGATACGGCCCTTGATCAACAGGGTCAGACGTTCGAAGTTCGAGGCACGGATCTTGTGCAGCTCTTCGACCATTTCCGGCACTTGATTGCCCTTGACCACCTTCTCTTCGAGGCGATCGAACAGGCGATAGCGCTGCGGGTCGCGCATGCGGAATTCGAAGTAGGCGCGGGACAGCGCTTCCTTGTCCTTGTCGACGTCGGCCGAATGCAGCAGCTCGTTCAAATCGCGCTCGTAATCGAGCATCAGGCGCAGGTAGATTTCCGCCTTGGATTTGAAGTGCTTGTAGATCGTGCCTTTGCCGATACCGACGGCATCAGCAATCATCTCGACGGTGACACTGTCTTCACCTTGGTCGAGGAACAGCTTGAGCGCGGTATCGAGAATTTCTTGCTCGCGGCGACGAAACTCACGGACCTTACGAGGTTCTTTGTGCATAAGAAAAGGTCTGAAGGGTCAAAATTCGAAGCCGCGTATTATGCCTAACTTGCGCAAAAATGCACGGATCATCCGACCATATCTGCGTTTCTTGTTCATTTTGAGAACGTTTTGGACGCAATGAGAACTCAACTGAAGCAAACGTATTCCAAATTTGTTTAAAAACCCCGACCGGCTCACTGGACTGCACGCCAGACTGATCAATACTTGAACTGTCGGGCGACATCTCCCCCAAGTGTCGCGCCGATAAAGGTACCAACGGACCGCGTGCCTTTGTTTTACTCCTAATGGTCTTAACCCGGATTCACCCCCCAGAACCCGGGTTTTTTTTGCCTGCGATTTGACCTTTACCCCAGCTACCCGAACATCACACCTGTAGGAGCTGCCGCAGGCTGCGATCTTTTGCCCTTGCCTGTCAAAATCAAGATCAAAAGATCGCAGCCTGCGGCAGCTCCTACACGGCAGATTTAACGGAGGCCAGCGGGAACAGGCGTTTGAAGTTTTCGGTGGTCTGCTCGGCAAACCGCTCGTAGTTCTCACCGCGCAGCATCGCAAGGAATTCCGCCACTTCACGCACGTATTGCGGCAGGTTTGGCTTGCCGCGATACGGGATCGGCGCCAGGTACGGCGAGTCGGTTTCCACCAGCAAGCGATCCGCCGGGACTTTGCTCGCGACATCGCGCAACGCATCGGCATTGCGAAAGGTGACGATCCCCGACAGAGAAATGTAATAACCCATGTCCAGCGCAGCCTTGGCCATGTCCCAGTCTTCGGTGAAGCAATGCAGCACACCGGCCTGAGGCAACGCCGCTTCGCGCAGCAGTTCAAGAGTATCGGCCCGCGCGCCACGGGTGTGGATGATCACCGGTTTGCCCGTTTGCTGCGCCGCTTGCAGGTGCAGACGAAACGACTCCTGCTGCAATTCAGCGGCTTCCGGCTCGTAGTGATAGTCCAGACCGGTTTCGCCGATCGCCACCACTTTCGGGTGATTGAGTTCGTGCAGCAGCCAATCCAGCGCAGGCGCAGCGCCCGGCTGCACATCCAGCGGATGCACGCCGACCGAGCAATCGACGTCGTCGTAACGCTCAGCAAGGGCTTTGACGTCGGCAGCGTTGTCGGCGCTGACGGCGATGCACAGAAAGTGCCCTACCCCGCGCTGCCGGGCGGCATCGAGTGCGGCATCCAGCGAACCGTCATGGGCGGCGAGGTCGAGGCGATCAAGGTGACAATGGGAATCTACGAGCATAAAAAGGACGGCTACTTACATCGTATGAGTGGGACGGTCGGACTTGAGGGCTCCGGCCAGATGGGTTTCGATGCGACTGCGCGCGGTGTTGTCGCCATCATTAAACTGCACGCCGACACCGGCGGCGCGATTGCCCTGCGCACCTTTGGGCGTGATCCAGGCGACCTTGCCGGCCACCGGAATCTTCTCCGCCTCGTCCATCAGGTTCAGCAGCATGAACACCTCGTCGCCCAACTTGTAGCTCTTGTTGGTCGGGATGAACAGACCGCCGTTCTTGATGAACGGCATGTAGGCGGCGTAAAGCACCGACTTGTCCTTGATGGTCAGGGACAAGATGCCGTTACGCGGCCCCGGGCTGACGGGTTCATTCATGTTGACCTCCACTGCTGATGTTCAGAGTCTAGGTACACATTCTTATCTTTGGCCAGGCAATCCCGCCCATTGCACCAACAATGCCTCCAGCAGCAACGCCGGATTGAGGTTGGCCTTGCTCATGACTTTCTGCCGCTGCGCGAGAATCCAGTCCTGAATCTCGAGGACTTTGCCCTGCGCACTTTTCTGCGCGAGGTACTGCACAACTTTACGCATATCGGTCAGGCCGAGGCCCGCTTCATCCTGAGTCAGTTGATAGCGCAGGATCAGGCTCGACCAGTCGCAGAACCAGTCGAACAGGCGCAGCATCGGAATGCTTTTCCACTCTTCGGCCAGTTGCGTCGGCGATTGCTGCTGTTTGAGCAACTTCTTCACGCCTTCGACCACTTGCGCGCGCTGTTCACGCACACCCTGAGATTGCAGACTGACCGCCATCAACGGCGAACCGGCCGCCAGCGTCAGCAGTTCGACACGCTCATCTTCAGAACAATCGGGCAGCGCCTGAGCCAGCCATTGCAGGCTCATCGCTTCGCTCGGCAGCGGACAGGCCTGTTGCACGCAACGACTCTTGATAGTCGCCAGCAAACGGCTGGTCTGATGGCTGACCAACAGCAACACAGTATCGCCGGAAGGCTCTTCAAGGCTTTTCAGCAAAGCGTTGGCGGCGTTGATGTTCATCGCCTCGACCGGCTCGATCAGCACCACTTTGCGCCCACCCAGTTGCGCGGTTTGCACCACGAAACTGACCAGATCACGCACCTGATCGACTTTGATCGCCTTGTCGGCCTCTTCCGGTTCGAGGATGTAATTATCCGGATGACTGCCGGCCCTGAGCAGCATGCAGGATTTGCACTCGCCGCAGGCTTCCGGGGTCGGGCGCTGGCACAGCAGGCTCGCCATCAAGCGCTCGGCCAGCGCGCGCTTGCCGATCCCGGCCGGGCCGTGCAGCAAATACGCGTGCGCGTGTTGCTTGCGGCCGGCCAGTTGCTGCCAGAGGCTGTCCTGCCATGGATAGGCCTCAGCCACGGGCCAGCTCCAGCAAGTTCGGCAGCAAGGTATCCAGCGATTGCTGAACCTTGGCCAATGGTTGGCCGGCGTCGATGCGCACATAGCGCGCAGGATCGGCTTCGGCGCGCTTCAGAAACGCATTGCGCACTGCCTCGAAAAACGCCCGGCCTTCCAGCTCGAAACGATCGAGACGACCACGGGCGCTGGCGCGGGCCAAGCCGATTTCCACCGGCAGATCGAAAATCAAGGTCAGGTCAGGACGCAGATCGCCCTGCACGAAGTTCTCCAGCGTGGCGATGCGCTCCAGCGACAAACCTCGTCCACCACCCTGATAGGCGTACGTCGAATCGGTAAAACGATCACACAGCACCACTGCACCGCGGGCCAGCGCCGGACGAATCACTTCGGCCAGGTGCTGAGCGCGCGCCGCGAACACCAGCAACAGCTCGGCATCCGGGTTCATGACTTCGTCGGCCGGGGCCAGCAGCACATCGCGGATCCGCTCGGCCAGTGGCGTACCGCCGGGCTCACGGGTCAGCACCACTTCGATACCGGCGGCGCGCAAACGCTCGGCGAGGTATTCGCGGTTGGTACTTTTGCCGGCGCCTTCCGGGCCTTCCAGAGTAATAAACAAGCCAGTCACAGGCAGTCCTTAGTCAAAGTCATTGCGCGTTGGAGGGTGCAGCGGCGTCCGGTGCCGGGGTTGGCGCAGGTTCCTCGGCGGGAACTTGCGGCAACGCTTCCGGCGCCGTGTCCGGTGATGCTGCAGGAATCGGATCTTGCGCAGATTCCGGTGCAACTACAGGCGCCGGGCTGGAACGATAATCCGCACGACGCTTGAGCTGAAACTCTCGCACCGCCGCGTTATGCGCATCGAGATCATCCGAGAACACATGGCTGCCGTCGCCACGCGCGACGAAGTACAGGCTGGTGCCATCGACCGGATTCAGCGCCGCATGAATCGCTTCACGTCCAACCATCGCAATCGGCGTCGGCGGCAGGCCGGGAATCACATAGGTGTTGTAAGGCGTCGGCTCTTTCAAATGCGCGCGGGTCAGCTTGCCGGTGTAGCGATCACCCAAACCGTAGATCACCGTCGGGTCGGTCTGCAGCTGCATGCCCAGCGCCATCCGCCGTACGAAGACCCCGGCAATCTGCCCACGCTCTTGCGGGACGCCGGTTTCTTTTTCGACCAGCGAAGCCATGATCAGCGCTTGATACGGCTCTCGGTAAGGCACGTCCGACGCCCGTTTTTCCCATTCGCTGGCCAGCACTTCGTCGAGACGGTCGAAGGACTTTTTCAGCAACTCGGCATCGGTCATACCGCGCACGAAGCGATAGGTGTCAGGAAAGAAACGCCCTTCCGGGAACAGGCCTTTGTGGCCGATCTTCGCCATCACGTCGCTGTCGCTCAAACCGCTCAGGGTCTGCTCGATTTTCTCGTCCTTGGCCAATGCAGCACGCACTTGATGGAAGTTCCAGCCCTCGACCAGGGTCAGGCTGTACTGAACCACGTCGCCACGCTTCCACGAATCGATCAGACCGTTAACGGTCATGCCCGGCTGCATGCGGTATTCACCGCTGTGGATCGGTGTGCCGGCGAGGTTGAAGCGCCAGTAAACCCGTAGCCAGAACGCGTCCTTGATGACGCCATCGGTTTCGAGTTCGAGGAAAGTACGGGTGGGGGTAGAGCCTTTCGGCACATCCAGCAGCTCTTCCTGCGTGATGTTCAGGGGTTGTTCCAGTGCGGAGTGAATCTTCCAGGCGCTGGCGCCCAACAACAGCCCTGCCAGAACCAGTCCGGTTTCCAGCAGCAGCAAAAGTTTACGTCTCACGAATCAGGCATCCAGTAGCGCGCGGGCAATGGTTTGCAGTTTACGGGTGAGCGGGCCAACCGGCCAGCTCAGTGCAGCGTAGGCGCGTACCGGCCACACGCCATAAACACTGTTGCAGAGGAACACTTCATCAGCCCATTGCAGCTGTTCGAGGCTGATGTCGGCGATTTGCGTGGGGATGGCCAATGACTCGGCCTGAAACAATATTTCGGCGCGCATCACACCGGCGACACCGCAGCGTTTCAGATCGGGCGTGATCAACACGCCGTCACGCACCAGAAACACATTGCTGAACGCCCCTTCAATGACCCGACCAGCCTGATCGAGCATTAAGCCTTCAGCATGCTCGCTGTCCTGCCATTCGGCGCGGGCGAGCACTTGTTCGAGTCGGTTGAGGTGTTTGAGTCCGGCAAGCAATGGCTGAATAGCCAAGCGTGTGCTGCACGGAAACAGGCGAACGCCTTGTTCAGCATGGACGGCGGGATAAGCCGCCGGTGAATTGCCTTGCAGAATGCGTCGGCCCGGCGCCGCAGGATCGGGCGCATAACCGCGCAAACCGTCGCCACGGGTGAGGATGAGTTTGAGCACGCCCTCGCCCATCGCTGCCGCATAGCTCAGCAGCTCATCGCGAATCAACTCGATATCGGCGGCGATGGCCAGACGCGAACAGCCATCGGCCAGTCGCGTCAGATGCCGATCCAGCAGGATCGGTTGGCCGCCACGCACAGCAATGGTCTCGAACAGACCATCGCCGTAAGCCAGGCCGCGATCTTTCAGCGACAGAGCGTCAGCCGGTTGACCGTCGACCCAGCAGTCCATCAGCCTGCGAACCGACGGAACGCCAGGGTGCCGTTAGTGCCGCCAAAACCGAAGGAGTTGGACAGCACGACATCGATGTCCATGTTGCGCGCAGTGTGCGGCACGAAATCGAGATCGCAGCCTTCGTCCGGCTCATCGAGGTTGATGGTCGGCGGTGCCACCTGGCTGTTGATCGCCAGCACGCTGAAGATCGCTTCAACCGCGCCCGCCGCGCCCAACAGGTGGCCGGTCATCGATTTGGTCGAGCTGACGGCCAGCTTGTAGGCGTGCTCACCGAACACCGACTTGATCGCGTTGGCTTCGGCAAGGTCGCCGGCCGGAGTCGAGGTGCCGTGGGCGTTGATGTACTGCACTTGGTCGACGTTGATCTTCGCGTCGCGCAACGCATTGGTGATGCAGCGTGCTGCACCGGCGCCGTCGGCAGGTGGCGAAGTCATGTGGAACGCATCGCCGCTGGTGCCGAACCCGATCAGCTCGGCGTAGATGGTCGCGCCGCGTGCCTTGGCGTGCTCCAGCTCTTCGAGTACCAGTGCACCGGCACCGTCGGACAGGACGAAACCGTCACGGCCCTTGTCCCACGGACGGCTGGCACGGGTTGGCTCGTCGTTGCGGGTCGACAGCGCACGGGACGCGCCGAAGCCGCCCATGCCCAGACCGCACGCGGCCATTTCGGCACCGCCGGCAATCATCACGTCGGCTTCGTCGTACATGATGTTGCGCGCGGCCATGCCGATGCAGTGCGTACCGGTGGTGCATGCAGTGGCGATGGCGTAGTTAGGCCCCTGTGCACCCAGATGGATGGACAGAAAACCGGAAATCATATTGATGATCGAGCCTGGCACGAAGAATGGGGAGATTCGACGCGGGCCCGTCTCATGCAGGGTACGGCTGGTTTCTTCGATGTTGGTCAGACCGCCGATACCCGAACCCATGGCCACGCCAATGCGTTCACGGTTGGCATCGGTGACTTCCAGACCGGAGTTGCGCACGGCTTGAAAACCGGCGGCGAGACCGTACTGAATGAACAGGTCGAGCTTGCGTGCTTCCTTGACCGACAGGTATTCCTCGACATTGAAGCCCTTTACCGAGCCGCCAAAGCGGGTGGAATAGGCAGAAAGGTCGGTGTGTTCGATCAGACCAATGCCACTGCGGCCAGCCAGAATGCCCTGCCAACTGCTCGGCACATCCGTGCCCAGTGGCGACAACATACCCATACCGGTGACTACGACGCGTCTACGCGACACAGCACTCTCCTTTTTCAAATGACGACGACTTTGCATCAGGCCTAAAGAAAAAACCGCACGCCATGATGGCAGTGCGGTTTTTCCATGACAGCAAACAACGATTACAAACTATTACGCCTGGTGGCTAGTAACGTAGTCGATTGCAGCTTGTACAGTAGTGATCTTCTCTGGGTCTT
>NZ_JBIUVN010000019.1:20960-101350 GCF_044742965.1 Pseudomonas sp. NPDC087804 | reverse complement strand
CCAAACTTCAGCATTTCCATCGTGAAACTCCTAATGAACCCCAGTGTGTTAAGTAAAACGTGTAGCGCCCGCTCACTTCAGGTAAGGGGACCAGGACGGTTCTCTGACTTCGCCTTGAGCGGTAGGAAGCGGGAGCCTAACGCGTCCATTAATGGACACGAGCATCAAGACTCCCCGGCCCTGTTGGCGGGTGGCGTAGATTACCATGGTGCCGTTGGGCGCAACAGTAGGCGACTCGTCCAGAGTGCTATCAGTGAGGATCTTTACACTACCTCGCTGCAAATCCTGGGCTGCCACCTTGAAATTGGTGAAACCGTCCTGACGATGGATCATCACCAGGGTCTTTTCATCCGCCGACAATTTAGGGTTGGCGTTGTAGTTACCGATGAAGGTCACTCGCTCCGCACCGCCGCCACTGGCGCTGGTTTTGTAGATCTGTGGCTTGCCGCCGCGATCCGAGGTGAAGTAGATGGTCGAACCATCCTTGCCCCAGTACGGTTCGGTGTTGATGCCCGGACCTGCGGTCACGCGAGTGATCTGACGCGAAGCCAGGTTCATCACGTAAATGTCCGGGTTACCGTCTTTCGACAGGACGAACGCCAGACGATCACCATTCGGCGACCAGGCCGGTGCACCGTTCAAACCTTCGAAGTTGGTGATCTGCTCACGGCGACCGGTGTCGATGTTCTGCATGAAGATGCGCGGACGGCGCTGTTCAAACGAAACATAAGCGATGCGCTTGCCATCCGGTGCGAAACGCGGCGACAGGATCGGCTCACGCGATTGCAGCAGAGTCACGGCGCGAGCACCGTCGTAGTCCGAACGCTGCAGGGTGTAGCGAGTGTTCTTCTCGGAGAAACGCTCGGCCGTCACGTACAGCAGGCGAGTCGAGAACGCACCCGGGATACCGGTGAGTTTTTCGAACGACTGGTCAGCAATGAAGTGCGCCATGTCGCGGATTTGATCCGTGGTACCGGAGACGCTGCCGTCAGCCACTTTCTGCTCGGTGGCGACGTTGAACAGCGCCCATTGCACCTGCAGGCGACCGCCGGCTGGAGCAATGCTGCCGACCATCATGTATTGAGCTCCCACCGCCTTCCAGTCACGGAAGATGATTTCGCTCGGCTGGCTTGGCTGGCTGATCATGTTTTGCTTTGGAATCGGCGAGTAGTAGCCCGAGTTACGCAAATCGTTACCAATGATTTCAGCCATGTCGTCCGGCAGGACGGCACCGCCCTGCATACCAAACGGTACAACCGCGATCGGAGTAGCCCGATCACTGCCGCTGGTAACCAGAATGTTCTTTTCATCAGCCATCGCGATCCCTGCCATGCAGCAGATCACGACCAGCATTCCTCGAAGAAGGTTTCTCACAAGGCTAGATCCTCAGGTGTGAATGTCATCTTGAATGAACGATACGGAGCGAAATCGCTCGGCTTCATTCCCTGCATTTCTGTCAAACGTCCAATATTCTTCACTGCCGCCACTGCCGAAGCATCAAACGGACCATCGCCGCTGGACTTGGACACGCTGACCGAAGTCACCGTACCGTCCGGCAACATGCCGATTTGCAGCACGACCGTCATGCCTTTACGTGCCGAAGGTGGTCGAGCCCAACCTTCTGCTGCTCGCGCACGAATCAGGTCATCGAAACTGCCCGCGACTTCGTCACCCTGCTCATCCGCCAAAGCCTGCTGGCGCTGCGGCGTGTCGGAAAGCAAATCGGCCAAGGCCTGAGCCTTTTTGTCTTCGGTCGATTTACGTGCCGCATCCTGCGCTTTCTTCTTCGCAGCATCGGCAGCAGCTTTCTTCTTCGCTTCGTCGGCGACTTTCTTCTTCGCCTCGTCAGCTTCAGCTTTCTTCTTGGCGTCGTCGGCGGCTTTCTTCTTCGCGTCTTCGACAATCTTTTTCTTGGCTTCTTCAGCGGCCGCTTTCTTGGCCTCTTCTTCAGCAGCCTTTTTGGCTTCGTCTTCGGCTTTCTTCTTGGCTATATCAGCCAATTGTTTCTCTTCTGCCTTTTTCGCCTCAGCCTTTTTCGCGTCGTCGGCTTTTTTGGCTTCATCAGCCTTTTTCGCTTCGTCCGCTTTTTTCGACTCGTCGGCCTTCTTGGCTTCCTCGGCTTTTTGAGCCGCTTCTTCTTTCTTTTGTTCCGCCGCAGCCTTGATCTCTTCCTGCTCGACCTTTTTCTGCTCCATCTGCTCGACTTCGGTCTGACGCGCGGCGGATTTCTTCGCCTCACCCGCAATCTTCTGATTGGTCTGGGTGGTTGCCTGACTTTTCGATTTCAGCTGGTACAGGGTCGCCTGGACAATCGGCTTGGCCGGCGGCAGCTCTGGTGTAAAGGCGAAACTGACGAACAGCATGCCGAACACCAGTACGTGCAGGACAATTGCCAGAACACTAGGCCAGAAGTAGCTTTCCGAGGCGGACGGCTCTCGCTGTTGCTGCATCAGGGGGCCTCGGTAATCAAACCAACATTACCGACCCCGGCTTTCTGCAACCCGCCCATGGCGCCCATGACGGAACCATAATCGACGGTCTTGTCACCGCGGATGAAGACCTGGGTACGCTTGCCGCCTTCAGTGCCGGCACGAATGATCTTGGTCACCGCGTCGGTCATCTGCGGCAGGGTCATGGCCCTGTCCTGTTGCTTCTCGGTATCGACTTCGCTGCCAAGGTTCCAGTAGTAGGTCTTGTCAGCCTTGATCGAAATGGTCAGGACTTGCGTGTTGTTGTCCTGCGGCAAGGCTTCGCTGGAAACCTTGGGCAGATCAACTTTCACGCCCTGATTGAGCATCGGCGCGGTCACCATGAAGATGACCAGCAGCACCAACATCACGTCGATGTAAGGCACCACGTTCATCTCGGCGACCGGCTTGCGCTTTTTGCGAGCTCGAGCGATTAAAGCCATTGGAAATTACCTGCTTATTCTTCGCTGGTGTGCACTTTGCGGTGCAGGATCGCCTGGAATTCATCGGCGAAGGTGTAGTAGCGGCCCAGCAAGGTTTCGCTGCGAGCAGCGAAACGGTTGTAAGCGATAACCGCAGGGATCGCGGCGAACAGACCGATCGCGGTGGCGATCAGGGCTTCGGCGATACCCGGAGCCACAGTGGCCAGGGTTGCTTGCTGGGCGCTGGCCAGACCGCGGAAGGAGTTCATGATGCCCCACACGGTACCGAACAGACCGATGTACGGGCTGACCGAACCAACGGTGGCGAGGAACGGCAGGCTTTGCTCGAGTTTCTCTTCTTCACGGGAGATGGCAACGCGCATGGCACGGGCCACACCTTCCATCACCGCTTCAGGGTCGACACCCGGCTGCTGACGCAGACGCGAGAACTCTTTGAAACCGGCGCGGAAGATTTGCTCGACGCCCGAATCCGGATCCGGGTTGCTGCCCGCCTGACGGTACAGTTTGGACAGATCGATACCCGACCAGAAGCGCTCTTCGAAGCTCTCCAGGGCGCGTCGACCGGCACGCAGCAGATTGCTGCGCTGAAAGATCATGATCCATGAGGTCACCGATGCGGCCACCAGGGTCAACATTACCAACTGCACCACGATGCTGGCATTGCTGACCAGGCTCCACATGGAGGAATGGTCGACGACGTTAGCTTCCACGCTTTATCTCCTGCTTTGAGTGTGTACCCGGGCCGACCGCGTCGGCAAAGGCCGCACGCAAGTCTTCGGGAAGGGCCCGGGGTTTCAAACTGTTAGTGCGCACACAGGCCACCAAAAACTGCCCTTCACAGAGCAGCACATTATCCGTAGCCCGCCTGACCTGCTGTTTAAAGCGCAGGCTGGCACGGTTCAATTCGATTACTTCAGCGCTTACCAGCAGTTCGTCATCCAGTCGCGCCGGCGCGTGGTAACGCGCTTCGCTGGAATGCACGACAAACAACAGATCCTCCCCTGCCAACTGCGATTGGGCAAAGCCCAGTTCACGCAGCCGCTCGGTTCGAGCCCGTTCCATAAACTTGAGGTAATTAACGTAATACACGATGCCGCCCGCATCGGTGTCCTCGTAATAAACGCGACAACGATGTGCGAACGGCCCAAGCCCGTTTTGCGCGCGCATACTCTAGTGCTTACTCCTCAGGTTGCCAATCCGGCCAGGCAACTGTTTTTCATGGTTTCAAAGCTTTAACGCAAAAGTACCGTCGTCTGACAGTACAAACCCTGAATAAATCGACAACAAATGTGTATTAATCGTCCACGGCATCGAGAAACTCGTCTGCCACGGGCATTTCGCCCATTCGTGACGGGATGTTTAAACCGAAATGCAGGTACGCATGCCGGGTCACCACCCTGCCCCGTGGTGTGCGCATGATGTAGCCCTGTTGAATCAGGTACGGCTCCAGCACGTCTTCAATGGTGTGGCGCTCTTCGCTGATCGCCGCCGCCAGACTGTCGATACCGACCGGCCCGCCGTCGAACTTCTCGATCATGGTCAACAGTAGACGTCGATCCTGATGGTCGAAGCCATGTTCATCAACGTCCAACAGGTTCAACGCCAAATCGGCGACCGACTTGGTGATGTGCCCTTTGGCGCGGACTTCAGCAAAATCACGCACGCGCCGCAACAAACGGTTGGCGATACGCGGCGTACCACGGGCACGGCGAGCGATTTCAAAGGCGCCTTCCGGATCCAGTGGCAAACCGAGAATAGCCGCCGAACGACTGACAATCGTCGACAGATCGGCAGTGCTGTAGAACTCAAGACGCTGGACGATACCGAAGCGGTCACGCAGCGGGTTGGTCAGCATACCGGCGCGCGTCGTGGCGCCAACCAGGGTAAACGGTGGCAGATCAAGCTTGATCGAGCGCGCCGCCGGCCCTTCGCCGATCATGATGTCGAGCTGGAAATCTTCCATCGCCGGGTACAGCACTTCTTCAACGATCGGCGACAGGCGATGGATTTCATCGATGAACAACACGTCGTGCGGTTCAAGGTTGGTCAGCAATGCCGCGAGATCACCCGGACGTTCAAGCACCGGGCCCGAGGTACTCTTGATCGACACGCCCATTTCCTGGGCAATGATGTTGGCCAGCGTGGTCTTACCCAAGCCCGGCGGGCCGAAGATCAGCGTGTGGTCGAGGGATTCACTGCGGCCACGCGCGGCCTGGATAAACAATTCCATCTGCTCGCGCACGGTCGGCTGGCCAATATAGTCGGCCAGACTGACCGGGCGAATGGCCCGATCCTGGACTTCTTCGCGCTCACGCGGGCTGTGCGCGGCGGCGATCAGACGATCAGCTTCAATCACTTAAATCATTCCCTTCAGGGCGCGGCGGATCATGTCTTCACTGCTCAAATTCTTGTCCTTGATCGCGGAAATCGCCTTGCTCGCTTCCTGCGGTTTGTAACCGAGGGAAATCAACGCGCTGACGGCATCGTTCTCGGCGGTATTGACCGGCGCCGGGCCGTCCGGCTGATTCGGTACCAGCGCAAACATCGCCGGCGAAGTTTCCCACGCCTTGAAGCGATCTTTCAGCTCGACCAGCAAACGCTCGGCCGTCTTCTTGCCAACGCCCGGCACCTTGGTCAGCGCCGAGGTGTCCTGGGATTGCACGCAGCGGATCAACTCGTCGACTTCAAGACTCGACATCAACGCCAGGGCCAGTTTTGGCCCGACACCATTGAGACGGATCAACTCGCGAAAAAAGTCTCGCTCACGTTTACCGGAAAAACCATAGAGCAGTTGCGCGTCTTCGCGTACGACCAAATGGGTGTGCAGGGTCAGTGGTTCACCGACCGACGGCAGACGATAAAGCGTGGTCATCGGTACTTCCAGCTCATACCCGAGGCCGTTTACATCCAGAATCAGGTGCGGCGGCTGTTTCTCAGCCAGGGTGCCGCGCAAGCGTCCAATCACGTTTCAGATCCTTGAGCGTTGGCCAACCGTGGGCTGGCGACTGTCGAAACGCGGATTTCGGGCCGACGACACAGGCGCAAGCATCCGCTTTCGGGAAATTTGATGCTGATGCTATCAGAGACGCAGGCGCCCGCCACGACTGCGTGCAGTGCCCAAGCCGTGCGGCAGCAGACTGGAGCGGGTGTGCGCGTGGCAAATGGCAATGGCCAGGGCGTCGGAGGCATCGATTTGCGGTTTGGCGGTCAGTTTGAGCATGTGCATGACCATCATCTGCACTTGTTCTTTATTGGCGGCGCCGGTGCCCACCACTGCCTGCTTGACCTGAGTCGCCGTGTACTCGGCGATCTCCAGGCTTTCTTCGGCGCCAGCGACAATCGCCGCGCCACGGGCCTGACCGAGTTTCAGTGCAGAATCGGCGTTCTTCGCCATGAAGACTTTTTCGATGCCCATGGTGACCGGGCCGTAGGTCTGAATGATTTCACGCACGCCGCGATAAACGATTTGCAAACGTTCGTGCAGCTCGCCCGCACCGGTGCGGATGCAGCCGGAAGCCACATAGATACAGCCGCCACGCCCGGTATCACGAACAATCCCGTAACCGGTGATGCGCGAACCGGGGTCGATACCAAGAATTAAAGTCATAACGCCTGCGGTTTTGAAAAAACACGATTTACATAACAACAAAAAACAACTGTGGGAGCGGGCTTGCTCGCGAAAGCGGTGTGTCATTCAGCATTGATGTTTGCTGATACGCCGCCTTCGCGAGCAAGCCCGCTCCCACATTGAAGACTAGTCGCTCTTATCCGAGCTGAGCAGCCACGTCTTCCGGAATGTCCGCGTTGGAGTAGACATTCTGCACGTCGTCCAGATCCTCAAGCATGTCGATCAGCTTGAGCACCTTCTCCGCGCCTTCCAGATCCAGCTCGGCGCTGGTGGTCGGCTGCATGACGATTTCCGCATCATCACCCTTGAACCCGGCCGCTTCCAGCGCGTTACGCACCGCGTAGAAACTGGTAAACGAGGTGAACACGTCGATCGAACCGTCTTCGTGTGCAACCACGTCATCGGCATCGGCTTCCAGCGCCGCTTCGGTCAGTGCGTCTTCATCGACGCCCGGTGCAAAGCTGATCTGGCCTTTACGTTCGAACAGGTACGCCACCGAACCGTCGGTGCCAAGGTTGCCACCGCACTTGCTGAACGCATGGCGCACGGCTGCGGCGGTACGGTTGCGGTTGTCGGTCATGCACTCGACCAACACCGCTACGCCGCCCGGGCCGTAGCCTTCGTAGGTCAGCTCTTCAACGTTGTCCGCTTCGGTCGCACCGGCGCCACGTGCAACGGCACGGTCGATGATGTCGCGGCTCATGTTTGCGCTCAGCGCTTTATCCAGCGCCAGACGCAGACGCGGGTTGGAGCCCGGATCACCGCCGCCCTGACGGGCCGCAACGGTCAGTTCGCGGATCCACTTGGTGAAGATCTTGCCCCTTTTGGCATCCTGACGTTCTTTGCGGTGCTTGATGTTCGCCCACTTGGAATGACCAGCCATAACTCGCTCCGAATTCTCTTTGAAACGTTGCCCGCCCTGCTCATGCAGCGGCCAGCACACAAAAAATCTCGACCTGCTTTCTATAGATAGAAAAAAGGCGCATCCGAAGATGCGCCTTCAGGCCCGTGTTACTCAGCCTTTGGCGTTTCGCGCAAACGAATGTGCAGCTCACGCAGTGCCTTGGCATCCACGACACCCGGCGCTTGCGTCATCACGTCAGCAGCACTCTGGGTTTTCGGGAAGGCGATTACTTCACGGATCGACTGGGCGCCGGTCATCAGCATCACCAGACGGTCGAGACCGAAGGCCAGACCACCGTGCGGCGGCGCACCGTATTTCAGGGCGTCGAGCAGGAAGCCGAATTTCTCTTCCTGTTCCGCTTCGTTGATACCCAACAGGCGGAATACCGCTTGCTGCATTTCCTTGCGGTGGATACGGATCGAACCGCCACCCAGTTCAGTACCGTTCAGCACCATGTCGTACGCGCGGGACAGCGCGCCGGCCGGGTTGGCTTCCAGTTCTTCCGGGGAGCACTTCGGCGCGGTGAACGGGTGGTGCAGCGCGGAGAAGCTGCCGTCGTCGTTTTCTTCAAACATCGGGAAGTCGACAACCCACATCGGTGCCCACTTGCAGGTCAGCAGGTTGAGGTCGTGACCGAGCTTGATACGCAGTGCGCCCAAAGCTTCGCTGACGATCTTGGCCTTGTCGGCGCCGAAGAACACGATGTCGCCGTCAACGGCGCCAACGCGATCGAGGATGGCGTTGAGGTTTTCCAGCGGGATGTTTTTCACGATCGGCGATTGCAGACCTTCAACACCGGCAGCGCGCTCGTTGACCTTGATGTACGCCAAGCCCTTGGCACCGTAGATGCCGACGAACTTGGTGTAATCGTCGATCTGCTTGCGTGGCATGCTTGCGCCGCCTGGTACGCGCAGCGCAGCGATACGGCATTTCGGATCGTTGGCCGGGCCGCTGAATACTTTGAAATCAACTTCTTTCAGTTGATCGGCGACGTCGACCAGTTCCAGCGGAATACGCAGGTCTGGCTTGTCGGAACCGTAGCGGCGCATGGCTTCTTCGAAGGTCATGTGCGGGAATTCGCCGAATTCCAGATCCAGCACTTCCTTGAACAGGTTGCGGATCATTTGCTCGGTCAGGCCCATGATCTCTTTTTCATCGAGGAAGCTGGTTTCGATGTCGATCTGGGTGAATTCTGGCTGACGGTCAGCGCGCAGGTCTTCGTCGCGGAAGCACTTGGCGATCTGGTAGTAACGGTCGAAGCCGGCAACCATCAGCAGTTGTTTGAACAGCTGCGGCGATTGCGGCAGGGCGAAGAACGAACCGGCGTGAGTACGGCTCGGCACCAGATAGTCACGCGCACCTTCAGGGGTGGCACGGGTCAGGATCGGTGTTTCAACGTCGAGGAAGCCGTTTTCGTCGAGGAAGCGACGGATGCTGGTGGTCATGCGCGAACGCAGACGCAGCTTCTCGGCCATTTCCGGACGACGCAGGTCGAGGAAGCGATAGCGCAGACGGGTTTCTTCGCCGACGTCGGAGAACTCGTTCAGCGGGAACGGCGGGGTTTCCGACTCGTTCAGCACTTCCAGCTCATAACCCAGCACTTCGATCATGCCCGACGCCATGTTGGCGTTGGTGGCACCGGCCGGACGCAGACGCACCTTACCGGTGATCTTCACGACGTATTCGCTGCGCACGCGGTCGGCGGCGGCGAAACTCTCGGCGCGATCCGGATCGAATACCACTTGGGCCAGACCATCACGATCACGGATATCGAGGAAAATCACCCCGCCGTGGTCGCGACGACGGTGAACCCATCCGCAAAGGGTAATTTCCTGACCTTCCAGGCTTTCGTTCAGTTGGCCGCAATAATGGCTGCGCATCATGGTAGTGGTTTCGCTTCTCGTAATTCGAAATTCGGTGGAGATCCCGCCGCACTCAAACTGTGTGCGCCATCGGGACACTCACGCGTGTCGTTCGACCGGGGTTTGAACCCTAGTCAGATTTGTCGCCACCGGCCAGGTTCTTCTTGGCGCCGGTCTTGAAATCGGTTTCGTACCAGCCGCTGCCGCTGAGGCGAAAGCCTGGCATGGACATTTGTTTCTTGAGCTCTGGCGCCTGGCAGGCAGGGCAGTCGACCAGCGGTGCAGCGCTGATCTTTTGAATGGCTTCCAACTGATGACCACAGGAAGCACATTGGTAATCGTACATCGGCATGGAGGTGTCTCGGCGATCAGATTGCTACCGCGCGCAGGGCTTTGCGGCGAAAGAGCGGGATTATATCCATTAAATGCGGCCTGTGCAGCCGTAAGACTGCACGGGCCGCGACCTCGCTTGCAACCGTCACCGTTCAGACCGCGATGGCCGGCGCCACCTCCCGACCACTGTTCATCACACAGACCACCCGCACCAGCGCACTGAAATTTTTCACTCCGCCGTGACGCAACTGCACCTCGCGGTCGACGTGGGACAACAGCGAACTGATCGAACAGCAATTATTGGCCGCCATATTGGCGAGGATGTTCCAGTACACCTGCTCCAGTCGCAGGCAGGTGGCGTAACCATTCAAACGCACGGATCGCGACAGCGGCCGGATCAATGCCATGTCGAACTCATTGACGAACGGATCGACGATCAGTTCATGGGGCGGCACGACAACCCTGTCGTTGCGCCTGTCTGCATCTTCCATATCGTTGACACTCCTTTGCCATCTCTGCGGATTTTCAAAGCCACTTCCTGTGACCTCCATAAAAACGCAGACGCAAAGTTATAGCCAGACGACTTGTTGACCCGCCACGTAGGATAAGCCAACGCAACAAGTAAGAGTCTGGACAGCGCGCCTGCAATCCAACGATTACAGGCGCGCTTCGATCAGCCTTCGAGTAGGGCGCGGAGCATCCACGCGGTTTTTTCGTGAACCTGCATGCGCTGAGTCAGCAGGTCGGCGGTCGGCTCATCGCTGACTTTATCGAGCAACGGGAAGATGCCGCGTGCGGTACGGGTCACCGCTTCCTGACCGGCGACGAGTTGCTTGATCATGTCTTCGGCGCTCGGCACGCCCTCTTCTTCCTTAATAGAAGAAAGACGCGCGTACGTCGCGTAGGCGCCCGGAGCCGGAAAGCCCAGCGCGCGAATGCGCTCGGCGATCGAATCCACGGCCAGCGCCAGTTCGTTGTATTGCTCTTCGAACATCAGGTGCAGCGTACGGAACATCGGACCGGTGACGTTCCAGTGGAAGTTGTGGGTCTTGAGATACAGCACGTAGGTGTCGGACAGCAGTCGCGACAGTCCTTCAACGATGGATTTGCGGTCTTCTTCACTGATACCGATATCGATTGCCATGTTTACCCCCTAACGGCGATTGAATTCATCCAACAGGTGCAGACCCACTCTAGCAAGGCTGACCACACCTCGCAGCCTTGATTGGCCACAGACGCTGCGACAAATCGACCGACGCGGTGCCGCTGGCCGGGCTGATTTGAGTAGCCGCAGGCTTTGCTGTTAAATAGGCAGTGTGTCGCCATGCCCCATTTTTCGGGGTGTTGCGCATAGGCTGATGCCGTGTACGTGTCCAACGCCTCTTATTTTTGTTCCGAAGCGAACCGTGCGCCTTCAGCTCTTCCTTGTGAGCCGTCATAAACGTGAGCCAATTAAAATGTTGAAAATCGTCCACCTGCTAATGGGCGCAGCGGCTTTGCTGCTGTCGTTCATACCTAGCTTGAAATCCGAAGCCGTTCCCTACCTGCAACAACCCGATGCACTTTACCTGGCCTTTTTCGGCCTGCTGAACCTGATCATTGCCCCGGTGATTCCTTACTGGAACAAAGGCCCGCGTCAGCATCTGCAAAACCTCGTCAGCGCGCTTCTGGTACTGACCGTTGTCCTGCAAACCCTGACCCTGATCGCGCCGATGCCTGTCATCGCCGGCCAGCCAGCCGTGCTGTTCACCCTGGTGATCGCTCTGGTTGCCGTGGTTCTGCACCTGGCCGTCAGCTTCTATCGTTCTTCACCTGCTGCCGCGCCAACCAGCTATGACATGACCAATCGTGATACCGGTACCGTCAAGTGGTTCAACACTTCCAAAGGCTTCGGCTTTATCTCCCGGGATTCCGGCGATGATATTTTCGTGCACTTCCGTGCAATCCGTGGCGAAGGCCACCGCGTTCTGGTCGAAGGCCAGCGCGTCGAGTTCTCGGTGATGAACCGGGACAAAGGCCTGCAAGCCGAGGACGTGATCGCTGCTCTGCCGCGTCGCTGATCCAAGGCAATAAAAAACCGCGAGCAGCCTGGCTGTTCGCGGTTTTTTTATGCCTTCAGAAAGGCCTTAATAGTGCGGCGGTGGCGCCTCTTCTTCAAAAGACTCGAACTGCCCGACCATTTCTTCCTGACGCTTGAGCAGCGCCGCCATCTGCAGTTGCAGACGATCGACTACGCGCTGCTGCGCGACCAGCACGTCGTTCAACGCCTGAATGGTGTCGTCCTGAAACGCCAGACGGCTTTCCAGATCGGTAACGCGTTGTTCCAGGCTCATGCTTCAGCCCTCCAGAAACGTGAAGTCTTCGGTCAACACCAGACGCAAGCGCTCGCGAATCGCGGCAACCTGCTCGGCACTGTATGGCTTGGCCGGGTGCTTGCCCCAGACCGGCGCCGGCCAGGCGGCGTCATCGCGTTTGCGCACAATCACATGCATGTGCAACTGGCTGACAACATTACCCAGTGTTGCCACGTTCATTTTGTCCGCGTCCAGCAAGTCCTTGAGCAACTCGGCCAGTGCGGTAGTTTCCAGCCACAACTGCTGCTGATCGGCGACATCCAATTGAAACAACTCGCTGATATCGTCGCGACGAGGCACCAGGATGAACCATGGATAGTTGCTGTCGTTGGACAGCAACAGGCGGCAGAGCGGGAAGTCACCGATGGTCAGCGTGTCCTGTTGAAGTCGTGAATCTAAAGCAAACACTGCGCGCACTCCCGGCTGATCGACATATTCAGCTTAGCGGCCAGCCCGATGGGCAGCGCACCAAGCGACAGACCGGAAGCATACCGCGAATACGCCAGTCTTCACGACAGCTGTGCCCTACGGCGCTTTCGCCGAACGCCCCGACATGTGACATTTATTGGCGCCCTGCACCAGCACGGAACCGAGAGGGATAACGAATACGCGTAAATGACTGAAAACCATTGAGGCGTTCGAGATTACCCATATGCCGGACTGTGTGATTACAGGACAGGGTGTAATTTTTTTGCACCAAAACCGCACAGTGCGTCTACGCTCAGGCGTCGAAGCATCCGCCGAATACTCACTGGCGGGGTGAACCGGTAACGTTTTTGGCTGTCGCACGCGGCCGATGCCTTGGCAACACGATAGCCGGAATGGCGTCAAGCCCTTGTAGAAAGGGGCTTGGCGCCCCGTATTTATAAGGTTTTTACAGGTAACAGGCGGTGTTCAGAAAAATAACCGCACCGACATTGCGGTTTGTGCACGCTTGTTGCATTCGTACACATATGGACTATAAGCGCACCACACGATGTGGATGCCTCAAGCCCAACAAAAACAGTGGCAGGGTTGCCCGATGGAGATTCAAGTGTTTTGCCAGGGACTCTTTTTTAGCGATGCAAAAGGCTAGAAAAACAGCGAGAAAGTTGTAGACCCGATTGCATCGGTACTGTGAATTTGCGACCTCTACAAAGCCATCTGCGACAGCGTCGTAAAGAAGGTGAAACGTTAGATTCGCAAGTATCGCCAACATTGTCGGCGTGATATAAGTTTGCGCCGACACAAAAAGAAAGAGCCGCCCAGATAATAAAACAGGTGGGACGGCAGTACTCTTCTAAAAACCAAAGGAGCAAATCACGATGCGCGTGATGAAGTGGAGCATGATCGCACTGGCTGTTGCAGCAGGCACCTCGCAGTTCGCAGTGGCGTCTTCTCAGGATGATTCCAAAGGTTTCTTCGGCGACCAGAGTCTGAAACTGAAGACTCGTATGGAATACATGAACCGTGACTTTAAAAACGGTGCAGGCAACGGCTCTTCCGGTACTGCTGGCTATCGCCAGGACACCGGTGTCAGCCAACTGCTGACTTACGAGTCGGGCTTCACTCAAGGCACCATCGGCTTCGGTCTCGACGCCATGGCAATGGGTTCGGTCAAACTGGACGGCGGCTCGGGCCACCGCGGTAACGGCCTGTTCGCCAGCGACAGCGACGGCAACCCGGAAAAATCCCAGGGCAAAATCGGCGGCGCAGTTAAATTCCGTCTCTCCGACACCACCCTGAAATACGGCCAGCAATTTGTTGCCAGCCCAGTGTTCGCTACCGATGACAGCCGTCTGCTGCCAGAAGTCGCGACCGGTACCCTGATCACTTCCAAAGAGATCAAAGGTCTGGAACTGAGCGCAGGTCGCTTCACTTCCCTGAGCAAGCAAACCGGTATGGGCCGTGACAGCATCGGCGGTCTGCCTGATGAAAACGGTAACGGCGGCAAAGGCCTGACCAACATCAATATCTTTGGTGCCAGCTACGCCTTCACCGACAACTTCACCGGTGCACTGGCTGCTTCCGACGCTGATGACTACTTCAAGAAGTACTACATCAACCTGAACTACACCTTGCCGATCGACGACACGCAGTCGTTGAACTTCGACCTGAACGGTTACAAAACCAAGGGCGACAGCCGTGGTGACCTGGTCGACGCCATCGGTGACGGCACTCTGGGTGTGGACAACAACCTGTGGTCCCTGGCCGCTGCTTACAGCCTGGGCGCGCACAAGTTCACCGTTGCCTACCAGCAGTCGAGCGGCGACAACGCTTACTACTATGGCGTTGACGGTAACAGCACAATCTTCGTAGCCAACTCCATCCAGATCTCCGACTTCGTGGGTCGCGAAGAGAAATCCTGG
Organism: Pseudomonas sp. NPDC087804; assembly: GCF_044742965.1. Classification (NCBI taxonomy): domain Bacteria; kingdom Pseudomonadati; phylum Pseudomonadota; class Gammaproteobacteria; order Pseudomonadales; family Pseudomonadaceae; genus Pseudomonas; species Pseudomonas sp. NPDC087804. The sequence continues at coordinate 87,010 of NZ_JBIUVN010000019.1, read as the reverse complement.
CAGGCTCGCTACGACATCAACATGAAAGACTACGGCGTTCCTGGCCTGAGCTTCATGACCCGTTACGTGATGGGTGACAACATCGAGACCAACGGTCTGGGTGAAGGTAAAGAGAACGAGTGGAACGCCGAGTCCAAGTACGTTCTGCAAGAAGGTCCAGCCAAAGACCTGTCGTTCCGTCTGCGTTATGCCATGTACCGTTCGAACGGTGCTTACAGCGGCTACTCGTCTGACAACAACGACGTGCGTCTGATCGTTGAGTACCCACTGAACATCCTCTAATAGGGATGCACAGCTGAAGTACTGTAGAGCTCTGCTCTAAACAAGAACCGCTCACCTGATTCAGGTGGGCGGTTTTTTTATGCCTGGCTTAACTGCATTCGAATGACAAAGATTAGTCAGCTATCTATTAGCTGGCGAACTTTAATGGCGGCCATAAAAAACCCAAGAGTGCGAACAGCTCTTGGGTCTTTATTGATTAACTGACTGCAAAGCCAGGTATCAAGGTTGTTACTGCGCTGCTGTTTCCTGAACTACGCGAATGGTTCGCTGCGGAAAAGGAATATCAATACCAGCGGTTTTTAAACGATCACGCGACTGCTCGTTAAACATGAACATCACGTCCCAGTAGTCTGCAGTTTTAACCCACACACGCAGGGAAACGGTGATCGCGCTGTCACCCAGCGTCGAAATTACCGCCTGTGGCGCCGGGTCTTGCAGAATGCGCTCGTCGTTGGCCAGATCCAGCAGCACTTGACGGGCCTTTTGCAGATCGGCTTCGTAATCAACGCCCACATCGAACACCACCTTACGGGTCGGCTGACGATTGGTGTTGGTGATGATGCCGTTCGACAGGTTGCCGTTAGGCATGATGATGGTCTTGTTGTCGCCGGTTCGCAGCACGGTGTGGAAGATCTGGATGCTGTCGACAGTACCCGCCACGCCCTGCGCTTCGATCCAGTCACCGATACGGAACGGACGGAACAGCAGAATCAGCACGCCACCGGCGAAGTTCGCCAGACTGCCCTGCAACGCCAGACCGATGGCCAGACCGGCAGCACCGATTGCGGCAACGAACGAGGTGGTTTCCACGCCGATCATCGACGCGACGCTGACGATCAGCAGCACTTTGAGAATGATGTTGGCCAGGCTGCTGATAAAACCTTGCAATGCCAGGTCAGCATTGCGCAGAGCCAGCAGACCGCCGAGTTTTTGCGTGACCTTGTTGATCAGCCACCAGCCGATGGCCAGGGTAATCACTGCCAGCAGCACGCGGCTGCCGTATTCCATGATCATCGGGATCCACGCCTGGGATGCCTTGACCAACTGGTCTACCTCAGCATTCAAATCCATCTTCTATCTCCTGATTTCCGGCCATTCGGCACGCGAAAGATAAGCGGCAGAAACCGCCGGGGGTATACAAAATCAATGTGGGAGCGAGCTTGCTCGCGAAGGCGGTGTGTCAGTCAACTCAATGCTGAATGACATAGAGCTTTCGCGAGCAGGCTCGCTCCCACAGGTCATCTGACCGAGCTTAGTCGCGGAAGTTGTTGAACTGCAGCGGCATGCCGAATTCCTTGGCACGCAGTGCAGCGATGGCTTCTTGCAGGTCATCACGCTTCTTGCCGGTCACGCGCACTTGCTCGCCCTGAATGGCGGCCTGCACTTTCAGCTTGGCGTCTTTGATGTGGCCGACGATTTTCTTCGCCAGTTCTTTGTCGATGCCTTCCTTGAGGATGGCGTCCTGCTTCATCAGCTTGCCCGATGCATAAGCGTCCTTGACCTCAAGGCACTGCACATCGATCTTGCGCTTGACCAGCGCCAGCTTGAGGATTTCGATCATCGCTTCCAGCTGGAACCCGGCTTCAGCGGTCAGGCTCACGGTCAGGTCTTTTTCCTTGAACTCGAAGCTGCCTTTGCCTTTCAGGTCATAACGACGATCGAGTTCCTTCACGGCGTTCTCGACCGCGTTGGTGAGTTCGTGTTTGTCCAGTTCGGATACCACGTCGAACGACGGCATGTAATCTCTCCAATAAAAAGGCGCGCTCGATGAGGATGGAGCGCGCTTGGCTTGCGGTTAAAATCGGGCTCATTATAACGGGTCTTTTCCTACGAACACGGCGAGCCGCACATGCCTGTACGCAATCGAGCAAAAAACTGATGTCGACCACCTGGCACGTCCTCGGCGCCGGCAGCCTCGGCACACTGTGGGCCACGCGTCTGGCCCGGGCCGGTTTACCGGTGAAATTGATCGTGCGCGATGCCGAACGCCTGCGCAGTTATGAAGCGGCCGGCGGGCTAACGCTCGTCGAACACGGCCAGGCCAGCACGTATGCGGTGCCGGGCGAAACCGCCGACAGCCCTGAGCCAATTCGCCGACTGCTGGTCGCCTGCAAAGCCTACGACGCCGAAAGTGCCATCGCCCGCCTCGCTCCGCGCCTGACAGCGGATGCCGAACTGATCCTGTTGCAGAACGGCCTCGGCAGTCAGGACGCCGTCGCCACGCGCGTTCCGCAAGCGCGCTGCATCAGCGCGTCCAGCACCGAAGGCGCGTTTCGCGACGGCGACTGGCGCGTGGTGTTCGCCGGTCACGGCTTCACCTGGCTGGGCGATGTCACTCAACCGGTTGCGCCGATCTGGCTGGACGATCTGCAAGCCGCGAACATTCCCCACGAGTGGAGTACCGATATCCTCACGCGGCTGTGGCGCAAACTGGCGCTCAACTGCGCGATCAATCCACTGACCGTGTTGCACCACTGCCGCAACGGTGGTTTGCAGGATCATCACTGCGAAGTCGCCACGCTGTGTGCCGAACTCGCCGAGTTGTTGCAGCACTGCGGCCAACCCGCTGCCGCTGAGAACCTGCAGCAAGAAGTCGAACGGGTGATTCAGGCGACGGCGGCCAATTACTCGTCGATGTATCAGGACGTCGCCAACCAGCGCCGCACCGAAATCAGCTATCTATTGGGCCACGCCTGCAAAGTCGCCACGCGTCATCAATTGAATCTGCCGCACCTCAACCAATTGCAGCAGCGCCTCGTCGCGCATCTGCACAGCCTTGGATTGCCCAGCGACTGAGCAGCGGCTACGCTGGCCACTTGTTCCTTTGCTGCGATAAACCTGATGCCATTGCGCCAGCGCCTCGAAAACCTGCCGGTCGGCCAGAAACTGCTGGCCGCCCTGCTGGTGCTGTTGACCACTGTATTGCTGGTCGCCAACCTGACCTTTATCAGCGCCGCCTACTACATTTCCCAGGAAAGCATGGCGCCGCAGGCGTTGCAGACCATCGGCCGACTGATCGCCAACCCGAGCCTCGTCAGCGAGTCCTTGCAGTCGCCGGAGAGCGCCGAGCGCCTGCTCAAGGAGCTCGACAGCTATTCGCCATTACGCGCCGCTGCGATATATGACGGCAAAGGCGAACGCCTCGCGCAGGTGCAGCGCGGCGACAAACTGAAATTGCCGGAGCGCTATCGGCACATCGAAGCCTGGCAACTCACCGAATTTCGCAGCAACCAGTTGATCACCCTGCCCCGCCCCGGCACCGCGCCCGGCCATCTGCTGTTGGTGGCGAGCAGCGAACTGCCGATGGCGTTCTACACCGGCACCCTGACCGCGAGTCTTGGGATTCTGATTTTCAGCGTGCTGTTGTGGCTGGTGATTGCCCGCCAGATCAAACGCCTGATCACCCGGCCGATCCATCAACTGGAAGAACTCTCGCGTCAGGTCACCCGCGAAGAGAACTACGCCCTGCGGGCCTCACGCGGCAATCACGACGAAATCGGCAGCCTCGCCGAAGCGTTCAACACCATGCTGTCGCGCATCGAAGCCCGCGAACAGCAGCTCAAACGCGCCCGTGACGACTCGCAAGCCGCCTACGATCAGGCTCAAGGTCTGGCCGAGGAAACCCGCCACACCAACCGCAAACTGGAACTGGAAGTTCAGGTACGCAGCAAAATCGAGAAGAAGCTCACCGGTTTCCAGAATTACCTCAACAGCATCATCGACTCGATGCCCTCGGCACTGATCGCCCTCGACGAACAGCTCTACGTCACCCAATGGAATCAGGAGGCCAGCGCCCTTTCCGGCACACGTCTGGACGAAGCGCTGAACCAGCCGATCTTCCTCGCCTTCGAACCATTGAAACCGTTTCTGCCGCAGCTCAAGCAAACCGTCGAACAACACACGGTGGCGAAAATCGAGCGAGTGACATGGTTCAAGGACGACGAGCCGAAGCATTACGCACTGACGTTTTACCCGCTGATGGGCGGCGCCGGACGTGGCGTGGTGATCCGCATCGATGACATCACCCAGCGTTTGTCGCTGGAAGAAATGATGGTGCAGTCGGAGAAGATGCTTTCGGTCGGTGGCCTCGCGGCGGGCATGGCCCACGAGATCAATAATCCGCTGGGCGCGATCCTGCACAACGTGCAAAACATCCGTCGACGCCTTTCAGCAGATCTGCCGAAGAACATCGAAACCGCCGAACAACTGGGCATCGAACTCGATACCGTCAACCGTTACCTGCAAGGCCGCGAAGTGCCGAAACTCCTCGACGGCATTCAACAGGCCGGTGCCCGTGCGGCGAAAATCGTCACGCACATGCTCAGCTTCAGCCGCCGCAGCACTCGGGAAATGGCACCGTGCGACCTGCCGGCGCTTATCGATCAAGCCGTGGAAATTGCCGGCAACGACTTCGATCTGGCGATCGGTTTCGACTTCAAGGGTCAAGCCATTGTGCGCCAGTTCGACCCGGCGCTCGGCCCGGTGCCCGGCACTGCCAACGAGCTGGAACAAGTACTGCTCAACCTGCTGAAAAACGCCGCACAAGCGATTCATCAGCGCGAGGACGACAGCGAACCGGGGCGGATCATTTTGCGCACCAAACTCAATCCGCCGTGGGCCGAGATTCAGGTCGAGGACAACGGCATCGGCATGAGCGAGAGTGTGCGCAAACGCACCTTCGAGCCGTTCTTCACCACCAAGGAAATCGGTCAGGGCACCGGGCTTGGCTTGTCGGTGTCGTACTTCATCATCACCAACAATCACAAAGGCCAGATGGAAGTGCAGTCGGCGCCCGGTCAGGGCACCTGCTTCACCCTGCGCCTGCCGCTGGCGCCACCACCGGCCATCGCGGCTGAAATCAATCAACTACCGAGGTAACCCATGGGCTTTCGCTTGTCGAAGATTTACACGCGCACCGGCGACAAAGGCGAAACCGGCCTGGGCGACGGCCGCCGCGTACCGAAGGATCACCCGCGCATCGAAGCGATTGGTGAGGTCGATACGCTGAACAGTCAGGTTGGCGTGTTGCTGGCCGGGTTACTTGCCGAGCGCGAGGCCACTCCGGGGCTGAATGAATTGATCGAGGTGTTGGCGCCTTGTCAGCATCGCTTGTTTGATTTGGGCGGCGAGTTGGCGATGCCGGAATATCAGGCGCTGAACGCGGCGGAAATCGAGCGGCTGGAAGCGGCGATCGACGTCTGGAATGAGGAGTTGGGGCCGCTGGAGAATTTCATTCTGCCGGGTGGTTCGATGTTGATTGCGCAGGCGCATGTGTGCCGCAGCCTGGCGCGGAGTGCCGAGCGGCGCTGTCAGCATCTGAATGCGATCGAGCCACTGGCCGGGGTTGGCCTGGCGTATATCAATCGGTTGTCGGATTTGTTGTTTGTGGCGGCGCGGCTGATTGCGCGACGGCAGGGGATTGCGGAGATTTTGTGGCAACCGGCGGCTAAACCTTAGCTTTGCAGTGATTGGAAGGACGCCTTCGCGAGCAGGCTCACTCCTACAGTTGACCGTATTCCAACTGAAGGAACACGGCCCATGTAGGAGTGAGCCTGCTCGCGATGAGGCCAGTAGCCTTTACAAAGGGTCAGGCCAGAATGCGCGAATCCCCGCCACACCCTGCGCCCCAACACCCCAAGCCTTCTCGCGCTCCGCCGGGCCAACCCCACCCAACAGAAACACCGGTTTACTAAAGCCTTCGATCAACGCCGAAGCCTGCTCCCAACCCAACGGCTGCGCATCCGGATGCGTCAACGTCGGCTGCACCGGCGACAGCGTCACAAAATCCACGCCCATCTGCTCCGCCAACGCCAATTCCTCAGCGTTGTGGCACGACGCCGCCAGCCAGCGCTCAGCCGGCAACGGCCGCCCCGCCGCTGCGTATTTACGCAACTGCGCTGAAGTGATGTGCCAACCCGCCGACGGGAAATCACCGAGCCATTCAAATGGCCCTTTGATCATCAGTTGCGCCTTACCAGCACAGAGACCGGCCGCGTCCACCGCCAGATCGCGGTACTTCGGGTCGTAACCGTTCGGTGCGCGTAGCTGAATGAGTTTGATCCCGCCAGCAATCGCCTTCTGAATCCCGCGCAGCAAGGCCGGGGTTTCCAGATCTTCCGGGGTAATCAGATATTCGCCAGGCAAACGCGCGGCGGCGACGATGGGCTGGTTGGCGGCCGGGAACTCGTAGTTCGGCAAATCTTTCGCGGTCACCCAGGCCAATGGCTGGCCTTCGGCACCGTGCGGTTCGCCAGTGAATGCCGAGACTTCCCAGACATCCAGCAACACCTGCTTGTCCGGGTAATCATGACGCACTTTGATCAGCGGTCGGGCAGCGCCAACGACGATGCCCAGTTCTTCTTTCAGCTCACGGGCCAGTGCGCTTTCGACGGTTTCGTCCGCCTCGACCTTGCCGCCGGGAAACTCCCACAGACCACCCTGATGCTGGGAGTCGGCGCGGCGGGCAATGAGGATTTTGCCGCTGTCGTCACGGATGACGGCGGCGGCGACGTGTACACGTTTCACGGATTCAACTCCTCCAGTCCGGCCTGCTGCCACGCTTTGAAGGCGGGCCATTGGTAGACGGTTTCAACATAGGCTTCGTCGGCGGCCCGCAGTTTTACCTGATAGGTGCGCAGGCGCACGGCAATCGGCGCGAAGAAGGCATCGGCCAGACTGACGCGACCGAACAGGTAAGGCCCGCTCTCGGTGGCGGCGTCTCGGCATTCGGCCCACAGCGCCAGCATGCGTTCGATATCGACCTTCACTTCTGGCGGCACCGGGTTGAGCGGCGCGTCATGACTGAGGTTGAACGGCATGTGATTGCGCATGGCGAAGAAGCCGCTGTGCATTTGTGCGCAGGCGGATCGGGCCTGAGCGCGGGCGAAAATGTCGCTCGGCCAGAGTTGCTCGGACGGGAACTGTTCGGCCAAGTATTCGGCGATGGCCAACGAATCGGCAACCGTGCCGCGTGAGGTTTGCAGCAGCGGCACTTTGGCGGTCGGCGAATGCTTGAGCAGCCGCTCGCGGGTGTCGGGCTTGCCGAGCTTGATCAGTTCTTCGGTGTAAGGAGCGCCGGTCAGTTCAAGCGCCAAGGCAGCGCGCAGAGACCAGGAGGAAAGCAGTTTGTCGCCGATGATCAGGTGCAAGGACATGGGTTTGGCGCCTTTTCGTCAGGAGAATCAGGCCAGAATTTTTGGTACCTGATGGGGCGCCATCGCGAGCAGGCTCACTCCTACAGGGGATCTGTGGCGTTTACAAAACCACTGTAGGAGTGAGCCTGCTCGCGATGGCATCGACTCGGTCTCAGGTTAGATCAAGTGCGGTATTCAGCGTTGATCTTCACATACTCATGCGACAGGTCGGTGGTCCAGATGGTTTCGCTGCATTCGCCGCGACCCAGTTCGATGCGGATGGTGATTTCTTCCTGTTGCATCACTGCCGAGCCTTGCGCCTCAGTGTAGGTCGCCGCGCGCGCGCCACGGCTGGCGATGCACACGTCGCCGAGGAACACGTCGATTTTGCTCACGTCCAGATCCGGCACGCCGGCACGACCGACGGCCGCCAGAATACGGCCCCAGTTCGGGTCGGAGGCGAACAGTGCGGTCTTGATCAGCGGCGAGTGCGCCACGGTGTAGCCAACGTCCAGGCATTCCTGATGATTGCCGCCGCCATTCACTTCAACAGTGACAAACTTGGTCGCGCCTTCGCCGTCACGCACGATGGCTTGGGCCACGTCCATGCACACTTCGAACACCGCTTGCTTCAATTTGGCGAACAGCTCGCCTTCAGCGCGGGTGATTTCCGGCAGTGCAGCCTTGCCGGTAGCGATCAGCATGCAGCAGTCGTTGGTCGAGGTGTCGCCGTCGATGGTGATGCGGTTGAACGATTTGTTGGCGCCGTCGAGCATGAGGTTGTGCAGCACGTCGCGGGAGACTTTGGCGTCAGTGGCGATGTAACCGAGCATGGTCGCCATGTTCGGACGGATCATGCCCGCGCCTTTGCTGATGCCGGTGACGGTGATGGTCACGCCGTCATGCTGGAACTGGCGGCTGGCACCTTTTGGCAAGGTGTCAGTGGTCATGATGCCGGTGGCAGCGGCTTCCCAGTTGTTTTCCGACAGATCGTCCAGCGCAGCTTGCAGCGCGCCTTCGATTTTCTCGACCGGCAGTGGCTCGCCGATCACACCGGTGGAGTACGGCAGAATCTGGCTGGCATCGACGCCGGTCAGCTCAGCCAGTCTGGCGGTGGTGCGCTCGGCAGCGGCCAGGCCCGGCTCGCCGGTGCCCGCGTTGGCGTTGCCGGTGTTGGTCAGCAGATAACGCACGGCGTTCTGTACGCGTTGCTTCGCCAGAATCACCGGCGCGGCACAAAAGGCGTTCAACGTGAACACGCCGGCCACGGTCGAACCTTCGGCGCAGCGCATCACAACGACATCTTTGCGCCCAGGGCGCTTGATGCCGGCCGAGGCAATACCGAGTTCAAAACCGGCAACCGGGTGCAACGTTGGCAAAGGACCAAGACCAACAGCCATGAATGCGCTCCTTACTCAATGATGTCAGCACCGCCACGCGCAGCGACGGTGGTTTAAATGGCAAAACGCCGCGACGGCATAAGCCGGTCGCGGCGCGGGTATTTCAGCAGTGATAACGGGTTTTACTGGATCTGCCCGTGGCAATGCTTGAATTTCTTGCCCGAACCGCAGTAGCACAGTTCGTTGCGGCCCAGCTTCTGTTCGTTGCGAACCGGGGCGGCGGCGAGGGCCACATCGACCTCTTCACCGAGCAGTTCCGGTTGCTCAAGACCTGGCGCTTCAGCGTGTTCGAACTGCATGCGGGCGGCCAGTGCTTCGGCTTCCTGACGCAGACGTTGCTCTTCGGCTTCCGGATCTTCGCGGCGAACCTGAACGTGCGAGAGCACACGGATCGAGTCGCGCTTGATCGAATCGAGCAGCTCGGAGAACAGCGTGAACGACTCGCGCTTGTACTCTTGCTTCGGGTTCTTCTGGGCGTAACCACGCAGGTGGATACCGTGACGCAGGTGATCCATGGTCGACAGGTGGTCTTTCCACAGGTCATCCAGCACGCGCAGAACGATTTGCTTCTCGAAGGAGCGCAGTGCATCGGCACCGGCCTGATCTTCTTTCTCGTTGTACGCCGCCATCAGCTCGGTCATGAGCTTCTCGCGCAAGGTTTCTTCGTAGAGGTGATCGTCTTCGTCGAGCCATTGCTGAATCGGCAGTGTCACGCCGAAATCGCTGGCAATCGACGCTTCCAGACCGGCAACGTCCCACTGTTCCGGCAGCGATTGCGGCGGAATGTGTGCGCTGACGGTGGCGTTGAGCACGTCCTGACGGAAGTCGGCGATGGTCTCACCGATGTTGTCAGCGGCCAGCAACGTGTTACGCATGTGATAAATCACTTTACGCTGTTCGTTGTTGACGTCGTCGAACTCGAGCAGTTGCTTACGAATGTCGAAGTTACGGCCTTCAACCTTGCGCTGCGCCTTCTCGATCGCGTTGGTCACCATGCGGTGCTCGATCGCTTCGCCCGGCTGCATGCCCAGGGCTTTCATGAAGTTCTTCACCCGGTCAGAGGCGAAGATACGCATCAGGCTGTCTTCCAGCGACAGGTAGAAGCGGCTGGAACCGGCATCACCCTGACGACCGGCACGACCACGCAACTGGTTGTCGATACGGCGCGATTCGTGACGCTCGGACGCGATCACCTGCAGACCACCGGATTCCAGCACTTGCTGGTGACGCTTCTGCCAGTCGGCCTTGATCTGGGCGATTTGCTCAGGGGTCGGGTCTTCCAGCGAAGCAACTTCCACTTCCCAGTTGCCGCCCAACAGAATGTCGGTACCACGACCGGCCATGTTGGTGGCGATGGTCAGCGCGCCCGGACGACCGGCCTGCGCAATGATTTCAGCTTCTTTTTCGTGGAACTTGGCGTTGAGAACCTTGTGTTCGATGCCTTCCTTCTCGAGCAGTGCAGACATGTGCTCGGAGGTTTCGATGGTGGCAGTACCCACCAGCACCGGACGACCGGCAGCCATGCTTTCTTTGATGTCTGCAACGATTGCCGTGTATTTCTCTTCGGCCGTCAGGAACACCAGGTCGTTGTAGTCCTTGCGCGCCAGCGGCTTGTTCGGCGGAATGACCATGACCGACAGACCGTAGATCTGATGGAATTCGAACGCTTCGGTGTCAGCAGTACCGGTCATACCGGACAGCTTGGTGTACAGACGGAAGTAGTTCTGGAACGTGGTCGAGGCCAGGGTCTGGCTCTCGGCCTGAATGTTCAGACCTTCTTTGGCTTCGATGGCCTGGTGCAGACCTTCGGACAGACGGCGACCCGGCATGGTACGGCCGGTGTGTTCGTCGACCAGTACGACCTGGCCGTCCTGCACGATGTATTCGATGTTGCGGTTGAACAGTTTGTGCGCACGCAGACCGGCATAGACGTGGGTCAGCAGGCCCAGGTTATGCGCCGAGTACAGGCTCTCGCCTTCAGCCAGCAGGCCGACGCCGGTGAGCATGTCTTCGATGTACTGGTGACCGGCTTCGTTGAGTTCGACCTGACGGGTCTTCTCGTCAACGGTGTAGTGGCCAGCCTTGGTGACTTCGCCTTCAACTTCTTCGACGTGCAGTTCCAGCTGCGGGATCAGTTTATTGATCTCCATGTACAGCTTGGAGCTGTCCTCGGCCTGACCGGAAATGATCAGCGGGGTACGCGCTTCGTCGATGAGGATGGAGTCGACTTCGTCGATCACGGCAAAATTGAGTTCGCGCTGGAATTTTTCTTCCATGCTGAACGCCATGTTGTCGCGCAGGTAGTCGAAACCGAATTCGTTGTTGGTGCCGTAGGTGATGTCGGCGGCGTAGGCGATACGCTTCTCTTCCGGCGGCTGGAACGGCGTCACGACGCCGACGGTCAGGCCGAGGAATTCATACAGCGGACGCATCCAGTTGGCGTCACGGCGGGCCAGGTAGTCGTTCACCGTCACGACGTGCACGCCCTTGCCGGACAGTGCGTTGAGGTAAACGCCCAGTGTTGCCACCAGGGTCTTGCCTTCACCGGTACGCATTTCTGCGATCTGACCTTCATGCAAGGTCATGCCGCCGATCAGCTGGACATCGAAGTGACGCATACCCATGACACGCTTACCGGCTTCGCGGGCGACCGCAAAGGCTTCTGGCAGCAGTTTGTCGAGGGTTTCCCCTTTGGCGATGCGGGCCTTGAACTCGTCGGTCTTGGCGCGCAATTGATCGTCCGAAAGGGCCACCATTTGCTCTTCGAAGGCATTGACGAGCTGCACCGTCTTGAGCATGCGTTTGACTTCACGCTCGTTCTTGCTTCCAAAAAGTTTCTTTAACAAAGGCGCAAACATATCGGCAGGATCTTCCACACTAAAGGGATGGAGGGCGGCCCCGTGAGTCGCCCGAGCAGCCCTCATGGCCGCATGCGAACGAGCATTCTACCCGGAAACGGTGGTGAGGAAAGTGGCGATGTTCCACGATGCTGGCACTGCGCTTTGACGGGGCTCACTTAAAATAGGGGCGTTTTGCTCAACTTCAAGTCGTACGGAAAAGAAGTTAGTCGTTGATTTAATGGGTAAAGCAGGGGCAATTGCAATGGGCGAGTGAAAAGTCCGCTTTCTGCTACCATGGCGTTTCTGTTACTTCAGGTGTTCGATCATGGCATTTCGCCCTCTTACGGCCAGAGCACCCGCCGTTCTGCTTCGCGAAGCCAAACCGCTCAAGGCCATCCTCGGCCATGCCCAACGACTGGGGCATTTGCAACGCCTGCTCGAAAGCCAACTGCAACCCGCCGCCCGCGAGCATTGCCATGTGGCGTCGTGGCGTGAGGGCAGTCTGTTGCTGATTGTCACCGATGGTCATTGGGCCACGCGTCTGCGTTACCAGCAAAAGCGTTTGCAGCGCCAGTTGCAGATGTTTGATGAGTTCGCCAGTTTGACGCGGATTCTGTTCAAGGTGCAGCCGCCGACGATTCAGCGCGCGGTGGTGGGTAATACGATGGATTTGTCGACGGATGCTGCGGCGACGATTCAGGCGACGGCGGACGGGATCAGTGATCCGGGGTTGCGCGCGGCGCTGGAGCGTTTGGCGGCGCACGCTAAAGACAAGTCCTGAAGCTAGATCAAAAGATCGCAGCCTGCGGCAGCTCCTACAATTGGAAATGCATCCATCTGTAGGAGCTGCCGCAGGCTGCGATCTTTGCTTTCAGCGGCGTTTGCTGCCGCCTAATAAAGAGCCCATCAGGCCTCGTACCAATTGTTTGCCGAGGTTGTTCGCGGCTTGGCGCATCGCGGATTTCAGTGCCTGCCCGGCGGCGGTGCCGAGGAATTCTCCGGCTCTGTCGGCGAGGCTTGGCTCTTCAGCCGCAGGTTTTCCGGCAGGTGTCTCAGCCTCCGGCGCCAGGCCTTTGCGACCCATGAGGATTTCATACGCCGACTCGCGATCAATCGGCTTGTCATACCGTCCCTTGAACGGCGATCCGGCGATCAGCGTGGTGCGTTCGGTCTCAGTCAACGGCCCAATCCGCGATTGCGGCGGCGCCACCAGCACACGCTGCACCATCTCTGGCGTGCCCTTCTCTGCCAGCGTGCCGACCAGCGCCTCGCCGATCCCCAGCTCCGTCAGCACCGACAACGTATCGAACGCCGGATTCGGCCGGAAGCCGTCCGCCACCGCGCGCAGTGATTTCTGTTCCTTGGCAGTGAACGCGCGCAGACCGTGCTGGATGCGCAAACCGAGCTGCGCCAAGACGTCATCGGGCAAATCCGCCGGCGACTGCGTGACGAAATACACACCAACGCCTTTCGAACGGATCAAGCGCACCACCTGCTCCAGCCGCTCCTGCAAAGCCTTCGGCGTATCGCCAAACAACAAATGCGCCTCATCGAAAAACAGCGCCAGCAGCGGTTTGTCGGCGTCGCCGCGCTCTGGCAACTGCTCGAACAGTTCGGCCAGCAGCCACAACAGGAACGTCGCGTAAACCTTCGGCGCCTCATGCACCAGACGACTGGCGTCGAGCAAATGAATGCGCCCACGGCCATCAGCCGCCGGTTGCAGGATGTCTTCGAGTTGCAGCGCCGGCTCGCCGAACAAAGCTTCCGCGCCTTGCTGTTCCAGAGTCGCCAAACGGCGCAACAGCGCCTGACTGGAACCGGTGGTCATCAGCGCGGCGTCTTCGCCCAACAGCTGCGGATTTTCCTTGAGGTGATTGAGCAGCGCTTTCAGATCTTTCAGATCCAGCAACAACAACCCTTCGCGGTCAGCGACCTTGAACGCCGCGTACAGCGCCGACTGCTGACTGTCGGTGAGTTCCAGCAGGCTGCCGATCAGCAGCGGGCCCATTTCACTCAGCGTGGTGCGCAGTGGATGACCGGATTCACCGTGGATATCCCACAAGGTCACCGGGTAAGCCTGCGGCGTGTAGTTGAGCCACGGCATGCCGGCGATGCGTTCGGCGATCTTGCCCTGCGGGTTGGCGGCGGCACCGAGGCCGCACAAATCGCCCTTGATGTCGGCGGCGAACACCGCCACGCCGGCATCACTGAACGCTTCAGCCAGACGCTGCAAGGTCACGGTTTTACCGGTACCGGTCGCGCCGGCGATCAGCCCGTGACGGTTCGCCAGGCGCATGGCCTGGCCAATCGGTTGCCCCGTGAGATCGGCGCCGATTACGAGTTGCGATGAGTCAGGCATTTTGTCACCCATGGTTAATCTTTGATTCGCTTTGGCCGATAGATAAAACGTGAACCTGGCTGAAAAGTCGGTAGGACATTTCCCTAAGGAGAGACGGAAATATTCACGTGTACTCACCCTTGCCCATAGTGCGCGCCTTTATAAAAGCACGCCCAGGACATTAAGACCTTAGCGGAACCCCAAGCCATGAACAAAAATCTGCGCTTCAGCCATAAAATTTTGCTTGCCGCCGCCCTCATCGTCATTGCCGCTTTCGCCTCGTTTACGCTGTACAACGACTGGTTGCAGCGCAACGCGATCCGCGATGACCTGAACAACTATCTCAACGAGATGGGCGAAGTCACTGCCGGAAATATTCAAACCTGGCTCAACGGTCGCATCCTGCTGATCGAAAACGCCGCCCAGAACATCTCGATCAACCCCGAGCCCGCCAACGTCGCCAGCCTGCTGGAACAGAAAACCCTGACCTCGACGTTCATGGCCACCTACCTCGGCGACGCCACCGGCCACTTCACCATCCGCCCGGACACGAAGATGCCAGAGGGTTTCGATCCACGGGTGCGCCCTTGGTATAAAGGTGCCGAAGGCAGCAGCACCTCGACCCTGACCGAACCGTACATCGACGCGGCCACCGGCCAGTTGATCATCTCCATCGCCACCGCCTCGAAAAAGGCTGGCCAGAGTGTCGGCGTGGTCGGCGGCGATCTGAGCCTGCAATCGCTCATCGACACCCTCGCCGCCCGAGATTTCGACGGCATGGGTTATGTGTTTCTGGTCAGCGCCGACGGCAAGATCCTCGTGCACCCGGACAAGGCCTTGGTGATGAAATCACTGAAAGACGCCTTCCCGCAGGACACCCCGCGCATCAGCGGCGACTTCAGCGAAGTCACTGTCGACGGCAAAACCCGTATCGTCACTTTCGCGCCGATCAAAGGTTTGCCGTCGGTGAACTGGTACATCGGCCTGTCGGTAGACAAAGATCAAGCGTTCGCCATGCTCAGCGAATTCCGCACCTCGGCGGTGATTGCGACGGTGATCGCGGTGGCAATCATCCTTGCCCTGCTCGGCATGCTGATCCGCATTCTGATCCAGCCGCTGCACGTGATGACCCGCGCTATGGAAGACATCGCCGACGGCGAAGGCGACCTGACCAAACGCCTGACCATCGTCAATAACGATGAATTTGGTGTGTTGGGCACAGCGTTCAACCGTTTCGTCGAGCGCATTCATGGCTCGATCCGCGAAGTGTCGTCGGCCACCGGGCAAGTCAACGAAGTTGCGCTGCGCGTGGTCGCCGCGTCGAACTCGTCGATGTACAACTCGGATCAACAAGCCTCGCGCACCAGCAGCGTCGCCGCGGCGATCAATCAACTGGGTGCCGCCGCTCAGGAAATCGCCCGCAATGCCGCGCAGGCTTCGAACCAGGCCAGCGATGCGCGTGGCCTCGCCGAAGACGGTCAGCAAGTGGTGGATCGCAGCATCAAGGCAATGAATCAGTTGTCGAGCATGCTCAGTGCGTCGAGCAGCAATATCGAATCGCTGAACAGCAAAACCGTGAACATCGGCCAGATTCTTGAAGTGATCACCAGCATCTCCCAGCAAACCAACCTGCTGGCGCTCAACGCAGCGATCGAAGCGGCGCGTGCCGGTGAGGCCGGGCGTGGCTTTGCGGTGGTGGCGGATGAAGTGCGCAACCTCGCGCATCGCACGCAGGAATCGGCGCAGCAGGTGCAGACGATGATCGAAGAGTTGCAAGTCGGCGCCCGGGAGTCGGTGAGCACCATGAGTGAAAGCCAGCGTCACAGCCAGGACAGCGTCGAGATTGCCAACCTTGCCGGCGAACGTTTGAACAGCGTGACCCTGCGGATTGGCGAGATCGACGGGATGAACCAGTCAGTGGCGACGGCGACTGAGGAGCAAACGGCGGTGGTGGAGTCGATCAATGTTGATATCACCGAGATCAATACGCTGAATCAGGAAGGGGTCGAAAACCTGCAGGCGACGTTGCGGGCGTGTTCGGATCTGGAACAGCAGGCTTCGCGGTTGAAGCAGTTGGTGGGTAGTTTCAGGATTTAAGATCAAGAGCTTACCCCCTCACCCCAACCCTCTCCCCCAGGGGGACGAGGGGGAAAGGGAGCAGATCTTCAAGCCTTTCAAAACCTGAGCTCGACTCAGGTCTCTCACGTCGGCGTACCTCCAACATCCACCCCAATCAGTCCCCTCTCCCTCCGGGAGGGGTGAGGGGCTCTTCAAAACCTGAGTTCACCTCAGGTCTCTCAAGTCGGAGTACCTCCAGCATCCACCTCGGTCAGTCCCCTCTCCCTCGGGAGAGGGTTAGGGTGAGGGGCCGCTTCAGCGCGGATTCCGACCGAACCATCCATTGCGCACATAGGTCAACCAAGGGAGTACCACGCAGCGGAGGGTTGTTCACCGTGCACATCGCCGACATCACCATGTTTTACGCCCCGGCCAGCGGTGGCGTGCGCACGTATCTGGATGCCAAACATCGTCGTTTGGGCATCAAACCCGGCATTCGCCACAGCCTGCTGATCCCTGGCGCCCGCTTCGGCGAACACGACGGCGTTTACACGGTTCCCGCCCCCGCCCTGCCCTTCGGCAAAGGCTATCGCTTCCCGCTGCGCCTCGCGCCGTGGCGAAACGTCCTGCAGGATTTGCAGCCAGATCTCATCGAAGTCGGCGACCCCTACCTCACCGCGTGGGCCGCACTGGATGCCCGACGGCAATTGGATGTGCCGGTGATCGGCTTTTATCACTCGGATCTGCCGCTGCTGGTCGGCAATCGCATGGGCCATTGGGTTACGCCGAATGTCGAAGCGTATGTCACCAAGCTTTACGGCAACTTCGACCGCGTGCTCGCGCCAAGTCAGGTAATGGCCGACAAGCTTATCGGCCTCGGGGTGCGCAATGTCTTCGTGCAGCCGCTGGGCGTCGATCTGCAAACCTTTCACCCCGAGGCCCGCGACCCGAATCTGCGCGCAGAACTCGGCATCGCCGACGACACCCGCCTGCTGATCTACGCCGGGCGCGGTTCGAAAGAGAAAAACCTGCCGGTGCTGCTCAAATGCATGCAACGCCTCGGCCCGCGCTATCACTTGCTGCTGGTCGGCTCGTCGATGCCCGCCGTGGTGCCGGACAATGTCAGCGTGATAGATGAATTCTGCCCCGCACCGCGTGTCGCGCAATTGATGGCCAGCGCCGATGCGCTGATCCATGCCGGCGATCAGGAAACCTTCGGCCTGGTGATTCTCGAAGCCATGGCCTGCGGCCTTCCGGTGGTAGCGGTGGCGGCCGGGGCATTTGAAGAGATCGTCAACGAATCCTGCGGTTTGCTCTGTGCACCGAATAATCCACAGGCGATGGCCAATGCCGTGCGCGAAGTGTTCAGTCGCGGCACTGTGAAACTGGGCGAGCAAGCGCGACAGCACGTTGAACAGCATTACGCGTGGGACACGGTGGTCGACAGTTTGCTCGGCCACTATCACGCCGTCCTCGGCCATGCGCTGCCCAAGGTGGCCAATGGCTGAGGCGCTGAATCGCCCCGCCGTGTTGTTGGTGCTGCATGACGTGGCACCGTCGACGTGGGCGGATTACCAACCGTTTGTCGAAGCCGTCGACGCACTGGGCAGCGTGCCGATGACCTGGCTGGTCGTCCCCGATTTCCATCGGCGCAACGCCCTCAACGAGCATCCGGCGTTTTGTCGATTGCTCGATGAGCGTGTTGCCCGCGGCGATGAGTTAGCCTTGCACGGTTTTTTCCACGATGACCATGAACCAGGCCCGACCACCCCGCGCGACTGGTTCATGCGCCGTGTTTACACCCACGAAGGCGAGTTTTATCGTTTGTCCCGCGAAACCGCCCTCGCCCGTCTGCGCGATGGCATCGAAGTCTTCCAGCGCCACGACTGGCCGTTGCACGGGTTCGTCGCCCCGGCGTGGTTGATGAGCGACGGCACCCGCCAAGCCCTGCGTGAATTACCGCTGAGCTACACCAGTGATCCACAGCATCTTTATCGATTGCCGGATTTCACCGCCATCGACGCGCCGGGTCTGGTCTGGAGTGCCCGCAGCGCCTGGCGTCGCGGTTTATCGAAAATTGTCAGTGAGCAGCGGCAACAGCGTTGGCGCCAGGCGCCGGTGATTCGGCTAGGCTTGCACCCAGTGGACATGCGCCACGGTTTTTCCCGCGATTACTGGCTGCACACCTTGCAGCGACTACTGAATGAAGGACGCGTACCGATGACCAAAATCCACTGGCTCGCCCAACAGCGCGGTCAACTGGGATCCGCTGCATGAGTCGCGGCATTCTGTTGTTGATCGGCCTGCTCGCGGCGGTGTTGATCCCGGTGGTGCTCGGTGGCGGCGAAACCTGGGCGCGCCTGCAAAGTTTTCCACTGTTATGGCTGTTGATCATGTTCGGCATGATCCTGCTCTGCTGGGGCATTAATACCCTGCGCCTGCGCTTGTTACTCGGCGATCAGCGCGACCGCATCACGCCGCTGAAAAGCCTCGGCGTGGTAATGGCCGCCGAGTTCGCTTATTGCGCCACGCCCGGTGGCAGCGGTGGGCCGCTGACCATCATGGCGTTGCTCGCCCGCTGCGGCGTGCGTCCGGCCCGTGGTAGCGCGGTGTTTGCCATGGATCAACTCAGCGATTTGCTGTTCTTTCTCTGCGCCCTCAGTGGAATTCTGATTTATGCGTTGTTTCAACATCTGAGCGATCGCCTGGAATGGCTGCTGACAGTCAGCGCGATTTCGTTGTTTGGCGGCTTGTTCAGTTGCGTGTTGATTGCGCGTTATCACCGCGCGTTGATTCGTTTGAGTGGCCGCTTATTGGTGAGGATGAACGTTAAACCGGGCACTCGCCGTCGCTGGGCGCGCAAGTTGCTGCACTTTCTCGCGGCGTTTACCGACACGTTGAAGTTGCCCTGGCAAACCCTGATCAAGGTGTTCGCGCTGACGTGTGTGCATTGGTTATTGCGTTACAGCGTGTTGTATCTGGCGTTGCGCGGGTTGGGCGCAGACTTGCAGTGGGCCTGGAGTTTTCTGGTGCAGATACTTTCGCTGGGGGCCGGGCAGTTCAGTTTATTGCCGGGTGGCGCGGGGGCGGCGGAATTGACTTCGGCGGCACTGTTGGCGCCGATGGTGGGGAAATCCACCGCAGCGGCGGCGATTCTGATTTGGCGGGTGGTGACGTATTACTTTTATCTGCTGGTGGGGGGGCCGGTGTTTTTGATGATGTTGGGGCGGCCGTTGTTGCGCAAATTGATGAAAGTGCCGCAGACGTAAAAAGATCGCAGCCTTCGGCAGCTCCTACAGGGATCGCGTTTCAGGCATCGTTTTGTTTATCGTCGGACTCTTGCAACTGTTCCCACAACTCGGCCGCACCGGGAAACTCGGTGCCATCTTCCGGGGTCATGTCCTCGGGGTCGTAGCGACTCAAACAACCTTCGCCCAACGTCGCCGGTGCGTTGGACGTGGCTTTGTCCAGTGGATCACTCATGTAAGTTTCCTCGAGGCTTAAACGACAAAGGGTCTGAGCGATTGAACGCCCAGACCCTTGGTTTTTCAAGCCTGCGTGTGTTCGATCAGAACACCACAGTCTTGTTGCCGTGCACCAGCACGCGATCTTCGAGGTGATAGCGCAGGCCGCGAGCCAGCACCATCTTCTCGACGTCACGGCCGAAACGCACCATGTCTTCGATGCTGTCGCTGTGGCTGACACGCACCACGTCCTGCTCGATGATCGGGCCGGCGTCCAGCTCTTCGGTCACGTAGTGGCAGGTCGCGCCAATCAGTTTCACGCCGCGCAGCGACGCCTGGTGGTACGGCTTGGCACCGACGAACGACGGCAGGAAGCTGTGGTGAATGTTGATCACCTTGTGCGCGTATTCGCGGCACATGTCCGGCGGCAGGATTTGCATGTAACGCGCCAGCACCACTACTTCAGCGTCATGCTGTTTGACCAGACGCGACACTTCGTCGAACGCCGGTTGCTTGTCCTGCGGATTGACCGGGACGTGGTAATACGGGATGCCGTGCCACTCGACCATGCTGCGCAGGTCGTCGTGGTTGGAAATCACGCAGGAGATTTCGCAATCCAGCTCATCGCTGTGCCAGCGGTGCAGCAAGTCCGCCAGGCAGTGCGATTCGCGGCTGGCCATCAGCACTACGCGCTTCTTCTGCTCAGTGTCGGTGATGCGCCAGTCCATCGAGAACTCTTCGGCGATCGGCGCAAACTTCTCGCGCAATACTTCAATACCGAATGGCAGCGAATCGGCACGAATTTCGTGACGCATGAAGAACCAACCCACCTGATTATCCGAGTGGTGGCTCGCTTCGGTGATCCAGCCATTGTGGGCTGCCAGAAAATTACTGACTTTGGCAACGATGCCAACGCGGTCCGGGCAAGAAATCACCAGACGAAAAGTGCGCATGAGGGGAAGACTCCAGAACTTCGCAAAGGCCGCCATTCTAGCGACTGCGCGGGAAAACTGCAGTATTGATGAGCGCTGGCGTGGTCGGCGGCTGATACCCACACTTTTTTGACGGAAACAAACGCCAGAGGGATGGCGCTTTGCTGGCATTGTTAAACAGACATTTGTGAATATCTGTGCTGACGGCTTCACACTATTTAACTGAACAATCAATTTGCGGCTATTTCTCGTAACTAATTTAAATAAAAACCCCGGTTAAATGTTTACTTGATGAAACAGCCTGACTATTATTGCGCCACTGTCCCCTGTCATTCAGCATTCTACTAAGGTAGTAATCATGTCCTTGATCAACGAATATCGCGCCACCGAAGAAGCTATCAAAGAGCTGCAAGCCCGTTTGAAGAACCTGTCGCAAGACGACAAACTGCAAACCGAGCTGGAATTCGAAGGCAAACTGCGTACCCTGATGGGCGAATACTCCAAGTCGCTGCGTGACATCATCGCGCTGCTGGACCCAGAGTCGAAAACCAAAGCACCACGCGGCGGCGCAGTAAAAACTACCGGCACCAAGCGTGCTCGCAAAGTTAAACAATACAAAAACCCGCACAACGGCGAAGTCATCGAAACCAAAGGTGGCAACCACAAAACTCTGAAAGAGTGGAAAGCCAAGTGGGGCGGCGACGTGGTTGAAGGCTGGGCTACCCTGCTGGGCTAAGCCGCAACGCCTTCGCAGAGCGATCCGCGAAAAAAGAAACGCCAGCGAATGCTGGCGTTTTTTTATGCCTGACGTTTAGTAACAAACATGTTCGATTTCAAAGACCCAAACGTTTGCGCAATGCCTGGACATAACTCTGCCATTCATTGAGCACTGCGCTCTGCTCTGGCGTAGCACTAAGCAACCATTGCTCGGCCGCCTCGCTAAAAGATTTCAAGGTATTCGGCGCGCCGAATTCCGGGGCCGACAAACGTTGCTGACACAATAATTTCCAGCGTGCCTGTTCTTCAGAATTCAACGTATCGGCAAAGTTACGTGCGCGATATCGAAAGAGTAATTCAGGCAAACGTTCATCATCGAACGGCCATTGCTCTTGTGCCAAATGTGCCGGATCCGCGTTTCTCACTTGCTCACACAGACGCCGATCACGATCACCGATAA
Source organism: Pseudomonas sp. NPDC087804 (assembly GCF_044742965.1). Classification (NCBI taxonomy): domain Bacteria; kingdom Pseudomonadati; phylum Pseudomonadota; class Gammaproteobacteria; order Pseudomonadales; family Pseudomonadaceae; genus Pseudomonas; species Pseudomonas sp. NPDC087804. The sequence goes on along the minus strand of NZ_JBIUVN010000019.1, from coordinate 65,386 downwards.
ATCCGTCGTACAACTGTTGTTCCGGATCTTCACTCGGGGTGAAATCTTCGCTGGCATAAATAGCCGCGATTTTATCTTTCCAAACTTGTTGTGCGTCAGTTAGCCGCAGCGCGCGTTCCTGATAAAGCGCCATGTCCAGACCCAATCGTTGCTGATCGTCGGCGCGCAGTACTGATAACGGCGCGACGACCGGGCAGCGATTGATATGAATAATCTTCAGCGGCACCGGCAATTCGCCTTCAAGTAAATCGTCACGGCGCGTGTACAGACGCTGGCGCAGGGTTTGTGCATCGAGATCGAGCAAGCCCTGTGGATCGAGGTGCAAGTCGCAAACAATCAGCGCGTTGCGGTTTTTCGGGTGCCAGGCCAGCGGCATGACCACACCGACATAACTGCGCGCCGCCGAGAAGCGTCCGGAGATGTGCACCAGCGGCTGCAACAGGCGAATCTGATCCATCACCTTCTGTTTGCTGCGCAACTGAAACAGCCAGTCATAGAGCTTGGGCTGTTTCTCGCGGATCAGTTTCGCCAGCGCAATGGTCGCGCGTACGTCCGACAACGCTTCGTGGGCATGGCCGTGATCGATGTTATTGGCGGCGGTCAGGCGTTCGAGTTTGAGGGTCACGCGACCCTCGTCATCGGTCGGCCACACCAGCCCGTCCGGGCGCAAGGCGTAAGCAGCGCGCACTACATCGATCAAATCCCAGCGACTATTGCCGCCCTGCCATTCGCGGGCGTAGGGATCGAAGAAATTGCGATACAGGCTGTAACGGGTCATCTCGTCGTCGAAACGCAAGGAGTTGTAACCCGCACCGCACGTACCGGGCGCGGCCAATTGCGCGTGAACCCGGGTCATGAAATCGGCTTCGCTCAAACCTTTTTCGGCGAGTTGACTGGGGGTGATGCCGGTAATCGCGCACGCCGCCGGGTGCGGCAGAATGTCTTCGCTGGGCTGGCAGTAGAGGTTGACCGGCTCGTCGATTTCGTTGAGCTCGTGGTCGGTGCGAATCCCGGCGACCTGCAGCGGGCGGTCGTTACGCGGATTGATGCCAGTGGTTTCGTAGTCGTACCAGAAGATTGAAGTCACGGGCGGATCCTGAACTGAAGATCGGCAAAGTCTAGGCGCTCAACCGCCGTCGCGGCCAGTCTTGAAACATTCAAACACCTGGCGACACATGCTGTGCCATACATAGTTATGTCGTTTCCCCCCGAGAGGCTGCTAGCATCGGACGCACTTGCACTCAGAACAGGCGACATCAGGTAGCCCATGCTCGAGCCCACAGCACCGCCAAGGAAAGCACCGCTGGCCCCGCCGCTGGATACGCGGCATCAGGTCGAAACGCCGGAAGGCATCGACCTGCCCCTGCGCCCTGCCGGGTTAATGGTACGCGCCGTGGCGTTCGCCATCGATCTGGGCATTCGCGGTGTGATCATGGGCGTGTTATTTATCGCGTTGGCGTTCCTAGGCAAGCTCGGCATGGGCCTCGGTTCGCTGCTGCTGTTTGCGATCAGTTGGTGGTACATGGTGCTGTTCGAAGTGCTGCGGCAGGGACGCTCGCCGGGCAAACAGTGGATGGGCCTGCGCGTGGTGCACGATGACGGCACGCCGGTTGGCTGGTCGGCCTCGTTGTTGCGCAATCTGCTGCGCTTCGTTGATCTGCTGCCGTTCGGCTACTTCCTCGGCAGCCTCAGTTGCCTGCAACACCCGACCTTCAAACGCCTCGGCGACATCGCTGCCGGCACGCTGGTGGTTTACAGCGAACACCCGCTGACGCGCCCGCAATTGCCTGACGCCGAACCCCGGCGCTCGCCCGTGCCGCTATCGCTAAGCGAACAACGTGCAGTGCTCGGTTTTGCCGAACGTCAGGGCGAACTGTCACCGGCGCGGGTCAATGAACTGGCCGCCCTGCTCGCCCAGCCGCTGCATATCTCCGCGCCCAAAGCCGTTGCCGAACTCAATGGCATTGCGCGCGGCTTGTTGGGCCCGACATGAAGCAGAGCCTTTTCGAAAGTCGCCACAAGGCCGAATGGGAGCGTTTTGCGCTGGCCCTCGAACGCCTTGAACGCGGCAAGGACACCTCGCAAATCGCCGGATTCCCGAGAACCTATCGACGTCTTTGCCAACATCTGGCGTTGGCGCAGGAACGCGGCTACAGCAGTTTTCTCATCGACTCGTTGCAGCAACACGTACTGCGCGGCCATCAACAGCTGTACCGCCATCGCAGTCGCCTCGGCGCCAACCTGCTCAGTTTTATCCTCGCCGATTTCCCGCGACTGGTGCGCGCCGAATGGCCGTTTGTGCTGGTCGCCGCGCTGCTGTTTTTCGGCAGCCTGATCGGCGTAGGGGTGTTGGTGTATGTGTTTCCCGACCTCGTTTACAACCTGATTCCCGCCGATCAAGTGCGCGAGATGCAAGGCATGTATGACCCGGTCGCCGGCCACCTCGGGCGCCCCGCCGAACGCGCGGCCAGTGAAGACTGGGTGATGTTCGGCTACTACGTGATGCACAACATCGGCATCGCCTTTCAGACCTTCGCCAGTGGATTGTTGATGGGCGTGGGCAGCGCATTCTTTCTGTTCTACAACGGGCTGGTCATCGGCGCGGTGGCCGGGCATCTGACCGAGATCGGTTTCGGCCAGAACTTCTGGTCGTTCGTCATCGCCCATGGCGCCTTCGAACTGACGGCAATTGCCCTCGCCGGCGCGGCCGGTCTGGAACTCGGCTGGGCGTTGATCGCCCCGGGACGCCTTACCCGCGCCGAAGCCCTGAAACGAGCAGCGCGCAAAAGCGTGTTGCTGGTCTGCGGGGTGATGTTGTTCCTGCTGATCGCGGCGTTTATCGAGGCCTATTGGTCATCGAAAACCAGTGTCGCGCCGCTGACCAAATACCTGGTCGGCGCCGGACTCTGGACGTTGGTCGCGTGCTACCTGCTGTTCGCCGGAAGGACACGCCATGCGCCTGAGTGACGCCACCGTGGTGATCCGCCCGCGCACGACCTGGGAAGCCATGGATCTGGGCGTGCTCATGTGTCAGCAACATCGACGCTTGCTGATGACCAGTTGGGCGATCGTCACCTTGCCGCTGTTCGCCCTGCTCAGCCTGGTGTTTTGGGATTCGCCGACGCTGGCCGTGTTTATATTCTGGTGGCTGAAACCAGCGTACGAACGCCTGCCGCTGTACATCCTCTCCAAAGCGCTGTTCGGCGAAACGCCCACCCTCAAACAAGCGCTGCGCGAATGGCCGCGCCTGCTCAAACCGCAACTGTTGGCCAGCCTGACCTGGCGCCGCTTGAGCTTCAGCCGCAGCTTTCTGCTGCCGGTGGTGCAACTCGAAGGCCTCGACGGCAATGCTCGCCAACAACGCCTGCACGTGCTGTTGCAGCGCAACGCCGGCGCGGCGCAATGGCTGACCATCGTTGGCGTGCATCTGGAGACTGCGCTGTGGATCGGCTTGATGGTGCTGTTCTATCTGTTGCTGCCGCAGCAAGTGGAAACCGATTGGGACTGGCAGTCGCTGATTCTCTCGGCCGATCATGACTGGCGCTGGCTCGAACACCTGACCAACGCCTTTTACGCGCTGGTGCTGGTGGTCTGGGAACCGATCTACGTCGCCTGCGGATTCAGCCTGTATCTGAACCGCCGCACGCAACTGGAAGCGTGGGACATCGAACTGGTGTTCCGGCGTTTGCGCCAGCGCCTGAACAACGGCGTGCTCGGTCTGTTGCTGGCGATCTGTCTGGTGCTGCCGAATGTGCCCTCGGTCTGGGCGGCTGAACCCGACACCCGTCCGGATGCACCGCGTTTGTTAAATCAGCCGCTGACCAGTCAGGCCTCCCACGACAGCATCAAGGCCTTGCTCGAACAACCACCGTTCAAGAACAAGGAATCGGTCACCCGCTACCGTTTTGACGAAGACCCGGCAGCGCCGGCCAAAGACGCAAAACCCGGCGACGCACCGCAATGGCTGAAAACCCTGCTGGGCTGGCTCGACGGTCGACACTTCAATGGGCTGGCCAAGCTGATCGAGGTGCTGTTGTGGGGTGTGCTGATTGCCTTGATCGGCTGGCTGATCTGGCGTTACCGCGAGTTTCTCCGGGCCTTCGTCAGTCGCCGGCCGAAACTGCCAGCGCTGCCAAAACGAGCGGTGCCGCAGCAAGCGTTCGGTCTGGATTTGAACCGCGACACCTTGCCCGACGACATCGCCGCCAGCGCCGAACAACTCTGGTTCAGCCAACCGCGCGCGGCGTTGAGCCTGCTCTATCGCGGTCTGCTCAGCCATCTGCTGCATGACTTCGATCTGACGCTGAAACCTGCCGACACCGAAAATCAGGTGCTGGCGCGCGTAGAACAACTGCAGCGACCGGAGTTGCTCGCCTTCAGTCGCAACCTCACTGTGCACTGGCAGAACATGGCCTACGGGCATCGAATCCCGGCGGCGCATCTGCAACAGGAATTGTGCGACGGCTGGCGCGCCTTGTTTGGCCACGGAGCTGCCCGTTGAATCGCCGTACCCTGTGCTGGGTCGGCGCAGTGCTCGTCGCACTGCTGATCGCATTGAGCGTGTTTCTGTTTCTCAAGGCCAAGCCGTATCAGGAAGAAGTCGATCACGGCCCGTCCCCTGCTGCCCAAGCCAATCCGTATCTGGCGGCGGAAATGTTTTTGCGTGAGCGCGGCCTCAAAGTCAGTCATGCCGAAAGCCTTTCCGTGCTGCCGGATATCGACCCACGCCGACACACGCTGCTGCTGTTCAACGACCGCTCACGCATGACCCCACGTCAGGTCGAACAAGTGTTGAACTGGACGCGGGCCGGCGGGCGACTGGTGTTTGTCGCTGAATCGTTATGGGACGAACAGACCAAACAGAGCAACGACCTGTTGCTCGATCGCGTGCAACTGCATCAATCGCTGAGCAAGGATCTCAAGGATCCGCCCAAAGACCTTGAGCAAGACCCCTTCCCGAAATTGACCAAGCTGTATGTGGAAGATGAAGACGCGCCGGCCTATGCCGGGTTCGACACGGACTTCCACCTCGACGACCCGAAAAACCTCGCGCAAGCCTGGGCCAACAGCGGCAAAGCCACGCACATGATGCAACTGCCTTACAGCCTCGGCTCGATCACCGTGGTCACTGACGCCGAGCTGTGGAAAAGCCAGACCATCGCTCAATACGACAATGCCTGGCTGCTCTGGTACCTGAGCGCCGACACCGACGTCACGCTGATCTACAACACCGAACACGACGGCTTGCTGACCTTGCTCTGGCGCTACTTCCCGCAGGCCATCGTCGCCCTGCTCGCCTTGATCGGCCTGTGGTTGTGGCATGTCGGTGTGCGCCACGGCCCGCTTCAGGCACCGGCGCCGAGCGGCCGCCGACAATTGCAGGAACACCTGCGTGCCAGCGCGGATTTCCTGCTGCGCCACAACGGTCAGCAAGCGCTGCTGCAAGCCTTGCAACAAGACGTGTTGCGTCGCGCGCGCCGTCGTCATCCCGGTTTTGATCGATTGAACGTTGCCGAACAATGGCTGGCACTGTCACGCCTGACCCGCCAGCCCACCCGCGCCATCAGCCAGGCCCTGAGCCCGGTTCCGAACCAGCGTTTGTCCAGCGCCGAGTTCTGCCGTCAGGTTGCCCACCTGCAAACCTTGAGGAACACGCTATGAGTGAACAGACCGAGCCCGGCAGCGCCAGCCACGCCGCCCAGCAACGCCAGCGCGCCAGCCAACTGGCGCAAGCGGTTCGCAGCGAATTGCAGAAAGCCCTGATTGGCCAGAATCAGGTTATCGACGACGTGCTGACCGCACTGATCGCCGGTGGCCACGTGCTGCTCGAAGGTGTGCCGGGGCTGGGTAAAACCTTGCTGGTGCGTGCATTGGCGCGCTGCTTCGGTGGCGAGTTCGCGCGTATCCAGTTCACCCCGGATCTGATGCCCAGCGACGTCACCGGTCATGCCGTCTATGACCTGCAAACCGAGCAGTTCAAATTGCGCAAAGGCCCGCTGTTCACCAATTTGCTGCTGGCCGACGAGATCAACCGCGCCCCGGCGAAAACCCAGGCGGCGCTGCTCGAAGCGATGCAAGAAAGGCAAGTCACCCTCGAAGGCCGCGCCCAGCCCATCGCTCAGCCGTTCATGGTGCTGGCCACGCAAAACCCGATTGAACAGGAAGGCACTTACCCGCTGCCCGAAGCCGAACTCGACCGCTTCATGCTCAAGGTGCGCATGGATTACCCCGACGCCGATCAGGAGTTGAACATGGTGCGTCAGGTCAGTCGCTCGACCCGCGCCGACATGCTTGATGTGCAACCGTTGCGCACCGTGCTGCAAGCCAAAGACGTGCAAGCGCTGCAACGCATTGCCAGTGATTTGCCGCTGGACGATCAAGTCCTCGATTACGCCGTACGACTGGCGCGCAGCACGCGCAGCTGGCCGGGGCTGACCCTCGGCGCCGGGCCTCGCGCCTCGATTGCCCTGGTGCGCTGCGCCCGCGCCCGCGCCCTGTTACGCGGCGGCGAATTCGTCATCCCCGACGACATCAAAGGCTGCGCGTTGGCCGTGCTGCGCCACCGCGTACGCATCGCCCCGGAACTGGACATCGGAGGCCTGCAAGTCGATCAGGTATTGCAGCAACTGCTCGACCAGATCCCGGCGCCGCGCCTGTGAAATCCGTTTTGGGCAGAAAAGATCGCAGCCTCCGGCAGCTCCTACACATCACTCATGCAGGAGCCGTCGAAGGCTGCGATTTTTGCAACAGACAGCCCGGTGCCAAGCCATGAAACCATCAAAACTCTTACTAATCTGGCTAACACTGCTCATGGCCATCGGCATCGCCCTGGGCACCTTGCAGGCACTGCAAATCGCCCTCCCGCCCAGCCTGCCGGCGATCACCTGGGGCTTACTCCTCGCCCTGCTGGCCCTGGCCGCCATCGATGCCCTGCGCCTCAAACGCCTGCCCGCCATCCGCGTCAAACGGCACATGCCCGGCAGCCTCGCACTTGGTCGCTGGAGCGAAATCCGCCTGGACGTTGAACACCCCTTCAGCGAGCCACTGCACCTGCACATCTTCGATCATGTCCCGGAAGGCCTGAGCTTCGAAAACCTGCCGCTCAGCGTCGAACTGCAGCCCGGCAAAATCAGCCATGTCGGCTACCGCCTGCGCCCGCTCCAGCGCGGTCATTTCAGCTTTGAACGCTGCGAAATCAACCTGCCCAGCCCGCTGGGTTTATGGACAGGCAAACGCCTGCTCGACGTCACCGATCACACCCGCGTCTACCCGGACTTCGCCCGCCTCTACGGCGGTGAACTGCTGGCCGTGGACAACTGGCTCAGTCAGCTCGGCGTGCGGCAAAAGCAGCGCCGTGGTCAGGGTCTGGAATTTCATCAACTGCGCGAATTTCGCGAAGGCGACAGCCTGCGCCAGATCGACTGGAAAGCCACCGCCCGCCAGCGCACACCGATTGCCCGTGAATATCAGGACGAACGCGATCAGCAGATCATCTTCATGCTCGATTGTGGCCGCCGCATGCGTAGCCAGGACGACGAACTCTCGCACTTCGACCATGCGCTGAATGCTTGTTTACTGCTCAGCTACGTGGCCCTGCGTCAGGGCGATGCGGTGGGTTTGTGTACCCTGGCCAATGCCCAGCCGCATTACCTCGCACCGGTTAAAGGTGCGGGTCAGCTCAATATCGTTCTCAACAGTGTCTACGACCTGCAAAGCACTCAGCGCACGGCGGACTATCAAGCGGCCGTCAGCCAACTGCTGTCGCGGCAAAAGCGTCGGGCGCTGGTGATACTGGTCACCAACCTGCGCGATGACGACGACGAGGAACTGCTCACCGCCGTAAAACGCTTGAGCCAGCAGCATCGAGTGTTGGTGGCGAGCCTGCGTGAAGGCGTACTTGATCAAGTGCCGCAGAGCACCGTTCAGACACTGGATGAAGCGTTGACCTATTGCGGCACCGTGGACTATCTGAATGCGCGCAATGAATGCCATGAAAGGTTGACCGCACATGGCGTTCATACGCTGGATGTGCGGCCACAGTCGTTAGGGACTGAGTTGGTGACGCGTTACTTGAGCTGGAAGAAGGCTGGTACGTTTTGAAGGTGGTTTATTCCCACGCAGCATTTTCAACGGACTACTGATCCGATCTACAGCCTGTTCAATAGAAAGACGTAAACAATTTTCAAAGCGCTGCACCCGAAAACCGTTGCTATGCTTGTCTTTTCTCGAACGGAGTCGAACCAATGCCAGATGAATATTCGCTGTCTGATTTATTGGAAAGGATGTATCAGAATCAATTGGGTCTAGAGGCCGCCATCATGGAATTGACGCTGCACGCAGAGAAGGAGGGTTTAAATGAGGTTGGTGAAAACATCCGAGGTGCACTGAGTATAATTGGTGAAAATGCCGGCTACATTAAACAGGGCTTCGCCAAACTCAGAGTAAAAAAATGACAACGCTTATTGCAACAGAAGCATGAAAGGTTTTTAAAATCACTCAAGTCACACCCAAACAAGACCTGCCACTAATAATTTAATACCAAGTAGCTATACAGCTACTTGGCACCCTCCCTAAAACTTCCGAACTGATTTAAAAAAGCATAGCTCTCCATGATTCGGAGCATGTCTTGCCGGGGGATTCGGACTACAACGCTTGGCGCCGTTCCCTACACTCCCATCAGAACTGACTGACTTACACGCTAGGTGCCGCCCATTAAATTGATGCATGTCGCTGACGACCAGCGATCGGGTTTAGTCGCCCGGTGGATTAACAAGGTGCATCACATCATCTCGTAGGGTTTTCATACCCGCACTTGATGGTGGCTATGTGCAGGGCGCCCTAGGGCGCGCCGGAAAAGCCTTGTTTCCACCGGTCGACTAACCTGCGCATAGCCGCCACCCTTCCCTTAGTCGCGAAGCGTGTGGTGTCATCAAACAAGGAAACAAGGCAATGTTTAAAATTACACCAAATCCACCTGAAATAGATCCTACTGATACTTCCCCGTATGCTTCACAAGACTCAAGAAAACTCCACGAAGCAGCTGAACGCGCTTTAGACCACTATTTAAAACCTGATATACCTTCCCGTAACTCCGTAGACCGAGGTATGCAAATGTTTATGGTTTCTCCAGAAATCAATTCCGAAGCTATCGCTATCCAGACCTATGAAACGTTTTCGTCTGTGAGTATTCTTTTGCTGGATCTAGCGGACAGTTTGGAAGATAAGCCCCGCCATTTGGCAATGGCAATATATCAATTGAGCGAGATGGGATTGTTGCTAGCTGAAAAAACATTGGATAGTGAACGAGCGATTGCTAATAAAACTTAGAATTTGCAGTCTGCGGCAGCCACATTTATGCGCACTGCCCTGAGCTACCGCAGGCTGAATTTCCCCATTATCAGGCAGACGCCGGCAACGGCTGAAAACTGAAGTACTGCTTCAACGCTCGCACCAGTTGCCCATACTCGGCAGGCGGTCGGTGCAAACTGAAACCAGCATCGTAATGTTGCGGGGTTGCATCCTCGTGACACCACAAACAGCACGCCGAAAAGTCGATGACCTGGTGGCAACCATCACCCATGGGGATTTTCAGACGTAGCGCGAAATCAACTCCGATCATCATCGGTAACTGGCTGATAAGCATCAGCCCGTCTTCTGAAACGTTGCCGAGAAAGCCAATCGGTTTGTCGGTGACGCTGTTGAACACTCTCAAGAAGTACGGCAGTTGGTGCCGTTCAATCCGGCGGTCGGTAAACATGCGCAGTTCGCCATGCAGGGCTCCGTCACAGAGCCGCACCTTTGCTTCGGAACGAACCTGTTCGGCAGGCCCGCTCTCCCCGCTTCCGGTGTGACGGTCGCTACGTCGCCGTCACTTGACCACTTGCCAGTCGCAGGTGTTGCCCCGGATCAGAGACAGCGCTCTAAATCCGGATCATTCGACTATAGCTCAGCCTGTGCGCACGGCCAGATTTTGTATGACAACTGTCATCAGAAACGCGTTGGACGTACCACGGCTGCGGCGCTGCGCGTTGGGTAATGACCCAGGCTTTGTAGGGTCTCCAAACGGGCGCGGGCACGGTAGGCGTATTCGCTGTTGGGGTACGAGGCGATGATGAACTGATAGGTCTGCGCGGCATCGACAAACATACTTTGCCGTTCCAGGCACTGACCGCGCATCATCGACACTTCCGGCCACACGTACGGGCGGGCACGGCTGGCGCGTTCGACCTTGGACAGTTCGAGCATGACCTGCTCGCAATTGCCACGATCGTAGGCGCTGTAGGCGTTGTTTAAATGGTGGTTCATCGACCAACGGGTGCAGCCCGTGACGGCGAGGACGCTGAGGGCAAGGGCGGCAATGGGCAACAATCGCATGGGGGTTCTCCTGTCTTGTGCTCTGTATCGACCTTGCGTCGAAAATCTTCAGAACGGTTTGTGCCGATTGTCGCGTTCATGGCGTTCAATAAAGAAACTATTAACAAAGCCCTTCACAAAAAGTAGTGCATTCGAACAATGACTACACCCCAAGAGCATAGTAGCCTTCGCTTGCGCTTGAACTCAGGAGTCTTTGCATGTCCGTCCGTCGTACCAAAATCGTCGCTACCCTTGGCCCGGCCAGTAACTCGCCGGAAGTTCTCGAACAGCTGATTCTGGCTGGCCTGGACGTTGCCCGTCTGAACTTCTCCCACGGCACCCCCGACGAGCACAAGGCTCGCGCGAAACTGGTGCGTGACATTGCCGCCAAGCACGGCCGCTTCGTCGCCCTGCTGGGTGACCTGCAAGGCCCGAAAATCCGTATCGCCAAATTCGCCAACAAGAAGATCGAGCTGAAGATCGGTGACAAGTTCACCTTCTCCACCAGCCATCCTCTGACCGAAGGCAACCAGCAAGTGGTCGGCATCGACTACCCGGATCTGGTTAAAGACTGCGGCGTAGGCGACGAGTTGCTGCTCGACGACGGTCGTGTGGTCATGCGCGTTGATACCCAAACTGACGACGCATTGCATTGCACCGTGACCATCGGCGGCCCGCTGTCCGACCACAAAGGCATCAACCGTCGCGGTGGCGGCCTGACCGCTCCGGCCCTGACTGAAAAAGACAAGGCCGACATCAAGCTCGCCGCTGAAATGGAAGTCGACTACCTCGCGGTATCCTTCCCGCGTGACGCTGCCGACATGGAATACGCCCGTCAACTGCGCGACGAAGCCGGCGGCACCGCTTGGCTGGTGGCGAAGATCGAACGTGCTGAAGCCGTCGCAGACGACGAAACCCTCGACGGCCTGATCAAGGCTTCCGATGCGGTGATGGTTGCCCGCGGTGACCTCGGTGTGGAAATCGGCGACGCCGAGCTGGTGGGCATTCAGAAGAAAATCATTCTGCACGCACGCCGCCACAACAAGGCTGTGATCGTCGCGACCCAGATGATGGAGTCGATGATCCAGAACCCGATGCCGACCCGCGCCGAAGTGTCCGACGTGGCCAACGCCGTGCTCGACTACACCGACGCCGTGATGTTGTCTGCTGAATCCGCTGCAGGTCTGTATCCGCTGGAAGCGGTTCAAGCGATGGCGCGCATCTGCGTCGGCGCTGAAAAGCACCCGACCGGCAAGACTTCCAGCCACCGTATCGGCAAGGAATTCACCCGTTGCGACGAAAGCATCGCACTGGCGACCATGTACACCGCCAACCACTTCCCGGGCGTTAAAGCGATCATCGCGCTGACCGAAAGTGGCTACACCCCGCTGATCATGTCGCGCATCCGTTCCTCGGTGCCGATCTACGCGTTCTCGCCGCACCGCGAAACTCAGGCGCGCGCCGCGATGTTCCGTGGCGTGTACACCGTACCGTTCGATCCGGCTTCGCTGGAACCGCACGAAGTCAGCCAGAAGGCGATCGACGAGTTGGTCAAGCGCGGCGTTGTGGAAAAAGGCGACTGGGTCATCCTGACCAAGGGCGACAGCTACCACACCACCGGCGGCACCAACGGCATGAAGATCCTGCACGTGGGCGACCCACAGGTCTGATTGATCGGCTGTTGAAAAACGAAAGCCCCGCCATGTGAATGGCGGGGCTTTTTGTTTTCTGGTCAACACGCGTCGGGCAAATTATATGACCTGTAATTTCTGCCAGTAGGCACTGCTCAACTTCTCCGATTGAATGGCTTTCCTCGATCACCCGCCTTGGGTACTCGATCAGAGTTGGAGCGACAGGATGTTGATCAATACGACGCAACCGGCCCGCCGTGCAGGCGATCTGGACAGGACTTTTGGTCTCGACGGCGTGACCGTGCTTGAAGGCAGCGAGGTGAAAGCCATCACCGTGCTGAAAAGTTCTGGCTTGCAACAGGGCAAGATTGTCGGCGTGCTGCGAGACGGCAGCGACTTCAAACTGTTTCGCTTGAACAAGAATGGCGTGCTCGACACTTCCTTCGGGCTTGACGGTTACTCGCGCTGGGGATTTTTGGGAACCGCAGGCACTTCGATTCCTACCGGCATTCGTGAACTGAGTGCCGATAAACTCTTGGTGACCGGCTTCCTTCAGGAGGGCAGTCCGGCGACCCAAAACTACCCGGCAGTCGCACGATTCAATGGCGAGGGAACCATCGATCTACTGTTTGGAAAAAACGGCGTATTTGTTTTCAGAGAGCCTTTACCGACCGGTCTTCACTCGTCCGATATCGACTCAGGGGACATCGGTGAAGCCGCCCTTGCTGGCGCGATTATTCCTGCCAGTCACAAGCTGTTGCTGGCCTTCAACAGCCGTGGCCTCTGGCCGTATAACAATCAAGGGTTATTGATTCAGCTGACGCCAAACGGCCATCTGGACACACTGTTCAATAACACCGGTTATGCCTTCTTTCAGATCGAACAGCAAAGTACTGCCTCCGTCGGATTGATCATCCGGGATAACGGCCATTTTCTGGTAGCCGGCAATTCCGGCAATCGAGGATTTGTGGCTGATTTCGATGCGACGGGAACGATCAATCCGTTGTTTGGAACAAATGGTTTTACCCTGTTCAACCTGACTGGCGGGATCTTGAGACTCAATTCGCTGCTCCTGCAACCGGATGACAAACCTGCTGTAGCCGGCTCGTTTACCACCACCGGGTCAACGGTAAAAGGCTATGTGAACAGGCTTTCACCGAGCGGTCATCCCGACCCGGACTTCAATGCCGGTCAGGCACTTATCGTCGAGCGGCCATTTGTCAGTTTGCAGTTGAACAGTGCCGAACTCGACAGTGAACAGACCATCGTCGTCGCGGGTGAGTTGAATACTCGGGGTCTGGCGCTGGCGGGTCGTATCACCGCCCAAGGCAAAATGGATTCGACGTTCGGTATCGATGGGCTCACCGAAACACCGACTGAGGGTATTTTGAATTACACAAACAGCGTTACGACCGGGGATCTCCGGCAGGTTTTGATCGCTGGCAAAAAAGCCATGCGATCGGCTGTGAGTCGTTATCTGGGCTGATTGATGTGTTGACGGTGGCGACGCATTCGCGAGCAAGCCCGCTCCCACAGGGGAACGCATTCCAACTGTAGGAGTGAGCCTGCTCGCGATGGGGCCAATCCGGCCACCCAAAAATCAATGCCGTTTGATAAACCCGGTCAACGCCGCCAATGCCTCTGGCGACTTAAGGCGCTGGGTAAATAACACGCCCTCCTCCTCGATCACGTTGCGGATCAACTCACGATCCGGCGCCTTCATCAGTTGCTTGCTGATGCGCACCGCTTCTGCCGGCAAATCATCGAAACGTAGCGCCATTTCCCGCGCCTTGCTCAACGCAGCATCGCCATTGTCCAAAGCTTCAGTGGCAATGCCCCATTGCGCCGCTTGTTCACCGGTAAAGCCTTCGCCCAGCAACAGCAACTCCGACGCTTTGGCTTGGCCGAGCAAGCGCGGGAGGATCAGGCTGGAGCCGAATTCTGGGCACAAACCGAGGTTAACGAACGGCATGCGCAACCGTGCATCGCGGGCCACGTAAACCAGATCGCAATGCAGCAATAACGTGGTGCCGATGCCCACCGCCGCGCCGGCCACTGCGGCGATGACCGGTTTGTGGCATTCGAGCAGGTTGAGCATGAAGTGAAACACCGGGCTGTCGAGGTCGCTGGGTGGTTGCTGGATGAAGTCGGCGATGTCGTTGCCGGCGGTGAAGCACGCGGCGCTGCCGGTGATCAGCACGGCGTTGATTTCGGGGTCGCTGTCGGCACGCTTCAGGGCCTCGGCGAGGCGGCTGTACATGGCGCGAGTGAGGGCGTTTTTTTTGTCCGGGCGGTTGAGGCGCAGGGTGAGCAAACCGCGTTCACGTTCCAGCAGGATGGCTTCGGTCATGGTGGGTCTCGGCGATAGTCGGGCTCACGAAGTTCAAGTGGGGATAGTGCTTTCTTTGGCTAGGGGACTTTCTGTGGCCAGGGGGCTTTTGTGGTGAGGGGATTTTTGTGGCGAGGGGATTTATCCCCGCTGGGCTGCGCAGCGGCCCCAAAATCTTGTGAGCGCTGCGCACTCAAACGGGGATAAATCCCCTCGCCACATAATCCCCAGGCCACAAAATCTCCTTGCCACATAAATCCCCTTGCCACAAAAAATCCTCTGACCATAAAGACTTGGCCACAAAGAACCTATGAAACCCGATAAGCATTAGCGCTCAACCGCGGGACAGGAACACATCGGCCAGCAGTTGATTGCGCGGCAGTCCGGCCAGGTACAGGCGCCGGGCGAAGGCGTCGACACTGGCCGTCGAGCCGCAGACTAAAGCCAGGGTTTGTCTGGAGACAAGGCGCAGTTGCGCCAAAGCGGCGGCTGACTCGGCCGCCGTCCACAGTTCGACACTAAGGTTTTCACGCTGGGCAGCAAGCGCCGCAAGGGGTTTGGCCAGATAGTGTTCGCGATCGTCATGGGCCAGGTGAATGACACGGATTGCGCCTTGGTGATCCTGGCGCAACGCTTCACGCAGCACCCCGAACAGCGGGCCTAAACCAGTGCCTGCCGCGAGCAGCCACAGCGGCCGGTCATGCCAGTCGGGGTCGTAATGCAAGGCGCCGCCGCGCAGTTCGCCGAGGCGGATCGCATCGCCGATCTGCAAACGCCGGGCGGCGTCGCTGAATTCGCCGGGCTGGCGGCAATCAAGGTGGAATTCGAGAAAACGATCTTCTTCCGGCAGGCTCGCCAGCGAATACGGCCGGGCGATGTGATTGATCCACAGCACCAGATGTTGCCCGGCGCTGTAGCGCAATGGACGTTGCGGGGTCAGGCGCAGGCGCAGCACGCTGTCGCTGAGCCAATCCAGCGCTTCGACCACCGCCGGGCGACCGTCGACAATCGGGTCAAAGGTGTGTACCTGCAAGTCTTCAGTCACCTGACATTGGCAGGCCAGTCGCCAGCCCTCTTGCCGTTGTTCGGCACTCAAGGCATCCGGGCGACTGTCGGCAGGCAAACCTTGCACGCATTGCACCAGACACGCATGGCAACTGCCGGCGCGGCAGCTGTACGGCACGGCAACGCCATTCTGGTTGAGAGCGTCGAGCAGATTAGTGCCCGACGCCACCGACCACTGCCGTTCACCGACGCGAAGTTCAGGCATCGACGTTCTCCCACGCCGCCGCACAGCGATTACGCCCGTCGCGCTTGGCCCGATAGAGCGCCTGATCGGCGCGATGTAACGCGTCGTCCAGATCATCGCCCATTTCCAACAAAGTCATACCGACCGAAAGACTCAGGTTGCGCACATTCAGGCCCACCAGTTCGACATCGGCGAACGCAACGCGCAGACGCTCGCAGCACGCGGTCAACTGTTCGGCATCGCAGTTGGGCAGCAACACCACGAACTCTTCACCCCCGTAGCGCGCCAGCACATCACCGTCGCGCAAGCACGCTTGAGCAACGCCGGCGAACGCCTGCAACACTTGATCGCCGGCGGCATGGCCGTGCATGTCGTTGATGCGTTTGAAGTGATCGAGGTCGATCAGCGCCAGGCCGTGCGCCACGTCTTCGTCCATTTCATTGAGCTCGCGCGAGGCCAGACGCAGGAAATGACGACGGTTGAACAACCCGGTCAGCTCATCGGTGGCGACCAGATCTTCCAGTTGCCGCATCATCCCGCGCAGGGTGTCCTGGTGCGCCTGCAAGGCAAACCGGCGCTGACGCTGGCGTTGTCGCGAAACCTGAACGAAGCGTGCGTAGAGCACCAGCCACGCCAGCACCATCGCCAGAATGCACACTTGCAACGCGGCCAGTGCGGGCTCGGCCAAGCGGAAGTTGTAACCGTCCCACAAGGTGATGGCGCAGAAACTGAAGAACACCAGCAGCGCCGTTCGAATGAACGCGCGCCTGCTGAGATGGAACAGCCCGAACAGCAGGATCAGCACGTAAAAAACCAGAAAGGCGCCACGCGCCTCATCCAGATGGGCGATCAGCCAGGTTTGCCAGCCGAGGCCGAGCAGCACCTGCACTTCGGTCATGCTCGGATCGTCGAAGCGCTGGTTGCGCCCGGTCCAGAACAACACGAACAGGGTTGCCTGACTGATCACCACGAGGGCGCTGCCGACGGCCACAGTATTGAGGGATTGTTGGTAATGCCCGGTAAAAAACGCCAGCCACAGTAGCAGCAGAGCCAATCCATAGGTGGCTGCAGCAAGGGCAAAACGTTTGAGCAAAAGACGTTGTATGGCGTTATGGGTCAATCGTTGACTCACCGTGCGATAGGAGGCTGACTGAGTGTCCTACTCTACAGACCGGCAGCCACTTTAGAGGGGTAGTCGATAAATGACCACCGATTTTCGGGCCCGAAAATTGACGTCAAATGGCTGACCTGCCTACCTCGCATCTACGTCACGGCGAGCCCCCCTGTGGCGAGGGGATTTATCCCCGTTGGGCTGCGCAGCAGTCGCTAAACCTGAACACTTGATTTAACTGGAACACCGCAGGGGGCCGCTTCGCAGCCCAACGGGGATAAATCCCCTCGCCACAGGGGTATGGTGGTGGCAGTCAGTGTGCGGTATGCGACCAACGAATGACTGCCGGCGCGTGTATGCCCCTTTGATGCGCGGTATACTGCCGCGCCTTTTTAGCGTCGCGCCAGCAGCCCCGGCGTGCCCGGCCCAAAGGGCCAGCTTCAAGTTGCAAGCTCCAGGCCGCAAGCGCAGGCAGTCCGCGTACTGTCGTAACTTGTCGCTCAAAGCTCGAAGCTCAAAGCTGCCCTATTAAAATGTTCCCGTCTTTTAGAGGAGCGCGACTCATGACCGTGATCAAGCAAGACGACCTGATTCAGAGCGTTGCCGACGCCCTGCAATTCATTTCCTACTACCACCCCGTGGATTTCATCCAGGCGATGCACGAAGCCTACCTGCGCGAAGAATCGCCAGCGGCCCGTGACTCGATGGCGCAGATCCTGATCAACTCGCGCATGTGCGCCACCGGCCACCGCCCGATCTGCCAGGACACCGGCATCGTCACCGTGTTCGTGCGCGTCGGCATGGACGTACGTTGGGATGGCGCCACCATGGGCCTGGACGACATGATCAACGAAGGCGTGCGTCGCGCCTACAACCTGCCGGAAAACGTCCTGCGTGCCTCGATCCTCGCCGACCCGGCGGGCGCTCGCAAGAACACCAAGGACAACACCCCGGCCGTAATTCACTACTCCATCGTCCCGGGCAACACCGTGGAAGTGGACGTGGCGGCCAAGGGCGGCGGTTCCGAGAACAAATCGAAAATGGCCATGCTCAACCCGTCCGACTCGATCGTTGACTGGGTGCTCAAGACCGTTCCGACCATGGGCGCCGGCTGGTGCCCACCGGGCATGCTCGGTATTGGCATCGGCGGCACCGCCGAGAAAGCTGCGGTGATGGCCAAAGAAGTGTTGATGGAATCCATCGACATCCACGAGCTGAAAGCCCGTGGCCCACAGAACCGCATCGAAGAAATGCGTCTGGAGCTGTTCGAGAAGGTCAACCAGTTGGGCATCGGCGCCCAGGGCCTCGGTGGCCTGACCACCGTGCTCGACGTGAAAATCATGGACTACCCGACCCACGCAGCCTCGCTGCCGGTGTGCATGATCCCGAACTGCGCCGCCACCCGTCACGCGCACTTCGTGCTCGACGGTACAGGTCCAGCCTCGCTGGAAGCGCCACCGCTGGACGCCTACCCGGAAATCGTCTGGGAAGCCGGCCCGTCGGCCCGTCGCGTCAACCTCGACACCCTGACCCCGGAAGACGTGCAGAGCTGGAAGCCGGGCGAAACCGTCCTGCTCAACGGCAAAATGCTCACCGGGCGCGACGCCGCGCACAAGCGCATGGTCGAGATGCTCAACAAGGGTGAAACACTGCCGGTCGACCTCAAAGGTCGCTTCATCTACTACGTTGGCCCGGTTGATCCGGTCGGTGACGAAGTGGTTGGCCCGGCTGGCCCGACCACCGCGACGCGGATGGACAAGTTCACCCGTCAGATCCTTGAGCAAACCGGCCTGTTGGGCATGATCGGCAAATCCGAGCGCGGCCCTACCGCAATCGAAGCGATCAAGGACAACAAAGCGGTGTACCTGATGGCCGTTGGCGGCGCTGCTTACCTGGTGGCTCAGGCGATCAAGAAGTCGCAAGTACTGGCGTTTGCCGAACTGGGCATGGAAGCGATCTACGAGTTCGAAGTCAAAGACATGCCGGTCACCGTTGCGGTAGACAGCAAAGGTGAGTCGGTACACATCACCGGCCCTGCGATCTGGCAACAGAAGATTAGCGAAAGCCTGGCGGTAGAAGTGCAGTAAGTTTTTTTGCAGCACTGAAAAGGCCGGTTCATCTGCGAGGATGAACCGGCCTTTTGCATTTCGTGATAAAAATCTTGTGCAAGCATATAAATTGATCTTGCGCACCTGTCAGTCCAACTACGCATCACCACCGGGACGCCGGTAGGTGAATCGGTGAGAGAGTTTCTCGAACGGTTCGTAGACTTGAAAAAACCATGCTCAGCGCAACTGCTGACGTGGTCGAACCTGTGAATAATGAAAGTCTGGGAGCCAGATCCTCGATCAGTGGCTCGCTGAACGACTTCGCATCCGCAGCCGGTGATAGCGTTCAAGCAGATAACTCCTGGTGGACACAATTCAAAGGCTTCTTCAAAAGAGACAAGACCCCGAACCCAATCCCAATGGATTCCTTTGCGTAACCGAAGAAATCCGAGGTCACCGTACGATTACCTGCGCACTCATGGGCCGCCATGCCCGCCCATGCTATCTTTCCCGCCCGACCTGCCACCCATCTGCCCAGCATGCTGCCGACTTCCCGTACCTTGCGTCTGTCGTTGTATTCCCTGCTGATCGTCGCCGGGGCGGCCGTTGCCGCGACCCTTGCCATCCGCCACGCCGAACGTCAGGCGCTGGAGGAAGATGCGGCGCGTGCCAATCAGCAACTGGCGTTGTACGCCAACTCGTTGCACACCCTGATCGACCGTTATCGCGCCTTGCCCGCCGTGCTGGCGCTGGATCCGCAATTGCGCTCGGCGCTGGCAGGTTCAGTGGATGCCGAAGAGCAGGCGACGCTGAATCTGAAGCTGGAAAAGATCAACGGTGCGGCGCAGTCCTCGACCCTTGAATTGCTCGACCACACGGGCCTCGCCGTGGCCGCGAGCAACTGGCGCCTGCCGAGCAGTTACGTCGGCCACAACTACGGCTTCCGTCCGTATTTCAGTCAGACCCGCACCCAGGGCACGGGGCGTTTTTATGCGGTGGGCGTGACCAGCGGCATTCCCGGTTACTTCCTGTCCAGCGCGGTGCTGGGCGACAAGGATGAGTTTCTCGGGGCGATGGTGGTCAAGCTGGAATTCCCCGAACTGGAACGGGAATGGAGCCAGGGCAGCGACACGCTGCTGGTCAGCGATGCGCGCGGGATCATCTTCATCGCCAATCAGCCGGGCTGGCGCTATCGCTCGCTGCGACCGCTGAGTTCCAGCGACATGGCCGAGATAAAAGCCACCCGCCAATACGACAAGCAAGCGCTGGTGCCGCTGACGCATCTGGCGCTGCGCAGTTTTGACGACAACAGCGATCTACGCCGGGTTGAAGGCCCGCAAGGCACGGCGGATTATCTGTGGGAATCCCTGCCGCTGGCCGCCGAAGGCTGGACGTTGCATCTGCTGCGTCACCCGCAGGTGGCCTTCGAAGATTTGCGCAACGCCGGGCTCGCCGCTGCCGGGGTGTGGCTGGCGCTGGTTTTTTTGCTGTTGTTCCTCAATCAGCGCTGGCGTCTGGCGAAGATGCGCCAGCGCAGCCGCGCAGAACTCGAACAATTGGTCGAAGAACGCACCCGCGATTTGCGCACCGCGCAGGACGGTCTGGTGCAGTCGGCCAAACTCGCAGCGCTGGGGCAGATGTCGGCGGCGCTGGCCCACGAAATCAATCAACCGCTGACCGCTCAGCGCATGCAACTGGCGACTCTGCGGCTGCTGCTCGACCATGGCCGCGTCGACGATGCATACAAAGCGTTGAAACCGGTGGACGAGATGCTCACGCGCATGGCGGCGCTCACGGGCCATCTGAAAACGTTCGCGCGCAAGAGCCCGAGCGGTTTGCGCGAGCGGCTGGATCTGGCCACGGTGGTCGATCAGGCGCTGCAATTGCTCGATGCGCGTCTGCGTGACGAACAGGTCAGTCTGGTGCTGCACCTGACGCGGCCGGCGTGGGTGCGCGGCGATGCGATCCGTCTCGAACAAGTGCTGATCAATCTGCTGCGCAACGCCCTTGATGCGATGCAAGGCAAAACCTGCAAGCGTCTGGAGATTCGTCTGGAAGTCGACGAACAATTGTGGCGCCTGAGCGTCATCGACAATGGCGGCGGCATTGCCGAAGAGCATCTGAGTCAGGTGTTCGATCCGTTCTTCACCACCAAACCGGTAGGCGACGGTTTGGGTCTGGGGTTGGCGGTTTCCTTCGCCATCGTGCATGAATCCGGCGGTCGCCTGAGCGCCGACAATGGCGAGAGCGGCGCGGTGTTCAGCCTGACGCTGCCAATCGATCTGGAGGCGCATATCTGATGCTCAATTCGGTGATGGTGGTCGATGACGAAAGCAGTATTCGCAACGCAGTCGAGCAGTGGCTGAGTCTGTCGGGGTTCGAGGTGCAGTTGTTCAGCCGCGCCGAAGAATGCCTCGCCGCCCTGCCCGCGCATTTCCCCGGGGTGATCCTCAGCGACGTGCGCATGCCCGGCATCGGTGGCTTGGCGTTGTTGGCGGAAGTGCAAAAACGCGATGCTGATCTGCCGGTGATTTTGCTCACCGGCCATGGCGATGTGCCGATGGCGGTGGAAGCGATGCGCGATGGTGCGTACGACTTTCTGGAGAAACCGTTCAGCCCGGAAACGCTGTTGGGCAGCCTGCGCCGGGCGCTGGATAAACGCCGCCTGGTGCTGGAAAACCGCGCGCTGCACGAGCAAGCCGACAACCGCGCCAAACTCGATACGACGTTGCTCGGGGTGTCGCGTGGTTTGCAGACACTGCGTCGGCAAGTGCTCGATCTGGCGGCGCTGCCGGTCAACGTGTTGATCCGCGGTGAAACCGGCAGCGGCAAGGAACTGGTTGCACGTTGCCTGCATGATTTCGGCCCGCGTGCGGACAAGCCGTTTGTGGCGCTGAACTGCGCGGCGATCCCCGAGCAGTTGTTTGAGGCCGAGTTGTTCGGGCATGAGAGCGGCGCGTTTACCGGTGCTTCGGGCAAGCGCATCGGCAAGCTGGAATACGCCTCGGGCGGCACGTTGTTTCTCGATGAAATCGAAAGCATGCCGCTGGCCCAGCAAGTGAAATTGCTGCGGGTGTTGCAGGAACAGAGGCTCGAGCGCTTGGGTTCGAATCAAAGTATTCGCGTGGATTTGCGCATCGTTGCGGCGACCAAACCGGATTTGCTCGACGAGGCGCGGGCCGGGCGTTTTCGTGAGGATCTGGCGTATCGCTTGAACGTCGCGGAGTTGCGCTTGCCACCGCTGCGTGATCGTCGTGAAGACATCCCGTTGCTGTTTGAAACCTTTGCGCAGAGTGCGGCTGAACGCTTGGGGCGAACTTTTCCGCCGTTGAGCGGCGCGCAGTTGAGTCATCTGCTCAGCCACGACTGGCCGGGCAATGTGCGGGAACTGGCGAACGTCGCCGAGCGACAAGTGCTGGGGCTGGATGAACCGGCGCCGGGGATTGATCCGGGGCAATCGCTGGCGGCGCAGCAGGAAGCGTTTGAAGCGCAGTGTTTGCGCGCGGCGCTGACACGGCACAAGGGTGATGTGAAAGCGGTGCTTGAAGAGCTGCAACTGCCAAGACGGACGTTTAATGAAAAGATGCAGCGGCATGGGTTGAGTCGGGAGATGTTTTTGAGCGAGTGAGTCGGGCTTGGGATTGATCGTTCCCACGCTCCGCGTGGGAATGCAGCCCGGGACGCTCTGCGTCCCCACCAGAGCCGAACGCAGAGCGTCCGTTGAGGCATTCCCACGCAGAGCGTGGGAATGATCGGAGTGAGCGATATTCCGCTCATAGATCCTCTGCGATAAGCGGATTTCCGCTCACCCGATCCCGTCAACCCCTCTAAACCGCCCCTCCCCCCGTTGGCACACCTCCTGCTATAGCCCACGCAGGCTGCGTTTTAACGCGCTCCACAAAAACAATTAAACGAAGGATCCTTCAATGGATAACTCCAACGCCCTGCCTCTTGGGTCGGCTGCCGTGCCCGCCAAAGAAAGAACCACCGCCAGCCGGATCAAATCGATCTTCAGCGGTTCCGTCGGCAACATGGTCGAGTGGTACGACTGGTATGTGTATGCCGCCTTCTCGCTGTACTTCGCTAAATCCTTCTTCCCTGCCGGCTCCTCCACCGCACAACTGATGAACACCGCTGCGATCTTCGCCGTGGGCTTCCTCATGCGTCCGATCGGTGGCTGGCTGATGGGCCTCTACGCTGACAAGGTCGGGCGCAAGAAAGCGCTGATGGCCTCGGTCTATCTGATGTGTTTCGGCTCTCTGTTGATCGCGCTCAGCCCGAACTACGAAACCATCGGCATCGGCGCGCCGATCCTGCTGATCTTCGCCCGTCTGCTGCAAGGCCTGTCGGTCGGTGGCGAGTACGGCACCTCGGCGACTTACCTGTCCGAGATGGCGACCAAGCAACGTCGCGGCTTCTTCTCCAGCTTCCAGTACGTAACCCTGATCTCCGGCCAGCTCATCGCGCTCGGCGTGTTGATCGTGCTGCAAAACGTGCTGACCACTGAACAGCTGTACGCGTGGGGCTGGCGTATCCCGTTCGCCATCGGCGCACTGTGCGCAGTCGTTGCGCTGTACCTGCGTCGCGGCATGGAAGAAACCGAGTCGTTCACCAAAAAAGAGAAGTCCAAGGAAAGCGCGATGCGCACCTTGATGCGTCATCCAAAGGAATTGATGACCGTGGTCGGCCTGACCATGGGCGGTACTCTGGCGTTCTACACTTACACCACCTACATGCAGAAATATCTGGTGAACACCGTCGGCATGAGCATCTCCGACTCGACCACCATTTCGGCAGCCACGCTGTTCCTGTTCATGTGCCTGCAACCGATCATCGGTGGCCTCTCGGACAAGATCGGTCGTCGTCCGATCCTGATCGCTTTCGGCGTGCTGGGCACGATCTTCACTGTGCCGATCCTGATGACCCTGCACACCATTCAAACCTGGTGGGGCGCATTCTTCCTGATCATGGCGGCGCTGATCATCGTCAGCGGCTACACCTCGATCAACGCGGTGGTGAAGGCCGAACTGTTCCCGACTGAAATCCGCGCGCTGGGCGTCGGCCTGCCGTACGCACTGACCGTGTCGATCTTCGGCGGCACCGCTGAATACATCGCGCTGTGGTTCAAGAGCATTGGTATGGAAACCGGTTACTACTGGTACGTGACGGCGTGCATTGCCGTGTCGCTGCTGGTGTACGTGACCATGAAAGACACCCAAAAGCATTCGCGGATCGTGACTGACTGATTGGGTTTTCACAGCCACTGCAATGGTGGCTGTGATGGCTTCTTCGCGAGCAGGCTCGCTCCTACATTTGGAATGCGTTCCCCTGTAGGAGTGAGCCTGCTCGCGATTGGAGTCGACACACTCTCCAGCCCTGCATGAAAAATCTGTCACCCGCCCCCACCCGCCATTAATCGCTAATTAATACTGGCGCGGCATCCTGCCCCTACCTGATCGATGACCTGCGCGACGTTCGCTTCGACGACGTAAGCGATTTAAATGCGCCGCCCTTAACATCAGGTTAATCGATAGTTTTTAGCATTATTTTGCGCTTTTTAATCGAATTGATCGGCGTAGCATTAAACCCAAGCAAGACACACACCCCCAACGCATTCGGAGTACACAACCATGAAAACCAAACTGATCCTCGCTTTCGCCCTGTCTGTACTGGCTGCCAACACCTTCGCCGCCGACGGTTACGACCGCACCGGTTCTGCTGTGGCTGCTGATGGTTATGACCGCACGGGTTCTGCCGCTGTCGCCGCTGATGGTTACGACCGCACCGGTTCGGCGACTGTTGCTGAAGATGGCTACGACCGCACCGGCTCCGCGACTTTCGCAGCCGACGGTTATGACCGCACCCAATCCGCTTCCATCAGCTAATCGCTGCTGCACAGCGCACAGCCCGGCTTCGGCCGGGCTTAGTTATTTCTGGGGGCTGACAAATTTTCTGTAGGAGCTGCCGAAGGCTGCGATCTTTTGACTTTCAGAAGCAAAATCAAAAGATCGCAGCCTTCGGCAGCTCCTACATGGGATTTTTGTTTGGCTGGAAATATGTGGGGTTGGCTTGCACTATGACCACATACAGAACACAGACTCAGGATCCCCCCGCCATGCCCGATGACATCCATTTCTACGAACCCGTCCATGGCCACGGCCTGCCGCACGATCCGTTCAACGCCATCGTCGGCCCACGCCCGATCGGCTGGATTTCCTCGCAGGATGCCAACGGCCAACTCAATCTGGCGCCGTACAGTTTCTTCAACGCGTTCAACTACATTCCGCCGATCATTGGCTTCTCCAGCGTCGGGCGCAAAGACAGCCTGAACAACATCGAGCAGACCGGCGAATTCGTCTGGAACCTCGCCACGCGCCCATTGGCCGAGCAGATGAACCAGAGCTGCGCGATGGTCGCGCCTGAGGTCAACGAGTTTAAATTGGCGGGACTGACGGCTGTTGCGTCGAAGGTGATTTCGGTGCCGCGTGTGGCCGAAAGCCCGGTGTCCTTCGAGTGCAAGGTTACGCAGATCATTCAGTTGCAGCGTGCTGATGGCGAAACGGTGCCGAGCTGGCTGATCCTCGGCGAAGTGGTCGCCGTGCATATCGCCAAGTGGCTGTTGAAGGACGGCATCTACGACACCGCCGCAGCAGAACCGATTCTGCGCGGCGGCGGGCCGGCGGATTACTTCCAGTTGGGGCCTGAGGCCCTGTTCAAGATGTGGCGTCCGGGCGCAAACAAATAACGCGTTACCAGATCAACTCGGCTTCTTCGGTGACGCCTTTGAGGTTATCCAGCTCATTGATGGCAGCCTCATCGGCGGCGATGGCGCCGGGGAAGACCTGGTCATTCAGCAGTTTGTGAAAGCGTGGTGCACCGCCATCGACCAGGGCTTTGACCGCGATTGCCGCGTAATAGCCCTTGTTGCCACCCAGTTCGACGGGGACGACTGCGGATACTGCTTCGAAGTGTTCGAACTCTTTACGTGCCATGTCGCAAGTCCTGGCTCAGTCAATTAAGCCGGACATTAAACCCTCAACCGACGAGTTTGTGTACCGCTGCCGGAGATTGGCCGAGCGCTTGTGCCGCCGAGACGTCTTTGAAGGTGTGGAAATCCAGACTGTTGACCACCAGTTCCTGCACCAGCTCGGCGAAGATACCCATCGACGGGCTGTTGAAATATGCGGTCATCATTTGCTGATTACTCCAGAACCCGGAGACCAGCCACAACTCGGGATCACACTGCGAATGCTGCAAGGCAAAGCTCAGGCAACCGGGGGCGGCGCGGGACGGCTCGATCAACGCGCTCAGGCGTACACCGAGTTCCGCCGAACGCCCGGCGCGCGCCCGGACGAAGGCCATATGACTGACGGGAATCTGCTTGGACATGTTCAACCCTCCCAGGGAGTCGCGTGGCAGCCGGGGGACGGGCTGCGACAGGATCAAAGGTTAAGGGCCAGACGCTGAGTGCCGTTAGTCGATTCCTGCCGCCGCGTTGCACAATCCTGCGAGACTTGCCAAAAGCATCGCAGATGCCCGCTCCCCTATAGGAGCTGCCGCAGGCTGCGATCTTTTGACCTTAAAGACAACAATCAAAAGATCGCAGCCTTCGCCAGCTCCTACAGTCCGGCGTTGCGTCATGGTTGAGGAATAACGCGATGCAGAATCAGGCAAGCATTTCGCAGGATGTGTCTACCGCTGGCGCTTGCACAAACATATGCTCTGCTCCATTCCACCTCCCTTGCCGAGGATGCCGTGCATGACGTCATTCGATCGTTTTCAAGCCGAACCCAGCGCTGACATGGAAAAACAGCGTGCGGAACTGGCGGCGATCATCCGCCGCAACACCACCGACGACGGCAGCTACGAGACCGCCATCGGTTCGCTGTTTATGTCACGCCACACCAAATCCCACGACTTCGCCCCGGTGCTCGCGCAACCGGCGCTGTGCATCATGGCGCAGGGCCGCAAAGAGGTGCGGCTGGCCGACGAGTACTTCAATTACGACCCGCTGAATTATCTGGTGGTGTCGGTTTCGATGCCGCTGAGCGGGCGCGTGGTTAACGTGTCGCCGGAGGAGCCGATCCTCGCCGTGCGCCTCGATATTGATCCGGCGGAAATCACCGCACTGATCGCCGACGCCGGGCCGATGGGCGTACCGACTCGACCGACCGGACGTGGCTTGTACGTGGAAAAAATCGACAGCTCGATGCTCGACGCGGTGCTGCGTCTGGCGCGTTTGCTCGACGCACCGAAAGACATCGCCATGCTCGCGCCGCTGATTCGCCGGGAGATTTTGTATCGCCTGCTGCGCAGTCCGCAGGGTCATCGGCTGTATGAGATCGCGATTGCCAACAGCCAGAGCCATCGCATCAGCCAGGCGATCAAATGGCTTAACGGCAATTTTGAGCAACCGTTGCGCATTGATGATCTGGCCAAAGAAGTGAACCTGAGCGTGTCGACCTTGCATCACCGGTTTAAGGCGATGACGGCGATGAGTCCGCTGCAGTATCAGAAGCAGTTACGCTTGCAGGAGGCGCGGCGGTTGATGCTGGCGGAGGGGCTGGAGGCTTCGGCGGCGGGGTATCGGGTGGGGTATGAGAGTCCTTCGCAATTTAGCCGCGAGTACAGCCGGTTGTTTGGGGCGCCGCCGTTGCGGGATTTGGCGCGGTTGCGGTTGTCGGTCTGATCCGGAATGTCATTGGGCTTACAACCCTATCGCGAGCAGGCTCACTCCTACAGGGTCAGGTGTACACCCGCCCAATGTAGGAGTGAGCCTGCTCGCGATGAGGCCAGTTCAGACGAAAAAACCTCTGGATCAGACCGCCCGAATCACATGCTTGATCTCTTGAAACGCCGCCAATCCCCAAGGCCCTAACTCGCGGCCAATACTGCTCTGCTTGTACCCACCCCACGCCGCCTGCGGAAAAATTACCTGCGGTGCATTGATCCACACCATCCCCGCCTGCAACGCATTGGCCACACGATCCGCCGCTACAGCATCCGCCGTCACCACACTCGCCACCAAGCCAAACGGCGTGTCATTGGCCAGCGCAATCGCTTCGGCTTCGCTGCTGAAACTGCGCACACACAGCACCGGCCCGAAAATCTCTTCACACCACAATGCGCTGTCCAGCGGCACGTCGGTGAACACCGTCGGCTGCAAGAAATAGCCACGCGGCAGATCCGCCGGACGATTACCGCCGCAGACCAATCGCGCACCCGCGCTCAGCCCACGATCGATGTGCCCGAGCACGCGCTGGTACTGCGCCTGATTGACCAGCGCGCCCATTTCCACCTCAGGGTCGAACGGATCCGCCACACGAATCGCCTGCGCACGCTTCTGCAAACGAGCGAGAAATTCCTCTTCCAGCTCCTCAGCCACCAACACCCGACTGGTGGCCGAACACATCTGCCCGGCATTGAAAAACGCACCGCCACAGGCCAGCTCAACCGCCAGATCGAGGTCAGCATCCGCCAACACCAGCAGCGAAGATTTGCCGCCCAATTCCAGGCTGATGCCCTTCACCGTTTCCGCCGCGCGCTGCATGACCTGCACGCCGACCGCGTTGCTGCCGGTAAAGGAAATCTTGGCGATACGCGGATCTGCCGACAACGGCGCACCGACCGCCAATCCAGTCCCGCAAACCAGATTGAACACGCCATTCGGCAGTCCCGATTCAGCAATGATCGCCGCCAGTTCCAGCTCCGGCAGCGGCGTCACTTCCGACGGCTTGAGCACCACGCAGCAACCCGCCGCCAACGCCGGCGCAAGCTTCCACGCGGTGGTGACCATCGGGAAATTCCACGGCACGATCAGCCCGACCACACCGCACGGATCGCGGCGCAGGCGTGCGCTGAAATCATCGCTCGGCAGCGGCACATTGCTGTCCTGTTTCGCGTCGAGGCCTTCAGCGAGTTCGGCGTAATACTCGAACGTGGCGATCACGTCATCGACGTCGATGGCCGCTTCGAATTGCGGTTTGCCGTTGTTGCTCGATTGCAATTTCATCAAATGCTCGCGACCATTGCGCACACCGTTGGCGATGTTGCGCAGCATCGCACCACGCTCGGCACCGGTGGTTTGCGACCAGCTCTTGAACGCTTCGCTGGCGGCGGCGACGGCTTGATCGACCGCGTGCTCGTCACCGCCATTGACCGTGGTCAGCAACGCTTCGGTGGCCGGGTTGATCACGCGCAGATGTTCGCCACCCGCCGACCATTGGCCGTTGATGTAGAGGCCATCGAGTGTGGTTGGGAAACTGATCATTGCGCCACCGCCTGCATCCATTGGGTCTGGTCGATTTCAATCAGGGTCGGGCCCTGACGATCGCTTGCACTGCGCAACGCGCTACGCAGTTGTTCGATGCTGCTGATCGCTTCAGCCGCGCAGCCGAGGCCCTTGGCCACCGCGACAAAATCCGGGGTGTAGATGTCCACGCCGACCGGCTCGATGGCGCGGTTGACCATGTATTTCTTGATCTCTTCGTAACCCTGGTTATTCCACAACAGGACGATCACCGGCACCCGCGCTTCGACCGCGCTGGCCAGTTCCGGCAGGGTGAATTGCAGCCCGCCGTCGCCGATCAGGCACACCACCGGAGGGCGCGCACCTTTGTCGAGTTGGCCGCCGAGCCACGCACCGATCGCGGCCGGCAAGGCGTAGCCGAGGGTGCCGTAACCGGTCGAGGCGTTGAACCAGCGGCGCGGGTGATCGGGGTTGAACGTCAAGTTGCCGGTGTACACCGGTTGCGTCGAGTCACCGACGAACACAGCGTTCGGCAATTCATCGAGCACGGTGTCGAGGAAACGGGTTTGCGCGAGGGTCGGTGCGTCCCAGCTCGCGGCCAGTTCAGCGCGCAGTTTGCCGGCGCGAGCCTGACCCCAGTCGCTGCTGCGCTCGGCGAGTTTTTCCTGCAACAGGGTGTTCAACAAAGCCTGTGCAGCATTGCGTGCATCGGCCACCAGCGCCAGGTGCGGCGGGTAGTTGCGCACGGTCTGGTCGGCGTCGATATCGATGCGCAGCAGTTTGCCGGGAATCTCGAAACCGCCGGCGAAGGTCACGTCGTAATCGGTCTCGGCCAATTCAGTGCCGATGGCTAAAACCACGTCGGCATCAGCGACCAGCGCGCGGGTGGCGACCAGCGTTTGGGTCGAACCGATCAGCAGCGGATGGTTGCCCGGCAGCATGCCTTTGGCGTTGATGGTCAACGCCACTGGAGCGTCGAGCAACTCGGCAAGCTTGGTCAGTTCCGGCGCCGCGTCGATGGCACCGCCACCAGCGAGAATCAATGGACGTTTGGCTTCGGCCAACAGCTCGCTCATGCGTTTAACGGCAGCGGGCGCAGCACCGGCGCGGTCGATATTGACCGGCACACTGGCGAGCAAGTCATCGGCGTTTTCGACCAGCACGTCCAACGGAATCTCGATATGCACCGGACGTGGACGACCGGCCTGGAACAAAGCAAACGCACGCGCCAGCACCACCGGCAATTCAGCGGCGGACATCAACGTGTACGAGAACGCCGCAACACCGGAAACCAGTGCGCTCTGGTTCGGCAGCTCATGCAGCTTGCCGCGCCCGCCGCCCAATTGGCTACGCGATTGCACGCTGGAAATCACCAGCATCGGGATCGAATCGGCGTAGGCCTGGCCCATGGCGGTGGTGATGTTGGTCATGCCCGGGCCGGTGATGATAAAGCACACACCCGGTTTGCCAGCGGTGCGCGCGTAGCCGTCAGCCATGAAACCGGCGCCCTGCTCATGGCGAGGGGTGACGTGACGAATACTCGAACGCGCCAGCCCGCGATACAGCTCCACGGTGTGCACCCCGGGAATGCCGAACACCTGCTCGACCCCATAACCTTCGAGTAACTTGACCAGTACTTCGCCACACGTCGCCATGTCGATTGCCCTTCTTGTTCGCTGAAAACACAAGGCTTTTCTGTAGGAGTGAGCCTGCTCGCGATAGCGTCATCACATCCAACATCGCAGTGACTGATCTACCGCTATCGCGAGCAGGCTCACTCCTACATAAACGCCCTTCATGGCTTCATTGAACGGTCGGCAGGTAGCCGCAACAATCGATTAAAAGTCATACTAGCCATGTCCTCACGTCATACCTTGGATCCACATGAAACGCATGCCTCCCCTGCCCGCCCTGCACACGTTTTTGATCACCGCGCAGTGCTGCAACTTCACCCGCGCCGCCGAGCAGTTGCACATCACCCAAGGCGCGGTGAGCCGGCAGATCGCCGGACTGGAAGAGCATCTCGGTTATCCGCTGTTCATCCGTCTGGCCCGAGGTTTGGCGCTGACCGCCGAGGGACGCGAATGGCTACCGCGTGTGGAAAAAGTCTTCGGCCTGATCAGCGAAGCCACCGAGCAGATCGGTCTGCAGCGTGAAACCCTGCAACTCAAGGCGCCGAGTTGCGTGATGCGCTGGCTGCTGCCGCGCTTGCTGCAATGGCAGAAAGAACGCCCGGATGTGCCGGTGAAACTCACCGCGTCGTTGCAGCACGGGGTGGATTTTCAGCGTGAGCAATTTGATGCGGCGGTGATCTACGGGCCGCCACCGGATAACTCGCCGGGCGCTCTGCACCTGTTCGATGAGCAACTGACGCCAGTGTGTTCGCCGCTGCTGCTAAAGGGTTCGCCGGCACTGAATACTCCGGCGGATTTGCAACAGCATCTACTGCTGCACCCGACGCACGATATTCAGGATTGGTCGGTGTGGCTGAACGCCGCGCAGCTGAATTTGAACAACGTCAGCAGCGGCCAGCATTTCGAAACGCTGGATCAGGCGATGTCGATGGCGTCGCACGGCACGGGGGTGGCGATTGGGGATTGGTCGTTGATCGGCGATGACTTGCGCGCGGGACGGCTGGTGATGCCGTTTGAGTTGAAGGTGAAAACGGGGTTGGCGTATTACGTGGTGTTGCCGCCAGGAACCGAACCGTCGCCGCCGCTCGAAGAACTGATGATCTGGTTAGTTGAGCAGGCACATTTGCGGTGAGGCTGTTTTCCCTCACCCTAGCCCTCTCCCAGAGGGAGAGGGGACTGACCGGGGGATATTGAAGAGGTTCAGCGATCTGAACGATTGGCTTTGAATCCATAATCGACTGGATTTTTCAGGTCGATGTACAACGCCAGACACCTCGGTCGGCCCCCTCTCCCTCCGGGAGAGGGCTGGGGTGAGGGTAAAGCCGTATATCAATAACCAACAGTAAACCGTTGGCGGGAGTGCTTCGGTGTTTCCACTTCGTCGATCAGTGCAATCGCGTAGTCGGCAAAGGTGATCCAGCTACGGCCCTCAGCGCTCACCAGCAAGTGATCCTGGCCAACACGAAATTTGCCCGTGCGCTCACCTTCAACGAATTCCGCCGATGGCGACAGAAACGTCCAGTCCAGTTCCTTCTCCTGACGCAGCGCATCCAAAAACGCCGCCCCCGCACTGGCCTCGGTTTTGTACTCGGCCGGGAAACCCGCGCTGTCGATCACGCGTGTATCGTCCGGCAGCAACAGCGAACCGGCACCGCCGACCACCAACAGCCGCTTCACCCCCGCCTGCTTCACCGGCCCGACAATCGCCGATGCCGGCACCGTGGCGAAATGTGCGGCGGTGATCACCACATCGTTGCCGGTCACGGCGTCTCGCAGTGCCGCCGAATCCAGCACATCGACATTCTTGCTGACCACACCGGCGCGCGCACCGATCTTCGACGTATCGCGGGCGATGGCGGTGACGCTATGACCGCGACGCAGGGCTTCTTCCAGCAGTTGGCTACCGGCACGGCCGGTGGCACCAATGATTGCGATCTTGCTCATGACGTTCTCCAGTTGGCTTGAGTGTTTCAAATGAGGCACAAATCCATTAAGTGAAGATATTCCCTGTGCTGAGGAAACTTTGTGGCGAGGGGATTTATCCCCGCTCGGCTGCGCAGCAGTCGTAAATCCTGACAACTCGGTGTAACTGAAAAAATGCTGGGGAGCGCTTCGCACTCCAACGGGGATAAATCCCCTCGCCACAAAGGCAATCAGCAATCCTTGAGACCTCAGTATTCAGATGGAGCGGGTTACCACTTCATCTCGCCCTTCGCGACTTTCGCGCTCAGCTCCAGCGAGCTCTCTTCGCCCAGCGTCGGGTAGCGTTTTTTCATCGCGGCGATCAGCGCAGCAGCATCCTTGGCTTTCGCCGTTTCTTCATCGAAAGCTTTAATGTAGTCCGCAGTAAATTTCACGCTGGCCAGCGAGCGGCTGCTTTCCCCCAGATAGTGACCCGGCACCACGGTTGTCGGCTTCAGCGTTTCAATCGACTGCAGCGTCTCCAGCCAATCCGCATGAGATTGCGCGGTCTGCGTATCAGCCATCCACACATGAATGTTCTCGGCCACCACGACGCCACCGACCACAGCCTTGAGCGACGGAATCCACACGAAACTGCGATCCGGCTGCTTGCCATCAAGCCCGACCACCTGCAACTTCTGCCCTTCAAGCATCAGGCTATCGCCCTTTAGCACGCTCGGCACGATGGTTTTCGCTGGCTCATCGGCGCCCATTTTCGGCCCCCAGAACGCGAGTTTGCCGACGACGGTTTTATTGATGTGATCGACGGTCGGTTGCGAGGCCAGCACCTTGGCATTCGGGAACGCCTTGGTCAGGGTGTCGAGGCCGAAGTAGTAATCCGGGTCGCCGTGGCTGATGTAAATGGTGGTCAGTTGTTTGCCGCTGGCGCGGATTTTTTCCACCACTTGTTCGGCCTGGGATTTGCCGAACTGTGCGTCGACGAGGATCGCGTCTTTCTCGCCGCTGACCAGCACCGAGGTCACCGGAAAAATCGCGTTGGCGCCGGGGTTGTAAACATCCAGCGTCAGGTTGGCGGCCGCGGCATGCGCAGCGAAACCCAGCGAGGCGGTGGCGAGTAGAACGCGTTTGAGGGTGGTGAAGCCGATCATCTGTTGCTCCGGTGTTCGAATGCCTTGCTTGGCGATGGAACAGAGCTTAGTTGCCAGACTCAGTACAAAAAATGCGATGCTGGGACATAGTTTGTTTCTGAAAGCGGGCAAATCATGGATCGTCTCCAGGCAATGCGGGTGTTCGTCACGGTGGTGGATCTCGGTAGCCAGTCGGCCGCTGCGGATCATCTGGATCTCTCGCGGCCGGTGGTTTCACGCTACCTGGCGGAGCTCGAAGATTGGGTCGGCGCGCGCCTGATGCACCGCACTACGCGCAAGTTGAGTCTGACCGCGGCCGGCAGTGAAATTCTTCCGCGTTGTCGACAGATGATCGAACTGTCGAGCGACATGCAGGCCGCCGTCAGCGAACCCCATGACGCGCCGCGCGGATTGCTGCGGATCAGCGTCAGCACCTCGTTCGGTCAGGCGCAATTGGCCGATGCGATGGCCGCGTACGTCAAACGCTATCCGGGGGTGAGCATCGATTTGCAGATGCTTGATCGCACGGTGAACCTGGTGGACGAACGCATCGATCTGGCGATTCGCACCAGCAACGATCTCGATCCCAACCTGATCGCCCGGCGCCTGACTGTGTGCCGTTCGGTGGTGTGCGCGGCGCCGGCTTATCTGCAAGAACAGCCGATGCCTTTACGGGTGGAAGACCTGAGCCGCCACAACTGCCTGACGCACTCGTATTTCGGCAAGAGCCTGTGGCATTTCGACGAGGATGGCGAACCGGTTTCGGTGCCGGTGCAGGGCAATATCAGCGCCAACGAGGCCAGCACGTTATTGCGCGCAACGCTGGCCGGCGCCGGGGTGGCGATGCTGCCGACGTATCAGGCCGGCGTGCATGTTCACAGCGGCGAACTGGTACGCCTGCTGCCCCACGCCGAACCACGACAAATGAACATCTACGCGGTGTACGCCTCGCGCAAACACATGCCGGCGGCGCTGCGCAGCATGCTGGATTTTCTGGTGCAGCGATTCCCCGAGAACCCTGCTTGGGACGTGGGATTTTAAAAGTCAAAAGATCGCAGCCTGCGGCAGCTCCTACACGGATCCATGTAGGAGCTGCCGCAGGCTGCGATCTTTTGATCTTGTTCTATGCTGAAAGTAATACCGCAGGGTATTTCGTTCAGAGGTGAACGCCATGAACATCAAAACAAGAAGGTACGCCGCGATTTTCATCACCTGCGCTGCCACGCTGGCGCTGTACGGCACCGCGGCCTGGCGGGTCGAGCAGTTGCGACAGCTGCCGCGTGAATACGCGAGCTGCAATTTCGAGCGCTGCATTCCGCACAATGCGTCGCTGAACGCATTGCGCTGACTTTGTAGGAGTGAGCCTGCTCGCGATAGCGGTGTGTCATTCAGATAAATTTTGACTGATACACCGCTATCGCGAGCAGGCTCACTCCCACAGGGGGTTGTGGTGATTTCGGGTTACTGCTCGGTCTTCAAGCGATCGCGGAAGGCCTTTGGCGATATCCCCACCCGGCGCCGGAACAGGCGCGTGAAGTTGGTCGGATCGGAGAACCCCAACAACTCCGACATCTCATAAATGGTCATGCTGGTGTACGTCAGCAAACGCTTGGCTTCCAGTAATTGACGTTCGTGCATGATCTGCAACGCCGGTTGCCCCGCCAGTTCACGGCACGTGCCATTAAGGTGCGACACCGAGATCCCCAGCCGATGCGCCAGATCCTCGACCTTCACGTGCTGGCGGTAAGTCTCTTCCACCAACTGAATAAACCCGTTCAGGTATTCGCGTTGACGCTGCGGCCTTTGACTCGCGTTATGCCGCACGATTGCCTGGCGACTGACCCAGACCATGATCACGCTGACCAGCGAATGCATGAGCATTTCCCGCGCCGGTTGATGGCCGTTGTACTCGGCCTGCAACGCGGTGAATAAACTGTTGAGGTAATCGCCGTCCTTGCCCGCCGGATAATTCTCGGTCTGCGCCAAAGCGTGCACCGAGTCGCCCAGTTGCGCCTGCAAATGGTTGATCAGCGGTGTGGCGAGGGTGACGATAAAGCCTTCAACGTCCTCGGAAAAACGAAAGCCGTGCACCGATAACGGCGGCAGAACCTGGATCGCCGGGGTCTGCAACTGCGTGCGATGGCCTTCGATTTCAAGCTCTGCCTGACCTTTGAAGACGAAGAGCAACTGGCACAAATCGGCGTGGCGGTGGGGTTTGATTTCCCATTGATGTTCGCGACTGCGGGAGGAAATGGTTTCACAGTGCAGCAAGTCAGGGGTCGGCCAATCCAGGCTTTCACCGTAGAGCTTGAACACTGGAATCGAAGGCAGGTCAGGCTTGTTCATCACTTCAATCCAGGCCTCGAGGTTTGCGGGCGATAATCGCACCGATTGGCAGAATGTACAGGTATCGGCTCAGTTTTCACCTTCAATTGACAGACCCGCAAGGGAAAAATGCAAGCACTCGATCCATAAAAATAAATCAGCGGCGATTGTCGCGCGAAGCTTGCGAGTCATAAAAACAATGAAAACGCTAAAAACCCAAGTTGCCATCATCGGCGCCGGCCCGTCCGGTTTGCTCCTCGGCCAGTTGCTGCACAACGCCGGCATCGACACCCTCATCCTCGAACGCCAGACACCCGATTATGTGCTCGGCCGCATCCGCGCCGGCGTGCTTGAACAAGGCATGGTAGAGCTGTTGCGTCAGGCTGGGGTGAGTCAGCGCATGGACGCTGAAGGACTGATTCACGGCGGTTTCGAACTGGCGCTCGACGGGCGTCAGGTGCACATCGATCTGCACGCGTTGACCGGTGGCAAGACCGTGATGATCTACGGCCAGACCGAAGTCACTCGCGACCTGATGGCCGCTCGTCGGGACGCTGGCGCGCAGACAATTTATTCAGCGAGCAATGTCGTTCCCCACGGCATGAAAAGCGACGAGGCTTTTGTCACCTTCGAAAAGGACGGTGAAACCTGGCGCGTCGATTGCGATTACATCGCCGGCTGCGATGGCTTCCATGGCGTCGCTCGGCAGTCGATTCCTGAGGATTGCCTGAAAGTGTTCGAACGGGTTTATCCGTTTGGCTGGCTGGGCATTCTCGCCGACACGCCGCCGGTGCATGACGAGTTGGTCTACGCCCGCCACGAACGCGGTTTTGCCTTGTGCAGCATGCGTTCGGCGACGCGCACGCGTTACTACTTGCAGGTGCCGGCAGAAGAAAACGTCGCTGACTGGAGCGACCAGCGCTTCTGGGATGAACTGAAAAACCGCCTGCCAGTTGCATTGGCCGAGAAACTGGTCACCGGCCCTTCGATCGAAAAAAGCATCGCGCCGCTGCGCAGTTTTGTCGTTGAACCAATGCAGTACGGGCGGATGTTTCTGGTCGGCGACGCTGCACACATCGTCCCGCCCACCGGCGCCAAAGGTCTGAATCTGGCGGCAAGCGATGTCAGCACATTGTTCAATATTCTGCTGAAGGTTTACCGCGATGGGCGTATCGACTTGCTGGAGAAATACTCGGAGATCTGCCTGCGCCGCGTGTGGAAAGCCGAGCGGTTTTCCTGGTGGATGACTTCGATGTTGCACCGTTTTGATGATCACGATGCGTTCAGTCAGCGCATCAGTGCCTCCGAACTGGACTACTTTGTCAGTTCAGAAGCGGGCCGAAAAACTATTGCAGAAAATTACGTCGGACTTCCTTATGAGGCTATCGAATAGCTTCCTACCGACTTACACTGGCGAGCATCCCCGCTCGCCTGACGAACTGCGGGACTCTCACTGCCCGCAGGTTTTGCCCGTGACCAATCTCAATCACCCCGAAACGCCCAAACCGGCCATTCGCAGCGTGCTGGTGGCGCTGATGATGGCGATCTTTCTCGGTGCGCTGGATCAGACCATCGTCGCCGTGTCGATGCCGGCCATCTCCGCCCAATTCAAAGACGTCAGCCTGCTGGCCTGGGTGATTTCCGGGTACATGGTGGCGATGACTGTGGCGGTGCCGATCTACGGCAAGCTCGGCGATCTGTACGGGCGACGCAAACTGATGCTGTTCGGCATGGGCCTGTTCACCCTGGCCTCGCTGTTCTGCGGCATGGCGCAAAGCATGGAACAACTGGTGCTGGCGCGGATCCTTCAGGGCATCGGCGCCGGCGGGATGATTTCGGTGAGCCAGGCGATCATCGGCGACATCGTCCCGCCGCGCGAACGCGGACGTTATCAGGGTTACTTCAGCAGCATGTACGCGGTGGCCAGCGTTGCCGGGCCGGTGCTTGGCGGCTACATGACCGAATACCTGTCGTGGCGTTGGGTGTTTCTGATCAACCTGCCGTTGGGGCTCGGCGCTTACTGGGTTGCGCATCGCAACTTGCGCGGACTGCCGATTCCGCAGCGCAAACCGATCATCGATTATGTCGGCACCGTGCTGATGATCATCGGCCTGACCGCGCTGCTGTTGGGCATCACTCAGGTGGGTCAGGGTCATGCGTGGCGCAGCGCTGAAGTGCTCGGGTTGTTTGCCTGCGCGGTAGTGGTGCTGGCGATTTTCGTCTGGCACGAACGTCGGGCGCGGGAGCCGTTGCTGCCGATGCACCTGTTTGCCAACCGTAATGCGCTGCTGTGCTGGTGCACGATTTTCTTCACCAGTTTCCAGGCGATTTCCTTGATCGTGCTGATGCCGTTGCGCTTTCAAAGCGTCACCGGCGCCGGCGCGGACAGTGCGGCGTTGCACTTGCTGCCGCTGGCGATGGGTCTGCCGATCGGTGCGTACTTCGCCGGTCGCCGCACATCGGTGACCGGGCGCTACAAACCGCAAATTCTGACCGGCGCGATTCTGATGCCGATTGCCGTGTTGGGCATGGCCTTCAGTCCACCGGAGGCGACGTTGATCAGTGGATTGTTCATGTTGCTCTGCGGGATCGCCAGCGGCATGCAGTTCCCGACCTCGCTGGTCGGCACGCAGAACTCGGTGGAACAACGCGACATCGGCGTGGCCACCAGCACCACCAACCTGTTCCGCTCGCTGGGCGGCGCGGTAGGGGTGGCGTTGATGTCGGCGCTGCTGCTGGCGTTGTTGCAGGATTCCAGTTTCGCTCATTTGGCGAGCAGTTCGCTGATGAGTGAGGGGCACTCCGGGAATGTCTTGCTGGACGGCCTCAACGCGGCACCGGGGGATGCGCAGAATGCCTTGCGCGCGGAGTTGCTGGTGACGTTCCGGCATTTGTTGTGGGTGAGTGCCGCGGTGTCGTTGCTCGGGCTAGCGGCGGCGATTGCCATGCCGAACAACCTGCTGCGCGGGCGTGAACACGGCGCAAAATAACAGCAAAAGATCGCAGCCTTCGGCAGCTCCTACAGGATGACGGGCCCCATGTAGGAGCTGCCGCAGGCTGCGATCTTTTGATCTTCAAGGGCTGTAGTAACCGACCGCAACGAGGAAATGCCCGACCTTTTTCAGGTAGGCATGCTTATCCTCGATCTTGCCGGTCACCGGGTTTTTCCAGCGATACTCATACTCGCCTTCATCCTGCTTGCCGATCAGCGCCAGAATCGGCTCGCCCACCGGTTTGCCCTCGGGATCCTTGACCTTGCCGAAGTCGGTATTGATCAGCCGCAGATTGGTGCCGTGGGCAACATAGCGCTGGGTATTCAGGTCAACCACAAACACATACAAGTCATCCTGCAAATACCCGCCCTTGAGCGAGTTGATCGCCGTCAGCGTGCCCTTCTCGTCTTTGCTCAGATCCGTCGCAGCTTTATCCAGCAGGGCTTTGGCTTG
The DNA here is from genome assembly GCF_044742965.1 of Pseudomonas sp. NPDC087804. Taxonomy (NCBI): domain Bacteria; kingdom Pseudomonadati; phylum Pseudomonadota; class Gammaproteobacteria; order Pseudomonadales; family Pseudomonadaceae; genus Pseudomonas; species Pseudomonas sp. NPDC087804. Next base: position 25,961 of record NZ_JBIUVN010000019.1, on the reverse strand, counting down.
TTCAGCGGAGGCGCGAGGCAGGTAGTAACCGACGGCCAGAATCCGCTGACCGATGCGCTGGTAAAACACGTGCTTGCGCTCGACTTTGCCGTCAGACCAATTCTGCCAGCGGTACTCCGCCTGCTGAATGCCATTGCCTTCCGGCACCAGCAACGCCTGCTTGAAGGCTTTCTGCAAATCCGGCCCGAGCACTTCGCTGACATCGCGGCCAATCAGCGCTGACGACGGCCCACCGCTAGCGAGCATCACGCCTTTGGTGTCGACCACAAACACGTAGCGATCCTTGTCGACAAACTCGCCCTGACGACTGAAGGCCGCGAAGGCCTTGTCGCCGTTGTCGTGGTAGTACGCCAGCGCTTTTTCCAGCAGGGCGATGGCCGCCTGGCTGTCATCCTTTGCGGCGGTCGCGGCGCTGGCCTGACCGAACCCGGCCAATACCAGCAAACAGAGCCAGGCGAATTTTTGCACAAACCCCATGACGCATCCCTCGTTCTTGTTGGTGTTTCAAGAGCGTAGACGGGTTGGCGTTAGACGGAGGTTGAAGATGAATCGAGAGATTGCCGCATCTTCCTGTGACAAAGGAGATTTCTGTGGCGAGGGGATTTATCCCCGTTGGGTTGCGAAGCAGCCCCAAAACCTGAGAACCCGGTACCACTGAAGGAAATGCAGGGGAGCGCTTCGCACTCCAACGGGGATAAATCCCCTCGCCACAAAGGCTCCCCCGTATTAAGTGATCTGAGTTATGGCCGGGAATTGATCTGCTGCTGCAAGTTCTGGATCTGCGCCTGCAAGGTGTTGATGGTGCGGGTCATCTGCCCGCGGAACGCGTCGAACTCGGCGGTGTTGCCGCCGCCCTGTGGCGCTGCCGGGCGATTGTCCTGCTCGCTTTTGAGCACAACGATGTCCTGTTCCAGACGCTCGATGGCCGCGCTCGGATTGCCTTGCTTCTTCAATGCCGCAATATCAGCGCCGAGGCTCTTGAACTGCGCATCGAAAGCCTTCAACTGCGTATCGACCTTGCTGGTGTCCGCCGGGGTGCTTTTCAGCGTCGCCAGTTCTGCGCTCAAGGCTTTGACCTGCGCCTGCAACTGGGTATTGGCGGTCTGCTGCTCGGTGGTCTGCGCGGTCATCTGCGCCAGACGCTTGTCCAGATCACTGGCCTGCCCCGCGACGCCTTGTTGCTGTTTGTTCTGATCGAGCAGTTTTTCTTCCAACTGCTTGATCTGCAACTTCAAGGCTTCGCTGTCGCTGGTGACGTTGCTCTGGCTGGCGACGACTTTGCCGGAAATATCCTGCAAGCGCCCCGCCGCTTCTTCACTGATCCGCGCGAAGCTTTCCTGAGTCGCGACCAGTTGCTGCTCCATCAAGGAAATCTGCTGAAAGCTCCACCAGGCCAGGCCGATGAAAGCAAAAAACAACGCGCCGACCAAAGCCCAGAGCGGCCCGGTGCTGGCGGCTTTGACCTTGACCACTGGCGCTGTGCGCGAATGCACGGTGGTGCGGGCGGTGGTCGGAATGTCATCGTCGTCGAAGGTGTCGGCACGCAGGCTCGGCACATCATCGAAATCGTCGTGGGCATCATTACGCATGGACATTGAGGCAACCTTTGTAAAACGCGGTGATGGCTAAATGCTGCGAAGTATAACCCGCTCAGCCGCAGGCATTGACCCTCGACCGAGGGCGCGGTTCAGTGCTGGCCGACCAAGTGAGCTCAACGAATGTCCTGGGCTTTCCACCAGCCGCAGAACTCATCGAGCGCCGTCCACAGGCTGACTTGCGGATCGTAGTCCAGATAATGCCGCGCGCGGCTGATGTCGAGGGTGAAATTTTTCTTCATCACTTGCATGCCCAACCGCGACAGCGTTGGCTCCGGACGCCCGGGCCAGAGTTTGCACGCGCCTTCATTCAGCGCCGCGACGCTGTAGGCCAGCCCGTAGGAACGGTACTTGGTGACCTGTGGGACTTCCATCTTGCGCATCACGTAATTGACCACATCCCACAACGGCACCGGCGCGCCGTTGCTGATGTTGTAGGCCTTGCCCAGCGCCGAACCGGCGGCGAGCAGACTGCTGAGCATCGCTTCGTTGAGGTTCTGCACACTGGTGAAATCGACTTTATTCAGGCCGTTGCCGATGATCGCCAGACGGCCCTTGCGCTGCATGTTCAGCAGACGCGGAAAGATGCTCATGTCGCCGGCGCCGGTGACGAAACGCGGGCGCAGGGCGATGGTTTCCAGCCCAAATTCCTGAGCGCCAAAAACCTTTTGTTCGGCCAGATACTTGGTCGCGGCGTAATGATGTTTGAAGCGCTTGGGCACTTGCTCTTCGGTCAGGTTGAGGTGGTCGCGGCCGTCGAAATAGATCGACGGCGACGACAGGTGCACCAGCCGCCGGACGCGCTGCTTCAGGCAGGCTTCGACGATGTTTTCTGTGACCTGCACGTTGCCCTGATGAAAGTCCTGATAGCGCCCCCACAGCCCGACGGCCCCGGCGCAGTGCACCACGGCTTCGACATCGCTGCAGAGTTCGCGCGCCAGCTCGGCATCGCTCAGATCGCCAGGCACAAACTCGGCGCCACGGCGTACCAGATGCTCGACGCTTTCGGCCCGGCGCCCGTTGACCCGCACGTCCAGGCCCTGCTCCAGAGCGAAACGCGCAAAGCGTCCGCCAATGAAGCCGCTTGCGCCGGTGACCAGAATTTTCATGCACAACTCCAACAGAAAAGCAGCTGCGAGCATCAAGCTTCGAGCTACAAGTAAAAACGGTGCGCAAGCCCACAACTTGCCGCTTGCAGCTTGACGCTTACAGCTGTTTCCAAGGCACTAGCCATTGTGCTGAAGCGCGCACCAATTGCTCGGTCAGTAAGCCGAGCAACTGACCGCCATTGCGCCAATGATGCCAGTACAGCGGCACGTCGATCGGTTTATCTGGCAACAGTTCGCGCAATTCGCCGCGTTGCAGTTGCTCGCGCACTTGCAGTTCCGGCACCAGTCCCCAACCCAAACCGGCTTCGGTCAGACGGATAAAACCTTCCGAAGACGGACACAAATGGTGCTCGAATCCGCCGTCGACACCCAGCGACGCCAAATAGCGATGCTGAAGAAAATCGTCCGGGCCGAACACCAGCGCCGGGGTGCGCGGCAGTTGCTCGGCGCGCACGCCATCGGGGAAATGCCGCTCGATAAACGCCGGGCTGGCCAGCGCGCGATAACGCATCGCGCCGAGCAACACGCTACGCGCACCCGCCACCGGTCGTTCGCTGGCGCACAAGCACGCGGCCACTTCACCGGCACGCATGCGTTTGAGGCCGACGGTCTGGTCTTCGACGATCAGATCCAGCAATAAATGTTGCTCGGCGCAGAAATCGCCGACTGCCTGCGCCCACCACGTCGCGAGGCTGTCGGCGTTCAGCGCAATGCGCAGGCGCTCCGGCAAGCCCTCTTCGTCCAAGGCCGGGACGAGGGTTTGCAGGTCGCGCTCAAGCAAGCGCACCTGCTGCACATGGTTGAGCAAACGCCGGCCGATTTCCGTGGGCGACGGCGGCGTGCCGCGCACCAGCACGGGTTGGCCGACCCGCGCCTCCAGCAGTTTGATTCGTTGCGAGATCGCCGATTGCGACAACCCGAGAATCTGCGCGGCGCGCTCGAATCCGGCTTGCTCAACCACAGCGGCCAGAGCAGACAGCAATTTGTAGTCGAACATCAGTTTTCCTAATGAGCGATCAGCACTATTGGTTTTTCTTATACAGGTTTCGCCCGGAGAATAGCCAGCAAGCACTCTTTATCAAGGAACACTGCAATGGCTGGCGAAACCTCTCTCACAACCTTGTTGCGCAGCATGAGCCCGCAACTCAACGCCGGCGAATACGTGTTCTGCACCCTGCGCGACAGCCAATTGCCGGAAGGTCTGGAGACCATCGGCAGCTTCCGCGAGCAGGAAGGTCTGACGGTGATTCTCGAACGTTCCCACGCTGAACAGGCTGGTTTCAGCTTCGACTACGTCGCCGCGTGGATCACCCTCAACGTGCATTCAGCGCTGGAAGCCGTCGGACTCACCGCCGCGTTCGCCACGGCATTGGGCAAGGCCGGGATCAGTTGCAACGTGATCGCCGGCTACTACCACGATCATTTGTTTGTCGGTCAGGCCGACGCCGAACGCGCGATGCAGGTCCTGCGCGATCTGGCGGCCAACGCGGAGTAATTGTTATGTGGCAAAGCTATGTGAACGGCCTGCTGGTGGCGTTCGGGCTGATCATGGCGATCGGCACGCAGAACGCGTTTGTATTGGCGCAGAGCCTGCGTCGCGAGCATCACTTGCCAGTGGCGGCATTGTGCGTGGTGTGCGATGCGCTGCTGGTCGCCGCCGGGGTGTTCGGGCTGGCGACGATTCTGGCGCAGAACCCGACGCTGCTGGCGATCGCTCGCTGGGGCGGCGCGACGTTTTTGATCTGGTACGGCAGCCAGGCGCTGCGCCGGGCGTGCTCGAAACAGAGCCTGAATCAGGGCGAGAATCAGACCGTGCGTTCGCTGCGCGCGGTGATGCTCAGCGCGTTGGCGGTGACGTTGCTCAACCCGCACGTTTATCTGGATACGGTTTTACTGATCGGTTCGCTGGGGGCGCAGCAATCGGTGCCAGGCGCTTATGTGGTCGGTGCTGCGAGTGCTTCGCTGTTGTGGTTTTTCACCTTGGCGCTCGGCGCGGCCTGGCTGGCACCGTGGTTGGCACGGCCGAGCACGTGGCGAATTCTCGATCTGGTGGTGGCGTTGATGATGTTCACCGTGGCCGGGCAATTAATTATCGCCAGCTGATTTATTCCAAAAGGCTCTGGAACCTCTATCCCACACAGTTGTTGCGTGGTTATGGCGCAACCCCGGTGCTATGATCCAACCCCTGCGCCGCAAAGAGTAAAAACTCGCCGGTGCATTTCTGGCCGCCCGTGATCGGCCTTGCGCTCACCGCAACAGACCTGATTAGGAGAATCATCATGGCTTTCGAATGGCCG
>NZ_JBIUVN010000019.1:0-20950 GCF_044742965.1 Pseudomonas sp. NPDC087804 | reverse complement strand
AGAAATCGTCAAGACTTCCTCGGGCGGTATCTTCAACAACGCCGCTCAGGTCTGGAACCACACTTTCTACTGGAACTGCCTGGCACCAAACGCCGGCGGTCAACCAACCGGCGCGCTGGCTGAAGCCATCAACGCAGCCTTCGGTTCGTTCGACAAGTTCAAAGAAGAGTTCAGCAAAACCTCGATCGGCACCTTCGGTTCCGGCTGGGGCTGGCTGGTGAAAAAGGCTGACGGTTCCCTGGCTCTGGCCAGCACCATCGGCGCCGGCAACCCGCTGACCAGCGGCGACACCCCGCTGCTGACCTGCGACGTCTGGGAACACGCTTACTACATCGACTACCGCAACGTTCGTCCTAAGTACGTCGAAGCGTTCTGGAACTTGGTCAACTGGAAGTTCGTTGCTGAGCAGTTCGAAGGCAAAACCTTCACCGCTTAAGCTGCGCGCCAGTCAAAAAACCCGGCTTCGGCCGGGTTTTTTTATGCCTGTGATTTGCGGCAGCAGTATCAGGCAAATACTCCAAAAGTTTTCCCACCGAGGTGGATGACCAAAAATCCAAGAAAAGAATAAGCAATTATTTGCGCAGGAATAACAACCAGGCGTCGTAGATGCGAGGGGAAAGCAGCGATCTCATCCATCGCATAGGGATCACTTTTTGACAAAAAATCATCGTCGATTAAAAGCATCTGTGAGATGTGAGACAAACGACAGTAGCGACCGTAGACGCCGTTTCCCAACACTCGTTGATTGCGAGCGACGAAGTACGATGTTTTCAGGAGAGACTCAAGCTGCGCCAGTCTGAAAAAGCTGATCCATACTTTTGCAAATACAGCGATCAGGCCCAAGGAAAAACAGGCAATTAACCCGGCAACACCGATTAATTGCAGATCACTCGCTGGTCTGGAAAGAGTCACGCATATCCAACCAGTACTCAACCAAAGCAAGAGTAACCCGCCACCGATCACACTCAGCTGGAAGAGGTAGTCTGGAATTCTCACCCACTTTTTCAGATGCTCCGGGATAATTTCTGCTTCCATGACTGCATGCGGATCCAGCATTTGAAAATGGGTCAAACGGCCCGTCAATGTCCCTATTTCTCTGACTCTTCTCATTCGCCCAAATGGGCCGTTTCCAAATATTCTGCTATTAATGCCCACAATGTGGGAGGCAATGAAATGGTCTTCCATCTGATCCAGCCGGAAATAGGCGGCGAACAACACGAATGCCCCGCTGAGGAAGAAAAGCAGAAGTACCACGGCCCATGAATAGAGATAGACGAGATCAAAATGTGGGGCGATCACGATGGATCCTTAACGTTGATTCCCAACATCCAGGACCCTTTAGCAAGAAGTACCTGGCTCAATTTAAGAGGTGAAGTGGTGGGCAAGCTTAAAATTCGGTAGAAGGTCATTATTCGTTCATCTCGTATAGTTTTTCGCCAAGAAGTTCCCCTGTCTGGCTACCCCCATCTCCTATTTGCGCTGCGAGCATGCCACTTACAATCAACATGCAAGCGACTCCTCCTGCTCCGGCGGTTCCTACGCCTATCGCGACACATGTCATCGGAGCAATGGTTGTCGCTAACTTGCCCGCTAGTATTCCGCCTAGAACGTTTCCAGACAGCTTCGCTCCCTCTATGAATCTCGCCCTGCGACATTCCTCTTCGCGCCCGCTTCGGCACGCTTCGTGAATTTTCATCGCCGCAGATCCAGCTCCCAGACCAATTGCTACATAACCACCGGCTTTCATGTATTTCGATGCACGCGCCACGCCTTCAATATGTGTCGCATACCCCGGCAGTTGAGTTGGTGCTCCAGCTTTGTTCCAGTTGTGCACGATTCTTTGCGTGGACAACCCTAGTGCGCGTTTAAGCTTCGGGTGATTCGGAATGCCTGTTGTCTTTCGAACCAACGTCCCCAAACCGACATCAAGCTTCTTCATCAGCCTTTTGCGTTGCGCAAAAAAACCCACGGAATGGAGATTGCCATACTGGCGGTATTGCTCGATGTGTAAGCGCTCCAGTTCTTTAAGCGTGTTATTGAGCGTTTCCATGTGCTGCCCCACCATGAACGATGCAACGCCCAATGCTCCGGAAGAAACACCCAAAAACGGCTCAATCACCTGATGATGCTCAACCATGAAAGAAGCTTCTTCATCCGTCAGATCCTTCAGCGCTTCATTCACCTTCTCCGCTGCCGCCATCATCTGCGCCTCTTCGCGTCGGCACATGTAGTTGCGCGAGTCACTGAAGATGACCATTTGCCCCGGTTTGACCTGTTCACTTAAATGACGGTTTAGCGAACGGAACTCGCGGCGCAATGCATCGCCAGGCGTCGTTTCATACAGCGCTCGCTCCAGCGCTTCGCGGCTCATGGGCTTCTGGACAATGTGAAAGCCCGACTCAGCCGGTGGCGGCAAGGTGTAGGCGTGGTCTTCCACCAGATGCTCGGCGGGTGGTGGTTCTGATTTGGGTTTGAAGGCGTTCCAGGAAGCACCGCTGTTATTCGCGACAACACGTGGTTTCACCACAACCCACTCACCATTACTGATGGCTTCGCCGAGTTTTCTCTGGTTGGCGCCTTGCAGGTAATTGGAATGATTGAGATTCATTGCATTGAGCAGATTGTCGAAGCCCGGCAATTCATCTGGGCGGTTGAGTGCCTCTCGAAAGATGTCCATGGCTTGATGGGTGTCGAGTACCTGCTGGCCGTGGAGTTCGCGTTGAGGGATAAGTCTGGTCACGTCCGTGCACTGTTCTGCAAAACAGCGGACTTTGACGAGCGAACTCAAGCACGGATGCAGGCCGATTCCGCATTGTGCGTAGGGAAATTCCGACTTTTCTTTGGCGGGAGAGACTCGCTGAACTGTGGGGAAATCGAGCCCTTGATGACCGCGACTCATTGGCCGGATGGTATTTCAGATCAAAAGATCGCAGCCTTCGGCAGCTCCTACGTGAAAATGGCGTTTCTCCCACAGAAAATGCAGCCTCACGCCGCTTGCTGCCGTGGCGCAGAGGGCTAACATCAATCAAAGGAAAAATTGTCAGACAGCGCTCAAGTTGAGGGCCAATACAACCGACACAGTACTAATCGGGCGAAGACGCCACAGAGCAGCATTTCGGCCATCGCCACGGGTAATTCATTCGGGGCCCGATTGTCCCTTTGACTGCCAACACGGGATTGCCAATACTCATGGCAACTTGACGCTACCCGCACGGATTAAGGAATAACCCTTTGAAGCTGGAACTCAAGAACAGCTTGTCGGTGAAGTTGCTCCGGGTCGTGCTCCTGTCGGCATTGATCGTCGGCGTGGTCTTGAGCTGCGCGCAGATCGTTTTCGATGCCTATAAAACACGTCAAGCGGTTGCCGGCGACGCCGAACGCATCCTCGACATGTTCCGCGACCCCTCGACCCAGGCGGTTTACAGCCTCGATCGGGAAATGGGCATGCAGGTGATCGAAGGCCTGTTCCAGGACGACGCCGTGCGCCAAGCCTCCATCGGTCATCCCAACGAAGCCATGCTCGCGCAGAAATCCCGCGACTTGCAGCATTCCAACAGCCGTTGGCTGACCGACCTGATCCTCGGTCAGGAGCGCACCTTCACCACGCAACTGGTGGGGCGCGGGCCCTATAGCGAGTATTACGGCGACTTGAGCATCACCCTCGACACCGCCACCTATGGCGAAGGTTTTATCGTCAGTTCGGTGATCATTTTCATCTCCGGCGTGTTGCGCGCACTGGCCATGGGTCTGGTGCTGTATCTGGTCTATCACTGGCTGCTGACCAAACCGCTCTCGCGGATCATCGAGCACCTCACCGAGATCAACCCCGATCGCCCCAGCGAACACAAGATTCCGCAACTCAAGGGCCACGAGAAAAACGAGCTGGGCCTCTGGATCAACACCGCTAACCAGTTACTGGAATCGATCGAACGTAATACTCACCTGCGCCACGAAGCGGAAAACAGCCTGCTGCGCATGGCCCAGTACGACTTCCTCACGGGTTTGCCGAACCGTCAGCAATTGCAGCAGCAACTGGACAAAATCCTGGTCGACGCCGGCAAGCTGCAACGCCGCGTTGCGGTGCTGTGTGTAGGACTGGACGATTTCAAAGGCATCAACGAACAATTCAGCTACCAGACCGGCGACCAACTGCTGCTGGCGCTGGCCGATCGCTTGCGCGCGCATAGCGGTCGCCTCGGCGCCCTCGCCCGTCTGGGTGGCGACCAGTTCGCGCTGGTGCAGGCCGATATCGAACAACCCTACGAAGCGGCGGAACTGGCGCAAAGTATCCTTGATGACCTCGAGGCGGCGTTCGCCCTCGACCATCAGGAAATCCGTCTGCGCGCGACCATCGGCATCACGCTGTTTCCGGAGGATGGCGACAGCACCGAAAAGCTGTTGCAGAAAGCCGAGCAGACCATGACCCTGGCCAAAACCCGCTCGCGCAACCGTTATCAGTTCTACATCGCCAGCGTCGACAGCGAGATGCGCCGTCGCCGCGAGCTGGAAAAAGACCTGCGCGATGCCTTGCTGCGCGATCAGTTCTACCTCGTTTATCAGCCGCAGATCAGCTATCGCGACCACCGCGTGGTCGGCGTCGAGGCGCTGATTCGCTGGCAGCATCCAGAACACGGTCTGGTGCCGCCGGATCTGTTTATTCCACTGGCGGAACAGAACGGCACGATCATCGCGATTGGCGAGTGGGTACTGGATCAGGCCTGCAAGCAATTGCGCGACTGGCACGATCAGGGTTTCGCCGACTTGCGCATGGCGGTGAACCTGTCCACCGTGCAATTGCACCACGCCGAGTTGCCGCGCGTGGTCAACAACCTGCTGCAGATGTACCGCTTGCCTCCGCGCAGTCTGGAACTGGAAGTCACCGAAACCGGCCTGATGGAAGACATCAGCACTGCTGCGCAACACTTGCTGAGCCTGCGCCGTTCCGGTGCGCTGATCGCCATCGACGACTTCGGCACCGGTTATTCATCGCTGAGTTATCTGAAAAGTCTGCCGCTGGACAAGATCAAGATCGACAAGAGCTTCGTCCAGGATCTGCTCGATGACGACGACGATGCGACCATCGTTCGCGCGATCATTCAATTGGGCAAAAGCCTTGGCATGCAGGTGATTGCCGAGGGCGTGGAAACCGCTGAACAGGAAAGCTACATCATTTCCGAAGGTTGCCACGAAGGTCAGGGTTACTTCTACAGCAAGCCGCTGCCGGCGCGTGAGTTGAGCGTTTACCTCAAACAGGCGCAGCGCAGTAACGCGGCCATTCTATAAAGCAAAAGATCGCAGCCTGCGGCAGCTCCTACATGAATCGCATTCCCCTGTAGGAGCTGTCGAGTGAAACGAGGCTGCGATCTTTTGATCTACGTAAATAAGAAATATTTCCAGCCACAACCCTTTACACATAATGCGAAAGATTTGCATTATGTCGCAGTTTTGCGCACCCCCGCGCCTGTCCCATAAACCACCGAAGCAGGATGTTCGCCATGATTCGTATGCCTCTGGCTACCGCCAGTCTGCTGGCCATCGCTATTTCCCTCGCCGGTTGCGGCGAAGGTAAAGACAAGGCCGCCGCACCGGCCACGCCGACTCCAGCCGCCAGCACCACCGCACCTGCGGCTGCTCCTGCCGCTGCCGGTAAAGTCGACGAAGCCGCCGCCAAGGCTGTGGTCGCGCACTACGCCGACATGGTCTTCGCCGTTTACAGCGATGCCGAATCTACCGCGAAAACCCTGCAAACCGCCGTCGACGCTTTCCTCGCCAAGCCGAACGCCGACACGCTGAAAGCTGCTCGCGAAGCCTGGATCGCTGCTCGCGTTCCTTACCTGCAGAGCGAAGTGTTCCGCTTCGGCAACACCATCATTGACGATTGGGAAGGTCAGGTTAACGCCTGGCCACTGGACGAGGGTCTGATCGACTACGTCGACAAATCCTACGAGCACGCACTGGGTAACCCGGGCGCGACCGCCAACATCATCGCCAACACTGAAATCCAGGTCGGCGAAGACAAGGTCGATGTCAAAGAGATCACCCCGGAAAAACTCGCCAGCCTCAATGAGCTGGGCGGTTCCGAAGCCAACGTTGCCACCGGCTACCACGCCATCGAATTCCTGCTGTGGGGCCAGGACTTGAACGGCACCGGCCCTGGCGCTGGCAACCGTCCGGCTTCCGACTACCTCGAAGGCGCCGGCGCCACTGGCGGTCATAACGATCGTCGTCGCGCTTACCTGAAAGCCGTGACCCAACTGCTGGTCAGCGATCTGGAAGAAATGGTCGGTAATTGGAAGCCGAACGTGGCTGACAACTACCGCGCCACGCTGGAAGCCGAGCCAGGCGAAAGCGGCCTGCGCAAAATGTTGTTCGGCATGGGCAGCCTGTCGCTGGGTGAACTGGCGGGCGAGCGCATGAAGGTTTCCCTGGAAGCCAACTCGCCGGAAGACGAACACGACTGCTTCAGCGATAACACGCACAACTCGCAGTTCTACGATGCCAAGGGCATTCGTAACGTTTACCTGGGCGAATACACCCGCGTTGACGGCACCAAGATGACCGGCGCCAGCCTGTCGTCGCTGGTGGTCAAAGCCGACCCGGCTGCCGACACCGCGCTGAAAGCCGACCTGGCTGCCACCGAAGCGAAGATGCAGGTCATCGTTGATCACGCCAACAAGGGTGAGCACTACGACCAGTTGATCGCGGCCGGTAACACCGCTGGCAACCAGATCGTTCGCGACGCCATCGCCTCCTTGGTCAAACAGACCGGTTCGATCGAAGCCGCTGCCGGCAAACTGGGCATCAGCGACCTGAACCCGGACAATGCTGATCACGAGTTCTGATCACAGCGTCCGCATCAAAAAAAGGCGACCTTCGGGTCGCCTTTTTCATCCCTGATGTTCACAGTCCCATGTAGGAGCTGCCGAAGGCTGCGATCTTTTGATCTGTCTTTTTAAAAGCAAGGTCAAAAGATCGCAGCCTTCGGCAGCTCTTACAGGGGTTTTGCATTTGCGCTGAATCAAGCAAACGATAATTCCTCTTATTCAAACCCCCTCGCCCTGTTAGACTTTGCGCCTTTATTTTCGCTCGTCCGCAGGATGTCTGATGCCCTCGCTGCCTCTTCGCTTGTTCGCACTGTTCATGGCCTTGGGCCTGAGTGCCTGCGATGACGCCCCGCGTTTCACCAAGGCTGAGCCCGGTGAAGCGCGATCCGGCGGGGCGGCGACTGTGCGCAAGACCGATCAGAACGCGTTTTCCCTGCCGTCGGCCAATCTGCCGCCGTCGCGCCGCGTCGATTTCAGCGTCGGCAACAGTTTTTTCCGCAATCCGTGGGTGATCGCCCCGGCGACCACCACCGCCCGCGATGGCCTCGGCCCGCTGTTCAACACCAACGCCTGCCAGAACTGCCACATCAAGGACGGTCGCGGACATCCGCCGATGCCCGGTGCGTCGAATGCCGTGTCGATGCTGGTGCGCCTGTCGATTCCTGACGCGCCGGCCTACGCCAAACTCATCGAGCAGGTCGGCATCGTGCCGGAGCCGGTGTATGGCGGGCAGTTTCAGGACATGGCGATCCCCGGCGTCACCCCGGAAGGCAAGGTGCGTGTCGATTACACGCCAGTGCCGGTACGCTTCAAGGACGGCACCGAAGTCGAACTGCGCAAACCGCTGTTGCAGATCACTCAACTCGGCTACGGCCCGATGCACCCGGACACGCGTTTTTCCGCACGCGTCGCCCCACCGATGATCGGCCTCGGCTTGCTCGAAGCGATCCCCGAAGAAGCGATCCTCGCCAACGCCGTCGCACAAGCCAAAGCAAAAAACGGCATCAATGGCCGGCCAAACCAGGTCTGGGATGACGAACTGCAAAAAACCGTCATGGGCCGATTTGGCTGGAAAGCCGGACAACCGAACCTCAATCAACAGAATGTTCACGCGTTTTCAGGTGATATGGGCCTGACGACCAGCCTGAGACCGTTCGATGATTGCACCGACGCGCAAACCGCCTGCAAACAGGCGCCGAGCGGCAATGGCCCGGACGGCGAACCGGAAGTCAGCGACAACATTCTGCGTCTGGTGCTGTTCTACAGCCGCAACCTCGCGGTGCCTGCACGCCGTGGCGTTAACGATGCCGACGTCATCGCCGGCAAGAACCTGTTTTTCCAGGCCGGTTGCGACTCGTGCCACACGCCGAAATACACCACCGCCGCCAACGCCGCCGAACCTGAACTGGCCAATCAAGTGATTCGCCCGTACAGCGATCTGTTGCTGCATGACATGGGCGACGGTCTGGCCGACAACCGCACGGAATTCCAGGCCTCCGGCCGCGACTGGCGCACGCCGCCGTTGTGGGGGATTGGCCTGACGCAAGCGGTCAGCGGTCACACGCAGTTTTTGCATGACGGTCGCGCACGCAATCTGCTCGAAGCGGTGCTCTGGCACGGCGGCGAAGCGACGGCGGCGCAGCAACAGGTTTTATCTTTCAATGCCGAGCAGCGTGCTGCGCTGCTGGCGTTTTTGAACTCACTTTAAACACTGAAAAAGAATCGGGAGCCCGACATGTTCCGTCCCAAGCTACTGTTCACCAGCCTTGCCGCGCTCGCCCTCGGCGCCTGCTCGCCGCAGGATCCGCAAGCGGTCACCTCGGCGGCCATCGCCAAATCGGTGATCCTGCCGACCTACACCCGTTGGGTCGAAGCCGACAAGCAACTGGCGGTCAGCGCCCTCGCCTACTGCCAGGGCAAAGAAACCCTGGAGACCGCCCGCGCCGACTTCCTGCACGCGCAGAAAGCCTGGGCCGAGTTGCAACCGCTGCTGATCGGGCCGCTGGCTGAAGGCAACCGCGCCTGGCAAGTCCAGTTCTGGCCGGACAAGAAGAACCTGGTCGGTCGTCAGGTCGAGCAACTGGTCGTCGCTCAGCCACAAATCGATGCTGCCGCTTTGGCCAAATCAAGTGTGGTTGTTCAGGGTCTGTCGGCTTACGAGTACATCCTGTTCGACGCCAAACCTGATGTGGCCAACGACGAGCAGAAAGCCAAATACTGCCCACTGCTGATCGCCATCGGCGAGCGTCAGAAGCAACTGGCCGAAGAGATTTTGCAGAGCTGGAACAACACCGACGGTATGCTCGCGCAGATGTCCAAGTTCCCTAACCAGCGCTATGCCGACTCCCACGAAGCGATCGCCGATCTGCTGCGCGTACAAGTCACCGCGCTGGACACCCTGAAGAAAAAACTCGGCACGCCAATGGGCCGCCAGAGCAAAGGCGTGCCACAGCCGTTCCAGGCCGATGCATGGCGCAGCCAGTCTTCGTTGACCGCGCTGGAAGCCAGCCTCACCGCCGCGAAAACCGTGTGGGAAGGCGTCGACAACAAAGGCCTGCGTGGGCTGTTGCCGGCTGAGCAAAAGCCGTTGGCGGACAAGATCGATGCTGCCTACGCTGCCTCGCTGAAACTGTTCGACAGCACCCAGCGCTCGCTCGGCGAAATGCTCGAAGACGACGCCGGTCGTCAGCAACTCAACGACATCTACGACAGCCTCAACGTCGTCCATCGCCTGCACGAAGGCGAACTGGCCAAGGCGCTGGGCATCCAACTGGGCTTTAACGCCAACGACGGTGACTGATGAGGGCAAGTGCCATGCTGCGACGCCAGGCTCTGACTTTAGCTAGTACGCTGCTGGGAGCAGTGACACTGGGCGGCTGGACGCTGTTCAAACGCAAGGATCAGAGCCCGCTGCTGCTGTCGGCGCGCGACGATACCGACGGCAAGCACTACGCCGTCGGCTATCGGCTGGACGGCACGCGGGTGTTCGCCACTGAAGTCGGCCAGCGTTGCCACGACATCATCAATCACCCGACGCAGTCGATTGCGCTGTTCGTCGCGCGGCGTCCGGGTACCGAGAGTTACCTGATCGACCTGCGTGACGGTAAGTTGTTGCAGACGGTGACCTCGCAGCCGAACCGGCACTTCTACGGGCATGCCGTGGTGCACAAGGACGGCGAGTACCTGTACGCCACCGAAAACGACACGACCGATCCTGGCCGTGGTTTGCTCGGTGTGTACAAGTTCGAAGGCGAGCGACTGGTGCACAGCGGCGAGATTTCCACCCACGGCCTCGGCCCGCATCAAGTGTCGTGGATGCCTGACGGCGAGACGCTGGTGGTGGCCAACGGCGGGATTCGTACCGAAGCGGAAAGTCGCGTCGACATGAACCTCAGCGCCATGGAGCCGAGCCTGGTGCTGATGCAACGCGACGGTACGTTGCTGAGCAAGGAAACCCTCGCCCAGCAGATGAACAGCGTGCGCCATTTGGGCATTGCCAGTGACGGCACCATCGTTGCCGGTCAGCAATTCATGGGCGCGTCGCACGAGCGTTCGGAACTGCTGGCGATCAAGCGTCCGGGGCAGCCATTTGTGGCGTTCCCGGTGCCTGAGCATCAGTTGCAGTCGATGGGGCATTACACCGCCAGTGTTGCCGTGCACAGCGAGTTGCGTCTGGTCGCACTGACGGCACCGCGTGGCAATCGTTTCTTTATCTGGGATCTGGACAGCGGCGAAGTGCGCCTCGATGCACCATTGCCGGATTGCGCGGGTGTCGGTGCGGTGCAGGATGGATTCGTTGTGACGTCTGGTCAGGGCCGTTGCCGCTACTACGATTGCCGTCAGGATGAACTGCTGGCCAAGCCGCTGGAACTGCCGGCGGGGCTCTGGGACAACCATTTGCACCTGATGGCCTGAACCCACCGCAAAAGATCGCAGCCTTCGGCAGCTCCTACCTTGGAATGCATTCCCCTGTAGGAGCTGCCGAAGGCTGCGATCTTTTGCTGTGTCGGCAGTTGGATTCCCTGCCGCTCTCGGAGTAATGTTCGGGCCTGTCTCACCTGATTTATCCAAGGAAATGGAAATATGCTGCGTCGCCGCATGCTGATCATGTTGGGTGTTGTCTTGTTGATCGTCCTGGTCTTGGGCGGCTACAAAGCCTTTTCGATCTACACAATGATCCAGGGCTTCTCCAAACCGAAACCGCCGATCAGCGTTGCCGTGGCCACCGCCGCCGAGCGCCCGTGGCAGATGCGCTTGCCCACCGTCGGCACGCTCAAGGCGCTGCAAGGCGTCGAGCTGAGCCTGGAAGTCGCCGGCACCGTCACCGAACTCAAATTCGAATCCGGGCAAAAGGTCAAAGCCGGGCAACCGCTGCTGCAACTCGACAGCGCCGTCGAAACCGCCCTGCTGGAAACCGCCAAGGCTGATCTGGGCCTCGCGCAACTGGACTTCGGCCGTGGCGCGCAACTGGTCGACAGCCGCGCCATCTCCAAAGGCGAGTACGACCGCCTCTCCGCCGTGCTGCAAAAGAACAAAGCCACGGTCAATCAGCTCAACGCCTCGCTGGCGAAAAAACGCATCCTCGCGCCGTTCAGCGGCACCATCGGCATCCGTCAGGTCGACATCGGCGACTACCTCGCCAGCGGCACCAAGATCGCCACGTTGCAGGATTTGAGCAGCCTCTACGCCGACTTCTACCTGCCCGAACAATCGGTGCCGAAACTGGCGATCGGCCAACCGGTGCAAATCTCGGTCTCGGCTTATCCGGGGCAAAACTTCGCCGGCAAAATCAGCGCGATCAACCCGATCGTTGAAAGTACCACGCGCAACATTCTGATCCGCGCGACCCTGGCCAACCCGGACGGCAAATTATTGCCGGGCATGTTCACCAGCCTTGAGGTGTTGTTGCCCGATCCGCAAAAACACATCGTGGTGCCGGAAAGCGCGATCACCTACACCCTCTACGGCAACTCGATCTACGTGGTCGGGCAGAAGAAAGCCGAGGACGGCACCGTCGAAAAGGATGACAAGGGCCAACCAGTACTGATCGCCGAGCGGCGTTTCATCGAAACCGGTGAGCGCCGTGATGGCCTGGTGATGATCAACAAGGGCGTGCAGAGCGGCGAACAAGTGGTGACGGCTGGCCAGATCAAACTGGACAACGGTGCACGCATCGCCATCAGCGACGACAAGACCCTCGGCGAGCAGAACAGTCCGCCTCGCGCCGACTGATCAAGGAATCCCCATGGCTTTTACCGATCCGTTCATCCGCCGCCCGGTGCTCGCCACCGTGGTCAGCCTGTTGATTGTGTTGCTCGGCTTCCAGGCCTGGAGCAAGTTGCCGCTGCGCCAATACCCGCAAATGGAAAACGCCCTGATCACGGTGACCACAGCCTACCCCGGGGCCAACGCCGAAACCATTCAGGGCTACATCACCCAGCCGATGCAACAGAGCCTGGCCAGCGCCGAGGGCATCGATTACATGACCTCGGTCAGTCGGCAGAACTTCTCGGTGATCTCGATCTACGCGCGCATTGGCTCGAACACCGACCGCTTGTTCACCGAGTTGCTGGCCAAGGCCAACGAGGTGAAAAACAAGCTGCCGCAAGACGCCGAAGACCCGGTGCTGAGCAAGGAATCTGCCGACGCTTCGGCGCTGATGTACATCAGCTTTTTCAGCAAGGATTTGAGCAACCCGCAGATCACCGACTACCTGTCGCGGGTGATCCAGCCGAAACTGGCGACCCTGCCGGGCATGGCCGAAGCGGAGATTCTCGGCAATCAGGTGTTCGCCATGCGCCTGTGGCTCGACCCGGTGAAGCTCGCCGGGTTCGGCCTCAGCGCCGCCGACGTGACCAACGCCGTGCGCCAGTACAACTTCCTCTCCGCCGCCGGCGAAGTGAAAGGCGAGTACGTGGTCACCAGCATCAACGCCAACACCGAACTGAAGTCCGCCGAAGCGTTTTCCGCGATTCCGCTCAAAGTCAGTGGCGACAGCCGCGTGCTGCTCAGCGATGTCGCGCGGGTGGAAATGGGCGCGGAAAACTACGACTCAATCAGCTCGTTCGGTGGCACGCCGTCGGTGTATATCGGCATCAAAGCCACGCCGGGGGCCAACCCGCTGGATGTGATCAAGGAAGTGCGCAAGCTGATGCCGGAACTGGAAGCGCAACTTCCGCCAAACCTGAAAAGCGAGATCGCCTACGACGCCACGCTGTTTATTCAGGCCTCCATCGACGAAGTGGTGAAAACCCTGTTCGAAGCGGTGTTGATCGTCATTGTGGTGGTGTTCCTGTTCCTCGGCGCACTGCGTTCGGTGGTGATCCCGGTGGTGACCATTCCGCTGTCGATGATCGGCGTGATGTTTTTCATGCAGATGATGGGTTACTCGATCAACCTGTTGACGCTGCTGGCGATGGTGTTGGCGATTGGCCTGGTGGTCGACGATGCGATTGTCGTGGTGGAGAACATTCACCGGCACATCGAGGAAGGCAAAACGCCGTTCGACGCGGCCCTCGAAGGCGCCCGGGAGATCGCCATGCCGGTGGTGTCGATGACCATCACCCTGGCGGCGGTGTATGCGCCGATCGGTTTTCTCACCGGCCTCACTGGCGCGTTGTTCAAGGAGTTCGCGCTGACGCTGGCTGGGGCGGTGGTGATTTCGGGGGTCGTCGCCCTGACCCTGTCGCCGATGATGTGCGCCTATCTGCTGCGCCACGAACAAAACCCCAGCGGCCTCGCCCATCGTCTCGACCGCATCTTCGACGGCCTCAAGCGCCGCTACCAGCGCACGCTGCACGGCACGCTGAACACGCGGCCGGTGGTGCTGGTGTTTGCGGTGATCGTGCTGTGCCTGATTCCGGTGTTCCTCAAGTTCACCAAATCGGAGCTGGCGCCGGACGAAGACCAAGGCATCATTTTCATGATGGCCAACGCGCCGCAACCGACCAACCTCGATTACCTGAGCACTTACACCGACGAATTCATCAAGATCTTCAAGGAATTTCCGGAGTACTACTCTTCGTTCCAGATCAACGGCTACAACGGCGTGCAGGCGGGCATCGGCGGTTTCCTGCTGAAACCGTGGAACGAGCGCAGCCGCACGCAGATGGAAATTCTTCCCGAGGTGCAGGGCAAACTCGAAGGCATTCCGGGCCTGCAGATTTTCGGCTTCAACCTGCCCTCCTTGCCTGGCACCGGCGAAGGCTTGCCGTTTGAATTCGTGATCAATACGGCCAACGATTACGAGTTACTGCTGCAGGTGGCTGACCGGATCAAGAAACGCGCGATGGAGTCGGGCAAGTTCGCCTTCGTCGACCTTGATCTGGCGTTCGACAAACCGGAAGTGGTGGTCGACATCGACCGCGCCAAAGCCGCGCAGATGGGCGTGTCGATGCTCGATTTGGGCAGCACGCTGGCGACGCTGCTGGGCGAGGCGGAAATCAATCGCTTCACCATTGAAGGGCGCAGCTACAAGGTCATCGCGCAGGTTGAACGGCCGTATCGCGATAACCCGGACTGGCTGAACAACTATTACGTGAAGAACACCCAGGGCGAGCTGTTGCCGCTGTCGACATTGATCAAAGTCACCGATCGTGCGCGACCGCGACAACTCAACCAGTTCCAGCAACTCAACGCAGCGAAAATTTCCGGTTTCCCGCTGGTCAGCATGGGTGAAGCCATCGACACCGTGTTACAGATCGCCCGCGAAGAAGCGCCGGCCGGGTTTGCCTTTGACTATGGCGGCGCTTCGCGGCAGTTCGTGCAGGAAGGCAGCGCGTTGTGGGTGACGTTTGCCTTGGCGCTGGCGATCATTTTTCTGGTGTTGGCCGCGCAGTTCGAGAGTTTCCGCGATCCGCTGGTGATTCTGGTGACGGTGCCTTTGTCGATCTGCGGAGCTTTGATTCCGCTGTTCCTCGGCTGGTCGAGCATGAACATCTATACCCAGGTCGGGTTGGTGACGCTGATCGGTCTGATCAGTAAACACGGGATCTTGATCGTCGAATTCGCCAACCAGTTACGCAAGGACAAAGGCCTGACCGCGCGCGAGGCGGTGGAGGAAGCGGCGGCGATTCGTTTGCGCCCTGTGCTGATGACCACCGCGGCGATGGTGTTTGGCATGGTGCCGCTGATTCTGGCGACCGGTGCGGGCGCGGTCAGCCGGTTCGATATCGGCATGGTGATCGCGACGGGGATGTCGATCGGCACGCTGTTTACCTTGTTTGTATTGCCATGCATCTACACCCTGCTGGCAAAACCTGACAAAGCTTAAGATCAAAAGATCGCAGCCTTCGGCAGCTCCTACATTGGAATGCATCTTCTGTAGGAGCTGCCGAAGGCTGCGATCTTTTGATTCTCAAAAAAAAGGCCTCGCATCTGCGAGGCCTTTTATTTTGGCTTCAATCGGTTCAACTTTGCGGCCTCATTCCCTGTGCCATCCCGAACATGAACAGCAATAAATCATGGTCGGGTTTGGTCGCCACGGAGGCTTTCGCCACCCGTGGTATTGCGCAGTGCTCGCCCTCTACGGACGCACCGATGACCTGCATGCGTGGCTGCTCCCAGGCAGCCACCGCCAATGAAGCAACTGCCAAGGCGCCAACCAGAAACAAACCTCGTGCAATTTCGAGTTTCATCGCTATAAACCTTTGATAGCGCTGCCAAACGCCGTCTCGTAAAAGTAGACGAGTTTCTTCCAGTCAGCATCGCTGAACGACGAATGGCGGCGCATTTGTTTCATGTCATGGGAGGCGGCGCGATGGGCGGTCAAACGCTGACGGCACTTCTCCAGATCGATCAAGGCCACTTCAACCTTGGCCGAATCCCCTTCGCCGGTTACCCGTACAAAAACGTGTTTAATGTAGATGCAGCTGTGCTGCCAACGGCCCTTGTGCATGCGCGCCATGTTCTCGGCGAGGTCTTTGAGCACGCGCTCATACACCACTTCGCCGTACTGCGCACGACCACCGGCGGCTTCCCACTTTTCCAGCTCGTCAAAGCCGTCCAGGGATTTGGTCACCAGCAGCGCACGCCACTTGTATTGCGGATCCGGCTGGGCACCGCAGAACACGATCTCCGGCACACGCACGCCGAGCTTGCTGACGCCGGTCAGGGCATCCAGCTCACGCAATACGGTCGGACGGCCAAACGGGTGCAGCCAGCTACGATAAATGTGTCCGGTCTGGCGCTTGGCATACAGCAGTTGACCATCACGCCCCACGACTCGCTGAACACCACTTTGGCCACCACGGCGGACATTGGGTTCTTCTACCCATTCGCCTTGCTGGTTCCAGTAGTAGTCGAAACGATCCTGCGGAGCGACGTCCGTCTCTGCTGCAAATTGCACTGCCATCCTGCTACCTCTTGCGTAATACGTAGACCCGCCACATCGCATATAGCGGGATAAAATCCAATTGTTCCTGAATGCGGAAACCGGCGGCTTCGAATTCTTTCTCGACCGTAGCGGCCGGTAACACAAAACGGTTCTGGTAACCTTCCTGCCCACGTTTTGCCTCGGAGCGCTTGCGCTTCCAGGACTTGAAATTGCCATCCACCCACAGCGAAATAATCACGCTGTCACGGGTTACACGCTCGAATTCACGCAGGATCGCCATCCGATGCTCAGCTTCACCAATGTGGTGCAGCAAGCGCATGCAGAAAATGCTGTCGACGGCGTTGTCCGGTAAAGCGATGTCGAACGCGGAGGTGTGCAAGGGTTGTACCCGTTTCACCACATCGGCCGGTTGCGCCTGCATCGCGGTCTTGATCATTGATTCGGAGTTGTCCGCACCGATGATTACCCGATTCGACTTTTCCGCCAGCATCGGCCAGAAACGGCCTGCACCGCAGGGCAAATCCAGCACCAGCCCCGGCTCGCCGGCCAAAGTCAGCGCCTTGCGGGCCAACTGAACATCGCGCCAATGAGACAAACGGCGCCCCAGATTGGCTTGATGCTTGTGCAGATATTTCTGCGCATGGTTGTCGTCGTACTTTTCGGAAAAATCGAGCTTGATCGGGCCGGCCATCACCAGGACTCCTGAATTACTGATGCCCCCACCTTAGGGATGGGGGTGTCAGTGTCAGGTCATCCAATTGTGAAAATTTCGTTGGGTAAACCGCCAAACTATTTCAGAGTTATACAGGATTTAGACAGGTTAGCGGGAGTAGCGCGGGGCCACTACGGGCTTCAAAGTTTGCCAAGATCCACTTCGAAGCGGCAGCCATTGGGTTCCATCGTGCTCAAACTGACGCTCCAGCCCTCGTTCTCGCAGATGCGCTGCACCAGCGACAATCCGAGTCCCAGACCTTCGCCGCGTTTCTCGGCCCCGCGCACGAAAGGCTGAAACATCGCCTCGCGTTTTTCCTCCGGAATGCCCACGCCGGAGTCTTCGACGATAAAGCCGTTGCCGGTCAGCGTCAGGCGAATAAAACCTTTTTCGGTGTAGTGGCAGGCGTTGCGCAGCAGGTTGCCCATCACCGCCCCGAGCAAGGTCGCATTGAAACGGGTCTGCGTTGGTTGTCCTGCGGCGAAATCCAACCTCAAGCCCTTGGATTCAATCGGCTCACGCCACACACACAGTAACCCTTCAGCGACTTGCGAGAGGCTTTGCTGAGGCGCTGCACCCGCGTCTTCACGCTGAGCGCGGGCGAGCATCAGGAAGGTTTGCACCAGTTCGCGCATCTCTTCACTGGCGCGGGCGATGCGCTCGACCTGCGAACGGCCGCGTGCGTCGATCGCCGGGTTTTCCAGCAGAAGCTCACAGGAACTGGCCAGAACCATCAACGGCGTGCGCAGCTCATGGCTGACGTCGCTGGTAAACAGCCGCTCACGGGTCAGGGCCTGACGCAGGCGCCCCAGCGTGGCGTCAAATGCCACCGCCAGTTCCCCGACTTCGTCAGCGGCATAATCCGGCGCCAACGGTGGCGCCAGCCCAAGTAATTGGTCGCGATGGCGAACCTGGCGCGCCAGGCGCACCACCGGTGCCATTACCTTGCGCGCGAGCACCCAGCCGAGGAACACCGCCAGCGCCAGACTGAGCACAAAGCCCACCAGCACCACGGCGAACAGCACGCGCTCGCGCTCTTCGAAATCACTTTGATCCTGCAACAGCACATAACGCCGACCGTCGACGATCTCGACCATCGCGTGATACGACAGCTGCTCGCGGAACACTTCGTGGAAACCGGAATCAAGGTGACGCAGATCTTTAGGCAGTTCGAAATCGCCCGGCCCGCCGCTGAAGTAGAACAACTGATCCGGCTCAGGCCGATGGCTCCAGTCCGAAACGTTGTCCATCAACAGCAAGCGCTGCAAGTCGCCGCCCAGGCCCGCCGAAATCAGTTTCTCCTCGACAAGATGCACCGTGGCGACAATGCCCATGGCAAACGCGCCGGCCACCAGCGCACTCATCAATGCAAAAGCGATGATGATCCGTTGCGAAAGGCTCTGTCTAAACTCCATTACGCATCGGCCAGGCGGTAACCCACGCCGTGCACGGTATGCAGCAGTGGTTTGGCGAACGGTTTGTCGATCACTTGACGCAACTGGTGCACATGGCTGCGCAGGCTGTCGCTGTCCGGGCAGTCGTCGCCCCACAGCGCTTCTTCAAGCACTTCGCGACGCAATACGTGCGGGCTCTTCTGCATCAATACCGCGAGCAACTTGAGGCCTACCGGGTTGAGCTTGAGCAGTTTGCCTTCGCGGGTCACTTCCAGCGTGTCGAGGTCGTAATTCAGCTCGCCAACCTGCAACGCGCGGCGTCCGCCACCTTGCGCGCGGCGCATCACCGCTTCGACCCGCGCAGCCAGTTCGGACAAGGCGAACGGCTTGATCAGGTAATCGTCGGCTCCGGACTTGAAGCCCTGCAAACGGTCATCGAGTTGATCGCGGGCGGTGAGCATGATCACCGGAGTGTCGCGGCGCGCATCTTCACGCAGGCGCTTGCACAGGGTGTAGCCGTCGATGCCCGGCAACATGATGTCAAGAATAATCAGGTCGTAATGCTCGGTCGCGGCCAGATGCAGGCCCGACAGACCGTCCTGCGCGCAATCGACGGTATAGCCCTTGAGGCCTAGATAATCGGCCAGATTGGCGAGGATATCGCGGTTGTCTTCGACCACCAGAATTCGCATGGGCACCTCTTCCGTACACAGTAATGGCCGTCTTGGCCCGCGCAGCTTACGGCCAAGTGTGGCTGACGGCTAGGCGTGTGTTGGGTTGTTTTGCGAGAAAAACGTTCATTGTGGCCGCCAACGTTTTTTTCACTTTCGATTAACAAATCAGCGACGCCAGCGCGCGCAGACTCCCCGCGGTTGCGCTCCTCAGAACACACTTACCGACCAAGGAATTACCCATGGTGTCGACCTCTGCCCGCCCCGCTCCCCGGCCGCTGAATTTCTGGTGGTGCCTGGGAATACCCGCTGTTGCGGCGATCATTCTGGTACTGCTCGAACTGACCGATCTGGACATGTACCTGGCTCAACTGTTTTACGACCCGGTCGCGGGTGATTTCATCGGGCGACACAGTTACTTTCTCGAAGACATCCTGCATGACCGAGCCAAGGAGGTGGTGATTGCGTTTTCGGTGTTTGCGATCTTTGGTTTCATTGGCGCGTTTTTCATTGAGCGGCTGAAACCGTTCAAGCGTGAACTGGGCTGTCTGGTGCTGTCGTTGGGTCTGGCGACTTCGTTTGTCACGCCGGTCAAAGCCATGACGGCAGTGCAATGCCCGTGGAGCCTTGAACAGTTTGGTGGCCATGAGACTTATAGCAAGCTCATGGAACACCGTCCGCAGACCGACAAGCCGGGGCGTTGCTGGCCGGGTGGGCATGCGGCTACCGGGTTTACCTTGTTTGCGCTGTTTTTCGTGCTGCGTGATCGTCGTCCGCGTTTGGCCAAACAGGCGTTTATCTTTGCCTTTGCCTTGGGTTCGGTGTTCTCGATCAGCCGGATGATGCAGGGTGCGCACTTCTTCTCACACAACGTGTGGACAGCGATTTTCTGCTGGCTGATTTGTCTGGGGTCGTATTACTGGGTGCTGTATCGCCCGGCGGTGAGGGCTGAGGCAGTCGTCAAAACACAACCAATCAGTGCCTGAATGGAGATCAAAAGATCGCAGCCTTCGGCAGCTCCTACAGATGTTCGCGATCCCCTGTAGGAGCTGCCGAAGGCTGCGATCTTTTGCCTGTGATCTTTTGAAGGACAATAAAAAACCCCGCTGACTCGCGTCAGCGGGGTTTTTCGTTACGGGGGTAAGGCTGGCTTACATCATGCCGCCCATGCCACCCATGCCGCCCATGTCTGGCATGCCGCCGCCAGCTGCGCCGTCTTTCTTCGGCGCGTCAGCTACTGCAGCTTCGGTGGTCAGGATCAGACCGCCGATCGACGATGCAGCTTGCAGAGCGGAACGAGTCACCTTGGTCGGATCCAGGATGCCCATTTCGATCATGTCGCCGTATTCGCCAGTCGCAGCGTTGTAACCGAAGTTACCGGTGCCGTTCTTGACTTCGTTGACCACAACACTTGGCTCGTCGCCGCTGTTGGCAGCGATCTGACGCAGCGGTGCTTCAACAGCGCGGCGCAGAACAGCGATACCGACGTCCTGATCAGCGTTGTCGCCTTTCAGGTCGTTCAGGGTTTGCAGAGCGCGGATCAGCGCAACGCCACCGCCAGGTACCACGCCTTCTTCAACGGCTGCACGGGTTGCGTGCAGGGCGTCTTCAACGCGGGCTTTCTTCTCTTTCATTTCTACTTCGGAACCAGCGCCAACCTTGATCACTGCAACGCCGCCGGACAGCTTGGCCAGACGCTCTTGCAGTTTTTCACGGTCGTAGTCCGAGGAAGTTTCAGCAGCCTGGGCACGGATCTGAGTGATGCGCGCCTGGATGTCTGCTTCAACGCCAGCACCGTCAACGATGATGGTGTTTTCCTTGGAGATGCTGACCTTTTTAGCGCTACCCAGGTTTTCCAGGGTTGCTGCTTCCAGGCTCAGGCCGATTTCTTCAGAGATAACGGTACCGCCGGTCAGAACAGCGATGTCCTGCAGCATGGCCTTGCGACGGTCGCCGAAGCCTGGAGCCTTGACGGCTGCGACTTTAACGATGCCACGCATGTTGTTCACAACCAG
>NZ_JBIUVN010000018.1:0-101743 GCF_044742965.1 Pseudomonas sp. NPDC087804 | reverse complement strand
GTCTGACCCGTGATCGCCAGTACGGTGAGGCCAAGTGGCAAGGGCGTTCCTACATTCTGGTCGACACCGGTGGTATCTCCGGTGACGAGCACGGTATGGACGAAAAAATGGCCGAGCAGTCGCTGCTGGCCATTGAAGAAGCAGATGTTGTGCTGTTCCTGGTAGATGCCAAGGCCGGTTTCACCGCCGCCGACCAGATGATCGCCGAACACCTGCGCAAACGTAACAAGCGTTCCTACGTGGTTGCCAACAAGGTCGACAACATCGACCCGGAAATGGCCCGCGCTGAATTCGCACCACTGGGCATGGGCCACGCGATTCCAATCGCTGGTGCTCACGGCCGTGGCATCACGCAGATGCTGGAAATCGCCCTGGGTGATTTCCCGCGTGATGAAGAAGAGCCGGAAGACGGCGAAGAAGAAATCGTTGCCGAAGGTGAGGAAGCCAAGCGCATTCCTGGCCCGAGTGAAAAAGACGGGATCAAGATCGCCATCATCGGTCGTCCGAACGTCGGCAAATCGACCCTGGTCAACCGTATGCTCGGTGAAGACCGGGTAATCGTTTATGACCAGCCCGGTACCACCCGCGACAGTATCTACATCCCGTTCGAGCGGAATGAAGAGAAGTACACGCTGATCGACACCGCCGGTGTGCGCAAGCGCGGCAAGATCCACGAAGAAGTCGAAAAATTCTCCGTGGTCAAAACCCTGCAAGCGATCAAAGACGCCAACGTGGTGATCTTTGTGATGGACGCCCGTGAAGGTGTGGTCGACCACGACCTCAACCTGCTCGGCTTCGCCATCGAGTCGGGCCGTGCGCTGGTGATCGCGATCAACAAGTGGGACGGCATGACGCCGAGCGAGCGCGACTTCGTCAAGGTCGAGCTGCAGCGTCGTCTGTTCTTCGTTGATTACGCCGACATCCACTTCATCTCGGCACTGCACGGTACTGGCGTGGGCAACCTCTACGCATCCGTACAGAACTCGTTCAAGTCCGCGGTTACCCGCTGGCCGACCAACCGTCTGACCCAGATTCTGGAAGACGCGGTGGGCGAGCACGCGCCACCGATGGTCAACAACCGCCGGATCAAGCTGCGTTACGCCCACTTGGGTGGTGCTAACCCGCCGATCATCGTGATCCACGGTAACCAGATCGAGAAAGTGCCGAAGTCGTATGTGCGCTATCTGGAGAACACTTACCGTCGTGTGCTCAAACTGGTCGGTACGCCGATCCGCATCGAGTTCAAGGGCGGCGAGAACCCGTACGAAGGCAACAAAAACACCCTGACCGACCGCCAGGTCAACAGGAAGCGTCGGATGATGTCGCACAGCAAAAAAGCCGACAAAAAGCGCCGCGACAAGAAGTAAGGTCGCGGGTCATTGATCGTTCCCATGCTCCGCGTGGGAATGTATCCCGTGACGCTCTGCGTCACAAAAGCGGCGGACGCAGAGCGTCCAAGGCTGCATTCCCACGCAGAGCGTGGGAACGATCAACTTGAGAGAAGGGTGCCATCCGGCGCCCTTTTTTTATGGGCGCCGGATGGGCTATCCTCGGGCTCTCCCGCGCCGTCGTCAGAGCCGGGTGTTGAGCAGGGAACCCCCGATGATCACCAGTAAGCTGCCGAATGTCGGCATCACTATTTTCACGCAGATGTCTCAGCTCGCGGCGCAGACCGGCGCGATCAACCTGTCCCAGGGTTTTCCTGATTTCGACGGCCCGCAGTCGTTGCGCGATGCGGTCGGTCGGCACATTGCCAGTGGCCACAACCAGTATTCGCCGATGACCGGTTTGCCGGCGCTGCGCGAACAGATTGCGCTGAAAATCGCGCGCAGCTACGGCGTGCAGGTCAATGCCGACAGCGAAGTGACCGTCACTCCCGGTGCGACTCAAGCCATCTTCTGTGCGATTCAGGCGGTTATCCACAGCGGCGACGAAGTCATCGTGTTCGATCCATGCTACGACAGCTACGCACCGGCGACGGAATTGGCGGGCGGTCGTTGCGTGCATGTGCAACTGAACCCGGATGACTTCTCCATCGATTTCGAGCAACTCGCGGCGGCTCTGAGCCCGCGCACGAAAATGATCGTCATCAACACCCCGCACAACCCGAGCGGCGCCCTGATCACCCGCGCGGAACTGGATCAACTGGCAGCGCTGATCCGCGACCGCGACATCTACCTGATCAGCGATGAAGTCTACGAACACCTGGTCTTCGACGGCGTGCCCCACGTCAGCGTGCTCGCGCACGAAGAGCTGTATCAGCGCGCGTTCGTGGTCAGCTCGTTCGGCAAGACCTATCACGTCACGGGCTGGAAAACCGGCTATGTCGTCGCGCCGCCGGCACTGACCGCCGAACTGCGTAAAGTCCATCAGTACGTCAGCTTCTGCGGCGTGACACCGCTGCAATACGCGCTGGCCGATTACATGGCCGAGCACCCGGAGCACGTCGAAGAGTTGCCGGGTTTTTATCAGGCCAAACGCGACCTGTTCTGCGACCTGCTGGCCCCGTCGCGCTTCACCTTCAGCCGTGTCGCGGGCACCTATTTCCAACTGGTCGACTACTCGCAGATCCGTCCTGATTTGAACGACGTCGAGATGGCCATGTGGATGACCCGCGAACACGGCGTGGCAAGTATTCCGGTGTCGGTGTTCTATCAGAATCCACCGCAAGGCCAGCGCTTGGTGCGCCTGTGCTTTGCCAAGCGCGAGGAGACGCTGCGTGAAGCGGCGGCGAAACTATGCGTGATCTGAGTGCATTACCCGATCTGAATCTGGCGCTGATCCAGACCACCCTGGCCTGGCACGACCGTCAGGCCAACTTCGAGCATTTCGAGCAATTGCTGGAGCAAGCGCGTGGGGCGGATTTGATCATCCTGCCGGAAATGTTCACCACCGGTTTCTCCATGGAATCAGAAACGCTCGCCGAAGCCGAGAACGGCCCGACCAGCAAATGGCTGCGCGTTCAGGCGGCGAAACTCGATGCGGTGATTACCGGCAGCGTGATTATTCAGGCGGCAGACGGCAGCCATCGTAATCGTCTGTTGTGGGCGCGGCCGGACGGCGAAGTGCTGCATTACGACAAGCGTCACCTGTTCCGCATGGCCGGTGAGCACAACCACTACACCCCCGGCGAGCGGCAGGTGCAGTTCGAACTGAAGGGTTGGCGTGTGCGTCCGCTGATTTGCTACGACCTGCGCTTCCCGGTGTGGAGCCGTGATTCGCAGGATACGGATTTGCTGCTGTACACCGCGAACTGGCCGGGTGCGCGGCGTTTGCACTGGAACCGTTTGCTGCCAGCACGGGCGATCGAAAACCTTTGCTATGTGGCGGCGGTGAATCGCGTTGGCACTGATGGCAAGGGCTTCGCTTATACCGGTGACAGTCAGGTGCTGGATTTTCAGGGCGAGAGCTTGCTGGCGGCGGGGGAGGCGGACGGTGTGTTCAAGGTGGTGCTGGAAGCGGCGCCATTGGCGGCGTATCGCGAGCGCTTTCCGGCGAATCTGGATGCCGACACGTTCGAGTTCACCTGATTCCTGCAGCGCCTGACAGGACGCCTTCGCGAGCAGGCTCGCTCCCACATTTGCTGATCGTTCCCACGCTCTGCGTGGAAATGCAGCCCGTGACGCTCCGCGTCACTGGACGCAGAGCGTCCCTTGAGGCATTCCCACGCAGAGCGTGGGAACGATCGCACAGGGTGTACGAAATCCCAATGTAGGAGCTGCCGAAGGCTGCGATCTTTTGATCTTGAACAAAAAGGCCCCGAAGCTTTAGCTTCGGGGCCTTTTGCATTTCAGCAGTCGATTACGCCGCTTTCGCCTCAGGCTGGCTCAGCGAGCGGTTCAGCGCGCTGAACAAGGCCTTGAAGCTGGCCGTGGTGATGTTTTCATCGATACCCACGCCGTGTACCGCACGTTCGCCGTTCACACGCAGCTCGATGTACGCCGCCGCTTTGGCGTTGGTGCCGGCGCCGATTGCGTGTTCGTTGTAGTCCATGATCTCCACCGGAATCGGCAGGCCGGCGACCAGTGCTTCCAGCGCACCGTTGCCCTTGCCGCGCCAGTGCAGGTTGGTTTCGCCCTGACCCTTGCTCGCCACTTCCACTTCAACATTGCTGTTGCCGTTTTCTTCCTGCAGGCGATGGCTGACCAGCGCGTACGGGGTGTTGGCTTGCAGGTATTCGCTGATCAACAGCGAGTGAATCTGCTTGGCGGTCATCTCCAGACCGAGACGATCGGTTTCACGTTGCACGACCTGGCTGAATTCGATTTGCATGCGACGTGGCAGGCTGATGCCGTATTCCTGCTCCAGCAAGTACGCGATGCCGCCCTTGCCCGACTGGCTGTTGACGCGAATCACCGCCTCGTAGCTGCGGCCGATGTCGGCCGGGTCGATCGGCAAGTATGGCACTTCCCACAGTGCGTCCGGTTTCTGCTGGGAGAAACCTTTGCGGATCGCATCCTGGTGCGAGCCGGAGAACGCGGTGTGCACCAGGTCGCCAACGTACGGGTGACGCGGGTGAACCTGAATCTGGTTGCACTCTTCGACGACTTTGCGCACGCCGTCGATGTCGGAGAAGTCCAGCTGCGGGTCGAGGCCCTGGGTGTACATGTTCAGTGCGACGGTGACGAGGTCGACGTTACCGGTACGCTCGCCGTTGCCGAACAGGCAGCCTTCGACGCGATCGGCGCCCGCCATCAGGCCCAGCTCGGTTGCCGCGACGCCGGTGCCACGGTCGTTGTGGGTGTGCAGGCTGATGATCACGCTGTCACGACGGTTGATGTTGCGGCCGAACCACTCGATCTGATCGGCGTAGATGTTCGGCGTTGCGCACTCAACGGTGGCGGGCAGGTTGAGGATCATCTTGTGCTCAGGCGTCGGGTTCCACACCTCGATCACCGCGTCACAGACTTCCTTGGCGAATTCCAGCTCGGTAGCGCTGAAGGTTTCCGGCGAGTATTCGAACGTCCACTCGGTGTCCGGCTGCATCGCGGCGTATTTGACGAACAGCTTGGCGGCGTTCACGGCGATGGCCTTGATGCCGTCCTTGTCCTGGTTGAAGACGATGCGACGGAAAGACGGCGAGGTGGCGTTGTACAGGTGAACGATGGCTTTCTTCGCGCCGCGCAGGGATTCGAAGGTGCGCTCAATCAAGTCTTCACGACCCTGGGTCAGCACCTGAATGGTGGTGTCGTCCGGGATGTGGCCTTCTTCGATGAGGGTGCGCACGAAGTCGAAGTCGGTTTGCGAAGCGGCCGGGAACGAGGCTTCGATTTCCTTCACGCCGACTTGCACCAGGGTTTTCCAGAAGCGCAGCTTCTTCACCGCGTCCATCGGCTCGATCAGCGACTGGTTGCCGTCACGCAGGTCGGAGCTGCACCAGATCGGCGCGGTGTCGATGGTCTTCGACGGCCAGGTGCGATCCGGCAGGTTGATGACAGGAAACGCGCGGTATTTCGAAGACGGGTCTTTGAGCATGCTCATCGGGAAATTCCTTATTGTCTGGGCCGAAAAAAGGCGGCCTGCCGGTGTTACGAATATGTTGGGAAAAGCTCTGGGCGAGGCACAGCGATTCAGCTTGGCAGTCGTGCGCTGACGAGGCACAGGCTGCGGTGCTGGCGAAGCTGAATGAGGGTGTGAGAGGTTTTCATGCCTTCAACCCTAACCGCGAGGGGAGAGGATGGCAAGCAGTCGAAAAAAATTGAGAGGAATACTCGGAATGCGGGGTTTTGCAGGATTTTATTGCGAGTAAATCAGCGGATCTTGTTGAAGTTTGCGTGAGGTTAGATTGGGGCGCAATTGAGGGTGGTCGGGTGTCAGGGGGATTTGTGGGTTGGTCAGGCCGCCTTCGCGAGCAAGCCCGCTCCCACAGTGGATCGTGTTCACAACACAAATCCAATGTGGGAGCGGGCTTGCTCGCGAAGAGGCCGGTCGCCTCAATACATATTTAAGGCTGAAATGCACCAATGAAAATCGCCGGATCCACCCGCGCATCATTCAGGCTGACATTCCAGTGCATATGCGGCCCGGTCGCGCGGCCGGTCATGCCCACCTTGCCCACCACCGCGCCACGCGCCAGTTGCTGGCCGTCCTTCACATCAATCTTCGACATATGGCAGAACATGCTGATAAAGCCCTGCCCGTGGTCGACAAACACCGTGTTGCCATTAAAGAAGTAATTGCCGATCAGAATCACCTTTCCCGCCGCCGGGGTCTTGATCGGCGTGCCTGCCGGTACAGCGAAATCGAGACCGGCGTGCGGATTGCGTTCTTCACCATTAAAGAAGCGGCGCACACCAAACTTGCTCGACAGCGGCCCATTCACTGGTTTGTCCAACAACAGATTGCTCGGCGTATTCGGGCTGAAACTGCGATAGGCCTTGATCTGCACGGCCAGCTCACCCTCGATGCGCTTGAGGTTCGACTGATCCGGATTGACCTGCTGCTTGTTCTTCAGGGTGATGTGCTGTTCCGGGTATTTCTTGTTGCCGACAGTAAACGGCAGATTACGGCCGCCACTGCTGATCTGCTGCGCACCCGGTTTGACCGTCAACGGCACGCCGACGATTGCCAGCCAGTTGTCCTGTTCCTTGACCACCAGCACCGGTTTGCCTTGATAGGTGGCGGTCGGCGCCTGCGCGGCCGTGCCCAGATCAACCACGGCGACGCCACCCGGCACCGGTTTGTTGAGCATGCGGGTGATGTAGCTGTCGGCATGGGCGTTGAAGGTCAGGCAGAGCAAAAACAGTGGAGCCAGAAAACGCGGCATGGATCAGTCCAGTAAAGAAAGGGTGACAGGCGTCAGGTGATTGTCCTCGACGCGCACTTGCAGTTCGCCTTCGCCGAGTTTGGCTTTCAGGCGCTGGCCGGTGTGGGTCTGCGCGGCGTTACGAATCGCATGGCCGCGCTCATCGAGCAGAATGCTGTAACCACGACCGAGCGTTGCCAACGGGCTGACCACGTGCAGCGTCTGCATCTGACTGTGCAATTGCAGACGACGGTTTTTCAGGCCTTCACGCATGGCACGCGGCAGACGCTCGGCGAGGCTGTCTAGACGCTGGCGCAACATCGCCAACTGGCGGCCTGGGTGTTGCCCGGCGAGGCGGGTTTCCAGACGGATCAGCCGTTCGCGACGGGTATTGAGACTGCGCTCGAAGGCCCGGCGCATGCGCATGTCCAGATCATCCAGACGTTGCGCTTGCTGGCGCAGACGTTCGCCGGGATGACGCAGGCGACGCGCCATGCCTTCGAGGCGCAGACGATCACGCATCAAACGGTCACGCATGCGCATCACCAGGCGGCGATGCAGGCTTTCGACCTGGCGGATCAGATGGCTGGAATCAGGCGCGAGCAATTCGGCAGCCGCAGATGGCGTCGGTGCGCGAACGTCAGCAACAAAGTCACTGATCGACACATCGGTTTCATGGCCAACCGCGCTGACAATCGGTGTCACGCAGGCATCGACGGCGCGGGCCACGGCTTCTTCGTTGAAACACCACAGGTCTTCCAGCGAGCCGCCGCCACGGGCGAGGATCAGCGCATCGAAGCCACGGGCATCGGCCATTTTCAGCGCACGAACAATTTGTGCGGTGGCTTCGCGGCCCTGTACGGCGGTCGGAATCAGCGTCAACTGAACCTGCGGCGCCCGGCGGCGGAACACACTGATGATGTCGCGAATCACCGCGCCGGTCGGCGAACTGATAATGCCGATGCGCTGCGGATGCGCGGGCAGCGGCACTTTGCGCTCGGCACTGAACAGGCCTTCGGCGCTGAGTTTTTCTTTCAGCGCATCGAAGGCCAGACGTAGCGCGCCGTCACCGGCAGGCTCCACGGTGTCGAGGATCAACTGATAGTCGCCACGGCCTTCGAACAGCGAGACCTTGCCCCGCACCTTCACCGCCAAACCATCTTTCAGCGCCTGGCGCACGCGCGCGGCGTTCTGCCGGAACAGCGCGCAGCGCACCTGCGCGCCACTGTCCTTGAGCGTGAAGTAGATGTGGCCGGACGCCGGTCGGGCGAGGTTGGAGATTTCGCCTTCGACCCAGATGTTGCTGAATACGTCTTCGAGCAACACCCGCGCGCGGCCGTTGAGCTGGCTGACGGTCAGGACTTCACGGTCCAGGCCAAGTCTTGCAAAAGGATCTTTAATCATGGGGCGCAGTTTAAAGGCATTGTCCCGCTCATTGCACGATCCCCGTAGGAGCTGTCGAGTGAAACGAGGCTGCGATCTTTTGATCTGGTTTTTAAGATCAAGGTCAAAAGATCGCAGCCTTCGGCAGCTCCTACAGGGGAGTGGTGAAGGTCTGGAGGAAGTGGTGGATCAGGGGGCTGGGATTCTGGCGGTAGGCGAGGGCGACGGTGCTTTGGCAGTCGGGATCGCTCAGCGGCAGAAATTGTACGCCGCTCGGTGCAATGTCTTGCATTGATTCCGGCAGCAGGGCAATGCCGAATCCGCCCTGAATCAATTGTAACTGTGTGGTCTTGCGCGACATCACCCGCGCCGCTTTCGGGAAGAAACCCTGGCGCATGCACAGATCGGCGCACAAATAGCTCAGGCCGCCGCGCTGTGGATGGGGAATGGAGATGAAGGCTTCGTCCTTGAGCTGCGCCAGTTCCACCGTATCCAAGGAGGCCAATCGATGATCCGCCGGCACGGCCAGCAACAGGCGTTCACTAAACAGCGGCACGATCTGAATGCCTTCGCGCTGACGCAGCACTGGCAGGCGCAGCAAACCGACATCGAGGCGACCTTCGGCCAGTTCCTCCAATTGCGCCTCGGAAGACAGCTTGCCGATATCCAGCGACACGCCCGGTTGTTGCTGTAGATAAGCGCCGATATCGCTGAGCAAACGCCCACTGATCGGCACGGTGCTGGAATGGCTCAAACGTAGAGTGCCGAGTTGCCCGTTACCGACTTCGGTGGCCATGACGCTGGCCTTGTTCAGTTCGATCAGCAGATTACGCGCTCGCGGCAAAAACGCTTCGCCCGCCGCCGTGAGTCGCGGCTGACGTGCTGTGCGCTCGAACAACGGCGTTTGCAGGTGTGTCTCCATGGTCTTGATCTGCCGGCTTAGCGCCGATTGGGCAATGAACAAGCGCTCCGCCGCCGCACTGAAACTGCCGCATTCAGCGATTTCGACGAAGTAACGCAATTGACGGGTGGAAAGCATCAGGTATGCCTTTTCGAGATGACTTGGCGACTTTGAAGATATTAGTCGCAAGCGTTGGCGCTGGCTAAAGTCATCTCAAGCTTATTAAGGAAGCGCATCAATGAGCGTGGCGGGGTTGTTGAGTGAGTGGCCGTGGGGCGTGCAAGGCTGGGTGATTATCGGCTTGGGCATCGTGCTGGCTTATATCGTCTTCGGTATCGCCGGGTTCGGTACGGCGTTGGTGGCGGGGCCGATTCTGATTCTGTTCATGCCGTTGTCGAAGATCGTGCCGCTGCTGGTATTGCTGGATTTCGTCGCGGCGTTCGGCAATCTGCTGCCGTCGCGGCGCGATGTCGCTAAGCCGGAGCTGTTGCGGTTGCTGCCGTGTATGGCGGTCGGTTGTACGTTGGGGGTGATTTTCCTGCTCAACCTCAAGTCCGACCTGCTGTTGCTGTTGATGGGGCTGTTTATCAGCGCTTACGCGATTTACAGCCTGTGCGTGAAAGCGCGGCCGACGCAATTGTCGGCCGGTTGGGCAGTGCCGATGGGCACGGTGGGTGGGTTATTTGGTGCGCTGTTTGGCAGTGGCGGCTTTTTATATGCGATTTATTTGAACAGCCGATTGCCGAAGGAAGCGGCGCGAGCCACGCAAAGTGCGCTGATCAGTTGCAGCACGGTGGTGCGTTTGAGCTTGTTTGCCATCGCCGGGGTGTATGCCGAGCTACCCTTGTTGATGTTGGCGCTGTGTCTGTTGCCGGCCATGGCGTTGGGGTTGTGGGTCGGGCGGCGGTTGACCATGAAGTTGTCGCGCGAGGCGTTTGTGCGATTGGTGACGTGGCTGGTGCTGGCGAGTGGGCTGGCGTTGATCGGGCGCTATCTCAGCACTTGACCGGATTTTGTCAGGGATTAAGCTGCCGGCCGCAATTCCTTTGTAGGAGTGAGCCTGCTCGCGATAGCGGTGTATCAGTTGATCTTGATGTGTCTGACCCACCGCTATCGCGAGCAGGCTCACTCCTACAGAGGTAAATTTCAGTATCTGCAGCAGGCTTGCACCATGAATTCGCAAAGCATCATCGTCCCGAAAATCTCCACCCTGCCGGTGCACGAACCCCGGGCCCGGGCGATCTTGCGCTGGCTGGTGCGCAAAAACATCGTCAAGGAAGAGCTGAGCACCTGCGGCCGCACTGGCAATCGCATGGCTTACGCGATTGCCGATGGCGCGCGGGCTGTGGTGCTGCACCCGCAGGCGTTGCCGTTCGGCGAGCCCATCAACGGTCTGGAAATCGTCACCAAACGCTGCATCTATACCCCGGCCAAAGGGTTTCTCGGAGAGGCCGGTTGCGCCGAATGCCGTCGCGAGATCGGCGAGGCACTGTTCGAAAGCCTGGAAGACTGGATGCCTGGGCGCACCGACAACTTCACTTGCCCGGAATGCGGGCACGAAGACGACATCAACGGCTTTCTGTATTTGCAGGAGTGCGGGTTTTCCAACCTCGGCTTCATCTTCAACAATTGGCTGGAGGCGGGTTTCAAACAAAGCTTCCTCGACGAATTCGCCGACTGGCTCGATCTCCCCGTCAGTTGGGTAAAAGTAGAACTCTGACCCTCAAATATTCCCTGTAGGAGCTGCCGAAGGCTGCGATCTTTTGATCTGGTTATTAACAGACAACGTCAAAAGATCGCAGCCTCCGGCAGCTCCTACAAAAAACAGGGTTTTCCGTATATCAATTAGACTGAGTTTTACGTTGATCCGAAGGGGGTGTCTGACTATAATGGCGCGCTTCCATTTTCCCGCTCGGGAGCCCCCGCGATGCTGCGTATCAGCCAAGAAGCTCTGACATTCGACGACATTCTCCTAGTGCCCGGTTATTCCGAGGTGCTTCCTAACGAAGTCAGTCTCAAGACCCGCCTAACCCGTGGCATCGAGCTGAATATTCCTCTGGTTTCTGCCGCAATGGACACCGTTACTGAAGCCCGTCTGGCAATTGCCATGGCTCAGGAAGGTGGCATCGGCATTATCCACAAGAACATGACCATCGAGCAGCAAGCTGCCGAAGTTCGCAAGGTCAAGCGTTACGAAGCCGGTGTAGTCAAGGATCCGATCACCATCGAGGCTGATGCCACGGTGCGTGAACTGTTCGAACTGACCCGTCTGCACAACATTTCCGGCGTTCCGGTACTGCACGATGGCGACCTGGTCGGCATCGTCACTTCCCGTGACGTGCGTTTCGAAAACCGTCTGGAAGCCACCGTCCGTGAAGTGATGACGCCTAAAGAGCGTCTGGTCACGGTCAAGGAAGGCGCCGACAAGAACGACGTTCGCGAGTTGCTGCACAAAAACCGCATCGAACGCGTTCTGATCGTTGACGACAAATTTGCCCTCAAAGGCATGATGACCGTTAACGACATCGAAAAAGCCAAAGCCTACCCGCTGGCCAGCAAGGACGATCAAGGTCGTCTGCGCGTTGGCGCTGCTGTCGGTACCGGTAAAGACACCGGTGACCGCGTCGCCGCTCTGGTCAATGCCGGTGTGGACGTGGTGGTAGTCGATACCGCTCACGGTCACTCCAAAGGCGTGATCGACCGCGTTCGCTGGGTTAAACAGAATTTCCCTGAAGTGCAGGTGATCGGCGGCAACATCGCCACCGGCGCCGCTGCCAAGGCTCTGGCCGAAGCAGGCGCTGACGCAGTCAAGGTCGGTATCGGCCCTGGCTCGATCTGCACCACCCGCATCGTCGCCGGTGTCGGCGTCCCGCAAATCAGTGCCATCGCCAACGTTGCTGCTGCCCTTGAAGGCACTGGCGTACCGTTGATC
The DNA here is from genome assembly GCF_044742965.1 of Pseudomonas sp. NPDC087804. Taxonomy (NCBI): domain Bacteria; kingdom Pseudomonadati; phylum Pseudomonadota; class Gammaproteobacteria; order Pseudomonadales; family Pseudomonadaceae; genus Pseudomonas; species Pseudomonas sp. NPDC087804. The sequence goes on along the minus strand of NZ_JBIUVN010000018.1, from coordinate 89,782 downwards.
GCCGACGGCGGCATCCGTTTCTCCGGTGACCTGTCCAAGGCCATCGTTGCCGGTGCTTCCTGCGTGATGATGGGCTCGATGTTCGCCGGTACTGAAGAAGCGCCGGGCGAAATCGAACTGTTCCAGGGCCGTTCGTACAAGGCGTATCGCGGCATGGGTTCGCTGGGCGCCATGTCCCAGGCTCAAGGGTCCTCCGAACGTTACTTCCAGGACTCCTCGGCAGGCGCCGAGAAACTCGTTCCGGAAGGCATCGAAGGCCGTGTGCCGTACAAAGGCACCCTGAGCGCGATCATTCACCAACTGATGGGCGGTCTGCGTTCCTCGATGGGTTACACCGGCAGCGCCGACATCGAAGAAATGCGCACCAAGCCTGAATTCGTGCGGATCACCGGCGCCGGCATGGCCGAATCCCACGTTCACGACGTGCAGATCACCAAAGAAGCGCCAAACTACCGCGTAGGTTGATGCTTCAAGCAAATCGTTAGACAACCGGGGCTGTTTTATTCAGCCCCGAGTTGTTTCTGTATCACGACTGTTTCTGAATGACTTAGACGAGACTGAATCATGGCCCTCGATATTCACGCTCACCGCATCCTGATCCTCGACTTCGGTTCGCAATACACCCAACTGATCGCCCGCCGCGTGCGCGAGATCGGTGTGTACTGCGAACTGCACCCGTTCGACATGGACGAAGATGCGATCCGCGAATTCGCTCCTAAAGGCGTCATCCTCGCCGGTGGCCCCGAGTCCGTGCACGTTGCCGACAGCCCGCGCTGCCCACAGGCAGTGTTCGATCTGGGCGTACCGGTTTTCGGTATCTGCTACGGCATGCAGACCATGGCCGAGCAACTGGGCGGCAAGGTTGAAGGTTCCGAGCTGCGTGAGTTCGGTTACGCCCGCGTTGATGTAGTCGGCAAGAGCCGCCTGCTCGACGGCATCGAAGACCACATCGACGCTGATGGCCTGTTCGGCCTCGACGTCTGGATGAGCCACGGTGACAAAGTCACCAAGATGCCGGAAGACTTCCACGTCCTCGCCAGCACCCCGAGCTGCCCGATCGCCGGTATGTTCAACGACGACCGTGGCTACTACGGCGTGCAGTTCCACCCGGAAGTGACCCACACCAAACAGGGCGGTCGCATCCTGTCGCGCTTCGTTCTCGACATCTGCGGCTGTGAAGCCCTGTGGACGCCGTCGAAGATCGCTGAAGACGCCATCGCCAACATCCGCGCACAAGTCGGCACCGACAACGTGCTGCTGGGTCTGTCCGGCGGCGTTGACTCCTCGGTGGTTGCCGCGCTCCTGCACAAAGCCATCGGCGACCAACTGACCTGCGTCTTCGTCGACAACGGCCTGCTGCGTCTGCACGAAGGCGAGCAAGTGATGGCCATGTTCGCCGAGAACATGGGCGTCAAGGTAATCCGCGCCAACGCTGAAGAGCAGTTCCTGAACAACCTGGCCGGCGAAGCCGATCCAGAGAAGAAGCGCAAAATCATCGGTCGCACCTTCATCGACGTATTCGATGCCCAGTCGAACAAACTGGACAACATCAAGTACCTCGCTCAGGGCACCATCTACCCGGACGTGATCGAGTCGGCTGGCGCGAAAAGCGGCAAGGCCCACGTGATCAAGTCGCACCACAACGTGGGCGGCCTGCCGGAAGAGATGAACCTGAAACTGGTCGAGCCACTGCGCGAACTGTTCAAGGACGAAGTCCGTCGTCTGGGTCTGGAACTCGGCCTGCCGTACGACATGGTCTACCGTCACCCGTTCCCGGGCCCGGGTCTGGGCGTGCGGATCCTCGGTGAAGTGAAAAAGGAATACGCCGACCTGCTGCGTCGTGCCGACCACATCTTCATCGAAGAACTGCGCAAAGCCGACTGGTACCACAAAGTCAGCCAGGCTTTCGTGGTGTTCCAGCCAGTGAAATCGGTTGGTGTTGTTGGTGATGGCCGTCGTTACGCCTGGGTCGTTGCCCTGCGTGCCGTAGAAACCATCGACTTCATGACCGCGCGTTGGGCGCACCTGCCTTACGAACTGCTGGAAACCGTCTCCGGCCGCATCATCAATGAAATCGAAGGCATTTCGCGCGTTACTTATGACGTGTCGAGCAAGCCGCCTGCGACGATTGAGTGGGAATAATCCCGGTCTGATTGATCGGTGTTAACCCCGAAAAGCCCCGTGAACGCGAGTTCACGGGGCTTTTTTACGTCAGCTGATTTTGATCGGTTTGAACCCCATGATCCTTAAGGCTGCCGATAGCTCCACAAGGCTCGAATACCGTCGGCCACTGATGGGCCAGGTCGGGCGTTCAACGGTGTACAAGCCGCCCTTGTTGAGGATCGGCGTGCGAACGATGTTGCCATCGCTGCTGCGATGAATCAGCGTGGCGACGTCGTCGATGTTCATCACCGTGCAATCGCCGGGATTGATCAGTGTTTTTTCCAGTGAGTCGGCCAAGGCAACGCTGGCGGGGGTGTCGATTTGCAGGCGCAGGTCGCTTTTGACGGGCGATAACGGGCGGGCAAACTCGTCGGTCGGAATGCGCCCGGGATCCGGCTCTATGCCTCGGGCAGTTCCTGCCGGGGTGCTTTCTATACGCAGGCCGATGCCGCCTTCCAGTTCGCTTAAACCCGGTACGCCTTCCCAGGCATTGGCATGGCTGTCGCCTACCAGCGCGATCCAGCGATGGGCGCCACGTGCGTTCTGATCCGCCGTGATCACCTCATGCGAAAAGTAATTCATCATCTTCTGGCGGAAAGTGCTTTTGTCGACACCGCTCATGCCGGTGCTTCTATAGCTGGCCAGGCAATCGATCGACTGGATACGGATATGGTTTTTTTGCGCCGCTTTGGCCAGTTCGAGGAAAGTGTACTGGCCGCTGGTGTCGGTTTTGAATCCCCCGTCCATGGTCTTCAGGTAGGTTTCCAGCGTCTCTGACATCTTCCCGGTGCGATTGAAAACATCCAGATCGGCTTGATGGAAGTCTGTCAGCACATGCTCCAGATACAGGGTTTTGACCTTCTGTTTACTGAGTGCCGCCATGTTGTCGATCAGAAACTGTTTGCTGCCGACACTGGAGTGATTTTCGCCAATGACCAGCCCGGACGCCGATTTATACAGCTTCTTGATGATCTCTTTCGGCGCGAGTTTCGCCGGCAATTCAGGGATTTCCGGGCGCGGTGGCAGCGTGTGGGACTCCAGAAAGGCATTGGCATCGCGATATAGCGTCTGGCGTAACGCCTTGAACTCAGCGTGCGGATTACTCCCGTCCGTTTTCGGCAAGGTGGCCATGTAATCTTTGAGCTCGTATTTGGTACCCCGGCCTTGAGCGAGTTCGTTCAGCGCATCGCGTGAAGCGGGTGGAATGTCGTAGGCGGTCGGCGGACTGTCCACGTCCGGTAGCGGTGTTCGGGCGCGACCCCATGGCCACAGCCCGATGCACTTGCCGCCGCCCATCAGGCCCGGACGATTGATCGGTTGCCATTCCCCAGCCTCATCCAGACGAATCGGCAAACTGCGATAGAACGAGTGAGGATTTGCCGGATCAATGATCGCCCAGCCCTTGAGCTCTTTGATGAAGCGAACCAGGTAATAACTGTCGTTGATCAGTACGTAGTGCCCACCACCCGGTGGTTGAAAGATCCCTTGATACTGGCCTTCTTGCGAGACAGGCGATAATCCGTCCAGCACTTCATTGGTCTCGAAAGACTCCAGTAAGTCTGTGCCTTGTTGCGCATAAGCGGGGCCCGGGGCATAACGCGCAATTGGCGGGACATCTGCAATATCTGCGGTCGATTCGTCGATGAGTGGTTCGGTAAACTCGTCCTGAACGTTAAACATTTCGCTCGCTTCGCCAACTTCCGCGACTTCTGCTGCTCCACGCAGGTACGACAGGTTGAACAGCACATCGATGCCGCTGGCGATCGCTCCGATGACTCCGGCCTTGCGATCTGCCTTGCTGGTGCCATTGATGGCTTGATCGATGTTCATGCCCATGTCGGCCAGTCCCGCACCGACCACTGCCAGCGCAACGGGCCAGCCCACGGCGGCCATGGAGCCGAACACCCGGAGAAAGGCGTTCAGGTAGCCGATCCACATCTTCTTGCGCAGTTCGCCATTGGAATGCAGCGAAAGGTCAGCATCGCTGTGCATGCGCGCCTTGACCGAGTCGCGTAGCCAACTGAACGCGTCACCTGTGATTGCGGTGGTGTTTTGGTTGATCAAGTGGTGATCGCTGGCGCCCCACGTCGAGTACAACAAGTCGATCATGGCATTCAGACCGATATTGCCATCGTCCTGTTGCTGGGCGGCCAAGGGGAAATGCGCCATGAAGCGTGCGCGATTTTCCGCGTGGTTGTTTTGCATCAACAACCACCAATGCAGATCGGACTCAGTGGCGAGCACATGGAAGCAGTCAAGCTCACCGGGGGTGTAGAGAATCTGCACGCCATTGCTGTCAGCGATGCACAAAATATCCGTGGCGCTGTAGCCGCCGATGTTCAGGGCGCTCACTCGCAGTCCGTCAGCAATGGGCGTTTCGCGTTGCAGAAATGCCAGCGAAACCGGCCAAGTGATATCGCTCGCCACAGCCTTGATCAATGTTTTGAGGTTTTCATTGTTCAGCCGTTCGCCGTCGTGTTCGTCGAGGGCCTTGGCGAGGAAATTCAGTTTGGCCAACGTGCGGAAATCGTCGGCGTGCAGCGTCCAGAACTGCTGCATTTTCGTTCGATAGAGTTCGCTGAAGTTGATCGCCCAAAGGTCTTTCAGCACTTCGCTGGGGCGCAGGCGAACCTCGTTGGTCTCGTTGAAGACCGATGCGTCTGCGCCTTCGCTGTAAAAGCCGCCGTAGCCGTCGAGGAGGTCGGCATTGTCCTGATCGGGAGCGTGAAAGCGTTTGACCACTAGCTCCGCCAGCGTCAGTGACTCCGAAGGTGACGGGTAATGCTCCCAGCCCAGAAAGGCTTTGTCGCTGCTGACCGAGGTGTTGTTGAAGCGGTGCCACCAGACATTTTCGGGATCGATGTCTTTGATACCGTACTTGTCGAGAATGCCCTGGGCCGCTTCGTGGGCCATGTCGTGCAGGTCGGGGCAAGCCTCGGTAAACGGCAGCACCAGCGCGTGCAGTGACTGTTCATCGGCAGGGTTTGGAAGCAGAGATGGGGGCAGGGTTACAGAAATATTCACTTCTCGCTCCTTGAGAAATGGGGGGTAAAAAACTGATCAACACTATGGCTTTTTCAGCGGCGCGAATCTGTAGGGCTGAGGCCATCTGAGCGTGAAGGAAGCAGGGACGCGATCTGTACGAAAGTGTCCCGCAGACATGGCGAACCTGTGTCGCATTGCCACGCCGGCCTTACTGTTTCGCAGTTGCGGGTGTATCGTATTCGCCTTTTAACGGGCCCCCGGGCCTGTCGCTGATACGTGAGGTAGTTGAGTTCATGTCCTTTACCCGTCGCCAAATACTCGGTGGCCTGGCCGGTCTAGTTGTCGTTGGCGTTGGCGCTGGGGGCGCGTCGCGTTACTGGCTGGGCAAGATGGCCGACGCTGAGGCGGGTCACGATTACGAGCTGATCGCCGCGCCACTGGACGTTGAGCTGGTGCCAGGGCACAAGACTGAGGCGTGGGCGTTCGGCCCGTCGGCGCCGGGTACCGAATTACGCGTGCGTCAGGGTGAATGGCTGCGAGTGCGCTTCATCAACCATTTGCCGGTGGCGACCACCATTCACTGGCACGGCATCCGCCTGCCGCTGGAAATGGATGGCGTACCGTACGTCTCGCAACTGCCGGTGTTGCCGGGCGAGTACTTTGATTACAAATTCCGTGTTCCGGATGCCGGCAGCTATTGGTATCACCCGCACGTCAGCAGCAGCGAAGAACTCGGGCGCGGGTTGGTCGGGCCGCTGATCATTGAAGAGCGCGAGCCGACCGGTTTCATCTACGAAAAGACCCTGAGCCTGAAGAATTGGCACATTGATGACGTAGGCAATTTCGTCGAGTTCAGCATTCCACGCGAAGCGGCGCGGGGCGGTACGGCAGGGCGTTTGTCGACGATCAATGGTGTGCCGACCCCGGTGATTGAATTGCCGGCGGGACAGATCACCCGGGTGCGGCTGCTCAATCTGGATAACACCCTCACGTATCGCATCAATATTCCCGGCGTCGAAGCGAAAATTTATGCGCTGGACGGCAACCCGGTCGAGCCACGGCCATTGGGCAAGGAATATTGGCTGGGCCCGGGCATGCGCATTTGTCTGGCGATCAAGGCACCGGCGGCGGGCGAAGAGTTGTCGTTGCGTAATGGCCCGGTGCGTTTGGGCACATTGCGTTCGGTGGCCAATACCGACGCGTCGACCGACTGGCCGAAAACCTTGCCGGCCAACCCGGTGGCCGAACCAGATCTGGCGAATGCCGAGAAACTCAACTTCAATTTCGAATGGGTCGGTTCGGTGTCGGTCGACGTCGACAACGGGCGGCCGCCGAGCCTGTGGCAGATCAACGGCAAGGCTTGGGACATCACCGACAAGACCTGCGCTGATCGGCCGATCGCCAGTTTGAAGCTGGGGCAGAGCTATATTTTCGAACTGAAAAACATGACCCAGTATCAGCACCCGATTCACCTGCACGGCATGAGCTTCAAAGTGTTGTCGTCGAACCGGCACAAGGTCATTCCGTATTTCACCGACACCTATCTGCTGGGCAAGAACGAGCGCGCGCAAGTGGCGTTGGTGGCCGATAATCCGGGGGTGTGGATGTTCCACTGCCACGTGATCGACCACATGGAAACCGGCCTGATGGCCGCCATCGAGGTGAAGTGATGCGCCAGATTCGCCCCGCGGCGATCATCGACCGCAGCCGTGATCGCGATTTCATGCGTGAAGCCTTGGCGCTCGCGGCGCAAGGTGCAGCGCTGGGCGAAGTGCCGGTGGGCGCGGTGTTGGTGCAAGATGGCGAGATTATCGGGCGTGGGTTTAATTGCCCGATCAGTGCCAGCGACCCGAGTGCCCATGCCGAAATGGTCGCGATCCGCGCGGCGGCGCAGGCAGTGGATAACTATCGGCTGCCGGGCAGCACGCTGTATGTGACGCTCGAGCCGTGCAGCATGTGCGCGGGGTTGATCGTGCATTCGCGGGTGGCGCGTGTGGTGTATGGCGCGCTGGAGCCGAAGGCCGGGATTGTGCAGAGTCAAGGGCAGTTTTTTACCCAGGGCTTTTTGAATCACCGGGTGTTGTATGAAGGCGGGGTGTTGGCGGAGGAGTGTGGTGCGGTGCTGACTGAATTCTTCCGCGCCCGCCGAGCAAAAAGCCCCTCACCCTAACCCTCTCCCGGAGGGAGAGGGGACTGACCGGGTTGGATGGTCGAGATCCGCCGACCTGAGTTATCGAGTCGAACTCAAGTTTCGAAAAGCCCAAGGATCGGCTCCCTCTCCTGGAGGGAGAGGGACTGACCGGGTTGGATGGTCGAGATCCGCCGACCTGAGTTATCGAGTCGAACTCAAGTTTTGAAAAGCCCAAAGATCGGCTCCCTCTCCTTGGGGAGAGGGCTGGGGTGAGGGGTGAATTCACCGCGGTGTTTGAGAGGTTGGGTTACTTCTTGGCGACAATCACCGCACGCATCGGTGCCGGCAGGCCTTCGATGGTTTTGCTGTGGTCTTCCGGATCAAGGAAGTCGCTCAGCGACTGATACTTCATCCATTCGGTACCGCGCTGCTCTTCAACAGTCGTGGTGCTCACATCCACACAACGAATGTCGGTAAACCCCGCACGACGCAACCACAACTCCAACGCCGGCACCGACGGCAGGAACCAGACGTTACGCATCTGCGCATAACGGTCTTCCGGCACCAGCACCTGATGCTTGTCGCCTTCCACCACCAACGTTTCCAGCACCAGTTCACCACCCTTGACCAGGCAATCCTTCAGCGCCAGCAAGTGCTCGATGGGCGAGCGACGGTGATAAAAAACGCCCATCGAAAACACCGTATCAAAGCCTTCCAGATTCGCCGGCAGGTCTTCGAACGGGAACGGCAGGTGCCAGGCATTCGGCTCGTACAGATAACGTTGCACCGCCTGGAACTGGCAGAAGAACAACCAGTTCGGATCGACACCAATCACGCTGTTGGCGCCGGCGCCGAGCATGCGCCACATGTAGTAGCCGTTGCCGCAGCCGACATCGAGGATGCGTTTGCCTTTCAGATCCAGATGCGGGGCGACTCGCGACCACTTCCAGTCCGAGCGCCATTCGGTGTCGACGTGCACGCCGAACAAATCGAACGGCCCTTTGCGCCACGGCGACAGTCCCATCAACGCAGTACGCATCTGCGCGCGGGTTTCGTCGTCGCAATCGGTGTCGAGCTTCAAGCCGTTGAGCAGATCGATTTCGCTTGGCTGGATCTTCGGCAAGGCATCCAGCGCACTTTGCCAGCGCTCAAGGTCGCCGTGGCCTTTCTCCATTTTCTTGTCGAGTTGAGCTTGCAGGGTGTTGGCCCATTCGGCCAGCGGCGTGCCTGCCAGACGGCGGGCGAGGGGGGACAGATCAATCATGGCAAGGCAATCAACGAGGCAAAGTTAAGACACTGGAACCACGGCACGACTTTCGAGAACCCGGCCGCCAACAGGCGCTCGCGGTGTTCTTCGAGGCTGTCGGGCTTCATGACGTTTTCGATGGCGCTGCGCTTCTGGGCGATTTCCAGTTCGCTGTAACCGTTGGCGCGTTTGAAGGCGACGTGCAGATCGGTGAGCAGCGCGTGCTCTTCGGCATCATTGAAGCGCAGCTTCTCCGAGAGGATCAGCGCGCCGCCCGGCAGCAACGATTGGCGGATGCGTGAAAGCAACGCGGTGCGCTGATCGGGGGCGATGAATTGCAGGGTGAAGTTCAGCGCCACCACCGAGGCGGGCTGGAAGTCGAGGGCGAGAATGTCGCCTTCGATGACCTCCACCGGCAGCAACTCCTGAAACATCGAGTCCTGACCGTTGAGGTATTCGCGGCAGCGTTCGACCATCGCGGCAGAGTTATCCACCGCGATCACCCGGCAACCGTCGGTGCGCACGTGGCGGCGCAGGGCTTGAGTGACCGCACCCAGCGATGAGCCGAGGTCGTAGAGCACGCTGTTCGGCTGAGCGAATTGCGCCGCGAGTACGCCAAGGTTTTCGACGATGGTCGGGTAACCCGGCACCGAGCGCTTGATCATGTCCGGGAACACCCGCACCACGTCTTCGTTGAAGGCGAAGTCGGGTACCTGGGCCAGAGGCTTGGCGAAAATGCGATCGGGTTCTTTGCTCACGGCGGTTCCGGCGGTGTAAATGGAAAGGCCGGCATTTTAGCCAAAAGGGCGCGGGGATGCTTGGGTTGTCTGATAAAGCGGTAAATCAAAAGATCGCAGCCTGCGGCAGCTCCTGCAGAGATCGGCTGATCGTTCCCACGCTCGGCGTGGGAATGCCGCCCCGGACGCTCTGCGTCCCTGCGCAAGTGACGCAGAGCGTCACAGGATGCATTCCCACGCGGAGCGTGGGAATGATCAGATCCGTTTGGTTTGGGAGAACGCCGAGGCGGCGATGCCCCACTGGCCGAGCCAATAGCTGAGGATGATGACGTATGGCGCAGCGTGAAATGGCGATACGAAACGATCGATGCCAATCACGCTGTCGGAGAATACAAACGCCAGCGCACCGCCGGCCGCGAGCAACGCCGAACGTTTCGGCACATCGGTGCCGAGCCGCGCAAGGGCGCGCCAAAGCATCGCGCTGATTGCTGTGCCATAGACGATCACCGGCACCAGCAATGGCCCGAGCCCGCTGGAAATCAGCATCCCCAACAGCACCGCGCCAACAGCGAGGGCAAGCACCAGCGGCACAATCGCCAGACGTTTGCAGTCACTCAGATAAGCCTTCAGATACGCCAGATGCGCGACCAGAAACGCGCCAAGGCCAAACACGAACAAATCCCCCGGCCACGCCAGCAGCACATCACCGAGCAACGAGAAAATCAGCCCCAGACTGATCCAGCGCCGATAGTCGCTGGGCGGCGCATCATGCAGCCAGCCGAGCAGCGCCAGCACTGGCAGTGGTTTGACCAACAAACACAGGAGCGCCGCGTGGGTGCTCAAACCATAAAGAAACGTCACCGCGCCCATCAGCGCCAGAATCAACCAACCCACGATCAGTTCACCGAAATCGCGCAATCAAAGGTTTCCACCGGCAGCACTTCCGGCGCCCACGGCTGTTGCGAGGTCAGACGCAGACGCCCGGTGCCGGGCGCGAACGCCTGGAAGCGCCAGGTTGAAATTCCGGCGGCACCGACCACCCCGGCATCTTCCGGATTGCTGTAAACCTCAGGGCTGAGTGCGCGCAGCACGCCGCCGGCGGAATCCTGAATGGCCCAGCGGTAGCCGGTGGTTGGATTGCTTGGCAGGGTGATGATCAAGTTTTGCCCGTTAGTGAGTTGCACCGGGCATTCGCTTTGTTTTTCCACGGTCACGTTCTGTTTCGGTTGGCTGGCGCAAGCGGCCAGCAACGAGAGGGCGAGGGGGACAAACAGGCGAGTGGGGGACATAAGGTCAGCGGCTCCGGGCGTTCACGACGAACGGCGAGCATAACTGAAGATGAGACAAAGTGTGACAGTCTGGGAATCCAGTGTTGTCAGAGCTGACGCCTTCGCGAGCAGGCTCACTCCTACAGTGGGTTGTGGCGTCCACAAATCAACTGTTCACCATAGAACCCTGTAGGAGTGAGCCTGCTCGCGATAGCGGTAGTCATGTCACCGCAGAACTGTCAGAACAGGATCTTCGCCACATCGGCAAATTTCTTCGCGAAATGCACGGTAATCCCTTCCTTCAGATAATCCGGCAATTCCTCGAAATTACCCCGGTTCGGCTCGGGCAAAATCAACTCGAAAATCTTCTGCCGACGCGCCGCAATCACCTTCTCGCGCACCCCGCCAATCGGCAGTACATGCCCGGTCAACGTCAGTTCGCCGGTCATGGCTACGCCTTTTTTCGGCGGCTGATTACGTGCGAGCGAGAGCAGCGCACTGGCCATGGTCACACCGGCGCTCGGGCCGTCTTTCGGGGTGGCGCCTTCGGGTACGTGCAGGTGGACGAAGGCTTCGTCGAAGAACTTCGCGTCGCCGCCAAACTGTTTCAAGTGCGAGCTTACGTAGCTGTAGGCGATCTCCGCCGACTCCTTCATCACATCACCGAGTTGCCCGGTGAGTTTGAAACCGCGATTGAGCGTGTGAATGCGCGTCGCTTCGATCGGCAAGGTCGCGCCGCCCATGCTGGTCCACGCCAGACCGGTAATCACACCGGTGCCGGACAGCACTTGTTCGTTGCGGAACACTGGATGACCCAGTGACGCTTCCAAATCTTTCGGCCCGAGTTTGATCACCGCTTTCGGGTCGTCGATCAGCTTCATCACCGCTTTGCGCACCAGTTTGCCCATCTGTTTTTCCAGCTGGCGCACGCCGGCTTCACGGGCGTAACCATCGATCAGGGACTTGAGCGCGCTGTCGCTGATGCTCAGGCTGCCCTTGGACACGCCGGCCTTTTCCAGCAATTTCGGCCACAGGTGACGCTTGGCGATGGCGACTTTTTCTTCAGTGATGTAACCAGACAGGCGAATCACTTCCATCCGGTCCAACAGTGGGCCGGGGATCGAATCGAGGGTGTTGGCGGTGCAGACGAACAGGACTTTCGACAAGTCCATGCGCAGGTCGAGGTAGTGGTCGAGGAATTCGACGTTCTGTTCCGGGTCGAGGGTTTCCAGCAGCGCCGAGGCCGGGTCGCCCTGGTAGCTCTGGCCCATCTTGTCGATCTCGTCGAGCATGATCACCGGGTTCATCACTTCAACGTCTTTCAACGCCTGCACCAGCTTACCCGGCTGCGCGCCGATGTAGGTGCGGCGATGGCCCTTGATCTCGGCTTCGTCGCGCATGCCGCCGAGGCTGAAGCGGTAGAACGGTCGGCCAAGGGATTCGGCGATGGATTTGCCGACGCTGGTTTTACCCACGCCCGGCGGGCCGACCAGCAGCACGATGGAGCCGCTGATTTCACCTTTATAAGCACCGACGGCGAGGAACTCGAGGATGCGATCCTTGATGTCGTCGAGGCCGGCGTGGTGTTTGTCGAGGACTTTGCGCGCGTGCTTGAGGTCGAGTTTGTCCTCGCCATACACGCCCCACGGCACCGAGGTCGCCCAGTCGAGGTAGTTGCGGGTGACCGCGTACTCCGGCGAGCCGGTTTCGAGGATCGACAGTTTGTTCATTTCCTCTTCGAGGCGTTTCTGCACCTGCGCGGGGAGGACTTTGCCTTCGAGGCGTTGTTCGAACTGTTCGAGGTCGGCGCTGCGGTCGTCCTTGGTCAGACCGAGTTCCTGCTGGATGACCTTGAGTTGTTCCTTGAGGAAGAACTCGCGCTGATGCTCGCCGATCTTGCGGTTAACTTCCGCCGAGATCTCTTTTTGCAGGCGCGCGACTTCGACTTCCTTGCGCAGCATCGGCAGGACTTTTTCCATGCGCTTGAGCATCGGCACGCAGTCGAGCACTTCTTGCAGCTCGGGGCCAGTGGCGGAGGTCAGCGCGGCGGCGAAGTCGGTCAGCGGCGACGGGTCGTTGGGGCTGAAGCGATTGAGGTAGTTTTTCAGCTCTTCGCTGTACAGCGGGTTGAGCGGCAGCAGTTCCTTGATCGCGTTGATCAGTGCCATGCCGTAGGCCTTGACCTCGTCGGTCGGCTCGGTCGGCTGGTGCGGGTATTCGACTTCGACCAGGTACGGTGGGCGGTGGTGTTTGAGCCAGGTTTTGATGCGTACGCGGCTCAGGCCTTGGGCGACGAATTGCAGTTTGCCGTTTTCGCGGCTGGCGTGGTGGACTTTGACCAGGGTGCCGTATTCGGGGAGGGCGCCGGTGTTGAAGTGACGCGGGTCTTCCTGGGGCGTGTCCATGAAGAACAGGGCCAGGGAGTGGTGGTCGGATTTGCTGACGAGGTCGAGGGTTTCGGCCCAGGGTTCTTCGTTGACGATGACCGGCAGGACTTGGGCCGGGAAGAACGGGCGGTTGTGGATCGGGATGATGTAGACCTTGTCCGGCAGGTTTTGGCCTGGCAGGGCGAGGCCTTTGCCGGAGGAGGTGTGTTCGATGTGGTCGTCTTCGGTGTAGTCGTCGGGGTGATCGGGGAATTCTTGCTGGTCGCTCATGGGGCACCTGCGCAATGGGGTATGGGTCTTAGATGGGGCAGGCTTTCGGTGGTTTCAATGGTGGGCGATGTTTCTGCTTGTGTGTTCAGGGTTTTGACAGGCGTCACGCTTTGGGCTTGGCGGCCTTTGGGCCGACCATGTTGTGGGTGTTCGGTGTGTATATCCGTTTCTTCGGTAACGGCTGCTTAGGGTTTCGCCCTGACGGCGACTCACTTTTTTGACAAACGCCTCAAAAAAGTAAGCAAAAAAACGCTTGCTCCTACGTGCGGCCCGCTCGCTGGGGCTCGGGGTTCCTTCGCTGCGGGATTGATCCGGGGGGCATCGCCTACGGTTTGCTTCGCTGCACCTCCTCTCGATGTGTTTGGCTGCGCCAAACGGTCGCTGCGCTCCCACCCCCGGATCAATCCCTCCACTCAGCCTTCCGACGTCGCTCGTGGATCAAGATCAAAAGCTTCACCCGAGCTTGCGCTCATCGTGTTGAGTGGTGAAGAGCGGGCGCGATGCGAAAATTTATCGGGTGAACTCAATTCCTGTGGCTTGCCAGCGATGGCGGCCTGACAGCCGACCTGGTTCTGGCGGATGACCTCGATTCAAATGTAGGAGCTGCCGAAGGCTGCGATCTTTTGATCTTGCTTTTGTAGGAGTAAAGCTTGCTCGCGATGGCGGCCTGCCAGCCGACCTGTGTCTGGCGGATGAACTCGATTCACATGTAGGAGCTGCCGAAGGCTGCGATCTTTTGATTTTAAAAATCCAGATCAACAGATCGCAGCCTTCGGCAGCTCCTACAGGTCGGTGTCAGTTTTGGGTGGGGAGTTCGTGGTTATCCAGTGCGCGGTTCACCGCGAGTTCGGCGAGCATGATGATTTGCTGGATCGCCAGAATCGTGCGTCGCTGCGGCAGTTCGATGTAGGCGGCGATGTCGCTGGTCATGAGGCTGGCTTGGGCCAGGGATTCGCAGGCGTGTACCAGCAGGCTTTCGTTGTCTTGATCGGGGGCGACCTGGAACATGGTGCTGGGTTTGTGGAAGCGCAGGGTCAAGTCGTTGGGTTTGAGGTAGTGGTCGAGGGCGCGTTCGGCGGCGTCGTGGAATCTTTTTGAGCCGGGGAATTCGTAGGGGGTGGTGTCGTCCGCTGTGGGCGGATTGGGTGTTGGTTTGATCATGGTGAATACTCAGTTGGTGAAAGTGGAGCTGCCTTCGATTGCCGCGACGCAATCTGAGGTGGCAGCTGTACGCGGGTTCGCGGACCGATAACTGAGAAATCGGCATACCTCCAAGGACGGTATCCCGCGCACAGCCGCCATGACACAAGCTACAGGCACCGAGGTGCCGTGAGGTTGGCGATTATGCATCAGTTATCGGGCCGCGACGCCCGTTCGCTGAATTTGCAGCGACCCTCAGAGCCTATCCACCCCACTTCCGATGCACAACCGACGCGACTTGTGGGAAAAACTCCGTTCAATCACCAGCATTTGTAGGACGAGCAAATTTCCCACAGCCAACCCATTCCACCCTGTAGGAGCTGCCGAAGGCTGCGATCTTTTGATCTGGCTTTTAAAAATCAAAGTCAACAGATCGCAGCCTTCGGCAGCTCCTACATGGATATGTGGTGCACAAAAAAGGCGATGTCCCTCACGAGACATCGCCTTTGTTTTACCGCCGTTAAAGCTTATTCCGGCAGTTTGTAGGCAATGATGTAGTCGCCCATTTTGGTGCCCAGCGAGCCGTGACCGCCGACAACGAGCAGCACGTATTGCTTGCCGTCCTTGCCGGTGTAAGTCATCGGGGTCGCTTGACCACCCGCCGGCAGACGCGATTTCCACAGCTCTTTACCGCTGTTGACGTCGTACGCGCGCAGGTATTGGTCGAGGGTGCCGCTGAGGAAGCCGACGCCGCCAGCCGTGACCATCGAGCCGCCCATGCTAGGCACGCCCAGGGTGAAGCCGATCGGGATTGGCGAGCTGTCGCGGCTGGTGCCGTTTTTGCGTTTCCACACGACTTTGCCGGTGGTCAGGTCGATACCGGCAACGTAGCCCCAGGCCGGGGCCTGGCACGGTACGCCGAGTGGCGACATGAACGGGTGCATGATCACGGCGTATGGCGCGCCAGTGTTCGGTTGCACGCCAGCGGTTTCGCTTTCGCGTTTGCTGCCGGCGGCGACTTGCTCGCGTGGCACCATTTTCGAAACGAAGGCCATGTAGTTCGGGCTGGTGAACAACATTTGGCGAACCGGATCGACCGAAACGCCGCCCCAGTTGAACACGCCGACGTTACCCGGGTAGATCAGGCTGCCCTGTTCCGACGGCGGGGTGTACTGGCCTTCATAACGCAGTTCTTTGAACTGGATGCGGCACAGCATCTGGTCGAACGGGCTCGCGCCCCACATGGCTTTTTCGGTCAGTTCCGGGGCCAGCAGGTTGAGATCCGAACGCGCCTGGGTCGGTGCGGTGTGGTCGCCTTTCACGGCGCCTTGCGGTACCGGGATTTCCTTGATCGGAATGATCGGCGTGCCGTCACGACGGTCGAGGACGTACAGGCTGCCCTGTTTGGTCGGGGCGATCAGCGCCGGTTTCACGCCGTCGGCGGTTTTCATGTCGAGCAGGGTTGGCTGGCTGCCAACGTCCATGTCCCACAGGTCGTGGTGGGTGAACTGGTAGTTCCAGCGCACTTTACCGGTGGCCAGATCCAGAGCAACGATACCGGCGCTGAATTTCTCGGCGCCCGGGGTGCGGTCAGCGCCCCACTGGTCTGGAGTCTGGTTGCCCAGTGGCAGGTAAACCATGCCGAGTTTTTCGTCGACACTGGCCAGCGACCACATGTTCGCCGAGTTGCGGCTGTAGGTTTCGCCCGGTGCCAAAGGCTCGGTGGCGTCTGGCTTGTCGCTGTCCCAGTTCCATACGAGGTGGCCGTCGTGCACGTCGAAGGCGCGGATCACGCCCGATGGCTCGTTGGTCGATTCGTTGTCGGTGACGTGACCGCCCATGATCACCAGATCACGAGTAATCGCGGCCGGCGAGGTGGAGTAGTAGCCACCAGCGGTGAACGGGCCGATGCCTTGGGTCAGGTCAACCACACCGTTGGTGCCGAAGCCTTCGCAGATTTTGCCGGTGTCGGCGTTCAAGGCGATCAGGCGGGCATCAGCGGTTGGCAGGTACAGACGACGCGGGCAGGCCTGAGCAACAGCTTTGCCGGCTTCGGAAATCACCGCGGAAGCTGCGTTTTCAGTTTTGGCGTACGCGGCTTCGTCGTAGTACGACACGCCACGGCAAGTCATGTGGGCGAAGCCTTTGAAGCCGACCGGGCTCTTGATCTGCGGGTCGAAGCGCCACAGTTCTTTGCCGGTGTCCGGATCCAGTGCCAACACTTTGCTGTGCGCGGTGCAGGCGTAGACCATGCCGTTGGCTTTCAGCGGGGTGTTTTCGTTGGTCAGTTCAACCGGGTCATCAGCGGTCGGCAGGTCGCCGGTCTGGATGCGCCAGGCTTCTTGCAGCTTGCCGACGTTGGCCGGGGTGATCTGTTTCAGCGGCGAGTAACGGTCACCGAATTCGGTGCGGCCATAGGCCTGCCAGTCGCCATCTGGCATCGCTGGTGCGGTGCTGGTGGTGTCGGCGGTGTCGCGGCCCAGTTCGCCGAAGGTTTCGCCCGGGTGGGTGAACAGGCTGATCAGCGCGGTGAGGCCGGCCAGAACCACGGCCACGGTCAGACCGCGAGTGCCCATCGGCGCCGGGCCGTCAAGCAGCAGCGGACGACGGAACCACGGCAGCAACATCACGAAGCCGAGGACAAACCACAGAGCCAGACGTGGCACCAGTTGCCACCAGTCCAGACCGACTTCCCACAGCGCCCAAACGGTGCTGGCAAACAGGACGATGGCGTACAGGCCCAGCGCCGCACGCCGGCCCAGCAGCAACAGGATGCCGGACAGCGCAATGCCGATACCGGCCAGCAGGTAGTACAGCGAGCCGCCGAGCATGCTCAGCTTGACCCCACCGGCCAACATGGCCAGGCCCATCAGCAGAAGCAGAATGCCGAGCAGACTCGGTAGCAGACGGCTTCGACTCGAAGCACTTTCGGTGCTCATAGTGTGATTCTCCGTGACGTTTCAAGTAGTCCCGCGCAGTAGTCACTGTAGATGACGATTGAGCGCGGGCATGGTTCAGATAAAAACTTGTCTAGCTAACGAATTTCATCTGTAGGAGTGAGCCTGCTCGCGATAGCGCTGTTTCAGTCACTGGAGATGTCGCCTGAAACACCGCTATCGCGAGCAGGCTCACTCCTACAGGGGATCTGTGTGGTTCTTTAGAACGACGACTGGATTTTGATCCCGCCGATCAGGGCGTCGTCGACGTTGTTCACGCCACCGGGGTGGCGGATGTATTGCAGGTTCGGACGTATGGTCAGCCAATTTGTTACATGCACGCCGTAATACAACTCGGCGCTGTATTCGGTGTCTTGCGGTGGCAAGAACGCCGGATCGTCATAGTCGTAAACGGCATTGGCCTGATTCGTCGCTTCGGCGTTTTTGCGGTACGCCGGGTTGACGTGCACGCGGGCGAGGGCGAAACCGATGTCGTCCTTGGCGCGCGCGTCGAACGGGCCTTTGTAGGTGATGCCGGCCTGCACGTAGTTGTCGATCGCGTTGGTTTTCTTGTCGTGCATTGTGCCGTTGGCGAACACGCTCAAACCGCGACTGTTATCGCTGGCCACGCTGGTGATTTGCTGCTGAATGCCCAGCCACACGCCGTGTTTGCTCGACGCGCTGCGATAGGCTTCGCCGCTGAGGGCCGCCGGTTGGCCGTTCTGATCTTTATAAGCGTCAGTGGCTTTGGCGTTGCTGTAGTAGTAACCGGCGCGGTATTCGCCCGGCAGGCCGTTGAGCTTCGGCGTCCACACCAGTTCGATCGGCAGGATCGCGCCCTGGGTGCCGCTGCCGCTGAGTTTGAAGCCGTTGCCGCGATCAAGGTTTGACGGGTTCTGCTCGTAGGCGCCGACCTGCGCGTACAACTCTGGGGTCAGGTGATATTTGACGCGCAGCGCCCACTGGCTGACCGGCCAGTTGTACCAGATGCCGCCGACCCAGTTGCCGACCTGCGAGCCGCAGAACGCGAGGTTCTGGAAGTCGCACGGGAAGCTGTTGAAGTCTTCGCCTTCGCCGAAACGGCCGGCTTTGATGTCGAGTTTCTGATCGAAGAATTTCTGCTGATACCACATCTGCGTCAGGCGCGTGGTCTGGCCACGGCCCCAGACTTCCTGGGCCGAAGTGAAGCCGCCGACGCGCGGATCGTTGATGCGGTCGTTGCTGATGTTGTTGCCGCTGCGTTTGGTGATGGTCAGTTGAAACTCGGCGTCGTCCCAGCCGAGGATCTTTTGCAGATCCAGGTGTGTGCCCAAACCGAACTGATCGCTGTAACGCGCGGTGCGGTCATGGTCATAGCCACCGTGCAGGTTGCTGCCCATTTCGCCGGTGTAATCGAGCTTGAAGTCGTAGCCTTTTTCCGAGAGTTCGGTGCGCGTGCCGTTCCAGTCACCGAGCATGTACGGTGATTCGCTGTCGAACGCGGGCGCCGCTTGGACGCAAGTGGCGAGGCCAAGGGCGGTGCAGCCACCGATGGCGCGCAGGGCTGAGATAGCGCTGTCTCGGGAGAAGGAAAAATCGGGCATGAATAAGTCTTTTTTTGGTGTTTTCGGGGTGCAAACTGAGCGCTTCAATATGTCGCAGGCAGTGAAGCGATTCAGCTGAAGGGCGGCAGGATAATGATCTGTAACAAAAAGACAAAGGCCTTTTATAAACATGCATCCTTTCGGATTCGGTAACAGTCCCTGTAGGAGCTGCCGAAGGCGGCGATCTTTTGACCTTGACCTACATTTGAAGGAAGCCCTTCCACCGAACCACCCCCTCGGCTAAGGTGCGCGGCTTCTGCATATTCACTTCGCCCAAAGGCCTGGCATGAACGACCAAACCCCCGATCCGCTGCACGGCGTCACCCTTGAACAGATCCTCAACGCTTTGGTGACTCATTACGAATGGTCGGGGCTGGCCGAGCGCATTGATATTCGCTGCTTCAAAAGCGATCCGAGCATCAAGTCGAGCCTGACGTTTCTGCGCAAAACCCCGTGGGCGCGGGAGAAGGTCGAGCGTCTGTACGTGAAGCTGATGCGCACCAAGCGACCACTCTGAGATGGACGCCGTCTGGCGCCATCGCCTGATCACCTGCGCGGCCATATTGGGCTGGGCGGGGTTGGCTATTCAGCTGTACCTGATTTTCTTCGCACGCTTGAGCGTCAGCGCCAGTCTGTTAGGCGGGCTGGTGAGCTTTTTCAGTTACTTCACGATATGGACGAATACGCTGGTGGCGACGGTGCTGACCTGCGCCGTGACCGAGCGTGAGTCCGCCGCACGCCGTTGGTTTCTACAGCCGTGGGTGAGCAGTGGGATTGCCGTGAGCATTGTCGTGGTCGGCCTGGCCTACAGCATTTTGCTGCGGCATTTGTGGCACCCGGAAGGTTGGCAGTTTGTTGCCGATGAATTGCTGCACGACGTGATGCCGCTGCTATTTCTGGGGTATTGGTGGGTGTGCGTGCCCAAGCGCACGTTGCGCCTGTGGCATCTGCCGTTGTGGCTGATTTATCCGCTGGTGTACTTCATCTACGCCTTGCTGCGTGGGCATTTGCTCGGCGCGTATGCGTATCCGTTCATTGATGTGGCGGTGTTGGGTTATCCACAGGTGTTCGTCAATGCCGGGGGGATATTGCTGGGGTTCGTGGTGATTGGGTTGCTGGTGATCGGCCTCGACCGATCTCGGTGATGAACGTCAAAAGATCGCAGCCTTCGGCAGCTCCTACATTGGAATGCGTACTTCTGTAGGAGCTGCGGCACGCTGCGATCTTTTGATCTTGTTTTTGAACAATCAACGTCAAAAGATCGCAGCCTGCGGCAGCTCCTACAGGGGATATCACTCTTCTTCGGAACCTTCGGCGCGCCAGTAGCCGACGGCTTTGATCAGTTGTTCATCCAGCCCGTGCTCATCGATCAGGACACGGCGAATCTGCCGTGACACCTTGGTCTCCGTCGCCACCCACGCGTACAGATTGCCCTTCGGCACCTGCAACTGCTTCACGGTGGTCAGCAGGTTATCCTGGCCGCCCTCACGCAACACCCAGATCACATTGACCTGCGCCGCGCTCTCCAGCACTTGCTGTTCAGCACCGTTTTCCACCTCGATCACGACCAAGGCTTTGCGATTCGCCGCCAGACCTTCGAGGCGGCGGGCGATGGCGGGCAGGGCGGTTTCGTCGCCGATCAGCAAATAGCTGTCGAAGATGTTCGGCACGATCATCGAGCCACGCGGCCCACCGATGTGCAGGAATTGTCCCGGTGCAGCTTGCTCAGCCCAGGTCGACGCAGGGCCGTCACCGTGCAGCACAAAATCGATGTCCAGTTCCAGTGCATCCAGGTCGTAACGGCGCGGCGTGTAGTCGCGCATCTCTGGCTTCGGCCCATCGTCCTTGCCGGCGCCGAGCACCATGGTTTCCAGCGCGGCGGCCTGCTCGGCGTTCTGCGGGAACAGCAGTTTGACGTGATCGTCCGTGCCCAGGCTGATAAACCCGGCCAGCTCCGGCCCGCCGAGGGTGATGCGGCGCATGCGCGGCGTCAGGTCAACCACGCGCAACACTTCAAGCTTGCGGCGTTTGATTTCGTGCATCACGCGGTGAATGGTTTGGGTATCGACTGCAGTCATTCGGCTTTCTCCGAGGCAGGTTGAACGGCGGGGCCGTCGACGATGGCTTTCGCGGTGTCGTTGAGCAGGTCACGCACACGCAGGATTTCTTCCGGGCTCCAGCGCCCGTGGTGCATTTGCAGGGCGTGGCGCAAGTTGTGCACGGCTTCATGGATTTCGGCAGGGCGGTCATGGCCGCGCAGCGAGCGTTTGCTCACATCAATGCGCATGCGCACGCCATCGAGTGCCACGGCTTGTTCGCTTAAAGACAAACGACCGGCCTCGGTGACGCTGTAGCGTTTTTTGCCGCCCTCGGCGTCACCGGCAATCAGGTCGCTTTCTTCGAGGAAGGTCAGGGTCGGGTAGATCACGCCGGGGCTCGGGCTGTAAGCGCCGTCGAACATGCCTTCGATCTGGCGGATCAGGTCGTAGCCGTGGCACGGCTGTTCCGCGATCAACGCTAACAGCAGCAATTTCAAATCGCCGGGGGCAAAAACCCGTGGGCCGCGGCCGCCGCGTTCGCGACCGGGGCGTTTTTCGAAGCCGTCACGGCCGTCGCCATGTTCGCGGTGGGGGGAATGATGGTCTCTCATTTCAGTCTTCTCTCGTCGTGTTTAGATACAACTTAAGATATATCTTATGGCGTAATCAAGCTGAAATGACCAACGGTCGTGCGGGTCTGCACGAGCTCGCAGAAGGCGCAAGGGGCACCTGAGCAGGATTTTTTCGCCGCGCCGGTAACAATAAATGCCTATACAACTTTCAGTTAGTTTGGTTAATTACTCTAAAGCATTGATCACATCCTTATTTTGTTGTGCGTGTAGTTTGGTTCTTACAGAAGTTGCATAGCCTGCCACTTTTTCATTTTGTCCTGATGTAGTACCGGTCTTACAGTTGCTCAGGTGTTTTTCTTGAAAGTAGCTGTTTTTCTTTCAAGTCAAATAGCACTTGGGCTACGCGTGCGTCAGAAACGCCCTGCTTATTTCGTGGTGGGAATAGCGGAATATTCCCCGGCGTTGAACGTCCACTTTCTTACATGTCTGAGCCCAGCTGGCTTTGTTATTCAGACCTGTAATGAGGTGCAGGACTTCAGCCAACTCCCACAACGAAATGACAGGAAGTTAATCATGCTCAAGCAACTTGCAATCGCTACTCCTCTGGCCATGCTGACACTGGGTGCTTCGGTGGCCTTTGCGGCTGAAGAATCGCGCACCGCCATCAATATCGTCGCGGACATTCCGAGCAAGGTGTTCCACGCACAGCCGGTCGATCCGAACTTCGGTAAAAACGAAGAAATGCGCTACATCATTGGCTCCGGAACATTGTCCGCGGTGCGCGGCACCTATGACATCCAGCACACTCAGGGCTCGGTAGGGGCTTACGTTGAAGGCGGGCCGCAGCCGCTGTTCAACGGTGCCAACACCATCGCCCTGGCCTACACCTTCAACGGTAAAACCCTGACCGGTGCCTCTCAAGAAGTAGTGGGTGACACCGAATCCAACGGCGGCATGCGTGCCGATCTGGTGATCACCGCGGCCAAACCGGCCGAGGGCCAATCCGGTCTTTACACCGCCGCCCCGGTCGTGATGTTCGACGCCATTCCGCGCGTTACGCCTTAACGCGCTGTCGGTCATTGCCAGTTTTGGCAATGGGTTCGTCCGGTCGAACGCTAACAATAGTGATCGACCGGCGTTTGGCCAATCAAACAAAAAGAGTAACTAAGTTCATGTTTCCGATGACACCCATCGCGGCAGCGCTTGCACTTTTTTTATGTGCCAATGCCTTGGCTGCGCCTACGGATGACCGTCATACGCCACGTAACTTGCTGGCGCAGGCAAAAGGGTTGCCGAGTGAATTCGAAGAGCACTTCTTTGATGTGCCACTTGCGGTGCGTGTGGAGTTGGATCAACAGTTTCTGGGCGAAGCGATGATTGTTCTATCACGCGATGATCGCATCACCCTGCTCGAATTTACCGAGAGCACCGACAGTAACTTCACTGCCATCGAACGCGATGTCTGGGCCGACTATCTCGGTCGGGGTGTGGTGCTGGGCAACTGTCAGAGCAGTTGCCCGGCGCAGATGCTCGCCGTGCACTACAACCTGGAAAATTCGCTGGTATCGATCGTCACCGAGAATGCTGAGCGCGATAGCCAGGCGCCGCGCTATTACCTGCAACCGAAGTCCGGCAGCACCGGGTTGATCGTGCGCAACCAGCTCAACCTCAACGGCGGTCAGGATCAGGATCTTGGTGGTCGTTACGGTCTGGTCACCAGCAGCAGCCTCGGCAATTGGACACAAAGCCTGAACGTACAAATGGCCCGTCTGGGCGGTTCGGATGAGCAGATGTATCACGCCGTGCAAGAGCTCTACAGCCAGAAAGAGCTGCAGGGCAGTTTTGTTCGCCTGGGCTATTTCATGCCCGATTCCGAAGGCCTGACTCGCCAGCCGCGTTCGTTCGGTGTCAGCCCGGACACGGCAGTGGGCGCCATGTACGGCAGCTCCGACAGCCTCGCGATCGACAATCCGAAACCCAGCGTTTATCCGCTCTACGTCACCGCGAACCGCCAGGCTTCGGTGGAGATTTATCGCAACGGCATGTTGATCAACACGCAACCGGTCGACGCCGGTCTGCAAACTCTGGACACCCGACCATTACCCGGCGGCATCTATGAAGTTGAAGTGCGCCTGATCGAAGACGGCCAGATCACCTCCACCACGTCCGAGCTGATCTACAAACCGAACAACTGGCGCAATCATGACGAGCGCTGGCGCTACAACGTGTTCGCCGGGCGCGAGAGCAAATTGTGGAGCAACTGGGACGATCAGGCGTCCGGCGGCATGACGGCGGGCGCAGCGTTCAACTACTTGCTGCATCCACGCGTCATCGTCGGATTTTCCGGGCGGCAGATCAGCGAAGAACTGCAGTACGGCACCTCGATCGACTGGACGCTGGCCAACAACAGCAGTGTGTTTGGCAATGTTTATCAAACCGAAGACCACGGCACCGGCCTCGATCTGCAAGGCATGTACAGCTACGGCTCGGGCAGTATTTTCCTGACCCACAACCGCAGCTGGCTCGACACCACCAACACCTACGAAACCCTGCCCGACGGCACGCGAGTACGGCAGCGCAACGTGTTCATCGGCCAGACCAGCAACTCGGCGCTGTCGGTGAATCATCGGGTCAGCAACAAAAGTTCGATCAACGCGCGGGTCTCGCACAGCGACGGCAATATCGAAGGTGTCGGTCTCGATCTCGGCTGGACGCAGCGCGGCGAATTGTTTGGCAGCGATGCCAACTGGCGATTTTCGGTGTTCGATCGTCCGGGCAGTTTCAGCAGCGGCGATGCGCGCAATCGCGGGGTCGACCTGAGTGTCAGCCTGGCGCTGGGCGGGCCGGGCGAGCAGATTTCCGGCAGCCTCGGTTCGCGAACTTCGCGCGATGGCGGGCGTGACAACAATGCGTCCGTCACCTATCGCAAAGACTTGCAGGATCACTTGTTGCAGAGCGTCTCGGCCACGGCGATCACCGACACTTACGGTCTGGGGCTTTCCGGGACTGGCAGCTTTCAGAGCGACGCAGTCAACGGCGACGGCTTCATTCAGCGCTCTTCGTATAACAACAATTTTTCCGGCGGTTTGAACCTCGACAGCACCGTGGCGCTGAGTGGCCAATACATCGCCATGACCAGCCAACACGATCGAGGTGGCGCCGGGATGATCGTTGATGTCGAGTCTGATCTGGACGACATCGCCCTGCGCGCCGATGACTTGAGCGGTGGCAGCGCCAACCTGCGGCCGGGGCGCAACTTCATCCCGATCACCGCTTACAAAAACGGCACGGTGAGCTTCGATTTCGAAGGCAACGACGTCCCGGCCGCGGCGATTCAACCGGCACGCACGAGTTACCACTTGAACAAGGGCGGCGTGGACTATCGAAAAATCCGCGTGATGAAAACCCTGACGGTGCTTGGCCGCTTGATCGACCCCAAAGGCCAGCCGCTCAAGGGCCACCACATCATCAACCACGCCAGCCGTGGCGTGAGCGAAGTCGACGGGTTCTTCTCGATGGAAATGAACGCCGGCGCGCCGACCCTGGAGGTGCGTCAGGGCGATCAATTGCTCTGCCGGTTCCGTTTGAACACCGATGCCGCCCGGGTGGAAAACAACGTGCTGATGATTGGCGATTTGCGCTGCACGCCGGATACGTTGGCGGACAACGCTATTGCTCTTGAAACCGCAGGTTGATCAGGGAGTGTTGAACGTGCGAATACTTGTGAAAGCCAAACGCGTGGCAGTCCATTTGATGTGCCTTGGAATGTTGCTGACGACTTCGCCAATCTCAGAGGCGATCAGCAAAAACATCACCGCAGACTTTAAAGTCGACCCTGCCAAGCCTAACCAGAACATCTTCGTCAATACCACACCGCAGGAAGGCTACTGCGTCAGGTATCCCACCAACTGCATCGCAAACAAAACGTTCAGTCTGCAATTGCCGATCAAGTTTTCTTCCGTTGCCGCCATAGAAGCCAATCACAGCGACCAGCGCCAAGGCGCGATGTTCAAAGTCCCTGCGGATTGGCGTGCGGTGGAGGTGATCAACAAAAAGAACAATCAGCGCGAAACGGTCGAGGTGCGTATCTCCGGCATTGGCGTGCTGTGGATGACTGATGAACGCGTGGATGTCCTGACCGGGATCGAGAATGGTGACTGGGCACAAGGCCATCGAGTGTTGTGGACAGGGAGTAGTTGGCAAAACCCGCCTCTTGGCTGCGGATATAGCGGCTCGGCCGATTGGGGGCCAAAGCACTACGCGTCGTTTTGGACAGTGCCCAGCGATATCGTCTGTGCAAAGCAGGCGAGGTTCCGTATTCCCGCCTTCAGTTACGACTATGTCGATTTTGCCTACGAACTTCGCACACCCAACCCGTTGGGTATGTCCGATGGCGATTATGAAGGGCAGATCACCTACCGCATCGGCCCGAACATGGATTTCGACATGGGCGACATCATGGTCAGCACGGAATCGGAAGTGACGCTGGAGCTGAAACTGAATGTGCAACACACCCTCAAAGTGACAATTCCCCCGGGCGGCAACACAGTTGAATTACTGCCTGCAGGTGGCTGGCAGCAATGGCTCAGCCAGGGCCGTAAGCCGACCCGTTTGTTTCGTGACCAGACCTTCAATATTTCAACGTCATCGCGCTTCCGAATGTGGCTTGAGTGCCCTGACTCCGGTGATAACGCCTGCCATATTCGCGATCCCGTGTCCGGTCATTCAGTGCCGGTGAGTGTCAGCGTGAGTTTGCCGTACGGGCTGGTGGATGAGGCTGAACGCCCGGTCAATCGGCGTCCCTTGCACCTTGAAGGCAGTAACGCCGACATCTTTCAGCCGGGTTTCTATCTGGATCGCCGGGCCGGCACCTTGCACTTCGAAATTGCTGCCAGTCACGTCGCGCAAATGCTTGAGACGGATCAGGCGCGGGATTACTCCGGCACGGTGACGATGGTCTGGGATTCAGAGGTTTAATCCATTTACTCGCTGTTACAGCCGCCAGCGGCTGTGTTGCATCTACAGAGGCAGAACTGAATGAAACGTTTATTGGCCGTTGGTTTTTGGTTGTTTGCACCTCTCGCTTTTGCCGCTCCGCAGATCAACGTCGGCGTGGTCTACGACTATCTGGATGCTGACAAAAGCACCTATCTGAAACGCATCTTCAATGGCGGCGACAGCACCGCGTTTATCAAGATCAACATCCTTGAAATGATCTTCGACGAGCAGGGCACTGCCCGTGAAATTCCACTGCAATCCCAGGCCGGTGCCACGGCACGCGACGGCTTGATGGCCAGCCCGGCGCGGCTGATCGTGCCCGCCAATGGCACTCAAGGCACGCGCTTGTTGTACATGGGCGCGCGCGATCAGGAGCGTTATTTCCGCGTCCGTTTTGTGCCGGTGGTGCCTGAAGCGGCCGATGAGTTTGCGCTCACGGATGAAGAGCAGGCCGACTACAAAAAAGACTTTGCCGCTGGCGTTACGGTGTTGGCCGGTTACGGCACGGTGTTCTTTGTCCGCCCTAAAAACACCCGGTTCGACAGCGTGGTTGATGACGGCAGCGGCCAATATCAAATCCGCAATAACGGCAATAGCGTGGTGGTCATCGACGAGTTCAAGGACTGTGCCGTGGGCAATGACCAGGACTGTCAGCCGACCACCAAACACCACATTCTGGCCGGACGCACTTTCCGTTTCGACAAGCAGGCCGGGCGCAATTACCGCTTCACGGTAGTTGAAGGCGCGGCGAAAAAGAAAGTCGAAGTGAAGGGTTAGGCCCACCGCGATTTGGATGGCAGAGGAACGATCATGAGCAGGCGAAAAATTGCACTGGTGACGCTGACCGGTTTGTTGCTGGCCTGCACCTGTGCCCACGCGGCGCGCGAGGTGCAGGAGTTTGAAGTGTCGGTGAGCATTCCCTCTTCAGGGTTCCATGTGTTGCCGGCAGACCCCGGCTGGATCAGTCGCGAGCAACGGCTGCCGTGGAGTCTGCTTAACTCGACGCTCGGTGGGTTGCGCAAGGATTTTGATGTGAAAAACGAGGGCGGGGCGATTGAGGCGCAACTGGATGGTGTGGCTTATCTGTCCAGTGGCGAGAGCCGGCACGATATCAATCTGCAGGTGGTGTTCAACGGCAGAGTGCTGAAAGTCGGCGAGGCGGTCGAGGTGGTTTCTTCGGTGGACGCCAAGCAGGGGCGACGAGTGTTGCTGGAAATCACCCCGCAGGTCCCGGACGACGGAATTTATAAACCGGGCAGTTATTTCGGCAACGTCAACATGATGTTCAACGCCGTTTTACCCGGTGCTTGATCGCCCTTACTCCGACCCGAAGCGGTAAAAAATCATGATCAACTTGTACCTACGCGTGGCGGTGGCGCTAGCGGTGAGTTTCACCGTCGTATCGGCGTCTGCAGCGGTCAAAGACATCGAAGCGTTGTTTCGACCTGACTCCTCAAACCCACAAATCAATGAGTTTATTAATCAGACACCTTCGGAAGGGTTTTGCCTGCAGTTGCCCATTGTTTGCAAGCCGGCAGGTTTGTTCACGCTGATTGCGCCAATTACTTTCAACGCCAGTCACACGATTCAGGCGTTTCACACCGACCCGCGCCAGGGCGGCATGGCCAAAGTACCTTCCCATTGGCAGCAGATCGAAGTGACCCATGAATCCGGCGCCCGGGAAACACTGGAGCTTCGCATCGCCGGCGTAGGTCATGAGGCAGGTGTCAGAACACCGGTAATGGATCTTGTGGAGGGCCAGGCAGGCGACAGCATTCGTGACGCCTGGAATCTTTTGTGGACGGGAGGCGGATGGGCATACGCACCAGCACCTTGTGATGGTGTGGGCTGGTACACGCTGGGTCCCTTCGGTTACAACAGTTTCTGGAGAGTTCCGGTCAATGCTGGTGTATGTGCCAAGCAGGCGCGGTTTGCGATTCCTGACTTCTACTATCACTACTTTGTTTTCGGTTATGAATTGCGTACGCCCAATCCGTTGACGATGCGATCCGGTCGTTACTACGGTAGCGTCGAGTACATGGTGGGCCCAGGCAAGGATTTCGACATGGGTGACCTCATGATCCCCAATGACGATCTGCTTCAGCTCAACTTCACCCTGGTCGTCGAGCACATGCTCAAGGTCGAAATTCCCCCGGGGGGCAACAAAGTTGAATTGACGCCTGAAGGTGGCTGGCAGGCCTGGCTCAATCAGGGACGCAGGCCAACACGATTGTTCCGCGATCAGACCTTTAATCTCTGGACCAGCTCGCAATTCAAAATGCAGATGCAATGTCAGTACACCGTCGGTGATACCTGTGGAATAAGAGAGTCGGGTGGCGTTGTCGTGCCATTGCAGGTGGCGGTGACATTGCCCTCCGGCCTGACCTCGGCCGGCGGTCGCCCTGTGGTTCGACAACCGTTGCGGGTAAGCGGTGAGGGTACCGGACTGTTTGAGCCGGGTATCTACATCGATCGCAAACCGGGTGTATTGCACTTTGGTGTCGATCAGGTTGATGTCGAGCGCATGTTGTCCAGTGGGGCTTCGACTTACAAAGGCATTGTCACGGTTATCTGGGATTCAGAAGTCGGTTGAGTTTGCGTAACCGATTGCGAGCGCGCCCTTGCTCGAAATCGGTTCGCTTTGGGGTCAGAGCCCGGCTGTTTTCAACGCATCGCGGGTCTGCTGGCGGCTGAGTTGCTGTTCCTGATCACCGAGGTCATTGATCAGTCGTTCGTACATCGAATCGGCCATGGGTTGTCGTGTCAGCACTTGCTCTTTGGGCACCCGGAGAATTTTCGCCAGCTCCTTGATCTTTTCACGTAGCGCGGCTTTTTCCAGGTAGGTCGAATTGGCACTGGCCCATTCGTCCTGCGCGGTGCGCAGGTCGTCGAGTTGCGAGGCTTTCTCCTCGAAGCGCGCTTTGTTGGCGTAGTAGCTTTCGGGGTAGGTTTCGCGCAAATAGTTCGTCCAGAACGGTTGCTCGAGCATGCGATTGATCAAACCATCGCCAGCCTCCATCGCGATCACCGTCTCGAATGCCGAATCAATCTTTATCTGATCTACGCCAGCAGTGATGCGAAACAGCATGTTCTGCGATTGCCAAGGCAAGTCGAGGCGCCGGGCCAGCCCGGTTTGATACGCCAGGTACACCTCGACCACATCCGGATTACCGCCCCGGCTCTGAATATCGGCCTGGGCTATGTCATCAACTTGTTCCAGACGTGCCGCACCTCGGGCCAATGTCACCAGTTTTTGCTCAAGCACCTCTCTGGAGGTTGATAAAAGCCGGGCTTCGGCGGCCATCACCTTGATGCCCATTTGATTGAATACCTGCGCACCGGCATCCCGACAATTGACCGGTGAGGTGGCCATGTCGAACAAGTCCTGACGCAGATCCTTGTCGATGTCGATAGCGTGGATCATCCGCCAGACACGATCACTTAATTGCTCCAGCGCTGAACCGCCAGCCCGGTAATCGGCCGATTGGGTAAGGTCGTTAATGATTTTAAAGAAGCCTCTGGAGTTGGGTTCCGAGGCCAGATCCGGCCAGGCTTCGGGGCGGTAAATGCCCAGCCCGGGTATGCGGGTAAACAGTGCTTCGGTTTTTAGCGGCCAACGCCTGAGCATGTCGGTGGTGGTCGCTGACGCAATGTGCTCGGGAATCAGCCCGACCGAAGTGCGGTACTGTTCGTACAGCAAGCGATTGATGTCAGACAGCTCGTTGGCCATCAGACGGGTGCGCGCGACGATGTAGGCATTATTGGAACCCGGCGCCACTTGCGGAATGTCCTCGATCGGGTTTCCCAGCATGTCGAGGAAAAATAGTCGGGGCCGGTGCTTTTCGAAGAGACCCTTGGGCCAGGTTGTCAGGCCGGTATCGTTCAGCGACAAAACACTCAGGCGTGGCATCCGACCGACATCGGGTGTCAGGCCCAGTGGATTTTCGTCCAGACGCAGGGTTTGCAGGCGGGTGAGGTTTCTCAGTTCCTCTGCGGATTGGGGCGTCAATTTGATGCGGTTACCGGACAGGCGCAGATTCTCCAGTTGGCGCATTTTGCCAATGCTGGTCGGCAGGCTTTTCAGCTCACAGTTGCGCGCGCTGAGTTCGCGCAGGTGAGAGAAGTCCTTGAGCAGCCCTGTCGGCCCCTCGACCAGCGGCACGTTATCGAGCGAGAGGCTGGTGATCTGCTCGAGATACGGTTTGATGTCGGGAAGTTTTTTCCACCAGTGCTCAAGATTGTAGCGGCGCAACTCCGATGAAAGATCGAGTCTGAAACCGGCTGATGGGCCGACACTGCGCTCGCCAAATACCACGGATTTGCGCTCGAAGCAGGCTATCAGTCGCTCGGAAAGATGCGCGCCACCGTCCAGCATGAACGCCAGGTTATGCGTGCCGCCATTCCCGGCATTGAAGTTGACGACTTCTTCAAAACGCCAGGTGTCGAGGATGATCCGTAATGTGTCGAGGTCATGTTCAATTCGACGTATGCCAGCCTCGGCGTCACCCTGCGCCGTCAGTGACTGGGCGAATCCTTGCACCTCGGATTCATTTAAGTGTGGGTAAATATCCTGAATGCGTTGCTGTAGGGTTTCGCCGACTCTGGAGTAGCCAGGGCCACCGAGCAGCACCAGGGTTTCTCTGGGTACAACGGAGCTGACCGGAGGCTCGACCAGAAGTGTGCGACGGACGTTGGCAGGTTCGGTTTTGGCCATGACCCACTGTTTGAATCCTGCCGCATCGTTGAGCCGATAACCCAGAGTCTGACGTTGTTGCGTGGGCAGGGCCGCGAGAATTGACTCAAACAGATCAGTGCTGCTTTCTTGCAGAGGCTGCCCCTGATTGTCATGGGCCCGGTACTGAAAGTCTTCGTCCTTGATCAGCGTACGAACCGTGGTGGCGTCTTCGGCCCCTGCGCTGCAACTCAACTCGCCATCCAGCGACAGTTGGCGAACGTAGATACGCAGTTCAGCCAGTACATCGCTGTTGATGCGCAGGGCATTGAGCGCCAGGCGCTCGGTATCGGCGGTCGCCAGCCAGTCGTGATGGAAACCCTGCCAGGCATGGGTCGCGCGGGTTTCGAATTGCAGTTCTCGGGCGAGATGTTTCAGCCGCAGAGGCAGATGCTGATGTTCACTCATCAAGTCCAGTTCGGCTGGCGTTGCGTCGCCCAGCAGAGTATCGACCATCGTCACCGGCAATGCCGGGAAGGCCTGCTTGACCAGTTGTCGGGTGGGACTGAGGGGCGTTTGGTCGAATTCGTAGCGTTGATTGAACAGTTCGTTGCGCAGGCCTTTCGCGGTGTTAGCGATGTGCGCTTGCAACTGCGCTTCACTTTCGACAGTGATCGGTGTGCCGTTGGCTTCCAGCGTTTGCATGACGTTGTGCAAACCCTGACCGCCGGCAATCTGCTGGTCGCTCAACTGCACCACCAGTTTTTTACCGCGAGCGACTTTCGCCGCCGCTGACTGCCAGAGCGTGTTGCCTCGCCCGTCACTCACGCGTAACGGCACTTCGACTGGCCATAGACCTTGCGCCTCGATAATTTGCAGTTGGCTGGCCGGGTCTCGCCGAGCCTGCCCCTGCGGTAACGGATCATCGCTGGTGACGTTGTCGATGAAGGTCTGCACATCGCGTTCGATATTGAACCGATGCACCGTGTCCGCGAGCAGCGGCGGTAGCCCGGCATTGTCGTGATACATGCGACGCAAAACGTCGGGCGACGTGCCACTGGTTTTTCGGATCAGTTCCAGTTGCTGCGGGTCGCTCCAGGGTTCAACTGTATGGCCTAACCTGCGCATCAGGGTCGCGTTGTCCCAATTTCGCGGCGTTTCACCTTCCAGCACAAAACTGCCGGCGCCGTTGTGTTTGACCGGTATTGCAAAAGCATCCGGCCGTGAGGGATGCCGCACTATCAACTCCCCGGTCGGGGATTGTTTTGAAAGCTCGTAATGATGCTCATCGACGCGCAGCAGGGTTTTATCCTGATGCTGATACAAGCCTTGGCTATCGCGCGGGATGTCTTGCGCCAACTTGCCTTTGAATCGGTAAGGCTCGAGATCCGGTTTCCACAGTTTTATTTTGCCGCTCGGCAACCGTATTGCTTTCAGATTCTCGATGAAGGGAGAAACGGTGAAGTGAAAAACCGGCGCCAGAGCGATGCTGGTGGCGAGATTCTCGATGACATCCGTCAGGTGTGCCCAGCCCGCTTCGCGGTCTCCTTCACTCAACTCCACAGCACCTTCGAGTACTTCGTAGAGCATTTGACCGGCGGTTGCGACCAGCATCAGTTCGCCCAAACCGGGCAGGACCAGTGCAAAAGCACCCAAGGCAATGAAACCGATGTTGAGGTAATTGGCCCAGCGCTCGGCTCTGGCCTTGGCATCTTCATCGGCGTTGGGTACGGCGACGGTTCGGGCGTCGTTGATCAACTTGTTCAGTGTGGCTTCGTGAAGCTCTGGCCACAGTTCGAAGTCTTCCCATAAACCTTTGCCGGGCAAATTGCAGTCGATGACATCGAAGTTGGGTGCTTCCAGCGGATCCTGACGAGTCCCGACTTCACGCGGTGGTGGAATGTCGAGATGGAACATCAACCGTTCGCCCAACTGTACCAGTTCATGATGGCGCCATTTCTCCACAAAGGTTTTTGGCGGGCCATCGCTGATGGTTTCGGTAAAGCGTTTGAAGTAATAGGGCTTGTCTTTCTGCGCAACAAATCGGCTGAAGAACATTTGATAAGCGCTAGGCTTGCTTGCGTCAGGGCCGATATCACCCGAGGGGCGAGCGCTCAGCTGGCGAGTCAGCTCCTGCTCGAACGCCTGAAAGTTGGCGTAACGTTTAATCGGGTGTTCCGGATCGTCCGGGATCCAGGCGATCAGTGATCCGGTGCTGTAGCGATGGAACTCGCTGGGAATGAACAACACGCAATCAGTCAGCCGCAGCCCCATGATGCTTAAACCGCGCATACGCACTTGTTTGTTGCCGTCCATGATGACGCTGTCGCCTCTGACGACTTTCATCAGTTGATCGTATTCGGCCTTGCCGATGTCTTTTTTGATCAGCGCCAGGAGGGCTGCGGCGTGCAACGATTGCTTGTAGTAAGCACCGTTGATCTGGCGCAACAGGTTCTCGACGAGACGGTTGCCGGGCGGGCGGAGGAAGTCTTTCAGGTAGTTTTGATACTGTTCGCCGATGTTCAGACGCCGGCACAGGCGGGCAAAAGTGTCGACGCTGACCGCTGTGTTGATCGTTTCGAAATGACCGTCGGCGTCCGGTCTGCTGATGAAGCAGGAGCTCTCCTTGTAGAAGCCTGGCCGGGTTTCCTCGTATTCAAAGTTATGCAGAGCCGCTTGTAGCAGTGACAGGGTCTTGACCGCCATTCCACCACTCTTGATACCAAAAATACCGAGGCTTTTGGGCGCGTAGAGCCGTATCCAGGTGGCGTCAGCGTCGAAACTCGCATCGAGCTTGTGCAGCTCTGGCTCGAGTAGTTTTTTCGCAAATGTTTCAATGTCCTGGATCTTGTCGAACAGGGCATCCCGTTCGTTTTGTCGAAGATGCAGCGCTTCGGTGACGGCTTTCAAATCGTCTTTTTGATGACTCGTAGCCTTGGTAAACCAATTCGGCAGCACCGACGGGGTTTCGCGCAGCTCGGCGCGGCGTTTCGCCGAGGCCTTGATCAGCACGGATGGAATAGCCTTTTTCAAGGTCTCGAAGTGAATGCCCTGTGCTCCAGAGTCAGACATGCGCAAAATCCTTTTGGCGTAGAAAGGATGTCAGTTTGCGCGGCCGCTCAGGAGGGCATGCGATACATAGTTATCGTTTGTGTATCGCAGTGTTTGCAGGGTTTACCGAATATTTCAATTGCGCTGGGCGACGACAGGCACCTCGCAGCGGGTGTGGGAGTCAGGCTGCAGATACGGCGACAGAATCGGCGCCATGCCTTTGAGCACCTGCACGGGCAGCGCCGAGGTGAACTTGAAGTTCTCCGCCGAACGGCCCGGCACAAACGCCGTCAGCGTGCCGAAATGATGGTCGCCGATGTAGAACACGAAGGTCGCGGTGCGGTTGATTGATTTCGAGCTGAGAATCCGCCCGCCCGAGCCAATCGCTTCGATGCGGTTATCACCGGTGCCGGTCTTGCCGCCCATGACCAACGGCGTACCGTCGTCGGTTTTGAAACTGCCGGAAACCCGTTTGGCGGTGCCGGAGTCGACCACTTGCGAAAGCGCCTCGCGCATGGCCGTGGCGACTTCGGATGGCATCACTCGTTTACCGACGTGAGGGTCGTTGGTCACGAGGGTTTCGTACGGCGTGCCGGCGGCGAAATGCAGGCTGTCGATGCGCAAAGTCGGCATGCGCACGCCGTCGTTGAGGATGGTGCCGATCAATTCGGCCAGCGCCGCAGGACGGTCGCCGGAGCTGCCGATCGCGGTGGCCAGCGATGGCACCAGGTGGTCGAACGGGTAACCGACTTTCTGCCAGCGCTGGTGAATTTCAAGGAACGCTTCGATTTCGAGCATGGTGCGAATGCGGCTGTCGCGGGCGCCTTTGTGTTTGCTCTTGAACAGCCAGCTATAGACTTCCTGACGCTCGAACTGGCTGGCTTTGACGATCTGGCTGAAAGTCGCGTCCGGGTTGTGCAGCAGGTAACCCATCATCCACAGATCCAGCGGGTGCACCTTGGCGATGAAGCCCTGATCGGGCAAATCATAGCTGCCCGGGCCGTAGGAATCGTAGAGGCGGATCAAGCGATCATCGGTGAGTTTTTCGTTGAGCTTGGCGCCTTTGAGGTGAGCGCGGACGAAGGTGTTGAAGTCTTCCTGACTGGCATCCGGCAATAGATAACGGTGCACGGCGGCCATGCGGATCGGGGTCGGGCGCATGCTGTCGAGGAAGGTTTCGAGGCGCGCCTGGGTGTCCTTGTTTTTGTACTTTTTCCAGAACTTGAGCTGGAACGCGGTGCCTTCGCGGTCGGCGAAATTGGCCAGGTATTCCTGGCGCCGAGGGTCGCGGTCGTCCTTGAGCAATTCGGCGCTGCTGTTCGGGCCGGAGTAGGTGACGTAGCGCACCACATCGCGCATCAGGCGAATGAACGGCAGGTTGATCGACTCACGCAATGCATCGCGTAGGGTCGGCAGGCGGCCATTGTCTTCCTTGCGAAAGTTGTGGAAAAAGTGCAGCCCGCCGCCAGTGAAAAACGCTTCGCCGGGGCTCGCCGAGTATTTGCGATCAAGCGCGGCGCCGAGCATTTTCGACAGGTCGCGATCCTTGTTCTGCACCAGATAATCGATGACCCAGCGACTCAGGCGATCCTGATCCGGCACCTCGACTTTCTTCAATTCCGGTACCGACATGCCGGCGTATTTGTCGTGCAGCTCGGAGATGATTTGCAGGTAAGTGGTCAGCACGCGCATTTTCGCCGTCGAGCCGAGTTCGAGTTTGCTGCCTTCATTAATGTCGAACGGCTGATCGGTGCTGTCGGTCTGGATGCGCACGCGCGAGCCGTCCGGGGTCAGCTCGAACAGGGTGAAGCTGTAGCGAACCTGGGTGGTGCTGGTGGGCGTCAGCAGACGTTCGCCCATCAGGCCTATTTCGGCGGCGAAGGCCGGGTCGGCGAGTTTTTTCAGGTACTCGGTGGCCTGCATTTGCAGGTCGCCTTGCAGGGTGCTGGTGGCCGAGAGGTCAAGGCGATCGAGGTCGTACAGCGGACGGTTGAGCATGCTCGCCAAGCGGCTGCGGGCGACACTGATGCCTTTATTGGTTTCGATTGGCTGGATGGTCGGCTGAGTTTGCCAGTCGCGATAGGTGACCTTGCTGGCGAGTGCGGCATCGGCCAATGCGCTGTCGATCACGCCGTTCTGTTTAAGCAGACGCAGGTGGCTGTCGGTGAGGTCGGCGAGTTCTTCGCGGCCCTTGGTCAAGTAGTGCGAAGGACGGCGCTGGGCGATCATCAGCGAGAGCATTTCACGCAGGGCCAGACCTTTGTCGGCCATGGTTTTCGGGTCGGTGGCCGGGCTGTTCAGTTGTTCGTTGGCCTTGTTGAAATCGCTGCCGTACCAGACGCGCAAACCTTCGGCCATGCCGTGCACTTCACCGTGCCCCGGGACTGCCGACAGCGGCACACTGTTGAGGTAATCGCGGACGATGTTCTGCCGAGAACCCAAGGTGTCCGGGCCGTCCTGATAGGCGCGCACGCTGGCGGAAATCATCTGGCGGATCTTCTCTGCGCCCGACACGGTCAGGCCATCCGGCGAGTGGCGATATTTTTCCAATTGCGTGGCCAAGGTGCTGCCGCCGGCTGACTGGCCGGGCAGGTGCAGCAACTTCGCCACTTGCGACCACGCCGCCATGCCGAAGCGCGGCCAGTCCACCGCCGGGTTGGCACGGGGTTGTTTAGGGTCGAGCAGAAAGCGGTTTTCAATAAACAACAGACTGCTGACCACCACCGGCGGGATCGCCGCGAAGTTCGAGTAGAGCTGCTGCGGATAGTTGTATTTGTACAGCGGCGCAGCGCGGCAATCGGTGATGGTCAGGCCGGCCTGAATCTTTTCCGAATAGGGCACGAACAGGCCCTTGCCGGTGTAGCTGAGCAGAGCGGGGGAGAAACGGGTCTGCTCGGTGATCACGTAATTGCGCTTGAGCAGACGCGGCAGGAATTCATCGAGGGCGCTGTAACCCAGGCGCAAATCGAAAGGGCCGTTGCCGGGGTAGTGAATCGCTTCACTGGGGCCCGGTTCCAGTTTGTAGGTCAGCGAGGCGGCGAATTTGCTCAACTCACTCGACTGGAAACGCGAGGTGCGCATTTCCTTGGCCGCAGCCATTCCCACCACGATTGCAATAATCAGCAGCAATAACCAGAAAGCCTTCCAGCCATGCCGGGGACGGCGTGGTTTTTCGGGGACAGGCGCTTGATCCACACTCTCAGTCGGAACCACAGATTTACTCGAATCGGTTTGCCACAAAGCGCCCATAGTCGATTGATCCATTCACGCAGATTGATCGGACTTGTTTGAAGCTTAGACGGTGGTTGGCAGTGGTGAAAAAATTGTGACGGGTTGGGGGCGAGAGTTGCTGAATAAATCTGGAAGAGCGGCAGATGGCTGTGGGGTTGGAGATTTTGTGGCGAGGGGATTTATCCCCGTTGGGTGGCGAAGCCGCCCCAAAACCAGCCAATGCAGTTTTTCTGACACACCGCATTGATTGGTTTTGCGACTGCTGCGCAGCCGAGCGGGGATAAATCCCCTCGCCACAGGTTATCTAAACCAATTACAGCCAGCAGGCATCCCACAGTGGATAGTCGCCAATTTTGTTTACCAAACCAGCCCGCAATGGATTGGCCACGATGTACCGGGCGAACGGCAGCAAATCCTCATCATCACGAATCGCACGGTCGTGAAAGCCGCTTTGCCACAACGGCCCTTGTTTCCCGGTTTTCTGATTAACGGCCCGAGTACAGAGGGCCTTTATTCCGCCAATGACCTCCGCGAGCGAACCGCTTTGCAGCTGCACCAGCCAATGGAAATGGTCAGGCATCACCACCCAAGCAATGGACTCTACGCAGCCTTGGTCATGTGCCTTGCGAAGCTCTGCCACCAGCAATCGGCCTGTTTGCCAATCGGCGAAGACGGGTTGGCGCTGGTGAATGACTGAGGTGATGAAGTAGGCGCGACCGGGTTCGGAGAATCGGCCTTGGCGTAGGCGATGTGAGTTGGGTTGTACGGTCATATTGCTTCCTTGCATTGATTGATCACACATCAAGACTAGTGCCCGGTCGTCCGACTCGGATCTGCAATCCCTGAAGGAAATGTCTGAGATAAGTGAAGGACTTGTGGCGAGGGGATTTATCCCCGTTGGGCTGCAAAGCAGCCCCAAATCCAGACACCTCAATCCTTCTGTGAGAATGCATTTGCAGGTTTTGCGACTGCTGCGCAGCCGAACGGGGATAAATCCCCTCGCCACACGAAACCCCATCTGCTGACAGAGTGAACGAAGGCTGGAAATGGTCGGTATAGAGCTATCCAGCCGTCAATATTGCCAAAGCAGGGACATGACGATGCACCAATGCTGTGCAATACTCGGCGCCTTTTTCGGCGGCGAATATTCCTACGTGAAGCAGGGAATGCCTCTCCGCAAACCGGGCTTTTGCCGAGAGTTGTCGCTGAATGTTGTGGTTTATAGAGTGAAAAGCCCTGCCCAAGGCTTTTTATACTGCACGCCCCGCTGATCTTGCAGGTTTTGTCCTACAAGACGCGTTTGCCCACGAGGCCGACGCGGTTTCACGGCAGCCAAGGCTTACCGGCCGACGTTGCGACACTCGGTGGTCATATCCAATAACAAGACGAGGTTGTACCCCATGCCAGTCGGCAATCACCTGCCTCACGGCGAAACCGCTCAGGGCGGTCCGCTCAAACGCGAACTCGGCGAACGGCACATTCGCCTGATGGCGCTCGGTGCCTGTATCGGCGTCGGTCTGTTTTTAGGTTCGGCCAAGGCCATCGAAATGGCCGGCCCGGCGATCATGATTTCCTACATTCTTGGCGGCCTGGCGATCCTGGTGATCATGCGCGCCCTCGGCGAAATGGCCGTGCACAACCCGGTCGCCGGCTCGTTCAGCCGTTATGCGCAAGACTACCTCGGCCCATTGGCCGGCTTCCTTACTGGCTGGAATTACTGGTTCCTGTGGCTGGTGACCTGCGTCGCGGAGATCACCGCGGTGGCCGTGTACATGGGCATCTGGTTCCCCGATGTGCCGCGCTGGATCTGGGCCCTCGCGGCGTTGATCAGCATGGGCTCGATCAACCTGATCGCGGTAAAAGCCTTCGGTGAATTCGAATTCTGGTTCGCGCTGATCAAGATCGTCACCATCATTGCCATGGTCATCGGCGGCGTCGGCATCATCGCTTTCGGTTTCGGCAATGACGGCGTGGCGCTGGGCATTTCCAATCTGTGGGCCCACGGCGGCTTCATGCCTAACGGCGTGACCGGCGTATTGATGTCCCTGCAAATGGTCATGTTCGCTTATCTGGGCGTCGAGATGATCGGCCTGACCGCCGGTGAAGCGAAGAACCCGCAGAAGACCATTCCCGACGCGATCGGCTCGGTGTTCTGGCGGATTCTGTTGTTCTATGTGGGCGCGTTGTTCGTGATCCTGTCGATCTACCCGTGGAATGAAATCGGCACCCAGGGCAGCCCGTTTGTGATGACGTTTGAACGTCTGGGCATCAAAACCGCTGCCGGCATCATTAACTTCGTGGTGATCACCGCGGCGCTGTCGTCGTGCAACGGCGGCATCTTCAGCACCGGGCGCATGCTCTACAGCCTGGCGCAGAACGGTCAGGCCCCGGCCGGTTTCGCCAAGACGTCGAACAACGGTGTGCCGCGTCGTGCATTGCTGCTGTCGATTGCGGTGTTGCTCCTGGGCGTAATGCTCAACTATCTGGTGCCGGAAAAAGTCTTCGTCTGGGTGACCTCGATTGCGACCTTCGGCGCGATCTGGACCTGGGTGATGATCCTGCTGGCCCAACTGAAATTCCGCAAAGGCCTGAGCGCCAGCGAGCGTGCCGGCCTCAAGTACAAGATGTGGCTGTACCCCGTCAGCTCGTATTTTGCCCTGGCGTTTCTGGTGCTGGTGGTCGGCCTGATGGCGTACTTCCCGGACACCCGCGTGGCGCTGTATGTGGGGCCTGCGTTCCTGGTGCTGCTGACCGTGTTGTTCTACGTGTTCAAGCTGCAACCGACGCAAGTCACACAAGGTGCGGCGCGTTCGGCCTCCTGATTCATAGCCTCTGAAACAAAAGATCGCAGCCTTCGGCAGCTCCTACCTTGGAACGTGTTTCCTGTAGGAGCTGCCGGAGGCTGCGATCTTTTGCTTTCTATAAACGAGCCGCACGACCGATTGCCGCAGTAATGCGCCCGCACCGCTCGTCGAAAGAGGCGCCTTACCTGTAATTTCTGACAGTAGACCCCGCTCGATTCCTGACTTAGCGTGAATGCCTGTCAAATCATGGCAAGGAACGCTAATGAAAGGATTTTCAGCATTGATGGTCATCGGCCTGGCCGATGCGTTGATCCACTGGCAGGTATTTTTCGTCATGTGCAGTGCCGGTGGCTTGTCCCAGGCGGCCAGTAACTTCGCTGCGTTTTGCGTGGCGGCGGCGTTCACGCTGTACGTGAACATGCTTTACACCTTCGAGACTGGAACGTCATTGCTCAGCTATCTGCTGTTCATCTGTGTGATGGCTGGCGTGAGTGTGGGCATCGGCTTGATTGGCGATGCTCACGCGCTACACGGGCTGATCACAGTGGCGTCCTTTACCGTGCTGAATCTATTGCTCGGGTACTGTTTTTTCCGCTTTGTATTGTTTCGCGAGTATGAAATTTGAGGCGCCAGCCTGTGGTTAAGACTGGCGCATTCAACGTTATGCCGCCGCGATTTCATTCGGCTCAAAACTGTCCGCCCGCGCCATCTGCCACATCCGCGAATAGAATGCGCCGCTCACTTCGCCCGTGAGCAATTCACCGGGTTTCAAGAACACGTGCAGCTCGGAAAACAGCTTGATCTCGGTCGCCGACATGCGTCGCACCAGATGCTTGGCCGACAGTTGCGACGGATGCTCAAGCCCCGCCGCCGCGAGCATTTCCGCCAGCGCTTTCAGCGTGCTGCGATGGAAGTTGAACACCCGCTGTGCTTTGTCCGGAACCACCAGCGCACGTTGGCGCAAAGCGTCCTGTGTGGCGACGCCGGTCGGGCATTTATTGGTGTGGCAACTTTGCGACTGAATGCAGCCGATGGCGAACATAAAGCCGCGCGCCGAGTTGGCCCAGTCGGCGCCGATGGCCAGCACGCTGGCGATGTCGAAGGCGCTGACGATCTTGCCGCTGGCGCCGAGTTTGATCTTGTCGCGCAGGTTGAGGCCGACCAGGGTGTTGTGCACAAACAGCAGACCTTCGCGCATCGGCACGCCGATGTGGTCGGTGAATTCCACGGGCGCCGCGCCGGTGCCGCCTTCTTTACCGTCAACGACGATGAAGTCGGGGAGGATGCCGGTTTCCAGCATGGCTTTGGCGATGCCCATGAACTCCCACGGATGGCCGAGGCAGAACTTGAAGCCCACCGGTTTTCCGCCCGACAGTTCACGCAGTTGCTGGATGAAATGCATCATTTCGATCGGCGTGGAAAACGCGCTGTGACGCGATGGTGACACGCAGTCTTCGCCCATCATGATCCCACGGGTTTCAGCGATTTCTTTGGTGACTTTGTGTTTCGGCAGGATGCCGCCGTGGCCGGGTTTGGCGCCTTGGCTCATTTTGATTTCGATCATGCGTACTTGCGGGTTTTGAGCTTGGGTGGCGAAGCGTTCCGGGTCGAAACGGCCGTCGCTGGTGCGGCAGCCG
This sequence comes from Pseudomonas sp. NPDC087804, assembly GCF_044742965.1. Taxonomy (NCBI): domain Bacteria; kingdom Pseudomonadati; phylum Pseudomonadota; class Gammaproteobacteria; order Pseudomonadales; family Pseudomonadaceae; genus Pseudomonas; species Pseudomonas sp. NPDC087804. Next base: position 47,932 of record NZ_JBIUVN010000018.1, on the reverse strand, counting down.
AAGTAGCCGCTGCCCAGTTCCCAGGTCAGGTCGCCGCCGTTTTCCCGGTGATACGGGCTGATGCTGCCTTCGCCGGTGTCGTGGGCGAAGTTGCCGAGTTTCGCGCCTTGGTTCAACGCACGAATGGCGTTAGCGCTGAGCGAGCCGAAGCTCATCGCCGAGATGTTGAACACCGACGCCGAATACGGCTGCGAGCACTGCGGGCCGCCGACGGTAACGCGGAAACTGTTCGGGTCACTCAACGGCGCCGGGCGCATCGAGTGGCCGATGAATTCGAAGCCGGACTGGTAAACGTCAATCAGCGTGCCGAACGGTTTGTCGGCGGTTTCGTTCTTCGCTCGGGAATAAACCAGCGAGCGCTGGGCGCGGGAGAAGGGCAGGGCGTCGCTGTCGGATTCCAGCAAGTATTGGCGGATCTCCGGACGGATGCCTTCAACCAGGTAGCGGATGTTGCCGAGGATCGGGTAGTTGCGGCGCACGGCGTGCGGGGTCTGCAGCAGGTCGAACAGACCGATCAGGCTGAGGACGCCGGTGACGGCGGTGATCGGCCACAGCCAGTCGTGGTCGAGAAAAGGCAGGCTGGCGAGGGTGAAAATCACGCAGACGGCAAAGAAGGCGTAGCGGCTCAGGAGTGACAGGCTCATACGGTTTCCTTGGTTCGGACTCAGTGGATTGCAAACCTGTGCCAGCAGGCGGGCTAGCAGGTGGGCCTGCTGGTGGGATCTATTGTGGTGAGGGGATTTATCCCCGACGGGTTGCGTAGCAGCCCCAAAACCATTCACTGCGGTTTAACTGAAAGACCGCATGCATAGACTTCGGGGCGGCTTCGCCACCCATCGGGGATAAATCCCCTCGCCACAGGTGATTCATCGACACAGGAAAGCTGTTTCAGGCGTTTTGTGCCTGAAGAAAAATCGAAAACAGCTCGGACTGGGATTTGATCCCCAGTTTGCTGTACATGTGTTTCTTATGGACTTTCACGGTTTCTACGGAGATTTCCAGCTTACGGGCGATTTCTTTACTGGAGCAACCGCTGAGCATCAAACGCCCGACATCCAGTTCGCGGGCGGTCAGTTGCGCGCCCTTGAGTTGTTGCACCGAAGTTTCCAGTTGCACCCGCCAATCGGCAGAGGCAGGCGCGCCGGTTTCGTTGGTTTCATAGGGTAGACGCTGGCGCAACAGCGCGAGCACCCACGGCTGGATCAGTGACAACAAGGCAATCTGCTCGCTGCTGAAACGCTGTTTGCTGCCCAGCGACAGACACAACGTGCGATCACCTTCGAGCTGACAATTGAACTGGATTTCGTCGGCGACCACATTCAGACGAAAGTATCGCTGGTAATACTCGGTCTGCTCGAAATGCTCGGGTGCGACTTCCCAGAGACGGAATAGCCCTGAACGTGATTGTTCGCGACTGGCGATATAGAACGGGTCGAGCAGGTACACGCCGCGCAGGTAATCTTCGAAAAGGGCGTCCGGGATACCTTCCACGCCGGGGCTGGCGGCGAAGACTTGCGGGTGTTGGTCTGAGCTAAACAGCAGCGCCACCCAGCTATCGAACGGCATGTACTGATCGAGCAAACGCACCAGTTGCGCCCAGAAATTCGGCTTGTCCAGCGCCTCGATCAATTGCCCGACGGCGCGGTGCCAGGTGATGTCGTCGAAGGAAAGTGTCATCGGTTTACCTTGAATGCCCGGCCGGATGCTGCTGCGCATACTGGCCCACTCGATGGCCGGACACAAATCCCGGGCCACCACAAAACCCCTGTAGGCGCTGCCGAAGGCTGCGATCTTTTGATCTTGGTTTTTCCAGGATCAAGATCAAAAGATCGCAGCCTTCGGCAGCTCCTACAGGGGTCTATGGCGTAAGGCGGGTTTGCGTGGGATCCTTTGCGTTTTTCGAAACAAGGATCGTTTTTATGTCGACGCTTTCCGGTGCTACCACTTCCATTATCCGCATCGCCGCCGCTCTGTTGCTTAACGCGAATGGCCAAACTCTATTGGTACGCAAACGCGGCACTACGGCGTTCATGCAACCGGGCGGCAAGATCGAAGCGCATGAATTGCCGGTGCATGCCCTGGCCCGTGAGCTGGAAGAAGAACTGGATCTGCAAATCGATCCGGCGCAAGCAACTTTCCTGGGTCAGTTTTCTGCACCTGCTGCCAACGAACCGGGATGTGTCGTACAGGCTGATATCTTTCAACTGACAATCAACGCCGACGTTTCCCCGGCAGCGGAAATCGAAGAAGTGATCTGGATCGACCCGGCCACTGACGGCGATGTCGTTTTGGCGCCATTGACACGCGATGTGATCCTGCCGTTTTATCGAGCCTCGCTGACCGCCATCGCCTGATCATCCACGCAAAGGACTTTGCCATGATCCCGCTTCAAGACCTGCTGATATTCGCCGCCGCTGCGTTACTGATGGTACTGACGCCGGGGCCGAACATGATCTACCTGATCTCGCGTTCGATCTGTCAGGGGCGCAGGGCCGGGGTCACCTCGTTGCTGGGCGTGGTCGCGGGGTTCTTTGTGCACATGTTCGCGGCAGCCGCTGGTTTGACTGCGGTGTTTCTCGCGGTGCCGATGGCTTATGAAGTGTTGAAGTGGGCGGGTGCGTTGTACCTGCTGTGGCTGGCGTGGCAAGCGGTGAAACCCGGTGCGCGTTCGCCGTTTGAGGCACAGCAATTGCCGCCAGACTCGTCGCGCAAACTGATCACCATGGGTTTTCTCACCAGCGCGCTGAACCCGAAGATTGCGGTTTTTTACCTCTCAGTGTTTCCGCAATTCATCACGCCTGAACACGGCTCGGTGTTCACCCAAAGCCTCATCCTCGGGCTGACGCAGATCAGCGTGAGTTTCACCGTCAATCTGCTGATCGCATTGTTCGCGGCAGGAATTGCGTCGTGGTCCGTGCGCAATCCGACGTGGCTGGCGATGCAGCGTTATTTCATGGGTTTTGTGTTGGCCGGGTTGGCCGTGCGATTGATGCTTGAGCAACGAAGGGCGGCTTGAGCATGTGGATAGAACGGCTGGATGCCAGTCATGCCCTGGCTTATCGGGAGTTGATGCTGGAGGCTTACGATCGCCATCCGCAGGCGTTTACCTCCAGCGTGCGTGAGCGCGCGGTGATGCCGTTGAGCTGGTGGGAAGGGCGGCTGACCAGCAAGCTCGATGTGGTGCTTGGGGCCTTCGAGGGTGGCACGCTGGCCGGGATTGTCGGGCTGGCGTTTGAACCTCGGGAGAAGGCTCGGCATAAAGCCACGTTGTTCGGGATGTATGTGTCGGCGGATTTTCGACAGCACGGTTTGGGCTATGAACTGGTGCAAGCGGCATTGGCCGAGGCGCAGAATCATCCGGCGTTGAAGGTCGTTCAATTGACCGTCACTGCCGGGAATGACTCGGCGTTCGAACTCTACGAGCGATGCGGCTTTATCCAGTTTGGTCTGGAGCCATTAGCGGTGCGGGTTGGCGAAGACTACTTCGACAAGATCCATATGTGGCGTGAACTGACTCAGGCATAAAAATCAAAAGATCGCAGCCTTCGGCAGCTCCTACAGGGTTTTGTGTAGGAGCTGCCGAAGGCTGCGATCTTTTGATTTGGGTTTTAGCGAACTGCGCTAACCCCATCCAATGTCGAGAATGAAGTGTCCTTCGCCGTCAGCAAGAAATCGCGCATGTACGGCGCATCCAGCATGTCCGCGCGGATTGCTGCGTACAGCGTGGCAAACAGACCTTTCTCGCCCAGCCGCTTGGCCTTCACGTAACCGCGCGAGCTGTATTCGTGCAGCGCCCAATGCGGCATGCCGCACACGCCACGGCCACTGGCGACCAGTTGCATCATCATCACCGTAAGCTCTGAAGTCCGTACCTGCGCCGGCTCAATATCCGCCGGTTCTAGAAAGCGCGTGAAGATGTCCAGCCGATCACGCTCCACCGGATAAGTGATCAATGTTTCCGTGAGCAAATCCTCCGGCACGATGTACGGTTTGCTCGCCAGCGCATGCTGATTGGCCACCGCCAGCATCGCTTCATAAGTGAACAGCGGTACATAAGTGATACCAGCGATTTCCAGCGGATCGGACGTCACCACCAGATCCAGATCGCCCCGCGCCAGCGCCGGCAGCGGTGCAAAGGAGAAACCCGAAGCCAGATCGAGTTCGACTTCCGGCCAGGCATCGCGGAACTGGTCGATGGTCGGCATCAGCCACTGAAAGCAGCTGTGGCATTCGATCGCCATGTGCAAACGCCCGGCGGTGCCACCGGCCAAGCGGCTGATGTCACGCTCGGCGGCACGCAGCAGCGGCAGGGTCGCATCGGCCAGTTGCAGCAGGCGCAAACCGGCGCTGGTGAAACGCACTGGTTTGGTCTTGCGCACGAACAATTGCATGCCCATGCGTTCTTCCAGTTCCTTGAACTGGTGGGACAGCGCCGACTGCGTCAGATGCAGACGATCCGCCGCGTCGACGAGGCTGTCAGCCTCGCGCAGGGCATGCAGGGTTTTCAAGTGGCGGATCTCAAGCACCGATGGCTCCATGAACAAAATTTGCTGATTCAGCGATGGTGGTGAGTTTGTCTCATGTTGGCGGGGCTGTCGACCGCGTCTGATCGAGAGGCGCAATGACCGCTCGGCACTCTTCATCAAACTGTCACGCAACTGTGGCAGCGCGCTTGAACAAACTTCATCAGACTCGCGCTCTACTGGGGTTCTGCGTTTCGGTGTTTTTCATGCACAAGTTGTTTTTATCAGTCGCGGCCATGTTGGCCGCGCTTTTGTTCGGTGCGCCGTCGATGGCGGCCGCGCGTTGCGATGTCAACGTGCCGACCGAGCACGTCGATTTGCAACAAGTCAGCATCGCTTATCAGAGCATTGGTCGCGCGTCGGATCCGGCGTTGCTGCTGGTGATGGGCCTGGGCGGGCAGTTGATCCACTGGCCGGATGAGGTGGTGGTCGCGCTGTGTCAGCAGGGTTTTCGGGTGATCCGCTATGACAACCGCGATGTCGGATTGTCGACCTGGCGCCAGGCGCCGGAAGAGGCCAATCTGACCTTCGAAGTGCTGCGCTACAAACTCGGGCTGCCGGTGTCGGCGCCGTACAGCCTGACGGACATGGCAGATGATGCGCTGGGGCTGATGGACGCGCTGCATGTTGAGCAATTCCACGTCTTGGGCGCGAGCATGGGCGGCATGATTGCTCAGCACATGGCGGCGATGGCGCCGCAGCGGGTCGAGAGCCTGACGTTGATCATGACCACTTCTGGCGCTGAAGGCTTGCCGGCGCCGAGTGCGGCGCTGGTGCAGTTGTTGTCGCGGCGTGGCGCACCGAATCGGCAGGTGGCGCTGGAGCAGCAGGCGGATTTGCTGGCGGCGCTGGGCAGCCCGGCGGTGACCGATGATCGGCAGAATTTGCTGCAACAGGCAGCGGCTTCCTATGACCGCGCGTTTAATCCCGAGGGTGTAAAGCGGCAGATCATGGCGATCCTCGCCGAGCCTAGCCGTGTCGCGTTGCTCAACCAGTTGCGCGTACCGACGCTGGTGGTGCATGGCACGGCCGATCCGTTGTTGCCGGTGATGCATGGTGTGCATCTGGCGGCGCATATTCGTGGCAGTCAGTTGAAGCTGATTCCGGGATTGGCGCATCGGTTCCAGGAGGCGTTCAAGGAACCGTTGTTGGCGGCGGTGTTGCCGTATTTGCAGGCGCATCGTGAAGACACTTCGCATTGGGCGCAGATTGAGCCGGTGGAGGGGGGGAATTTGCTGTAACCATCGGATGTGTGGCGTTAATGAAGGCCTCTTCGCGAGCAGGCTCGCTCCCACAGGGGAGTGCGTTCCAAATGTGGGAGCGAGCCTGCTCGCGAATGGGCCAACAGGGACACCAAAAAACCCGGGTCAGGTGTATCGTGCAAACTTTCCCGCACGATTTCCCCTGCGAGGTGTTTGATGAATTCCGCTCTGAAAATCGATTTTGTCAGCGACGTGTCCTGCCCGTGGTGCGTCGTTGGTTTGTATGGCTTGCTGGAAGCGCTGGAAATCCTGCGCAACGAAGTGCAGGCCGAGATCCGCTTCCAGCCGTTCGAGCTGAACCCGAAAATGGGCGCCGACGGGCAGAACATCGCCGAGCACATTCAAGAAAAGTACGGCTCGACGCCGGAGCAATCGCAGAAGAATCGCGACGCGATCCGCGCTCGTGGTGCAGAACTGGGGTTTGCTTTTCGCACCGATTCCAACAGCCGCATTTACAACACCTTCGATGCGCACCGTTTGCTGTATTGGGCGGAGCTTGAGGGTTTGCAGTTGCCGTTGAAGGAGGCGTTGTTCAAAGCGTATTTCAGCGATGGAGGCAATCCTTCCGATCACGGCCAACTGGTGCAGATTGCTGAGAGTGTCGGGCTGGATCGCCAGCGGGCCGAGGCGATTCTGGCGTCGGACGAATTTGCCGATGAGGTGCGCGAGGAGGAGCAGTTGTGGCTGCAGCGGGGAGTGAGTTCGGTGCCGACGGTGGTGTTTAACGGCCAGTACGCGGTGACGGGTGGGCAGCCGGTAGAAACATTTGTCGGGGCCATTCGGCAGATCATGGCCGAGTCAAAAGGCGGCACCGTCAACGGCTAAACACCAACCCCTATAGGAGCTGCCGAAGGCTGCGATCTTTTGATCTTTTAAACAGCAAGATCAAAAGATCGCAGCCTTCGGCAGCTCCTACAGTGCATCGGTGTTCGTCAGCTGTGCAGGCGCACCCAAACCGTCACCAGCACGGTCGCCGCCATCAACCAAGCCACTGCTGCCACCGCCAACGAAGCCTCCAGCCGCATCCGGTCTACCATCACATACAACGTCGCCAGATAGACGAAGTACGGAATGATCGACCACATCCCGAACACGATCGTGGTCTTCAAATCCTCAATCGAGCGCCCCTTGCCAACGATGTAATGCGCAATCAGCGCAAACGTCGGAAACAGCGGCACCAATCCGGCGATGTAGTAATTTTTGGTCTTCGACAGCGCCGCGATGATCAGCACCACCGCTGCGCCCAACAGCGCTTTGAAAAACAGATCCACGTCGTTCTCGCTTAATGGCTCAGGCCGTATTTTTTTACTTTGTCGAACAGTGTGGTCTTGGCCATGCCCAGTTCCAGACTCGCCTGAGTCAGGTTGCCGCCGCTGCGCTGCAATGCATCGCTGAGCAGGTTGCGTTCGAAGGCTTCCACCGCTTCGGCAAAGCCGAGGCCTTGTCCGCCGCTGTTGGTACCGGACTTTTTGAACGCCGGCAAACCGAGGGCAAAGCGCTCGGCAACGTTACGCAATTCACGCACGTTGCCCGGCCAGTCGTGGCTCATCAGGTTCGACAAGGTCTGGTTGTCCAGCTCCGGCAGCGCGCGGTCGAAGCGCAGGGCCGATTGCTGAGTGAAGTGTTCAAACAGTTGCAGAATGTCTTCGCGGCGCTCTCGCAGGGGCGGCAATTCCAGCGTCACCACGTTGAGGCGGTAGTACAAATCGCTGCGGAATTCGCCAGCCTTGCTCGACTCGTCGAGGTCGGATTTGGTCGCCGCGATCACCCGGCAATCCACCGCCACGCTCTGGTTCGAGCCGAGGCGTTCGAGGGTGCGTTCCTGCAACACGCGCAGCAATTTGATCTGCAACGGCAGCGGCATGCTTTCCACTTCATCGAGGAACAGCGTGCCGCCGTCGGCGTGTTCGATTTTGCCGATGCGCCGTTTGCCGGCACCGGTGAAGGCGTTGGCCTCGTGGCCGAAGATCTCACTTTCGAAGAGGTTTTCCGGCAGACCACCGCAGTTCAGCGCGACGAACTGTTTGCTGTGGCGCCGACTGAAATCGTGCAGGCAACGGGCGACCAGTTCTTTACCGGTGCCGGTTTCGCCTTCGATCAACACGTTGGCCGAGGTGTCGGCGACGTTGGCGATCAGTTCGCGCAGGTTCTGCATGGCCGGCGAACGACCGATGATGCGTCCTTCGAGCGAATCACGTTCGGCCAGTTGCCGACGCAGCGACGACACTTCGCGAGCGAGGCTGCGTTGCTCCAGCGCACGTCGCGCAACATCGACCAGACGTTCAGGCGAGAACGGTTTTTCCATGAAGTCGTAGGCGCCTTTCTGCATCGCGCCGACGGCCATGGAAATGTCGCCATGCCCGGTGATCAATACCACCGGCAGGCTGCGGTCGCGCTGCTTGAGGCGCGTGAGCAGTTCGAGGCCATCGATGCCCGGCAGGCGAATGTCGCTGATGACGATGCCGGCAAAATTGTCGCCGACCCGCGCCAGCGCTTCTTCGGCACTGCCGACGCCGACGCAGGGAATGTCTTCCAGCGTCAGCGCTTGTTGGCAGCCGAGCAGCACATGGGGGTCGTCTTCGACGATCAGCACACTGAGTTCTTGGTTCATATTGGCTCGGCGGGAGTAGGGCTTACCAACGGTAAACTGAGGACGAAAGTGGTTCCGCCGCCGCCCGGGTGTTCGACACCCAGATGGCCGCCGGTGGCGGCGGCGAGGCTGGCGGAAAGCGTCAGGCCCAGACCCAGGCCTTGTTCGCCGGGTTTGGTGGTGAAGAACGGTTCGAACAGATGCTTGCGCGCCTCGGCGTCGATGCCGTGACCGTTGTCGCGCACGCGCAGGCGATATTTGCCGTTGAATTCTTCGCCCTCCAGCCACAGTTCGGGCTGCGGTTGCGCCTGCATCGCATCGAGGGCGTTGCCGACCAGATTGACCAGAATCTGTTCGAGGCGAGTCTGGTCGATCTGCACTTGCACGTCGATGAACTGCCGATGGATTTGCAGCGCCGCATGTTCAACACGCGCACCGAGCAATTGCAGCGCGGCGTCCACGGCTTTGCCGAGACTGGCCTGACCCTGATTGTCACCCCGACGGGCGAACGAACGCAGGCTCGCGGTGATTCGGCCCATGCGGTCGATCAGGTCATTAATAGTCTTGAGGTTGGTGCTGGCGACGTCGAGCTGACCGCGTTCCAGAAAACGTACGGTGTTGCCCGAGAGCGTGCGCATCGCGGCCAGTGGCTGATTCAATTCGTGGGCGATGCTGGTCGACATCTGGCCGATGGCGGCGAGTTTACCGGCCTGCACCAGTTCATCCTGCGCGCGGCGCAAGGTCTCTTCGGCTTGACGGCGTTCGCGGATCTGACTCTTCAAGCGCTCGTTGCTGGCGCGCAGGTCGGTGGTGCGTTCGGTAATCCGACGCTCCAGTTGATTGTTGGCTTCCTGCAAGGCTTCGCGGGCGGCGAGGCGGGTGGCGATCACTTTGCGCCGCTCGTTCCAGGCGATCAGCAGGAAGGCGACCAGTGCAAACGCCACCGCAACGAGAATGCCTTGGTTGATCGCTTCGCGGCGCAAGTCCTGCAGCGGCGTGAGCAGGGTGAAATTCCACGGCGTGTCGCTCAATGGCCGGGTCTGCGCCAGGTAGCTGATGTCGTCCTCGCCTGACTGCACTTCGCTGTTGGCCGGGAAGGTGAGTTTCTCCACACCTTCGGCCAATGTTTCGCGGGCCAGCGGTTGCAGTTCGTTGAGCGGGAACCAGTAGTACTGCAGGCTGCGGGCGAGTTTTTCTTTGGTTTCCTCGCTCAGCGGAATCACTGATTTGAGCCGGCGTGCCGGATCGCTGGAGAGAATGATGATGCCGTTTTCGTCGCTGACAAACGCCTCGAGACGCGCGCGCTGCCAGCGTTCTTCCATGGCTTCCAGACGCACTTTGACCACGGCGACGCCGATGATCTTGCCGTGCTCTTCGAGGCCGTGGGCGAGGTAGTAACCGGGTTCGCCGTTGGTGCTGCCGATGCCGTAGAAACGCCCGGGCTCACCGCGCACGGCTTTCTGGAAATAGGCACGGAAGGACAGGTCTTCACCGAGGTAACTGTCGACATCGCGCCAGTTGCTGGTGGCCATGACGCGGCCGGTGGTGTCCATGACGTAGATGGCCCGACTGCGACTGCGCCGGTTCAGGCCTTCAAGGTAAGCGTTGACCGTTTGCCGGTGTTCCGGGGTCGGGTCGGCCAACAGCCGCGACACACTGGTTTCGAGTTCCAGCAGGCTGGGCAGGTAGGTGTATTTGCTGATCTCGCTTTCGACCGCGCGGGCGTTCAGTTCGAGCTGGCGCTGGCCGTTTTCGCTGAGGTTGCGAATGCCAAAGTGCTCACTGACCCAGAACCCGGCGTAACCCAACCCGATCATCAAAATGATGATCAGCGGCGGCAGGAACAAATGACGAATCAGACGGGGCTTCACGGCAAGTGATGGCGGCGCGGCGCGATAGAGATTGGGGTCGCATTTCATCACAGATGCCTTGGGTCAACCACAACACTTGTTTGTGAATCACCGCTGGTTTGGAGGTGGACTCTGTGGCGAGGGGATTTATCCCCGATCGGCTGCGCAGCAGTCGTCAAACCCTTGCATGCGGTTTGACTTTGAACTGCTGGGGCCGCTTCGCAGCCCATCGGGGATAAATCCCCTCGCCACAGGGGATCTCATTGTCAGGCAGCCCGCACCCCACAGACAGGGTGCGGGTGTGTTGCTTTTAGTGCTGCAGGATTTTCTCGAGGAAGTGCTGCGCGCGTTCGGAGCGGGCTTTGATGTCGCCGAAGAACTCCTCTTTCGGGCAGTCTTCGATGATCTTGCCGGCATCCATGAAGATCACGCGATCCGCCACTTTGCGCGCAAAACCCATTTCGTGGGTTACGCACATCATGGTCATGCCTTCGTGAGCCAGTTGCACCATCACGTCGAGCACTTCGTTAACCATCTCCGGGTCGAGCGCCGAGGTCGGTTCGTCGAACAGCATGACGATCGGATCCATCGCCAGCGCACGGGCAATTGCCACACGCTGTTGCTGACCACCGGACAGTTGCCCCGGATGCTTGTGCGCGTGCGCCGACAGGCCAACGCGCTCGAGCAGTTGCAGACCTTTTTTGGTCGCCTCTTCCTTGCTGCGGCCCAACACTTTGATCTGCGCGATGGTCAGGTTTTCGGTGATGGTCAGGTGCGGAAACAGTTCGAAATGCTGGAACACCATGCCGACGCGCGAACGCAGTTTCGGCAGGTTGGTCTTCGGATCGGCAATCGACGTACCGTCAACCACGACGTCGCCTTTCTGGAACGGCTCCAGCGCGTTGACGCATTTGATCAGGGTCGATTTACCCGAACCGGACGGGCCGCAGACCACGATCACTTCGCCTTTTTTGACCTCGGTGCTGCAATCCGTCAGTACCTGGAAGTCCCCATACCACTTGTTGATGTTCTTGATAGAGATCATACGGCGAACCTTTTTTGCAGACGCTTGACCAGCAGCGAGGCGGAAAAGCTGATGATGAAGTAGACGACACCGGCGAAGATCAGGAACTCGTTGGAGCGGCCAATGATGTCGCCGCTGGAGCGGGCGGAGTTGAGGAAGTCCACCAGACCCACGGTGTAAACCAGCGAGGTGTCCTGGAACAGGATGATCGACTGTTGCAGCAGCAACGGCGTCATCTTGCGGAACGCCTGAGGCAGGATGATCAGACGCATGGTCTGGCCATAGGTCATGCCCATCGCCTGTGCAGCGGCCATCTGACCTTTGGGGATCGACTGCACACCGGCGCGGACGATTTCGCAGAAGTACGCGGCTTCGAACATCATGAAGGCGACGACGCAGGAGGTGAACGCGCCGATCGGCGTGTCTTCACCGGTAATCCAGCGCAGCACGAACGGCACCGCCAGGTAGAACCAGGTGATCACCAGCAGCAGCGGGATCGAACGGAAGTAGTTCACATAAGCGCCGGCCACGCGTGACAGCAGTTTGCTCGACGACAGGCGCATCAGCGCCAGGATCGTGCCGAGCACGATGCCGCCGACGACGCCCATGACCATCAACTGCAAGGTCATCACCATGCCGTTCCACAGGCCCGGGATAGCGGGGATGATGCCGCTGAAATCGAAGTCCATTATTTGCCCCCCACGGAGATCAGGCCAGGCACCGCGACTTTCTTCTCGACCACGCGCATCAGCAGCATCAGGCTCATGTTCAGGGTGAAGTAGATCAGCGTGGCCAGGGTGAAGGCTTCAAACAGGTTGGCCGAAAATTCGGCGGTCTGTTTGGTTTGTGCCAGCAATTCCATCAAACCGATCAAGGACGCCACGGAGGAGTTCTTGAAGACGTTGAGGAATTCCGAGGTAAGCGGCGGAATGATGATGCGGTAGGCCTGGGGCAGCAGCACGTTCCAGTAGATCTGCGGCAGCTTGAAACCCATGGCACGCGCGGCGGATTCCTGGCCGCGTGGCAGCGCCTGAATACCGGTACGCACTTGCTCGCAAACACGCGCAGCGGTGAACAAGCCCAGGCACACGACAACGCTCAGGTAAGCCGAGGTGGTCGGGTTGAGGTCTTGTTTGTACCAGTCCTGCAGGTTTTGCGGCAGCAGGTCGGGCACCAGGAAGTACCAGATGAACAGCTGAACCAGCAGCGGCACATTACGAAACAGTTCCACGTAGCAGGTCGCGATGCCCGATACGATGCGGTTTGGCACAGTGCGCATGACCCCCAGAATGGAGCCCAGCAGCAAGGCGATGATCCATGCCACGATGGCAATGGCAATGGTCCAGCCCAAACCAGTGACGTACCAGTCGAGATAAGTCTCGCTGCCGACGCCGGTGGACTTGAAGAACACGCCCCAGTCCCAGTTGTAATTCATTAGGGTCTCCCCTCGAGATCGATCGATGTACAAGCACCCGCTCGGGGAAAATCCTTTCCCGTTCGACGTTGAACGCCGGGCACACGCGATCGGCTCGAAAACCGCCAGGTCGAGTGTTCCACAGTACAGCCAGCAGGTAGTAACAGACGCCTGAGGGAGGGTGACTCCCTCAGGAGATAAGGTTAGTCAGGAATCAGATTTTTACGTCAGGCGCCGGCTTGTCGCTCGGGGTGGCGATCAGATCTTTTACCTTGTCGCTCATCGGGAAGTTCAGGTTCAGGCCTTTCGGTGGGATCGGGCTCTCGAACCATTTGCTGTAGATCTTGTTGATCTCGCCAGACTTGTACAGCGCAACGATGGCGTCATCGACGGCTTTCTTGAAGGCCGGGTCGTCTTTACGAACCATGCACGCATAGGCTTCGAAGGACTGTGGAGTACCGGTGATGATCCAGTCGTTCGGCTTCTTGGCCTTGGCTTCTTCGCCGGCCAGCAGAGCGTCGTCCATCATGAAGGCAACGGCGCGGCCGCTTTCCAGCATGTTGAAGGATTCGCCGTGGTCTTTGGCGGAGATGATGTTCATGCCCATCTGCTTGTCGGCGTTCATCGCTTTGATGATGCGCTCGGACGTGGTGCCAGCGGTGGTCACGACGTTTTTGCCTTTGAGGTCGGCGAAGTCAGCGTAGGACGGCTTGCCATCCTTGTCTTTCTTGACCAGCAGACGGGTGCCGATTTCGAAGATGTTGACGGTGAAGTCGACTTGCTGAGCGCGTTCGGCGTTGTTCGTGGTCGAGCCGCACTCGATATCCGCGGTGCCGTTCTGGATCAGCGGGATACGGGTTTGCGAGGTCACCAGGTTGTATTTGACCTGCAGATCGGGCTTGTTCAGGTCTTTTTTCAGGGCTTCAACGATAGCCACCTGAATGTCGTGGGAGTAGCCCACTGGTTTGCCGGAAGCATCTGCAATGTAGGAAAACGGAATGGAGCTGTCGCGGTGAGCGAGCGTGATGGTGCCCGAATCGTTGATTTTCTTCAGGGTGCCGGTGAGTTCGGCGGCGAAAACTGGCGTGCTGATCAGAGCGGCAGCAATGGCTGCGCCCAGGATATGGGGAACGATGCGCATCAAATTTTCCTCGACATTGTTTTTTTTATGGAGCCAGTTCGTCGGCCCTTTTGTGCTTCGAATGCCTGATGGCTCCTGAAGTGTTGGCACAACAGGCATTCGTCGAGAGAGTGTAGAGCATGACTCGTGCCAGACCAGTGACGAATGGATAAGTAGATGATTTATAAGGAGATTAAAGTTTTATGGCGGATTTTTTTGTGAGGAGTGATCCGGTTTACCGAATTGACCGGGGAGTCTCGTTCGGAAAACCGAACGAGTTTTTGTAGGAGTGAGCCTGCTCGCGATGGCGGTGTGTCAGGCGCCAGCTATGTTGATTGACACACCGCCATCGCGAGCAGGCTCACTCCTACAGGGGTGGCGGTGTGTCAGGCAAACAAAAAAAGCCCCTGAACCTTACGATTCAGGGGCTTTTTGTTTAACCAATGTTCAAATCACGCCGCTTCAATCTTGCTACGGTTCTGCTCAACCTTACCCAGATACGCCGCAAGCTTCTCCTGCTCCGCCGGAGTGGTAAACAACCCCAGCTTGCTACGACGCCACAGAATGTCGTGCGCCGTGGTCGCCCACTCTTCGCTGCACAGGTAATCGACTTCACGGGTGTAGAGCCCGCCGCCAATGTGTTCGCCCATGTCGGCGAGGGTTTCAACGCCCTCGAGCATGCGCCAGGTGCGGCTGCCGTACGTGGTCGACCAGCGACGCGCGATCTCGCTCGGCACAAAGTCGTACTTGTCGCGAATCAGCGCGCTCAAGGCTTGCGGCGTGGTCATGTCTTCGCCGCCGGGCAGGGTGGCGGCGGCCGTCCAGCTCGGGCGCATCTGGGTGAAGAACGGCATCAGTTGCGCCATCGCCGATTCGGCGAGTTTGCGGTAGGTGGTCAACTTGCCGCCGAACACCGACAGCAGCGGCGCTTCTTCAGTGCTGCCGGACAGCGCCAAGGTGTAATCGCGAGTAACCGCCGACGGGTTGTCGGATTCGTCGTTGCACAGTGGGCGCACACCCGAGTAGCTGTGCTGAATGTCTTCGCGGCTGACTTGTTTCTTGAAGTGTGCGTTGACCACTTTCAGCAGGTAATCGGTTTCGCCGTCGGTAATCGCCACTTTCGCCGGGTCGCCGGTGTATTCACGGTCGGTGGTGCCGATCAGGGTGAAGTGGTTGTTCAAGTACGGAATGGTGAAAACGATGCGCTGATCTTCGTTTTGCAGAATGTGCGCGTGATCGCCTTCGTACAATTTCGGCACGATGATATGGCTGCCTTGAATCAGACGGATGCCGTACGGCGATTCCATCTTCAGATCGTCACGAATGAACTTGGCAACCCACGGGCCGGCGGCGTTCACCAGCGCTTTGGCGGTGATCGAAAAGAGGCTGCCGTCGGCACGTTCCAGGTTCAGGTGCCACAAACCTTTGGCGCGACGGGCGCTGACGCAACGGGTCTGGGTGTGCACGTGGGCGCCTTTTTCGCGGGCGGCCATGGCGTTGAGTACCACGAGGCGAGCGTCGTCGACCCAGCAGTCGGAGTATTCGAAGCCTTTCTTGATTTCGCTTTTCAGTGCGCTGTCGGCGCCGAACTTGAGGCTTTTCGAACCTGGCAGTTTTTCGCGCTTGCCGAGGTTGTCATACAGGAACAGGCCGGCACGAATCATCCACGCCGGACGCAGGTGCGGACGGTGCGGCAACACGAAGCGCATTGGCTTGACGATGTGCGGGGCTTTGGCCAGCAGCACTTCGCGCTCGGCCAGTGCTTCGCGCACCAGACGGAATTCGTAATGTTCGAGGTAGCG
This sequence comes from Pseudomonas sp. NPDC087804, assembly GCF_044742965.1. NCBI lineage: Bacteria > Pseudomonadati > Pseudomonadota > Gammaproteobacteria > Pseudomonadales > Pseudomonadaceae > Pseudomonas > Pseudomonas sp. NPDC087804. Next base: position 32,347 of record NZ_JBIUVN010000018.1, on the reverse strand, counting down.
CAGGCCTCCGTGGATCAGCTTGCTGCTGGCCGACGAGGTGTGGCTGGCGAGGTCGTCCTTTTCGCAAAGGAACACCGAGAGACCGCGACCGGCGGCATCCGCTGCGATCCCCACCCCATTGATCCCGCCGCCGATAACGGCGAGGTCGTAGATCTCGGAGATAGGGGGCGTACGCAAGGTAGATGTGGACATCGGCTGGCCTCAGGCTCTTTTGATTTTCTATATTGGAAATCGAACATGAATGTTCATTTGCGAAAATGGTAGCCGATAAACACGCGCACAGCCAGTCGACTTCGATTGAAAAAACTCATCGAAGGGCGGGGAAAGGAAAATTTTCGAACATTAAAAGCAAAAGATCGCAGCCTTCGGCAGCTCCTACAGGTCAAGTGAACCCATGTAGGAGCTGCCGAAGGCTGCGATCTCTTGATCTTGAGGGTTTTTAAACCACTTCCAACCGAATCTTGTGCTGACTCAACAACTGCGCCAGAGCCGGCACAGGCTGCTGATCGGTCACCAAACAATCAATCAGACTGATCGGGCCAAGACGAATCATCGCATTGCGCCCAAACTTGCTCGAATCCGCCGCCAGAATCACCTGCCGCGCATTGGCAATGATCGCCTGCGAAACCCGCACTTCCTGATAATCAAAATCCAACAAACTGCCGTCTTCATCAATCCCGCTAATCCCGACCAGCGCGAAATCAACCTTGAACTGATTAATGAAATCCACACTCGCCTGACCGACCACACCGCCATCACGACGAACATTTCCGCCAGTCAGCAGCACATCAAAATCATCCTTGGCACTGAGCATCGACGCCACGTGCAAGTTATTGGTGATGATCTTCAAATGGTTGTGATTGAGCAGAGCGCGGGCAATCGATTCGGTGGTGGTACCGATGTTGATGAACAGCGAGGCGTGATCGGGGATCTGTGCGGCGATGGCTTCACCGATGCGTTGTTTTTCATCGCGCATTTGATCGGCGCGCATCGCATAGGCAGTGTTTTCGACGCTGGAATCATAGGCGGCGCCGCCGTGGTAGCGACGGAGCAAATTGGCTTCCGCGAGCTGATTGATGTCGCGGCGGATGGTTTGCGGAGTAACAACGAACAGCGTGGCCATTTCCTCGATGCTCACATAGCCGCGTTCGCGAACCAGCTCGAGGATTTGCTGCTGACGGGGAGGCAGATTCATGGGGCTTCCTTTGGGCTGCCGTGCAAAATTTGCCCATGATGCCGCAGGAATCTCCTCCCTGCCAGTTACAAGCCTTTACAAGTACTCAGGTTGGCTTATTCAGCGTCTTCACGCGCCCAGTCACGGGTGCGGCTGACGGCTTTTTTCCAGCCTTTGTACAGCTTCTCTTTCTCGACTTCGTCCAGGCTCGGTTCGAACTCGCGCTCGATCACCGCTTTGCCGCGCAGCTCTTCCAGGCTGCCCCAGAAACCGCACGCCAGACCAGCCAGATACGCCGCACCGAGTGCCGTGGTTTCGCGCATTTGCGGGCGCTCGACCTGAGTGCCGAGGATGTCGGCCTGGAATTGCATGAGGAAGTTGTTCGCCACCGCACCGCCGTCCACGCGCAGGGCTTTCAGGCGTTCGCCGGAGTCCTGTTGCATGGCGTCGAGCACGTCGCGGGTCTGGTAGGCGATCGATTCCAGCGCGGCGCGGATGATGTGATCCACGCGAACGCCGCGCGTCAGGCCGAACAGTGCGCCACGGGCGTACGGATCCCAGTAAGGAGCGCCCAGGCCGGTGAAGGCTGGCACCAGGTACACGCCGTTGCTGTCCTTCACTTTATTGGCGAAGTATTCGGTGTCGTGGGCGTCGTTGATGATTTTCAGCTCATCACGCAGCCACTGCACGGTCGAACCGCCGTTGAATACCGCGCCTTCCAGGGCGTAAGCGACTTCGCCGCGCGGGCCGCAAGCGATGGTGGTGAGCATGCCGTGCTGCGATTTCACCGCTTTGTCGCCGGTGTTCATCAGCAGGAAGCAGCCGGTGCCGTAGGTGTTTTTCGCCTGACCTGGTTCTACGCACATTTGACCGAACAGCGCCGCTTGCTGGTCGCCGGCGATACCGCCGATGGCGATGCCGCTCTTGGTGTGGCCGTAGATTTCCGATGACGCCTTCACTTCCGGAAGCATCTCGCGCGGGATGTCGAGGATCTCCAGCATCTTCGCGTCCCACTCCAGCGAGTGAATGTTGAAGAGCATGGTGCGCGAGGCGTTGGTGTAGTCGGTAACGTGCACCTTGCCGCCAGTGAATTTCCAGATCAGCCAGCTATCGACGGTGCCGAACAGCAGTTCGCCATTGCGCGCACGCTCGCGGCTGCCTTCGACGTTGTCGAGGATCCACTTCAGTTTGGTGCCGGAGAAGTACGGGTCGGTGACCAGGCCGGTGGTGTCGCTGATGTATTGCTCATGGCCGTCGCGCTTGAGCTGCTGGCAGATCTCGGTGCTGCGGCGGCACTGCCAGACGATGGCGTTGTAGACCGGGCGACCGGTGGTCTTGTCCCAGACCACGGTGGTTTCACGCTGGTTGGTGATGCCGATAGCCGCGACCTGGTCGTGGTGCAGACCGGCCTGTGCCAGCGCTTCAACCATCACCGCACTCTGGGTGGCGAAGATTTCCATCGGATCGTGTTCGACCCAACCGGCTTGCGGGTAATGCTGAGCGAATTCGCGCTGCGCGGTGCAGACCACGTTCGCGTCGCGGTCAAAAATGATCGCGCGAGAGCTGGTCGTACCCTGATCGAGGGCAATGATGTAGTTCTTATTCTGAATGTCGGTCATGTCGATTGCCTTGGACGAAATAAGGGTGATTGGGCCGTGGCGCAGGCTCGGATGGGCAGGAGCCTGCGCCGACTGTTTCAAGAAGTTCTTGGTTTGCCGTCAATGGCCGGTTCTGCATCCTTTGTAGCAGGTGTGGCGCCGGTCAGGTGACGGGCGATGAGCCCGCGATACCCGGCAGCGCCGAGGCAGGCACCGACAATCGGTGCAAAAATCGGAATCAGGAAGTACGGAATATCGCGGCCGCCAGTGAAGGAAATTTCACCCCAGCCAGCGAAGAAAGTCATCAGTTTCGGACCGAAGTCACGCGCCGGGTTCATCGCAAAACCGGTCAGCGGGCCCATCGAGCTGCCGATCACCGCGATCAGCAAGCCGATCAGCAGCGGCGCCATCGGGCCTCTTGGCAGACCATTGTTGTCGTCAGTCAGGGCCATGATCACGCCCATCAGGATCGCGGTGATGATCATCTCGACCAGGAATGCCTGGGCGGTGGACAGCACTGGATTCGGGAACGTCGAGAACACCGAGGCCAGCTCAAGGCTGGCGGCCGAGCCGCGAACCATTTGGTGAGTTTGTTCGTAATCGAAGAAAAGATTGCTGTACAGCGTGTAAACCAACAGCGCGCCGCAGAAGGCGCCGGCGATCTGCGCAAGAATATAGAAGGGCAGTTTGCGCTTTTCGAAGTCGGCGAAGATTGCCAGGGCGATGCTGACAGCCGGGTTCAGGTGCGCGCCGGAAACCCCGGCCGTGAGGTAGATCGCCATGCTCACGCCGACACCCCAGATGATGCTGATTTCCCACAGGCCGAAGCTGGCGCCCGCGACTTTGAGCGCGGCGACACAGCCAGTGCCAAAAAAGATCAGAAGTGCAGTACCCAGAAATTCGGCCATGCATTGGCTCGAAAGCGATGGTTGCTGTAAAGCAGTTGTCATTGAAAACCTCAATTTTTGTTGTTGTCTGGCGCTATTGCCGACAGGGCAAGGCGCGATTTTCACCGGGTCGGAATCCCCATTCGTTTCCCGGTTTACTGCTGAGTGCTGCAATGATGATAATTCTTACATTATTCAGATTCGAAAAAATATAGACAAGAAACAAACCTGTCAAAGGTCGAAAGTGAACCGTCAGTCACAATAGAACTATCAGTCGCATGAATGACTCACCGGGTGACCGCTTTCTTAGCGTTGTGAATTACCTGCAAAGCCGCGTAATTCGGGGCCGGGATAGAGCCTTTTACGGCTCGATGTCCTAAAATCCGGCGCAGGATTTTCTGCCATTGCCGAGCCTGGAGCTGCCATGACCCCTGCGTTGGACTTGTTAAAAAAAGTTCGTGCCGAACATCGCGTGCACAGTTACGAACATGATCCAAAGGCCGCGTCCTACGGGCTGGAGGCTGCGGAAAAACTGGCGCTTGAGCCAGCGCAGGTGTTCAAAACCTTGCTGGCGGCGAGTGAAAAAGGTGAGCTGCTGGTGGCCGTAGTGCCGGTCGTCGGAAGCCTCGACCTCAAAGGTCTGGCGCAGGCGGCGGGGGTGAAAAAAGTCGAGATGGCTGACCCGGCAGCGGCGCAGCGATCCACCGGTTATCTGCTGGGCGGTATCAGTCCGTTGGGGCAGAAAAAGCGTCTGCGCACCTTCATCGATAATTCGGCTCAGGCTTTTGCGACTATTTATGTCAGCGCCGGCCGGCGTGGGCTGGAAGTCGAATTGGCACCCGCCGTGCTCGCTGAACACACCCAGGCCAAATTCGCCGACATCGGTCGTGCGTAACGTCGGCTGATTCTGTATGAAGACAATTGGCCGGTTCTGTCGCTGGCGCTGATCCTGCCCGCATTGCATGCTCTGCCGACTGACTTAAGGAGAAGGTTATGCAGCTCGAGTTTCATCAGGTTGACGCATTCAGTGAGCGGCCGTTCAGTGGCAACCCGGCTATGATTTATCGGCTGGATGCGTGGCTCGCCGATGATTTGATGCAAAAGATCGCGGGTGAACACAACCTGGCGGAAACCGCGTTTCTGGTGCGCGAAGGTTCGGCCTGGCATATCCGCTGGTTTACTCCTACCACTGAAGTGCCGCTGTGCGGCCATGCGACGCTGGCCAGCGCTTATGTGTTGTTCGAGATCTATAAGGAAACGGCCGAGCGTATCGACTTCACCTGCAAGTCCGGGCCGTTGAGCGTGACGCGGGCAGACGGGCGTTTGTGGCTGGATTTCCCCTCGATCGTGCCGTCAGAGATTGGCGTGACCCTGGATGTCGAGCGGGCGCTGGGCGTTGAAGCGGTTGATGTGCTCGGCTCGAACGAACTGTTTGTGGTGCTGGAGTCGGAGCAGGCCGTACTCGATTGCAAGCCGGATATGGTCGCGCTGGCCAAACTGCCGTGGCTCGGTGCAATCGTCACCGCGCGGGGCAATCAGCACGATTTTGTCTCGCGCTATTTCGCCCCGGCGATTGGCATCAATGAAGATCCGGTGACCGGGTCGACGCACTGCAGCTTGATTCCGTATTGGTCAAAACGTCTGGGCAAATCGAGCCTGACCGCGTGCCAGCGCTCGGCGCGAGGCGGGGAGTTGTTTTGTCGGCTGGAGGGTGAACGGGTGAAGATTGGCGGGCATGCAACGCTCGTCGCGAGCGGCACCCTGTTATTGGGATAAACCCAAAACCAAATGTGGGAGCGGGCTTGCTCGCGAAGGCGTTGTGTCAGTCGCCATTATCGTCGACTGACACAACGCCTTCGCGAGCAAGCCCGCTCCCACAGTTTTGATCCAGGACTGATCAGAGGGCGGTGTTGTAGCGGCGGACGCCGTTCTCAACTGCCGGGATCTGCGCAGCAGTGCTGCCGGAGGCCTGGAACAGCACCAAGTGTTCAGCCGCAACCCGAATCCCCACCTCTGCACCGACCTGATGATCAGCATGGCTCGGGAAAATCGATTCCAGCTGCGCACCCGTCGGCAGTTGCAGGCGATACAAGGTCGAAGCACCAAGGAATGTCTTGCCAACAATCCGTGCCTTCAACCCACTGTCCGGTGCATAAACAATGTCATCCGGACGCAGCAACACATCCACCGCCCCGCCTATCGGCCAGGTATAAGCCCGATTGCCGCGCAGTTCGCCCAACTCAGTCTGCACCGATTCCGGGCTGCCAAGCTGGCCGCGAATGAAGTAACCCTGACCGATAAAACTCGCCACAAATGGTGTCGCCGGTTCGTGATACAGGTTGTACGGCGTGTCCCACTGTTCCAGCCGACCTTCCTTGAACACGCCCACGTGATCGCTGACGGCAAAGGCTTCTTCCTGATCGTGGGTGACCAGAATCGCGCTGGTGCCACGGGCCTTGAGAATGTCGCGCACCTCATGGCTGAGCTTGCGGCGCAGCTCGCCATCGAGGTTGGAGAACGGCTCATCGAGCAGTAGCAATTGTGGCTCCGGCGCCAACGCACGGGCGAGGGCGACACGTTGTTGCTGACCGCCGGACAACTCGTGCGGGAAACGCTTGCCGAGATTTTTCAGGTTGACCAGTTCCAGCAGCTCTTCGGTGACGCGCTCCTTGTTCGGATGCTTGCGGATACCAAAGGCAATGTTGTCGGCGACGCTCAGGTGCGGGAACAGCGCGTAGTCCTGGAACACCATGCCGATCCGGCGCTTCTCCGGCGCCAAGGTGAAACCGGCGCTGGAAATGGTCTCGCCGCCAAGGGTGATTTCACCTTCGTGCACCGGTTCAAAACCGGCGATGGCGCGCAGGGTGGTGGTCTTGCCGCAGCCGGACGAGCCGAGCAGGCAGCCGATGTCACCGGCGTTGAGGTGCAGATTGAGGTTCTGCACCACGCGTTGATCTTGATAGCCGCAAGCGAGGTTGCGCAGGTTCAGCAGTAATTCATGGCTCATGCGTGGTGATATGCCGGTTCAACGAGGAACTCGAGCAGGGCCTTCTGTGCGTGGAGACGGTTTTCTGCCTGATCCCAGGCGACGGAGCGCGGGTCATCAAGCAGGTCGAGACTGATTTCTTCGCCACGGTGCGCCGGCAGGCAATGCATGAACAACACGTCCTCGGCAGCGAGGTCGAGCAGCGCACGGTTGACCTGAAACGGCGCGAACAGCTTGAGGCGCTTGGCAGTTTCCTCTTCCTGACCCATCGAAGTCCAGACGTCGGTGCTCACCAGATGCGCGCCGCGCACGGCGTCTTGCGGATCACGGACGATGGTCACGCGATCGCCGGCCTTGGCGACGAATTCCGGGTTCGGCTCGTAACCTTCCGGGCACGCGATGCGCAACTGGAAGTCGAACTGAATCGCCGCTTCTATATAGCTGTTGCACATGTTGTTGCCGTCGCCGATCCAGGCCACGGTTTTGCCCTGGATCGAACCGCGATGTTCAAGGAACGTCTGCATGTCGGCCAGCAACTGGCACGGGTGCAGGTCATCGGACAGGCCGTTGATCACCGGCACGCGCGAGTTGGCGGCGAATTCGGTCAGGGTGCTGTGGGCAAAGGTACGGATCATCACCGCATCGAGCATGCTCGACATGACGATGGCGCAGTCACCGATCGGCTCGCCACGGCCCAGTTGGGTGTCGCGCGGCGAGAGGAAGATCGCCTGACCGCCGAGCTGGATCATGCCGGCCTCGAAGGAGATCCGGGTGCGGGTCGAGGATTTCTCGAAGATCATGCCCAGCACGCGGTTTTTCAGAGGCTCGAACAGTACGCCGCGGTTACGCAGGTCCTTGAGCTCAACGCCTCGACGGATCACGCTGACCAGCTCTTCGGGCGTGCAATCCATCAGGGAGAGAAAGTGCCTTGCGCTCATCATTGACTACCTTTTTGCTACAAACCGCAGATGCTCAAAGCCTTGTTTAACGGAACAACGGGCGAGACCTGCGGCGTAAGCCGCACGGGGCGACGAAATAGGGGGAGGCGCGATATTGACATTAAATGTCGCGTTTTTCCAATAGGCTACGGTTTTGCAGGATTCGGAGAGCGGACAGGATGTTGCAGTCGCGCATTTGAAGCCGGGTTCAGGACAGCAGCGAGTCCCTTTGTACACTGGCCTCGCAGGGCTTGGCAATCCGCCGTGGCGGGGATCGGGTCGCTTGAGTCGGTTTACGACCGTGGCGGCATGCCATCACTTGGTCGGATGCTCAGGTTGAAACATTTGCTAAAGCAAAGTGCTGGGTTATAAATAAGTTTCGAGCGACGCAGGAAGCCTCCGCATGGAATCGAAAGAAAAATTGTTAATGGAATTGCTGGGCCACACGGCTCGCTCTCTGACCCATCTCACCGCGTCAATGACCTCAATGTCCTTCGAACTGCTGCGCAGCGAAGACGACGTGGTCAAATCCGCCGGCCGCCATATGATTGACCGCATGGCGACCATCAGTGCCGGGCTCGACGAGCATTGGCGATTGATCGGCGAGCTCACCGGCGTACACGTCGCTCACGAGCAGATCGAAACCATCCAGGAAATCCAGCTGGCCGCGCCGCCGCAACTGCCCTCCAGTTGAGTGAGGCGGTCTATCGGCGCACCTGATAGCCGTCGATTCACAAGACGAACGTCGCTGGCGCCTGACCCGCGACGGGGCCATAGTTTTGTTCCCGCGGGCGTCATTGCCCGCCCAGAACAAGACAGAGACTGGCCATGACCAAGACTCTCCATCACCGTGCCTGCCACCTGTGTGAAGCCATCTGCGGCCTGACCATCGAGACCACTGAAACCGATGGCCACGTGGCGATCACCTCGATCAAGGGTGATGCGCTCGACACCTTCAGCCGTGGCCATATCTGCCCCAAAGCTGTCGCGCTGCAAGACATCCAGAATGATCCGGATCGCCTGCGTCAGCCGATGCGCCGCGTGGGTAGCGAATGGTTGCCGATCGACTGGGACGAGGCGTTTGCGCTGGTGGCCGAGAAACTGGCGGCGATTCAAGAGCGTCACGGCCAGAACGCGGTGGCGGTCTATCAAGGCAACCCGAGCGTGCATAACTACGGGCTGATGACCCACAGCAATTATTTCCTTGGATTGCTGAAAACGCGCAATCGCTACTCGGCGACCTCGGTCGATCAGTTGCCGCATCACCTGAGCAGCTATCTGATGTACGGCCACGGCTTGCTGCTGCCGATTCCAGACATCGATCACACCGATTTCATGTTGATCCTCGGCGGCAATCCGCTGGCCTCTAACGGCAGCATCATGACGGTGCCAGATGTTGAAAAACGTTTAAAAGCGATCCAGGCACGCGGTGGTAAAGTCGTGGTCGTTGATCCACGGCGCAGCGAAACGGCGGCGATGGCCGATCAGCATTTGTTCGTGCGCCCCGGTGGCGATGCCGCATTGTTGTTTGGTGTGCTCAACACATTGTTCAGTGAAGACCTGACCCGCGACAGTCATTTGCCGGTCGATGGATTGGACGACGTGCGCGCTGCGGTGGAGACGTTCACCGCCGAGGCCATGAGCCCGCTGTGCGCCGTTCCCGCCGAGCAGATCCGCCAACTGGCGCGTGATTTTGCTGCCGCGCCGAGTGCGGTTTGCTATGGCCGGATGGGCGTTTCGACTCAAGCCTTCGGCACTCTGTGCCACTGGGTGGTGCAACTGATCAATCTGGTTACCGGTAACCTCGACCGGGTGGGTGGTGCGCTGTGCACCGAGCCGGCCGTGGACTTGGTGGCGTCGACGTCGGGCGGGCATTTCAATAAGTGGCAAAGCCGTGTTTCCGGGCGTCCTGAATACGGCGGAGAGCTGCCGGTCTCGGCACTGGCCGAAGAGATGCTCACCGAAGGCGAGGGCCAGATCCGCGCGCTGATTACTGTGGCGGGTAACCCGGTGTTGTCGACGCCGAACGGGCGGCAACTGGAGCAGGCGCTGGATGGCCTGGAGTTCATGGTCAGCATTGACCTTTATATCAACGAAACCACGCGTTACGCCGACCTGATCCTGCCGTCGACGTCGGCACTGGAGAACGATCACTACGACACCACGTTCAACTTGTTCGCGGTGCGTAATGTCACTCGCTTCAACCGCGCGATCCTCGCCAAGCCTGAGGGCGCGCTGCATGACTGGGAGATCTTTGTCGGTCTGGCCAAAGCCTTCGCCGAGAAAACCGGCAAGGAGCTGAAACCGACCATGCCGCCGGCGAAGATGATTGATATGGGTTTGCGGATGGGCATGTACGGTGAGGCCTCCGAGCATAAACTCTCGTTGGCGACACTGTTCGCTCATCCTCACGGCATTGATCTGGGCGCGTTGAAAGCCAATCTGGCGCCGCGCCTGAAAACGCCGAACCAGCACGTGCAGGCCGCGCCGCCAGAGATCCTCGCTGACCTCGCACGGTTTGCCGCGCTGCAAGCTCCGGCCGCCGACGAGTTGTTGATGATTGGCCGCCGACATGTGCGCAGCAACAATTCGTGGATGCACAACTATCACCGGCTGGTGAAAGGCAAGCCGCGCCATCAGTTGCTGATGCATCCGGACGATCTCGCCAGTCGTGGGCTCAACGATGGTCAGTGGGTGCGCGTCAGTTCGCGGGTCGGGCAGATTGAAGTGGAAGTGCTCGGCAGTCTGGACATGATGAAAGGCGTGGTCAGCCTGCCGCACGGTTGGGGCCATGCGCGCCCGGGTGTGCAGATGACGATTGCCAGTGGCCAGCCAGGTTCGAGCGCCAATGACCTGACCGATGAGTGCCAGCTCGACGAATTGTCCGGGAATGCCGCGTTGAACGGCGTGCCGGTCACCGTGGCGGCGGCTTGAACGTGACCGTCGGGGAGACCGAGCATGGCGCTCGGGATTCCGTTACAATGCGTCACCGTGCCGACCCGTGAGTCGGAAAGTTCAGCCGAGGTGCTCCATGGATATCATCGAAACGATTAAAGAGCAGATTGCCAACAACACCATTCTGCTTTACATGAAAGGCTCGCCGAATGCCCCACAGTGTGGCTTCTCCGCGAAAGCTGCGCAGGCTGTCATGGCGTGTGGCGAAAAGTTTGCGTACGTGGACATCCTGCAGAACCCGGAAATCCGCGCCAACCTGCCTAAGTACGCCAATTGGCCGACTTTCCCACAACTGTGGGTTGGCGGTGAGCTGGTCGGCGGTAGCGACATCATGACCGAGATGGCTGCAGACGGTTCGCTGCAAACCACCATCAAGTCGGCTGTTGAAGCGGCAGCGGCGAACAAGTCCGAAGCCTGATGCTTTTGTTGTAGGAGCAAAGCTTGCTCGCGAAAAACGATAACGCGGTGTGTCTGTAGCACCGCGGCGCTTTCTTCGCTGGCGAGCCATGCTCCTACAGAAAAGCCAATAAAAAGCCCCGCACCTCGAAAGAGGGCGGGGCTTTTTAGTGCGTCCGAAAAGTTATTGCGAGTTGCCGGTGCAATCTAAAAAGATCGCAGCCTGCGGCAGCTCCTACTCTTCGCCCATCTGCGATTGCAGATAGTTCTCAAGACCGACTTTGCCGATAAGACCCAGTTGGGTTTCCAGCCAGTCGATATGTTCTTCTTCGGATTCAAGAATGTCTTCGAGCAGTTCACGGCTGCCGAAGTCACCGACGGTTTCGCAATGTGCGATCGCAGCTTTCAGGTCAGCGTGGCCGGTCTTCTCGATACGCAGATCGCACTCCAGCATTTCCTGGGTGTGCTCGCCGATGTGCAGCTTGCCCAAGTCCTGCACGTTCGGCAGGCCTTCGAGGAACAGGATGCGCTTGATCAGCTTGTCCGCGTGCTTCATCTCGTCGATGGATTCTTTGTATTCGTGCTTGCCAAGCTTGTTCAGACCCCAATCTTCATACATGCGCGCATGCAGGAAGTACTGATTGATCGCGACCAGCTCATTGGCAAGGATCTTGTTGAGATGCTGGATGACTGTAATGTCGCCTTTCATGATCGGAGTCCTGCCCTGTATTCGCTGTATATACGGCAGAGTTTGAGCTTCGTATTTATAAGTGTCAAACCTAAGTTATTGAATAATATATAAAAATTAATCGGAATAAGAATGTTTGTGTTCCGCGTCTGGAGCCTAAGCAATTGATTTACAGGCATAAAAAAACCGGACATAAGTCCGGTTCTTTGAAATGGGGTGTTATTACGCGGCAGTAAATTCTACCGGATAGGGGATCGCGGCCTGGGCGGTTTGCAGCTTGGTCAGGGTTTCGCGAACGACTTCCTTGGCAAGGCAGGCACATTTGCCGCATTGGCTGGCGACGCCGGTGGCCTGACGAACTTCTTTATAGCTGCAGCAACCTTCATAGATCGCTTCGCGGATCTGTCCGTCGGTGACGCCAGTGCAGAGACAAACATACATAAGTGAGAACCGTCGCTGGTTGTGACTCAATTGCGATGGATCTTAATGTTAACGAGAATGATTGTCAAAGTGCTTTCCGACCGCTTCAGCGGATTAACAGCTACGACTGACGAACGGTATTTGCTGGCTATTTGCCTGGCCCTGTAAATGCAGCACGGTTCTGCGCCTGCTTTAAAAAACCGTTAAGGACAGGCCAAATTCGCAGTGTATGATGGTCGGCCCTTGCGAAGGGGGTTCGTGTCACAGGGCTGTCGTCTGAGGATGGCAGGCTGGCGCAAACCCTGAACTTCAAGTTTCTACACCAGGAGATATCAATGAGCGTACTCGTAGGCAAACAAGCCCCTGACATCACCGTCACGGCCGTACTCGGCAATGGCGTGATCGTTGACAGCTTCACCCTGTCTTCGGCCATCAAAGGCAAATACGGCCTGGTGTTCTTCTACCCACTGGACTTCACCTTCGTCTGCCCGTCCGAGCTGATCGCTCTGGACAACCGCATGGCTGACTTCAAGGCCCGCAACGTTGAAGTGATCGCTGTGTCGATCGACTCGCACTTCACTCACAACGCATGGCGCAACACTCCAGTGAACAATGGCGGCATCGGCCAGGTGAAATACACCATGGCTGCCGACATGAAGCACGACATCGCCAAGGCTTACGACGTTGAATCCGAAGGCGGCGTAGCGTTCCGTGGCGCGTTCCTGATCGACGACAAAGGCGTTGTCCGCTCGCAGATCATCAACGACCTGCCGCTGGGCCGTAACATGGAAGAGCTGATCCGTCTGGTCGACGCTCTGCAATTCCACGAAGAGCACGGCGAAGTTTGCCCTGCCAACTGGAAAAAAGGCGACAAAGGCATGAACGCTTCGCCAGAAGGCGTTGCGGCATACCTGACCGAGAACGCTGCTGCCCTGTAAGGCGCAACGTCGAGGTACAAAAAAACCGGCCCTAGTGGCCGGTTTTTTTATGCTCGGGATTGTGAGCAGCAATCTCTCGGCATTATTTGTTTCAAATGCCCGGGAAAAAATACTGGATGACTGAACAGTGGTTGGATAGGGTGATGGTCGAGCGATAACGGGTGAAGAGGGCGATTGCCCTGGCCTGAATCGCGCCTCACTTCAGTAAGGACGGTGCAATGGATTGCATGATGCAGAAGGGGATTCAAATGCCGAGTAGCTTGGACGTTGCGGATTATTTCCTCTGCCTGGAAGGGCATGAGGGCGAGATCTCCAATCTCAAGATTCAAAAAATGGTTTATTACGCGCAAGGGTTCAGTCTGGCAGTCCATGGCGAGGCTCTCTTCCCTGAAAAGCTGGAAGCGTGGATGCACGGGCCAGTGGTTCCGGATCTGTATCGAAGATTCAGCCAATTTGGATCGAGTGCCATTCCTCCTCCAAGTGATTTCAATCCCGATGTTTTCAGTACGAAACAACAAACTCTGCTCAACGAAGTGTTCGACGTTTATGGCCAATTCTCGGCGTGGAAACTGCGTCAGTTGACGCATGAAGAGGCTCCATGGCGTAGAAATTTCAAGGAAGGGGAGTTCAGCCGAGAAATTCCCGCCTGCGAGATGCAGGAGTATTTCCGGGAGCATTTGGTGAACTGAAAAATGGCCAAGTTCAAACGCAGGGAACGCGATGCGGCGGTGATAGTAACGGCACGGACGTCCACAATCGAAATGGACTCATCGGAAGCCCGACCTCCGGTTTTCTCATTTGAGTATTTGCAGAATGGCTGGTGCATTCAGGATTGTGAGGCCGTCGAACGGTCGAAAATGCTTGAGCGTCTCAGGATCCTGGGAAAGATGCCTTGGAGAGAATTGCGCAAGGAGCATAGGCATCGGTATGGATGTGAAACAATTGAGAGAAACAGCCTGAAAGTGGGGATACCTGCTTTTTTAACAGGTGATGTCAGGTTGTTGGTGTTTCGGGCTTTCGAGCGTGTAGCGATGGTGGGTTACAAGAACCATCGGGTGTTTTACGTCGTGTGGATTGATCGAGAATTTAAGCTCTATAAGCATTAACAAAAAAACCGGCCCAAGTGGCCGGTTTTTTTTATGCGAGGGATTTACTCAACGAGGATCAGTCGTCGAAATCTTCCCAGCCGCCCATCTGTTTCCAGCGGTTGACGATGCCACAGAACAGCTCAGCGGTTTTCTCGGTGTCGTAACGCGCGGAGTGCGCTTCACGGCCGTCGAAGTCGATGTCGGCTGCCTGACAGGCTTTCGCCAGTACGGTTTGACCGTAGGCCAGACCGGCCAGTGTCGCGGTGTCGAAGCTGGAGAACGGGTGGAACGGGTTGCGCTTCATGTCCAGACGCGCGACCGCAGCGTTGAGGAAGCCGAGGTCGAAGCTGCTGTTATGGCCAACCAGAATCGCACGCTTGCAGCCGTTGGCCTTCAGCGCTTTGCGAATGCCACGGAAGATGTCGGTCAGCGCGGTTTCTTCGCTGACGGCCATGCGCAGTGGGTGATCGAGCTTGATCCCGGTGAACTCCAGCGCTGCTGCTTCAATGTTGGCGCCTTCGAACGGCTCAACGCGGAAGAAGTAGGTGTGGTCCGGGTAAACAAAGCCCTTTTCATCCATGGCGATGGTGGTCGCAGCAATCTCCAGCAACGCGTCGGTGGCCGAGTTGAAGCCACCGGTTTCTACGTCGACGACAACCGGCAGGTAGCCGCGAAAGCGTGCTGCCATCGGGTGACGGGAACCGCCGCCGCCACTTTGACCGTCCAGTTCGTCGTCGAAATGGTCTTCACTCACGCGTGTTCCTCCAGCAGGCGCCAGCGCAGTTTTTCACCGGCGCGCAGCGGGATAACGGTCAGCTCGCCGAAGGGCAGGCTGGTCGGGGCGGTCCATTCTTCACGAACCAGGGTGATGCGATCAGTGTTCGCCGGCAGGCCGTAGAAGCGCGGGCCGTTGAGGCTGGCGAAAGTTTCGAGTTTGTCCAGGGCGTTACGCTGTTCGAAGGCTTCGGCGTACATTTCGATGGCGGCGTACGCGGTGTAGCAGCCGGCGCAGCCGCAAGCGGCTTCCTTGGCGTGCTGGGCGTGCGGTGCCGAATCGGTGCCGAGGAAGAACTTCGCGCTGCCGCTGGTGGCGGCGTCGAGCAGGGCTTCCTGATGGGTATTGCGCTTGAGAATCGGCAGGCAGTAGAAGTGCGGCCGAATCCCGCCCACCAGCATGTGGTTGCGGTTGTAGAGCAAGTGGTGCGCGGTGATCGTGGCACCAACGTTGGCCGAAGCCTCGTTGACGAACTGCACGGCGTCGGCGGTGGTGATGTGTTCAAACACCACTTTCAGTGTCGGGAAACGCTCGACCACGCGGCGCATGTGCTCATCGATGAAGATCTTTTCGCGATCGAACACATCGACGTCGCCACGGGTGACTTCACCGTGGATCAGCAGCGGCATGCCGACTTCGGCCATGGCTTCGATCGCCGGCAGAATCTTGTCGATGCTGGTCACGCCGGAGTCGGAGTTGGTGGTTGCGCCGGCCGGGTACAGCTTGGCGGCGTAGACAAAACCACTGGCCTTGGCTTCACGAATTTCTTCGGGCTGGGTGCGGTCGGTGAGGTACAGCACCATCAGCGGCTCAAAGCGACTGCCGGCCGGGCGGGCAGCGAGAATCCGCTGGCGATAGCCGTCGGCTTCAGCGGCGTTGCGCACCGGAGGTACCAGGTTGGGCATGATGATCGCGCGGCCAAAAGTGCGCGCAACATCGGCAACGGTATTGGTCAACACGGCACCATCGCGAAGATGAATGTGCCAGTCGTCGGGACGCAGCAGGGTCAGGCGGTCGGACATGAGGGGATTCCAGGCGGGTCAAACTGAGGCGAATGCTACCGGAAAAGACTCTTGCAGGCACTCGCTATCAAGTTTTGCGGGAACCTTCCGATATCCCGTAGGTATGCCGTAAACATCGTGTGAATCGGTCTTTGTGTTTCAGAAGCCAATGGAGCCTCCCGTGCGCCAGCGTTATTTAGCCTTGCTCAGTGTGTTTGCCAGCCTCCCCGCGATGGCGCTCACGTACCAGACACGTCTGGAGAACATTGAGTGGACGGTCGCCGGCGACAAGTTCGAATGCCGCCTGACACAGCCAATTACAGATTTCGGCTCGGGTGAGTTCGTGCGCAAGGCCGGCGAGCAGGCGATATTCCGTCTGAACGCCTACAACGCCATGCTGGGCGGCGGTTCGGCGACGTTGCTCGCAGCGGCGGCGCCATGGCAGCCGGGACGCGGCGATATCAATCTGGGCAGCGTCAGGATTGGCAGCGGTAATGTCTTGTTTAACAGTTCGCAGTCCCAGGCCGGTGGTTTGATCAGCGGTCTGCTGGACGGTCGCAGTCCGGTCGTGCGTCGCGCGTCGGGTGATGGTCGGGTCTCGGAAGTGCGCCTGTTGCCAGTCAAATTCAGCAAAGCGTTTAACGACTATCAAACCTGCGTGGCGAAATTGTTGCCGCAGAATTTCGATCAGGTTAAACAGTCGCAAATCGGTTTTCCCGGCGAAGGCACCGATCTCGACGCCGCCGCCAAAGCCAAACTCGCGGTCATGTTGGAATATATGAAGGCTGACCCGACGGTGAATCACATTGAGCTCGACGGCCACTCGGACAACAGCGGCAACCGTCTGACCAACCGTGAACTGTCGCGCCGCCGGGCGCTGGCGGTGGTCGACTACTTCAAGGCCAATGGCATTCAAGAGTCGCAGATCACCGTGCGTTTCCACGGTGAGCAGTATCCGGTGGTGCCCAACACCAGTGCGGCGAACCGGGCGAAGAACCGCCGGGTCAATGTGCACCTTGCGCGGGTCACGCCGACCGCAGCTCCGGCGCCGCAAGCGAGTACACCTGCGAGCACTGCAGCAACTTCCTGACCCGCCGGTCATCGTCGCGCTCTCGACAGATTCTGTCGCTTTGTCGTCTTAAGCTGTCGCGCCTCTGTAAATTATCGCGTTTGGGCGGTAGACTCCTCGGCTTTCCGTAGAACCCCGTGGAGTGATGGCATGGCGGACGTAAACAAGGTCGTTCTGGCGTATTCCGGCGGCCTGGACACTTCGGTGATCCTCAAGTGGCTGCAGGATACTTATAACTGTGAAGTGGTGACTTTCACCGCTGATCTCGGTCAAGGCGAAGAGGTCGAGCCGGCCCGCGCCAAGGCTCAGGCCATGGGCGTCAAAGAAATCTACATCGACGATCTGCGCGAAGAATTCGTGCGTGATTTCGTGTTCCCGATGTTCCGCGCCAACACCGTTTACGAAGGTGAGTACCTGCTGGGTACCTCCATCGCACGTCCGCTGATCGCCAAACGTCTGATCGAAATCGCCAACGAAACCGGCGCTGACGCCATTTCCCATGGCGCCACCGGCAAGGGCAACGACCAGGTACGTTTCGAGCTGGGTGCCTACGCGCTCAAGCCGGGCGTAAAAGTGATTGCCCCTTGGCGTGAGTGGGATCTGCTGTCCCGCGAGAAGCTGATGGACTACGCCGAGAAGCACGCGATCCCGATCGAGCGTCACGGCAAGAAGAAATCCCCGTACTCGATGGATGCCAACCTGCTGCACATCTCCTATGAAGGCGGCGTGCTGGAAGACACTTGGACCGAGCACGAAGAAGACATGTGGAAATGGACCGTCTCCCCGGAGAACGCTCCTGATAAACCGCAGTATCTGGAACTGACTTACCGTAACGGCGACATCGTTGCGCTGGACGGCGTCGAAATGACCCCGGCCACTGTTCTGGCAACGCTGAACAAGATCGGCGGCGAGCACGGCATCGGTCGTCTCGACATCGTTGAAAACCGTTACGTCGGCATGAAATCCCGTGGCTGCTACGAAACCCCGGGCGGCACCATCATGCTGCGCGCTCACCGCGCCATCGAATCGATCACCCTGGATCGCGAAGTCGCTCACCTCAAAGACGAGTTGATGCCGAAGTACGCCAGCCTGATCTACACCGGTTACTGGTGGAGCCCTGAGCGTCTGATGCTGCAACAGATGATCGACGCGTCGCAGGTCAACGTGAACGGTGTTGTGCGTCTGAAGTTGTACAAAGGCAACGTGATCGTCACTGGCCGCAAGTCCGACGATTCGCTGTTCGATGCCAATATCGCAACCTTCGAAGAGGACGGCGGTGCTTACAACCAGGCCGACGCGGCGGGCTTCATCAAGCTCAACGCGCTGCGCATGCGTATTGCTGCCAACAAGGGCCGCAAGCTGTTCTAAGCCCCTCGGGCCTGGAATGAAAGGGCAGCCTTGTCATCGCGACAAGGCTGCCACTGTTCAAACCCTTCCTGCTTTTTGCGTTATCTGTGTTCTTCACGATATTCGCCCGCCTTTTAATCTCCTCTCAAAATTGTCGTGATCTGCTGGCTGACGTTGTAGGCGATGTAGAGCGTGTTCGCTGTGCCTTTTTTCGTCTGTTTGCCGGGGCTGAGCCTTATTTGCTTGAGCAAGGCCTCTGACGCGGGATCAGTCAGAAATACCATGAACCTTACCAATGGCCTGCTGGTGACTGTCAGACTTGCCTGCAACTGATCGAATTGCGCCTTGCTGTTCATCGGTCGTACATCAATAACCCGCAGCGCGTTCATGGGTTTGGGCAAATGCACGTGATGTTCGATCCACGGCGGCGTCGCCCAATCGCTGGGAGTGGGTGGATCGGGTACGTTGCCGGTACGCTCGGACGTTTTCGAAAGAGGATCGAGTTGATGGTCGCCGGATCTAAGGTCTTCAAACGCTTTCAGAAAGTTATCATCCTTGTCGAAGTCAGACGGCGCGTAAAGCGATCGGTAGTTGAAGTTCAGGGTAATAAAAAACAAAAACAACAAATAAAATGGAAAGCTGATTAAAAACCATATGTAAATTTCACGCTCATTGTTATCCAGAAAGGGTAGTGATACCGCTGCGGAAGTTTCCGAAATAAACGCGAAGATCGCGATAATCGTCATTGGGTTGGAGATTTTCTTTTTAAAGTTCCGCATGGCGTTGGCTCTATTGATTTTGAGGTCGCTGATTTGATTAAGTGTGTGGTTAAAGTTTTGCGGCTTTAATGTTTATATTAAAAATTGCTGTGTGGGTAGAAGTGTCTTGTTTCAGATTTTTTGCAAAGCGAAGTTAGTTGCCGATATTCTCTGAGGCGCGAGAGCAAGCAGCTTTTCAGAGCTGTATCCGCATGCCCAATGGCTTGGACGGCGGCGTATTTTTGGGGCAGGCAACGGATCTGTATGAAAATTTTGTACTAAAAATATCAGCGGGTTAAAACGCGCCTGAATGAAGCGAGGAATGCACGTACAGCCCATTCGATAGCAGCAAGTGTATTTCTTGTAGGAATAATCCTCATTGGTTGTAGGGAATGTCTTGCGCTGCAAGTGCAAGAGAACTGCGCTGTGCCACGAGCGAATTGACTAGGCTATTGTGCGGGCTCTAAAAATCGAACAGCGAAATTGGACCTGCCCATGAATAAAGTGCTGATCGTGGATGATCACCCCGTCATTCGTCTCGCGGTACGTATGCTGATGGAGCGTCATGGCTACGAAGTGATTGCTGAAACCGATAATGGTGTCGATGCATTGCAACTGGCGCGCGAACAAATGCCGGATATCGTGATTCTGGACATTGGAATTCCAAAACTGGACGGCCTGGAAGTTATTGCACGGCTAAGTTCGGTGGCCATGCCGATGAAGGTTCTGGTGCTGACCTCACAGGCTCCCGGACACTTCTCCATGCGTTGCATGCAGTCGGGCGCGGCGGGTTATGTGTGTAAACAACAGGATCTGACGGAGTTGCTCAGCGCCATCAAAGCCGTACTCTCCGGTTACAGTTATTTTCCGAATCAAGCGCTGCATACCGTGCGTACCAGTCTGGGCAATGCCAGTGAAGCCGATATGGTCGATCGCCTTTCCGGACGAGAGATGATGGTGTTGCAACAGTTGGCGCGGGGCAAAACCAACAAGGAGATCGCCGACGGCATGTTTTTGAGCAATAAAACGGTCAGTACGTACAAGACCCGTTTATTGCTGAAACTCAATGCTCGCTCACTGGTTGACCTCATCGAGCTGGCGCAACGCAACGGACTGGTCTGAGCATGACCAACGTTGACGTAATCATGGGCGATCGAATTCAGCGACCAGTGGAAAGTAAAAAGCCTCCGTTTCGGGAGGCTTTCAAGTGTCAGTCATCAAAATCGTACTCGGCCAATTGCTTTTGCAGTCGGCGCTCCTCCAGCAGGTTATCGATGGTGCGGCGTTTACTCAGATTGGTCTTGGCGACCTCGACTACCGGTTCGGCATCATCAGCGTCCGCGGCCACAAAATCTTCGTCAGCTTCTTCCAGTTGCTCTTTGCTGGTACTCATAGGTTAACTCCAGGCTAAGAGGGGCCTTTGGCGCTCCTTATATCGACATTCCTGCGGCGGGTAAAAAAGATTTTTTCAATCGACGAATCGATAAACCCAATAGCCAGTCAATCGTCGGAGGTTTTGGCTTTGTATTCGCACAGATCTTCGATTCGACAGCTGCCACAGCGCGGCTTGCGGGCCAGACACACATAGCGTCCGTGAAGAATCAGCCAGTGATGGGAATCGAGCAGGAATTCCTTGGGTACAAATTTCATCAGCTTCTTTTCCACCTCAACCACATTTTTGCCGGGGGCGATGCCGGTGCGGTTGCTGACGCGGAAAATGTGCGTGTCGACGGCCATGGTCAATTGGCGAAACGCGGTGTTGAGCACCACGTTGGCGGTTTTACGGCCAACGCCGGGCAGGGCTTCGAGCTCTTCGCGGGTCTGTGGGACTTCACCGCCATGAAGTTCGACCAGCATGCGGCAGGTCTCGATGACGTTTTTCGCCTTGCTGTTGTAGAGGCCGATGGTCTTGATGTATTCGGACAGGCCTTCGACGCCCAAGGCGTGAATGGCGGCGGGCGTATTGGCGATCGGGAACAGTTTCGCCGTGGCCTTGTTGACGCCGACGTCTGTCGACTGCGCCGAAAGAATCACCGCAATCAGCAGTTCGAAGGGCGAGGAGTAGGCCAGTTCAGTCTTCGGCTCGGGATTGTCTTCATGCAGTCGGCGAAAGATCTCAAGACGTTTTGCAGCATTCATGGGCGATGCGTTTCCTTGGAAATAGAGTTCGGGCGCGTCCACGCCTGACGGGCCGCGAGCAGCAGCCCCAATACAATAAAGGCGCCAGGCACCAGGGTTGCCAGATGCAGCCCTTCGCCGAATAAAACAAGACCTGAGCCATGCGCGGACAACCCACGGCCAAGGCTTCCCTGCCCGATGAGTTCACGCAGCGCGGCGAGCACCAGCATCAAACCGCCAAACAATGCGCAAAGCTTGAAGCGCTGCGCCAGCGGTTGGCGGAAGAAGCCGTTGCGCTCGAGCACCACGCACTGCAAGGCGATCAATCCGCCATAAAGGCCGAACGACTGATGCCACGCCAGGAACCAGCGTTGCGCCAATAGATCGGCACAACTGGCCAACGTTGCAGCAAGCAACACACCGGCCAGCAAGGCACTTCCATCTGTCAGGCGCGAACGCAGCGGTGACATGCCCAAAGCATAAATGCCGACCACAACGACGAACATCAACATCGTGCCCAACGCACCGGCCAAAGAAACGGTGGTGCCCAGCAATAGCACCAGCATCAGTGAGTTGGACAGGCTCATGGTTCGCTCCCCAGCAATGCGCTTCGATGCTCGTCAAAGTAGCGCAATGCATCGTGGATCGCGTTGATGGTTGCGCGGGAAGTAATGGTCGCCCCGGCCATTTGGTCGAATTGCCCCTGATCTTTTTTCAATGCCCAGCCAGCGTCATTCGGTTCGCCGCGTGATTTGCCGGTGAACGTTTGCAGCCAGCTGTTCGGCCAGTCGCCAATGGGCCCGCCGAGTGCCGGGGTTTCGTTTTGCTTGAGGGTTTTCACGCCGAGCAATTTGCCGTTGGTATCGATGGCGATCAGCAATTCGATGGCAGCGGCGTAACCTTCGGTCTGATTGCGCAGTAACACTGCAACGGTCTGGCCATTCCTGGTTGCACGGTAACCCGCTGTAAGCGTGCTGTGGCTCAGCCCCATATCGGTCAGCGGAAGCGGCTGTTCCAGCGGTTGGTTGTCGTAGCTGTCGGCGGGCAGCACGTCGAGCAGTTTGCGGTTGTCGGCCAAACGTTGTTCGGCAGCAATCTGCGGAGCACTGTTGCGTTGCAGCAGATACGTCGTGCCGATGCCGATCACCGCCAACAGCAATAACGTCAATGCGCTGCCCGTGCGGTTCATGGGCTCACCTGTGGCTGACGGCTAGCGGCAAACCGTTCCAGCGCCGGCACGCAAAGGTTCATCAACAGCACGGCAAACGCGACGCCATCGGGGTAACCGCCCCACGTGCGAATCAGATAGGTCAGCAGGCCGACGCCGAGGCCAAACAGCAGTCTGGCAAGCGCCGTTCTGGCACCCGAGACAGGTTCGGTGATGATGAAGAACGCACCGAGCATGGTCGCGCCGCTGAGCAGGTGAAATAGCGGCGATCCATGGGAGTCCGATCCCGATCCGTTCCAGCACAGCAGGCTGATCACAAAAAGGCTGGCGAGCATGCCGACCGGCGCGTGCCAGGCGATCACTCGCCGCTGCAGCAAAAACAGCCCGCCGGCGAAAAACGCCAGATTCACCCATTCCACGCCGCGACCGCCGAAACGCCCGAAGGCCGAATCACTGGCGAACAGCTCATCCATGGTCAGGCTTTTGTTGATGCGCAGACTGTCCAGTGCGGTGGCCTGCACCCAGGCGTCCGGCGCCTGACCGATGTAGAAAACCTGTTGAAAGCTTGTCGTCAGATCCAAGCCATGGGCCGGCCAATGAGTCATCGGCTGTGCAAACATCACCATCGCCAAAGCAAAACCGAGCATCGCCGGGTTGAACGGATTTTTGCCGACACCGCCGTACAAATGCTTGCCGAACAACAGCCCCGCAGCCACCGCCGTCACCGTCAGCCACCACGGGCAATAGGGCGGCAGCGCGACGGCGAGTAATGTTGCACTGACGATCGCGCTGCCATCACTCAGCGTCGGCTGTAAGGGCTGACGGCGCAGTCGAGTGGCAATCGCCTCGACGATCAACGCCGTGGTAACAGCCAGAATCAGGTTGATCAACACGCCCCAACCGTACAACCAGAACAACGCCAGCAGCGCCGGCAGCAGGGCCAGCAGCACAAGCTTCATCGCTTGTTGCAGGCGCTCGTCGGGTGCCTCAAGGGGCGACATGGTCTTGCACCTGGCGCTCGGCGGTTTGCAGGCGGGCGCGGGCCTTGTCGAGGATGTCGTCGGGCGTGTCGGCGCGGCGTTCGAGTTTGTTGAGATCGGCGCGGGCGTAGGCCAATTCGGTTTTTAGCTGGCGAAGTTGACTGTCGATCGGGCGTTTTTCGACGCGCACCAAGTCAGGCACTGGTTGATCGCTTGTGGCTTCGGCGTCGTGCAAGGCCTGCTCGGCGTCGCGCAGTGCGTGTTCCAGTGCGGCGATCTGCTCCGGTGATGCTTCGGCGGTTTGCGCTTTTTTCAGCTCGGCGCGGCGCATCGCCAACTGGATTTTCGCGCGCTTCAGGTCAGCATCTTTAGCGGGGGCCGGTGCTGCAACTGCCGGGGCGCTGCTTTCCAGTTGCGCCAAGGCCTGTTCCGCCGCTTCAAATTGTTGCTGGAGCACGATCAATTGCGACTGTTGCTCGAAGGTCGGCGGATGGCCGAAAGCTTTCAGCGATTTGTGCAGTTGCGCACGGCTCATCGCCACATCGATCTTGGCTTTTTTCAGTGCGGCATCGGCGGTCGCGGTTTTCTGGGCGCGTACGCGCTCCAGCGCAGCCTGCACTGGATCCGACGCGGTCGCCTCAGGCTGAGCAGCACGTTTGGCGCGTGCTTCACGTTCGGCCTGCTTTTGCTGTTCTTCGCGCAGCAATCGGTCATTGCGGCGCTCGAATCGCAGGCGCGCGTGATCGCGTTTGGCCGCGCGCGCACGTTGTTCTTCAAGACTGAAGGCCAAGCCGCCGACCACCGGCAACGTGCTCAAAGGCAAAGGATGCATTTCAATGCAATCCACCGGGCACGGCGCGACGCACAGGTCGCAGCCGGTGCATTCATCGATGATCACCGTGTGCATCAATTTCGCCGCGCCGACGATGGCATCGATCGGGCAGGCCTGAATGCACTTGGTGCAGCCGATGCATTCGGCTTCGCGGATATAGGCGACTTGCGGCGGCGCCGAACCGCGACTGATATCGAGTTCCAGCACCGGCACTTTCAACAGCTCGGCCAACGCTGCGATGGTTTCATCGCCACCGGGCGGGCATTTGTTGATCGGCTCGCCGTCAACGATGCCTTGCGCATAGGGTTTACATCCGGGATGGCCACACTTGCCGCATTGGGTCTGCGGCAGAAGCGCATCGATGCGTTGAATCAGACTCATGTTTTGATCAGTCCACTGAATCCGAGAAAAATCACTGCGATCAATCCGGCGCCGATCAAGTCGATCGGCAAGCCGCGAAAGGGCAGGGGAATGTCGTTGTCGGCGGTGCGCTCACGCAAATCGCAGAACAGGCTCAGCACCAGCCAGAAACCCAGCCCGGCGCCGAGGCTCAGCGCTGTCGCGTGCAGCAGGCCTTGATCGTTTTGCGCATTGATCAGCGCCAGTCCAAGCGCACCGGCATTGCCCAACAACAGCGGCCATAACCCTTCGAAAGGCAAATTCGGCCGCCAGCGCGCCAACAGTTTCAACAGCGGTGCGATCAGCAGCACGCTCACCGGCAGAAACACGAACAGGCGCAGCGCCTCAAGTTGCAGCGGCACCAGCAGCCAATGCCAGATCGCGTAACCGATGACGCCGACGATCAACATCAGACACAACGTCGCCAGCCCCAGCGCATGCACCTGCCGACGACTCCCCGCCAACAGCGGATCGACGCCCAGCGGCCAGTGCAACACGAAGTTGTTGAGCAGCGCAGCACTGATGAGCGTAAGCACAAGTTCGGTCATGGTTCTGCCAGCGAAACGGGCGGCTGTCTCTTAAGGTTAGGCATTATCCGGCCAGATATGAAAAATCCCACAGGCATGCCGGGCACGCCTGTGGGATCGATTCACCGCCGAGTGTTACTTGATGCGTTGACCCGGCTTGGCGCCGCTGTCAGGGCTCAGCAGGTAGATTTCTTCACCGCCAGGGCCAGCCGCCATGACCATGCCTTCGGAAATACCGAACTTCATTTTCCGTGGCTTGAGGTTGGCGATCATCATGGTCAGACGGCCGTCGAGCTTGGACGGATCCGGATAAGCGCTCTTGATGCCCGAGAACACGTTGCGTTGCTCGTCACCGATATCCAGGGTCAGGCGCAGCAGCTTGTCGGCACCTTCCACGTGTTCGGCTTTAACGATCAGCGCGACGCGCAGGTCGATCGCAGCGAAAGCGTCGAAGTCGATTTCCGCCGACAGCGGATCCTTGGCCAGTTCGCCATTGCCCGCAGGGGCGGCGGCACCGGTGTCGGTCTGGCTGGCGGTCAGGTCTTCTTTCGAGGCGTCGGTCATGGCTTGGACTTTTACCGGGTCGATGCGGGTCATCAACGGCTTGAACTCGTTCAGTTGATGATTGGCCAGCAGGGTCGCGTGATCGTTCCAGGTCAGCGGGGCGACGTTGAGGAACGCCTCGGCATCGGCGGCCAGCAGCGGCAGCACCGGTTTGAGGAAGATCACCAGTTGGCGGAACAGGTTGATGCCGGTGGCACAGATCGCCTGGACTTCATCGTGTTTGCCTTCCTGCTTGTTCAACGACCACGGCGCCTTGTCGGCAATCCAGGCGTTGGCGCGGTCGGCGAGACCCATGATTTCACGCATGGCGCGGGCGAAGTCGCGGGCTTCATAGGCATCGGCAATGCTTGGCGCGGCGGCGAGGAAAGCCTCGGTCAGCTCTGGCGCAGCGTTGTTGTCGACCAACAGGCCGGCGTTGCCTTTTTGAATGAATCCGGCGCAACGGCTGGCGATGTTGACGACCTTGCCGACCAGATCGGAATTGACCTTCTGCACGAAGTCTTCCAGGTTCAGATCGAGGTCATCGACGCCACGACCGAGTTTGGCCGCGTAGTAATAGCGCAGGTATTCCGGCGACAGGTGATCCAGATACGTGCGGGCCTTGATAAAGGTGCCGCGGGATTTGGACATCTTCTGGCCGTTGACGGTCAGGTAGCCATGTACGTTGATGCCGGTCGGCTTGCGGTAACCCGCGCCTTCAAGCATGGCTGGCCAGAACAGTGCGTGGAAGTTGACGATGTCCTTGCCGATGAAGTGGTACAGCTCGGCGCTGGAGTCCTTGGCCCAGAACGCGTCGAAATCCAGCTCCGGCGTGCGGTCGCACAGGTTCTTGAAGCTGGCCATGTAGCCGATCGGCGCGTCCAGCCACACGTAGAAGTACTTGCCAGGCTCGCCCGGAATCTCGAAACCGAAGTACGGCGCATCGCGGGAGATGTCCCACTGTTGCAGGCCAGCGTCCAGCCATTCGGCGATTTTGTTGGCGACGGCGTCTTGCAGGGTGCCGCTGCGGGTCCAGGTTTGCAGCATTTCCTGGAAGTCCGGCAGTTTGAAGAAGAAGTGCTGGGAATCCTTGAGCACCGGGGTGGCGCCAGAGATCGCCGACTTCGGATCCTTCAGATCAGTCGGGGCGTAGGTCGCACCGCATTTTTCGCAGTTGTCGCCGTACTGGTCTTCGGTGCCGCATTTCGGGCAAGTGCCCTTGATGAAGCGGTCGGCCAGGAACATTTTCTTTTCCGGGTCGAAATACTGGGTGATCGAGCGTTGAGCGATGTGCCCGGCGTCACGCAGCTTGATGTAGATCTGGCTCGACAGCTCACGGTTTTCTTCGGCGTGAGTGGAGTGGAAGTTGTCGAAATCAACCAGGAACTCGGCAAAGTCGGCGCTGTGTTCAGCCTGCACGTTGGCGATCAGTTGTTCCGGGGTGATGCCTTCCTTTTCCGCGCGCAGCATGATCGCCGAACCGTGGGCGTCGTCGGCGCAGACGTAGATGCATTGATTGCCGCGATGATTCTGGAAGCGCACCCACATATCGGTCTGGATGTATTCCAGCATATGGCCAAGGTGAATCGAACCGTTGGCGTAGGGCAGGGCGCTGGTGACGAGGATCTTGCGTGGTTCGGACATGTGGGGCTTCGCTACTTGATGAAACGGAGGTCGGCCACTATAAAGCGCTGGCGCATATTTTTCACCCCTGCGCCGCTGGGTACTTTGAGTGCATTTGTGGCGAGGGGATGTATCCCCGTCCGGCTGCGCAGCAGTCGTAAAACCAGAGAGCTCGGTCTACCTGATACACCGAGCTTTGCGATTTTGGGGCGGCTTCGCCACCCAGCGGGGATAAATCCCCTCGCCACAATGGTTTTCCAGCTCAAGTAATCTGTTCGCCTCAAATCGGTGTCCAGCGTACGATACCCACCATCTTTTCCCAGTCTTGTTATCGGAGTTGCCCATGAGCGCCGTCACTCGCGCAGCGGTGGAAGCCGTCCTCAGCCAATACACCGACCCCTACCTGAACCAGGATCCGGTCAGCGCCGGTTGCGTGAAGAACATCGAGATCGTCGGTGATCGCGTCAATGTGCAGCTGGAAATCGGTTACGCCGCCGGTCTGTTCAAGAGCGGCTGGGCGCAATTGCTGCAACTGGCCATCGAAAACCTCGACGGCGTGGTGATTGCCAGGGTTGAAGTCAACACGGTGATCGCCGCGCACAAGGCGCAGGCGCAGATCCCGGGCCTGGCCAACGTCAAGAATGTGGTTGCCGTGGCCTCCGGCAAGGGCGGTGTGGGCAAGTCGACCACCGCCGCCAACCTCGCGCTGGCGCTGGCCCGTGAAGGCGCCAAGGTCGGTATTCTCGACGCCGATATCTATGGCCCGAGCCAAGGCATCATGTTCGGCATCCCCGAGCGTACCCGCCCAGAGGTCAAGGATCAGAAGTGGTTCGTGCCGCTCAAGGCCCACGGTGTCGAAGTCATGTCGATGGCGTTCCTCACCGACGACAACACGCCGATGGTCTGGCGCGGCCCGATGGTTTCCGGCGCGTTGCTGCAACTGGTCACGCAAACCGCGTGGGGCGATCTGGATTATCTGGTCATCGACATGCCGCCAGGCACCGGCGATATCCAGCTGACCCTGGCGCAGAAGGTTCCGGTGGCCGGTGCGGTGATCGTCACCACGCCGCAGGATCTGGCCCTGCTTGACGCGCGCAAAGGCGTGGAAATGTTCCGCAAGGTCAACATTCCGGTGCTGGGCGTGGTGGAAAACATGGCCGTGCACATCTGCTCGAACTGCGGGCATGCCGAGCATCTGTTCGGTGAGGGCGGCGGTGAGAAACTGGCGACGCAGTACGGCGTTGAGCTACTGGCTTCGCTGCCGTTGTCGATGCTGATCCGAGAACAGGCCGATGGCGGCAAGCCAACGGTGATCGCCGAGCCGGACAGCCAGATTGCCATGGTTTACCAGGAACTGGCCCGCCACGTTGGCGCGCGGATTGTGTTGCAGGAAGCGGTATCGCCGGCGATGCCGAACATCACCATCAGCGACGATTAATGACCTGAAACACGAACCCTGTAGGAGTGAGCCTGCTCGCGATAGCGGAATAACATTCAACAGATTTGTTGAATGAATGACCGCAATCGCGAGCAGGCTCACTCCTACAGTTGGTTTTGCGGTGTGGGTTAGATACGCAGGCCGCCGTCCATCTCCAGAATCCGCCCGGTGTAGTAGTCGTTCTCGAAGATATACGCCGCCGAATGCGCGATCTCTTCCGGCTTGCCCATGCGCTTGAGCGGAATCCCCGAAGTCATCTTCTCCAGCGCTTCCGGCTTCATGCCCAGGGTCATCTCGGTTTCAATGAAACCCGGCGCAATCCCTGCCACACGAATCCCGTAACGCGCCAATTCCTTAGCCCAGGTCACCGTCGCCGCTGCCACACCAGCCTTGGCCGCCGAATAGTTGGTCTGGCCAACGTTGCCCGCCCGCGAGATCGACGAGATGTTGATGATCGCGCCGCTGTTCTTCAGCTCAACCATTTTCGCCGCCACTTCACGGGTGCACAGGAACACGCCGGTCAGGTTGACGTCGATCACGGCCTGCCACTGTGCCAGGCTCATCTTGGTCATCTCGCCGTCCTTGACCTTCAACAGCAGGCCGTCACGGAGGATCCCGGCGTTGTTGATCAGGCCGTGAATCGCACCGAAATCGGCGGCCACCTGAGCGACCATGTGCTCGACCTGTTCTTCATTGGCGACGTTGCACAGATAGCTGCGCGCCTCGACGCCCTTGGCTTTACACGCCGCGACCGCGTCGTCGAGTTTTTCCTGATTGAGGTCGACGAGCGCAAGCTTCGCGCCCTTGCCAGCGAAATACTCGGCCATGGAGCGGCCCAAACCCTGGCAACCGCCAGTGATAATGATTACTTTGTCGTTGAGTTGCATTCGCATGCCCCGATAGCAGGTCTGAGTAGTTTTTATTGTTAGCGACTCCCGATCTGCACCGGCCGTGGCTGGTTTGCACATGAGAATTGCTCGATGGCGTGACCGAAACTTTCTTCCGGGCGCCTGTCCGTTTTTTCGACGGATTCTATTTAAGGAGTCATAAATTGAGCGTTGAAGTGGCCAAGAATGCCCGAGAATTGCTTCTCAAGGAATACCGTGGAGTGCTGTCGACGCACTCCAAATCGATGCCCGGTTTTCCGTTTGGCTCCGTGGTGCCGTACTGCCTCGACGAGCAGGGCCGCCCGCTGATCCTCATCAGCCGCATCGCCCAGCACACCCACAACCTGCAGAAAGACCCGAAATGCTCGCTGTTGGTGGGTGAGCGTGAAGCCGACGACGTGCAAGCCGTTGGTCGCCTGACCTATCTCGCCGAAGCGCAAAAGCTCGAAGACGGCGCTGCGATTGAAGCCGCCGCCGAGCGTTACTACCGCTACTTCCCGGATTCGCAGAACTACCACAAGGCTCACGATTTCGATTTCTGGGTGCTGACCCCGGTGCGCCATCGTTACATCGGCGGTTTCGGCGCGATTCACTGGATCGATCAAGTGACGCTGGCCAACCCGTTCGCCGGCAAGGGCGAGATCAGCATGGTCGAGCACATGAACAGCGACCACGCCAAAGCCATCGCGCACTACGTCGACCTCGCCGGTCTGCCGAAAACCGTGCCGGCGCAATTGGCGGGCATCGACACCGAAGGCATGCACCTGCGCATCGGTCAGGCGCTGTACTGGCTGCCGTTCCCAGCACCCTGTAATACGCCGACACAAGTGCGCGAAGCCTTGGTTTCTCTGGCTCACGCCGAGGTCTGGCCAAAAAATGAAGTGGCCGACGCTTGAATTCACGAAAGGCCGACGTCATCTAAGGCTTACTGCAAGGCATTTCTTGCGTTGAGGAAACTTTGATGCGCCCTTTTCTGTTGCTCTTTCTGCTGTTTCCGGTGCTGGAGCTGTTCGTATTCGTCAAAGTGGCAGGGGCTATCGGGTTTTTCCCGGCCCTGCTGCTGATCATTGTCGGCTCGATGTTCGGTGTGTTCGTACTGCGCGTCGCCGGTCTGGCCACGGCACTGCGTGCCCGTGAAAGCCTGAACCGCGGCGAACTGCCTGCGCAAACCATGCTCGAAGGCCTGATGTTGGCACTGGCCGGTGGTCTGTTGATTCTGCCGGGCTTTATCAGCGACGTCGTCGGTCTGGTCATGCTGCTGCCGTTCACCCGTCGTCTGCTGGCGAACAAAATGCGCCAGCGCGCCGAAGAACAGGCCATGCGTCAGCGCGCCTTTGCTGACGACCTGCAACCGCGTGGCGGCCCTGCGCCGCGTCAGCCTCTGGGCCGCGAGGGTGATGTGATCGAAGGCGAGTTCGAACACCGCGACCCGAAGTAACGTCTGCATCGACACGGCACCTTCGGGTGCCGTGTTCGTTTGGGGCTGATTTTGTCCGCAGAATCCGCGAAATTTTTTTCGCCTCGCCCTTGTAATAAGCTTATGCGCCCTTATGTATCGGTCACCGAAAGGTTTCTGGCATTTGCGCCAGTCAGTCTTCCGCGTCTCGCTTGACGAGGCGCAACCGGCGAAGGCCGGATTTGTTAAACCCGCCGGGACTACACCGGCCGATGAAAACCACAATTAGGAGAGATCGACAATGAAGCTTCGTCCTCTGCATGACCGCGTCGTAATCCGTCGCAGCGAAGAAGAAAAGAAAACCGCTGGCGGTATCGTCCTGCCAGGTTCGGCTGCTGAAAAAGCCAACCACGGTGTGATTCTCGCTGTAGGCCCGGGCAAAGCTCTGGAAAACGGCGAAGTGCGCGCACTGTCCGTTAAAGAAGGCGACAAGGTTGTGTTCGGTCCTTACTCCGGCAGCAACACAGTGAAAGTCGACGGCGAAGACCTGCTGGTAATGAGCGAGAACGAAATCCTCGCTGTTATCGAAGGCTGATACCCCCGTTCATTTTCCCGCTACTACAAAGTATTTAAGGAATATCGATCATGGCTGCTAAAGAAGTTCTGTTTGGCGATTCCGCCCGTAAAAAAATGCTCAAGGGCGTCAACGTCCTGGCTGACGCAGTAAAAGCGACCCTGGGCCCGAAAGGCCGTAACGTGATCATCGAGAAGAGCTTCGGCGCTCCGACCATCACCAAGGACGGCGTTTCCGTCGCCAAAGAAATCGAACTCGAAGACCGTTTCGAAAACATGGGCGCGCAGCTGGTCAAAGACGTTGCCTCCCGTGCCAACGATGACGCTGGTGACGGTACTACTACCGCTACCGTTCTGGCTCAGTCGATCGTCAACGAAGGCCTGAAAGCCGTCGCTGCCGGCATGAACCCGATGGACCTGAAGCGCGGTATCGACAAAGCGACCATCGCTATCGTCAAAGAGCTGAAGAACCTGTCCAAGCCTTGCGCTGACACCAAGGCAATCGCTCAGGTAGGCACCATCTCGGCCAACTCCGACAGCTCCATCGGCGACATCATTGCCGAAGCCATGGAAAAAGTCGGCAAAGAAGGCGTGATCACCGTTGAAGAAGGCACTGGCCTGGAAAACGAACTGTCGGTTGTTGAAGGCATGCAGTTCGACCGTGGCTACCTGTCCCCGTACTTCGTCAACAAGCCAGAAACCATGGTTGCCGAGCTGGACAGCCCGCTGATCCTGCTGGTCGACAAAAAGATCTCGAACATCCGCGAAATGCTGCCAGTACTGGAAGCCGTTGCCAAAGCCGGCCGTCCACTGCTGATCGTTTCCGAAGACGTTGAAGGCGAAGC
>NZ_JBIUVN010000017.1:68015-102080 GCF_044742965.1 Pseudomonas sp. NPDC087804 | reverse complement strand
AAAAATCGCGTGCGTGTATGATACACGGCGTCAAGCTAATTAGCTAAATCCGTGGTATTTGGGGTTTTTTTCATGCAAGCGTATCAGCGCGATTTCATTCGTTTTGCCATCGATCGCGGCGTTTTGCGCTTCGGTGAGTTCACCCTGAAGTCCGGGCGCACCAGTCCTTACTTCTTCAACGCCGGCCTGTTCAACTCGGGCTCGGCCCTGGCGCAGCTGGGGCGTTTCTACGCTGCAGCCATCGCCGAAAGCGGCATTCCCTTCGACGTTTTGTTCGGCCCGGCCTACAAAGGCATCCCGCTGGCGGCAACCACCGCCGTCGCATTGGCCGAGCATCACGACCGTGACCTGCCTTGGTGCTTCAATCGCAAGGAAGCCAAGGCCCACGGCGAAGGCGGCAGCCTCGTTGGCGCGCCGCTGACCGGCGACGTGCTGATCATCGACGACGTGATCACTGCGGGCACCGCGATCCGTGAAGTGATGCAAATCATTGCTTCGCAGGACGGCGCCAAGGCTGCCGGCGTGCTGATCGCGCTGAACCGTCAGGAACGTGGCAACGGCGAGTTGTCGGCGATTCAGGAGGTCGAGCGTGATTTCGGCATTCCGGTGATCAGCATTGTTTCGCTGAATCAGGTGCTGGAGTTCCTCGCGGATGATCCGCAGCTCAAGCAGCATCTGCCAGCTGTGGAAGCGTATCGCGCCCAGTTTGGCGTCTGATACGACATCATCCTGTAGGAGCTGCCGGAGGCTGCGATCTTTTGATCTTAAAAACAGAATCAAAAGATCGCAGCCTTCGGCAGCTCCTACAGGGGATTCGATTAGCGCAGGTTTCTCCATTTTTTCAGCAGTTTCAGGGTCAATCCTGCGTTGATCAGCGCAAACGCCAGCAACGCCAACACCACCATCACGTACAACGTGCGATCCACATCAAAATCCCACAGATCCAGCGTGCTGCTGCGAATAATCCCCACGGCAGCCGGCAAGTTGACGTAAAACAGCGCCACAAACGCACACGTCAACGGCAGCGCCCGCCCGAAAAAAGCTTCGCGAACCTTGTCCCTGCTGCGCTTTCTGTTCAGCGGCCCCGACTGGTGCTCATCCAGCGTCAGCGCTTCACTGAGCGCCGGCCACGCCAGGTTGAACAGGAAGGTGGTCAGGGTCAGCAGCAAGCCACTGACCGCGACGATGTCACTGAACGGCATTCAGGCCCAGCGTTGCGCAGAGCAAGGCGTGGCTGTCCTCGCTGATCTCGAACTGCCCGGCGCTGCCCTTGCGCTTGGTGATGGGTTTGAAGGTTGGCTCGTTCTGCGTGATCAGCATGTTCAGCTCATCGCGGATCACGTCCGAGCTGATGACCACCAGAAACACGGTTTGCGCGTATTCAGCCGTCTCGATCACCGCACGCATGCTGTGCTGGAGGATGTCGTCGAGCTGATTGCGAAAGCGCGACACCGTGTTTTTCAGCAGGGTTTTGCTTTGGCTTTGAGTCAGCTGAAAGATCGTCGAGATCTGCGATTCGGTCGGCAATGTTTGCCCGAAATAGCTCTGAATCAGGTAGAGCAGACGGTCCTGCTTGGCCTCGTCAGCGCGGCTGGGCATGCCGCCCTCGACCAGCATTTTCAGGTATTCGGTCAGGCTGGCCTTGGCAATGCGCTGCAACGCGTGGGTGATTTCCGCGTCACCAATGCGCAAGGTTTTCTTGACCGGTTCCTTTTGTTCCAGCTCAAAAGCGGCGGCGTCGATCGTGAACGAGATCTGCATGGCTCAGGCGCTCCGAGTTATTTCCCGCTGGTTTCCGGGTATGGATCCTGAGGCGCATCGCCTTGGCCACTGAGGACTTTCCAGCCCTTGAGCGGGTGCGAGGCTTCTGTGAAGTCAGGGCAGGGCGGCATGGATTTTTGCGAAGGGCCTGAATACTCTCGGCCGCAGTCCACGCAGGCGTAGGTGCCAGCCGAAATGTCACTGCCGTAAGGAACGCTGTCTTTTTGCATGGGTAAATCTCCGGTGGATGAAGGGAAGATCCTAGGGAGATTTGTTCTGAGGTGATGTCGGACGTTTCGCTTTGTTAAGTCAGACATTTCTTGCGCGCATAAAAAAGATCGCAGACTTCGTCAGCTCCTACAGGGATTTCGCACAAACGAAATCCGATTTTGTAGGAGCTGCCGCAGGCTGCGATCTTTAGCCTTTCAGCAATCAGTGACGCTTGCGATTACTAATCAACGTACCCACACCGGTATCAGTGAAGATTTCCAGCAGGATCGCGTTCGGTACACGACCGTCGATGATCAACGAGCTACCGACGCCGCCCTGAACCGCTTCCAGCGCACAACGGATCTTCGGCAGCATGCCGCCGTAGATGGTGCCGTCAGCAATCAGATCGTCGACCTGCTGCGTACTCAGGCCGGTCAGCACGGTGCCCGACTTGTCCATCAGGCCGGCGATGTTGGTCAGCAGCATCAGCTTTTCAGCTTTCAGCGCTTCGGCGACTTTGCCAGCCACCAGGTCAGCATTGATGTTGTACGACTCACCGTTGGCGCCGACGCCGATTGGCGCGATCACCGGGATGAAATCACCTTTGACCAACAGGTTGAGCAAGTCGGTGTTGATCCCGATGACTTCGCCCACGTGGCCGATGTCGATGATTTCCGGCTGGGTCATCTCCGGGGTCTGGCGGGTAACGGTGAGCTTTTTCGCACGAATCAGCTCGGCGTCTTTACCGGTCAGGCCGATGGCGCTGCCGCCGTGGCGGTTGATCAGGTTGACGATGCTTTTGTTGACCTGACCGCCCAAGACCATTTCCACAACGTCCATGGTCGCCGCGTCGGTGACGCGCATGCCATCGACGAAGTGGCTTTCGATCGACAGGCGCTTGAGCAGATCACCGATCTGCGGGCCGCCGCCGTGCACGACCACCGGGTTAATGCCGACGGCTTTCATCAGCACGATGTCGCGGGCGAAGCCGGTTTTCAGCTCCTCGCTTTCCATCGCGTTGCCGCCGTATTTGATCACCAGGGTCTTGCCGACATAACGTCGGATATAAGGCAGCGCTTCGGACAGGACCTTGGCAGTGTTGGCGGCGGCATCGCGTTCGAGGGTCATTCAGGGCTCCGGGTGGATCAGAACGGTAGTTGGAGATCAGGTGCAACACGTTTCAATTGGGCGTGGAACACGTCCTTGATGCGCTGCAATTCAGCCTCGTCATCGGCCTCGAAGCGCAGCACCAGCACCGGTGTGGTGTTGGACGCGCGCACCAGGCCCCAGCCTTTGGCGTAATCGACTCGCACGCCGTCAATGGTGGTCAGGTCAGCGCCTGCGCCCCACTGTGCGTCGTGCAGTGCATCAATGATGCTGAATTTGCTCTCTTCGGTCACATGGATATTGATTTCCGGCGTAGAAATATCGTTCGGGAAGGTCGCAAACAGCTCTTCCGCAGTAGATTTTTCCTTGCTGAGGATCTCCAGCAGCCGCGCGGCGCTGTAGATGCCATCGTCGAAACCGAACCAGCGCTCCTTGAAGAAGATGTGCCCGCTCATTTCACCGGCCAATAGAGCACCGGATTGTTTCATTTTCTTTTTGATCAACGAATGACCGGTCTTCCACATTAGCGGACGGCCGCCGTATTCCTTGATCAGCGGTACCAGTCGACGGGTGCATTTGACGTCGAAAATGATCTCGGCGTCCGGGTTGCGCGCAACCACGTCACGGGCGAACAGCATCAGCAGACGATCCGGGTAGACGATGCTGCCGGTGTTGGTCACCACGCCGACACGGTCGCCATCGCCGTCGAACGCCAGGCCGATGTCGGCGTTGGTTTCCTTGACCTTGGCGATCAGGTCGACGAGGTTTTCAGGCTTGCCCGGATCCGGGTGATGGTTCGGGAAGTTGCCGTCGACTTCGCAGAACAGCGGGATGACTTCGCAGTTCAGCGCTTCGATCAGTTGTGGGGCGATCACGCCGGCCGCGCCGTTGCCGCAGTCGACCACGACTTTCATGCGCCGCGCCAGTTTGATGTCCTGGACGATTTCGGTGTTGTAGCGGTCGAGGATTTCGACTTGGGTAACGCTGCCGGTGCCGCTGCTCAGATTGTTGGTCTTGATGCGCTCATGCAGCACCTGAATCTGTTCGTTGGCGAGGGTGTCGCCGGCGATGACGATCTTGAAGCCGTTGTAGTTCGACGGGTTGTGGCTGCCGGTGAGCATCACCCCGGACTTGCCGGCCAGCACGTTGGCGGCGTAGTACAGCGCCGGCGTCGGCACCAGGCCGACATCGCTGACATGGCAGCCGCTTTCGGCGATGCCGCGAATC
Source organism: Pseudomonas sp. NPDC087804 (assembly GCF_044742965.1). NCBI lineage: Bacteria > Pseudomonadati > Pseudomonadota > Gammaproteobacteria > Pseudomonadales > Pseudomonadaceae > Pseudomonas > Pseudomonas sp. NPDC087804. The sequence continues at coordinate 97,775 of NZ_JBIUVN010000017.1, read as the reverse complement.
AGCTCGGCAACCAGCTCCGGGCCGGACAAGCGGCCGTCGCGACCGACGGATACATTCGGCTCACCTTGAGCGAGGCTCTGCGAACCGATGGCGCGGCCGATCCAGTAAGCGGTTTCGGCATTGAGGAATTCCGGCACGGTGCCGCGAATGTCATAGGCGCGGAAAATGCTGTCGGGCAGCTTCGGGGCGATCTTGGCTGGGGTGCTCATCTACGGAAATGCTCCATCTCGAAAGTGGCGGGACAGACCGACGAATCGTTCGACGGCAGGCTCAAACTGAAGGGTATGACGGCGTTTTCCACAGAGAGTTCGTGGTATGAAAGGGCCATGACGCCTCGGCTGGCGTGGCTTTCGCCCGGCAAAACCTTGATTTACGGTGTTAAACCTATCAGCTGATCTGCCTGAAATTTTCCCCTGTAGGAGCTGCCGAAGGCTGCGATCTTTTGATTTTGTTTTTGAAGAATCAAGATCAAAAGATCGCAGCCTGCGGCAGCTCCTACATGGCTTATTTGGTGCCGGTATGGCCAAAACCACCGGTGCCGCGTTCGGTTTCGACGAACTCTTCAACCATTTCGAAGTGCGCCTGCACCACCGGTACCAGCACCAATTGCGCCAGACGTTCGCCGACGGTCATGGTGAAATCGCTCTGGCCACGGTTCCAGCAGGACACCATCAGCGGGCCCTGATAATCGGAGTCAATCAGGCCGACGAGGTTGCCCAGCACGATGCCGTGCTTATGGCCCATGCCCGAGCGCGGCAGGATCAGCGCGGCGAGGTTCGGGTCGCCGATGTAAACCGACAGACCGGTGGGGATCAGCACGGTTTCACCCGGCTTGATCACGATGTCCTGCTCCAGCATGGCGCGCAGGTCGAGGCCGGCGGAGCCCGGAGTGGCGTATTGCGGCAGCGGGAAATCGGTGCCGATGCGTGGGTCGAGGATCTTGGCTTGCAAAGCGTGCATGTAAATTAAACCTGGTTCAGACGTTCGGCGATAAAAGTGACCAGTTGGCGAGCGATTTTGCTCTTGCTGGTCTGGGCGAAAACCGTGGCGTGCAGCTCACGGTCAATCACGCTGCAGGCGTTTTCTTCGCTGTTGAAACCGATGCTCGGGTTGGCGACGTCGTTGGCGACGATCAAATCGAGATTCTTGTCCTTCAGCTTGCGTGCAGCGTAGTCGAGCAGGTGTTCGGTCTCGGCGGCAAAGCCGACACTGAACGGACGGTCGGGACGGGTCGCGATGGTGGCCAGAATGTCTGGATTGCGCACCATTTGCAGGACGAAGCCATCACCGCTCGTAGGATCTTTCTTGAGTTTTTGCGGGGCGATGACTTCCGGGCGGTAGTCCGCAACCGCTGCCGAGGAAATGAACACGTCGCACGGGATCGCCGATTCACACGCCGCGAGCATGTCGCGGGCGCTGACCACGTCGATACGCGTGACGCGATCCGGCGTCGGCAAGTGCACCGGGCCGCTGATCAGCGTGACGCGGGCGCCGGCTTCAACCGCTGCTTCGGCGAGGGCAAAGCCCATTTTTCCGGAGCTGTGGTTGGTGATGTAGCGCACCGGATCGATGTTTTCCTGAGTCGGGCCGGCGGTAATGACGACGTGTTTGCCGGTCAGTGCCTGGCGCTGGAAGCAGTCCGCCGCGCACTGTGCGAGGTCAGTGGCTTCCATCATCCGGCCCATGCCGACGTCGCCGCAGGCCTGACTGCCCGAGGCCGGGCCGAAGGTCTTCAGGCCACGGCTTTCAAGGAGTTGCAGGTTGGCCTGGGTCGCCGGATCGCGCCACATCGCCTGATTCATGGCTGGCGCGACAGCGACAACAGCGTCGGTGGCCAGCACCAGCGTGGTCAGCAAATCGTTGGCAATGCCTTGCGCCAGACGCGCGAGCAGGTCGGCGGTGGCCGGGGCGATCAGCACCAGATCGGCCCACTTGGCCAGCTCGATGTGGCCCATCGCGGCTTCGGCGGCCGGGTCGAGCAAGTCGAGGTGCACCGGGTGGCCGGACAGCGCCTGCATGGTCAGCGGGGTGATGAATTCGGCGCCGCCGTGGGTCATGACCACGCGCACTTCGGCGCCCTGATCGATCAGGCGACGAACCAGATCGGCGCTCTTGTAGGCCGCGATGCCGCCGCCGACGCCCAGAACGATGCGTTTCCGATACAGCCGCTGCATAGGTCTGCCTTTCATTTCGTGGGTGACATACGTGGCGAAACCCCCTCCCCAGGGTGAATCCGCCCGCAAAAAAGATGGGCTAAGATATCACAGCGACCGCTACGGAACAGCGGCGCCCACAGACAGGGAAGTGCTATGAGTATTCGTGATTGGCCCGCGGCGGAGCGCCCGCGGGAAAGGTTGTTGGAACAAGGTGCGGCGAGTCTTTCGGATGCGGAACTGCTGGCGATTTTCCTTCGTACCGGCGTGCCGGGGAAAAGTGCGGTGGATCTTGCCAGGCATTTGTTGAGTCAGTTCGGCAGCCTGCGTTTGCTGCTTGAGGCCGATCAGGACGCATTCAGCAAACAATTGGGCTTGGGGCCTGCAAAGTTTGCGCAGCTGCAAGCGGCGCAAGAAATGGGCAAGCGGCATCTGGCCGAACGCTCGCGCGGGAAGCCTGCGCTGGAGAATCCCCAGGTCGTCCGTGATTACCTCAAAGCCATGCTGAGGCATGAGCCTCATGAGGTGTTCGGCTGTCTGTTTCTCGATTCAAAACATCAGGTGCTGAATTTCGAGGCCTTGTTTCGCGGCTCGATCGACAACACCAGCGTGCATCCCCGGGAAGTGGTGAAGCGTGCGTTGGCTAACAACGCGGCGGCGGTGATCCTCTGCCATAACCATCCGTCGGGGAACACGGATCCGAGTCAGTCAGATCGGTTGCTGACCAAGCGACTGCAGAAAGCTTTGGATTTGATTGATGTGCGGGTGCTCGATCACTTCATCATCGGTGACGGCGAGCCGCTGTCGATGGCGGAGTGTGGCTGGATGTAATCCTCAAAGAAACAACACAAACCCCTGTGGGAGCGAGCCTGCTCGCGAATCCGGTGTGTCAGTCAGCATTTTTGTTACTGACGGACCGCTTTCGCGAGCAGGCTCGCTCCCACATTGGGAACCGTGCAGGGCAGGTTATTTGAGGTTGACCTTGGAGTAGTCCTGACGGCCAAACGGGCTCACCGAATACCCCTGCACGTCTTTGCGCGTCAGCGCGTAAGCGGTCGGGTGCGCCAGCGGCAACCACAACGCCTGCTGCTGAATCTGCGCCTGCGCCTGCTCGTACAGCTTGGTGCGTACACCTTGTTCGCTGGTGGTCTTGCCGGCGCTGATCAGCTTGTCCAGATCGGCGTTGCAGTAGCGCGCGAAGTTAGTCCCCGACTTGACCGCAGCGCAGGAAAATTGCGGCGTGAGGAAGTTATCCGGGTCGCCGTTATCGCCCGCCCAGCCCATGAACAACAGATCATGCTCGCCAGCCTTGGCGCGACGAATCAGCTCGCCCCACTCGATCACGCGGATTTCCGCCTGAATACCGATCTCTGCCAGATCCGACTGCAGCATCTGTGCGCCGAGGCTTGGATTCGGGTTGAGCAGGCTGCCCGACGGACGCGTCCAGATGGTGGTCTGGAACCCATCCTTCAAACCGGCCTTGGCCATCAGCGCCTTGGCTTTGGCGATGTCGTGCGGATAGCCCGGCAGGTTCTTGGCGTAGCTCCAAGTGTTCGGCGGGTAAGGGCCGTTGGCTGCTTCGGCGGTGTCTTCAAACACAGCCTTGATGTAGTTGGCCTTGTCGAACGCGAGGTTGATCGCCTGACGCACTTCCGGCTTGTCCAACGGCGGATGCTGACTGTTGATGCCAACGAAAGCGGTCATGAACGCGTCAGTCTTTTCGACTTTCAACGTCGGTTCTTTCAGCGCGGCTTGTACGTCGAGTGGCTTCGGCGACAGGGCGATCTGGCATTCATTGCGTCGCAGCTTTTGCAGGCGCACGTTGGCGTCCGGGGTGATGGCGAAGATCAGCGGATCGACCGCAGGCTTGCCACCGAAGTAGTCCGGGTTGGCCTTGTAGCGGATCGCCGCGTCTTTCTGGAAACGATTGAACACGAACGGGCCGGTGCCGATTGGCTGGCTGTTGAGCTTGTCCGTCGCGCCGGCCTTCATCAGTTTGTCGGCGTATTCGGCGGAGTAGATAGAGGCGAAGCCCATGCTCAGGGTCGCCAGGAACGTCGAGTCCGGGTGATCAAGGGTGAAGCGCACGGTTAGCGGATCGAGGGCGTCGATCTTCTTGATCAGTGCTGGCAGTTGCATCGACTGCGCGTGCGGGAAACCGCTCTGGGCGACTTTGTGCCACGGGTTCGCCGGGTCGAGCATGCGATCGAAGCTGAATTTAACGTCTTCAGCGGTCAGCTCGCGGCTCGGCTTGAAGTAATCGGTCGTGTGAAATTTCACCTGCGGATGCAGTTTGAACACGTACGTCAGGCCATCGGTGCTGACTTCCCAGCTGTCGGCCAGGCTCGGCACGACTTTGCCGCTGGCGGTGTCGAAGTCCACCAGACGGTTCATCAGCACGTCGGCCGAGGCGTTGGTGGTGGTCAGCGAGTTGTATTGCACCACGTCGAACCCTTCCGGGCTGGCCTCGGTGCAGACGCTCAGCGCGGCGGCCTGGGCCAGAGGGCTCAGCAGGAGCGGGGCGAGCAACAGGGGTAGGGCAGCGAGGCGCATGGTCGGTTTCCTTTTACAGATCGAAGGCCCATCTGCAAGTGCAGTCTGGAAAAGGCCTACCCTAGAGGGCTGGATTACAAATGACTATCCCCTTTTTGCATTTTAAGGGCACAGTGATGGCGGTTTTTCAGACCACGGCGCTGCGCAAAAAGTCTGAAAGCCGTGTGCAGACGATTTTCTTCGACGAGTGGTAAAAACCGGTGCCGGCCTTTATCCAAAGCGTTCGCAGGTCGAAAAAGCGCCTTTTTGTGGATTGATTGCACACGGAAAGTTGTTGCACCCCGGTCTTTCTGGTATAAAGCAGCGCTCTTTTCTAGGGGCCCGGTTCCTTCACTGTAGGTGTAGCCGGTAAGACCTCTAAAGAAACGCGGCGCCTGGCGCCAAATGACTGAGAGATTAAGCGGCCAACCCATGCCGGGTTGGGCATGTGGTTTTAGAGGGCTGAGGCATGTCGAGAGTATGTCAAGTTACCGGTAAGGGTCCGGTGACTGGGAATAACATTTCCCACGCAAACAACAAAACCCGTCGTCGTTTCCTGCCGAACCTGCAGCATCACCGCTTCTGGGTTGAAGAAGAGAAACGTTTTGTGCGTCTGCGCGTATCTGCCAAAGGCATGCGTATCATCGACAAGCGTGGCATCACTGTCGTGCTCGCCGAACTTCGCCGCGATGGCAAGATTTAAGGGAGCTAATCATGCGTGAATTGATTCGTTTGATCTCGAGCGCCGGTACTGGTCACTTCTACACTACCGACAAGAACAAGCGTACTACCCCGGACAAAATCGAGATCAAGAAATATGATCCGGTTGTTCGCAAGCACGTGATCTACAAGGAAGGCAAAATCAAGTAATTGATTTTTCCCGACTTACAAAAAAGGCCCGTATCTCACGATGCAGGCCTTTTTTGTTGCCTCGAATATTTGCAGGCTGTCTGTGTAGGAGCTGCCGAAGGCTGCGATCTTTTGACCTTGATCCTTAAAAACAAGATCAAAAGATCGCAGCCTTCGGCAGCTCCTACAGGGGAGGGGTATGGATCAAGCCTTCTGTTCGAAAATCACATAAATCTTGCGGCAAGCCTCCAGCACTTCCCAAGTGCCACGAAACCCCGCCGGAATCACAAATCGATCGCCAACCCGCAACGTCTTGGCATTGCCATCGCTGTCACGCAGCACCGACACACCCTGCAAAATCTCGCAGTATTCGTGCTCGGTGTAATTCACCGTCCACTGCCCAACCGCACCTTCCCACACGCCAACGCCCATCTGCCCACACGGGCTGTCGTATTGATGGAACACCGCTTGTTCCGGGTCACCCTTGAGCACTTTCGCCGGATCCGGCCGATAGCGTTCGGCTTCGCTGCTGGTCAGGCTGATGTCGACGACGTTCTGGATGTTCATTGTTGTTATCCCCTGTGAATACGGCGCGATTGGCTGGAAAGGGCCAAAGTCTATGTTGATTAAAATCAACACCGCAAGGCCATATGGCCACCTTATGTCAAATATATTGAAACAACCCCGGCCGCTGGTTTAGGGTGGCGGGTGCCTCTGGCCGAAAAACCGGCTGGCCGGGCAGAATTCTTGAGGACGCTGGCGAAGATCGCGCGGCGCTCGTATTCAACAAGCGGAGGACACTCGAAATGACCACCCTGACTCGTGCCGACTGGGAACAACGCGCCCGCGACCTGAAAATCGAAGGCCGCGCCTATCTCAATGGCGAATACACCGACGCCGTCTCCGGCGAGACCTTCGAGTGCATCAGCCCGGTCGATGGCCGTCTGCTCGGCAAGATTGCCAGCTGTGACGCCGCCGACGCGCAGCGCGCCGTGGAAAACGCCCGCGCCACCTTCAATTCCGGCGTGTGGTCGCGTCTGGCACCGACCAAACGCAAAGCCACCATGATCCGTTTTGCCGGCCTGCTCAAGCAGCACGCCGAAGAATTGGCCCTGCTCGAAACCCTCGACATGGGCAAGCCGATCAGCGATTCGCTGTACATCGACGTTCCGGGCGCGGCGCAAGCGCTGAGCTGGAGCGGTGAAGCGATCGACAAGATTTATGACGAAGTGGCAGCGACGCCGCACGATCAGCTCGGTCTGGTAACCCGCGAGCCCGTCGGTGTGGTCGGCGCCATCGTGCCGTGGAACTTCCCGCTGATGATGGCCTGCTGGAAGCTCGGCCCGGCGCTGTCGACCGGTAACTCGGTGATCCTCAAGCCGTCGGAAAAATCCCCGCTGACCGCCATCCGTATCGCCGCGCTGGCCGTTGAAGCCGGCATTCCGAAAGGCGTGCTCAACGTGCTGCCGGGCTACGGTCACACCGTTGGCAAGGCGCTGGCCCTGCACAACGATGTCGACACGCTGGTGTTCACCGGTTCGACCAAGATCGCCAAGCAACTGATGATCTACTCCGGCGAATCGAACATGAAACGCGTCTGGCTCGAAGCCGGCGGCAAGAGCCCGAACATCGTCTTTGCCGATGCGCCGGATCTGCAAGCTGCAGCCGAATCCGCTGCCAGCGCCATCGCTTTCAACCAAGGCGAAGTCTGCACCGCCGGTTCGCGTCTGCTGGTCGAGCGTTCGATCAAGGACACATTCCTGCCAATGGTGATCGAGGCACTGAAAACCTGGAAGCCGGGCAACCCGCTGGATCCGGCCACCAACGTTGGTGCGCTGGTCGACACGCAGCAGATGAACACCGTGCTGTCGTACATCGAATCCGGTCACACCGATGGCGCCAAACTGGTCGCCGGCGGCAAGCGCATTCTTCAGGAAACCGGCGGCACTTACGTTGAGCCAACGATTTTCGACGGCGTGAGCAACGCGATGAAGATTGCTCAGGAAGAAATCTTCGGGCCAGTGCTGTCGGTTATCGCTTTCGATACCGCTGAAGAAGCCATCCAGATCGCCAACGACACGCCGTATGGCCTGGCCGCTGCGGTGTGGACGCAAGACATCTCCAAGGCGCACCTGACCGCCAAAGCGCTGCGCGCCGGCAGCGTGTGGGTCAACCAGTACGACGGCGGCGACATGACTGCACCGTTTGGTGGCTTCAAGCAGTCGGGCAATGGCCGTGATAAATCGCTGCACGCGTTCGACAAATACACCGAGCTGAAGGCGACGTGGATCAAGCTGTAAGCCGCTAAAGGGAGCCTGATTCAGTCCGGCTCCCGAACCATACAGAGATCCCCTGTGGGAGCGAGCTTGCTCGCGAAAGCGGTGTATCAGTCAGCAGACTTGCTGAATGTGAAACCGAATTCGCGAGCAAGCTCGCTCCCACAGTGGTTTTGTGGTGCACATAAAAATAATCCACAGGAGCGTGGAACATGCGTTGGGCGACGTATTTCGCCGTGTTGGCGTCTGTCTTGAGTGTCGGCCTGGCCCTGGGGGTCAGCATGCCGTTGGTGTCATTGCGTCTGGAGGGCTGGGGCTACGGTTCCTTCGCCATCGGTGTGATGGCGGCGATGCCGGCGATTGGCGTGTTGCTCGGCGCGAAGATTTCCAGTCATCTGGCGGCGCGCTTCGGCACGGCCAACCTGATGCGCCTGTGCCTGTGGGCGGGCGCGTTGTCGATCGGCTTGCTGGCGCTGCTGCCGAGCTATCCGATCTGGTTGGTGCTGCGGCTGATGATCGGCGTGATCCTGACCATCGTGTTCATCCTCGGCGAGAGCTGGATCAATCAACTGGTGGTCGAGAACTGGCGTGGTCGCTTGGTGGCGCTGTATGGCAGCAGCTATGCGTTGAGCCAGTTGTCTGGCCCGCTGCTGCTGGGCGCGCTCGGCACCGAAGATGATTACGGATTCTGGGTGGGCGTCGGCCTGCTGCTGGTTTCGCCGCTGCTGTTGTTGGGTCGCAGCGGTGCGCCAAGCAGTGAAGCGAGCAGCGTGACGTTCCGCGATTTGTGGAGCTTTGCTCGCGATCTGCCGGCGATTGCCTGGGCGGTGTCATTGTTTGCCGCGTTCGAAGCGATGATCCTGACGCTGCTGCCGGTGTATTGCCTGCAACAGGGATTCACTGCTGAGATCGCCTTGGCGATGGTCAGCACCGTGGTGGTCGGTGACGCGCTGCTGCAACTGCCGATTGGCGCGTTGGCTGACTACCTGTCACGACGTACGTTGTTTGCCGGTTGCGCGGTGGTGTTGATGCTGTCGAGTCTGGCGATTCCGCTGTTGCTCGATACGCTGCTGATCTGGCCGCTGTGGGTGCTGTTTGGTGCCAGTGCTGGCGGGTTGTTTACGCTGTCGCTGATCTTGATTGGCGAGCGTTATCGCGACGATGCGCTGGTGCGGGCGAATGCGCATATCGCGCAACTGTGGGGCGTGGGTTGTTTGATCGGGCCTTTGGCGGCGGGGGCGGGGAGCCAGTGGATCAGCGGACATGCGTTGCCGCTATTGATGGCGATCGGGGCGTTTGGGTTGGTGATTTTGCTGTTGCGTCAGGGTGCATTCGGCCCGGTGACCGAGCCTGTGTAGATCAAAAGATCGCAGCCTTCGGCAGCTCCTACAGGGGAATGCATTTCAAACTGTAGGAGCTGCCGAAGGCTGCGATCTTTTGCTTTTAAAGCATGCGTTCCAGGCCGACGCTGGTGCTGAACCACGCATTAAACCGTCGCCACCAGCTCCCCGGTTCCTTGGTCAGCGTATGCATCTGGCCATTGTCCTCGGTGACCCAGACGATGTTCCCATCCTGCAATTTCGCCTGATAACTCAACGCCGGCGCCATACCCTGCAACGCCAACTCACGCACATGCTCAGCCAACTCCGGACTGTCGACCAACACCCCGACCTCGGTGTTCCACAACACCGAACGCGGATCAAAGTTGAACGAGCCGATAAACGATTTCTGTCGATCAAAAATCATCGCCTTGCTGTGCAAACTCGAGTCCGAGCCACGGAACGACTTGCTGTAAAACACATGCGGGCCGCTGCCATCGTTATCCCCAGGCTGGCGCCGCAACTCATATAGCTTCACACCGTGCTCCAGCAGCGCCTTGCGATACGGCGCGTACCCACCGTGCACCGCCGGCACGTCGGTTGCTTCCAGAGAGTTGGTCAGCAGGCTCACGGAAACACCCGCATCAGCACGCCCGGTCAGATAGACCAGCCCCGGCTGCCCCGGCACGAAGTACGCCGAAATCATGATCAGCTCTTTGCTGACGTTTTTCAGTTCCGGCGCCAGTTGCGTGGTCAGCAGCAAGTGCGGATCCGGCTCATCCTTGGCCAGTACCTTGCTCGGCGCGTCCCACAGCGCCTGATTCCACGCCCAGATCAGTTCGTTGCGCCAGATGTCCATGCGCGGCTCGGTGGTGAAAGTCATCAACTGCTGATACAGCGCGTGATTCTGTTGGCGGGTTTCTTCCAGCGATTCTTCCAGGCGCGTGCGGGTGTTCTGCAAGTCCTTGGCGGTCGGTTTGCTGGAGAGAAATTCATCGATCGGCTTGCTCAGCGCGCTGTTCCAGTACTGATCGAAACTGTGCCCGAGCTGCTCGGCCACCGGCCCCATGCTGAGCATGTCGATGTCGGTGAAATTCAGGTTCGGCTCGGCATCGAAATACTCGTCGCCCAGATTGCGCCCGCCGACGATGGCCGCGCTGTTGTCCGCCAGCCACAATTTGTTATGCATGCGCCGGTGCTGCAGCGACAGGTTGAACAGGCGCCCGGCCGCGCGCGTTACTCCGGTGCTGCGCCCCAGATGCAGAGGGTTGAACAGCCTGATCTGAATCTGCGGATGCGCCGCCAGCGTGGCGATGATCTGGTCGAGACCGTCGCTGGTGGTGTCGTCGAGCAGAATGCGTACGCGCACGCCACGGTCGGCAGCCTTGAGCAGTTCCTCGACGAGCATTCGCGTGCTGACGCCGTCGTGGACGATGTAGTACTGCAAATCGAGGCTGACCTGCGCGTGGCGGATCAGCTCGGCGCGGGCAGTGAAAGATTCGGTGCTGTTGGACAGCAGGCGGAAGCCGGAGCGGCCTTCATACGGCGCGGCCTGAGCCTGAATCGAACGGCCAAACGCCGAGCTGCTGGCGGGCAAGGCCTGGCTGGGCTCGCGTTGCACATCGACACTGGCGCAGCCGGCGAGCGACAACACGAAGATCAGAAGCAGGAGAGGGCTGGATCGCAAGTCGGATCATTCCGCGTGTGAGTAGGGATCGGAGTATGGCACGGGTTATGACCGTCATCGGCGGCGTTTGATTCAGGAAAAATCTGCCGTGGGGAACCGCCCGGTTTGAGCGCTGTGTAGGCAATGGCCGACGGGCAGGAAAAGAGAATTTTTGAAGTAGGGCATTTCTCCTACTCCTGTCAGCTACGGCCTCAGGCGAATTTTCTCTGGGTGCTTTGTAACTTCGTCTTACATCGGAAGCGGGGGCAAATCGCAATAATGGCCGGGCGTTGTCAGGCAGGAAATTTCGCTATTTTCCGCCAGACAAAGCGCTACTTGCTGTCGTCCTTTTAATTCTTACGGAACGAGAATTTCTCATGAAAAAGCTTTTCATCAGCGCCACGGTGGTGGCTTCGTTGTTGCCTGCTCTTGCCCTCGCAGAAAGTGCCAGCCTCACGCTGAGCGGCACGATTATTCCTACCGCGTGCACGCCAAGTTTTGACGGAGGCAGCGTTGTCGATATGGGCAAGATTTCGGCGGCGGATCTGAACGCCAATACGCAAACCGAGCTAGAGCTGAAAGACATTACCCTGACAATGAACTGCAACGGTCGCGTGCCGGTGGCGGTGAAGGTGCATGACAATCAGGCGTCGACACAGCTGCAAGGCATCACCATCGACGGTCGTGCCGAAGACATGTACATCTACGGCATGGGCGCCGCCAGCGGTGTGAAGATTGGTGGTTATGGGCTTCGTCATGGCACGCCGAACGTGGATGGTACCGCTATGAGCCTCATGTACCAACAGGGTGGCGGGATTGGCGGTCCGACGTGGAATCAGCCGAGTGCGACACTTGTGGGTAAGAATGCCTCCAGCGGTGGTTATCTGCATTATTCCTGGGGCCGCAGCGTTGCAGAGGGCCCTAGCAGTGGTGTCACGCACTCACTTCCAATGACACTGGTTCCAGTCGTCGGCCCGGCGAATGCGCTGCCTACAGGCTCGGACATCACTCTGGACGGCTCCGCGACGTTCGAGCTGGTTTACCTCTGAGTCCAGGGATGTCGTGAGCACACTCTCGACCTGATCAAACACGCGCCGCAGTCCTTGCGGTGCGTCGTTTTTCTGCGCTACAGGCGCACCTTTTACGTTTGTGTTTCAACGATGGGCCCTTGCGCCGACGGTGCGAAAAATGGGGCGCCAGGGAATCGTCATGCCTCAAATTCAACGTTTTTCAACCACCGCCCTGATGGCGGTGCTGCTTCTATCGAGCGCAACATCCGTGGCCGACGCCGCCGGCATGGTGCCGCAAACGCCGATCCTGATTCTCGAAGAGTCCACTGGTGAAGCCAGTATCAACATCACCAACACTGAACCGCTCCCGGCTCTCTTGCACACGAGCATTGAAAATGTCCCGGAAGACACCGAGCTGCTGTTGCTGCTGACCCCGCCAGTAGCTCGGGTGGAAAGCGGTGGCACGCAACTGGTGCGATTCATTCTGCGCAGCGCTGAGCCGCTGCAAACCGAGCGCCTGAAACGGGTGATTTTCGAAGGCATTCAGCCGCTGGAAAAGGGCAGCAATGCGCGGGTCAGTCTGACCGTAAAACAGAACATTCCCGCGATTCTGCGCCCGAAGAATCTGCCCATCGAACGCCAGCCGTGGGCGCTGCTGAAGTGGTCAGTGCAGGACACCCAACTGCAGGTCAGCAATCCCAGCCCCTACGTGGTGCGGCTGGCTAATACCGTCAATCTGTTGCCCGGCGAGGCCCCGGTGGATCTGGGCCGCAGCTACATTTTGCCCGGCGAAAAACTGCGTCTGACGTCCGCATCGCCGCTGCCCGCGACGGCGACTCAAGTGCGTCTGTACCCGGCGACGATGTACGGTTTCGCTGCCGGCAATTTCGATGCGCCACTGGTGACCGGTGAATGAATTACCGTCACAGCCTTGCGCTGCTCAGCCTGTTGTCGTCGGCGAACAGCTTGGCCGATTCGGTCACCTTCGACCCGAACGTGTTGCGCGCCCGTGGGCTCGATCTGCAACTGGCGGAATACTTTCAGGACGCGCCGCGCTTTCAGCAGGGGACGCATTCGCTGCTGCTCAGCGTCAACGGTGTGCCGAAAGGACGAGTGCTGGCGACGTTCGACGAGCAGGGCGAGTTGTGCACCACCGAGACGTTGCTCGAACAGGCAAATATGCGCGTCGAGGCGTTGCCGAACCTGGAGTGCAAGCGCTTTGTCGACAGCTTCGACGGCGTGATAGCGCGGCTTGATCCGGGCAAGGAACAGATCGAACTGCTGCTGCCAACCGGGCTCGTGGCGCCGGCGGCTACGGCGCGTCGCAACTACGCGCACGGTGGCAGCGCTGCGCTGTTCAACTACGACGCGCTGGTGCTGGGCAACGAATACGTTGGCCAGACCACACATTACCGCAGCCTCAACACCGAGCTGGGTTTGAACATCAACGACTGGGCGCTGCGCAGCCGTCAGTCTTACGCGGCGTTCGATGGCAGCAGCCAGACCGAGCATTTGTATGCCTACGCTTCGCGCACCTTCGAGTCGCTGCAAACCAACCTGCAACTCGGTCAGCTCAACATGGCTTCGCCATTGTTTGCCGGCGAGGCTTTCACCGGTGTGCAATTGCAGCCTGAAGCCGCGTTGGGGGAGCTGGAAGCAGACAGTGAAGGCGCCCACGTCGAGGGCATCGCTTATTCCGCTGCCCGGGTCGAGGTGCGGCAGAACGGCGCGTTGATCTACACCACGCTGGTGCCGCCAGGGCCGTTTTCGCTGGTGGGTTTGCCGCTGCTCAGCCAGAGCCTGGATCTGGAGGTCACCGTGTACGAAGAGGATGGCCAGCAGCGCAGTTTCATCGTTCCCGGCGACAGCCTTGGTGGTTTGGCGCCGGGCCGCCAGCCGGGTTTCGCGGTGACGGCGGGACGTGTTCGTCGCTATGCCCGCGATGATCGCGACGCGCCTGATTTCGTCGCGGCGAGCAAGGATTGGCGTTTGGCCGCCGGCGAGCAACTGACGGCGGGCGCGATGCTCGGCAGTGACTATCAATCGGCCGGGATGGCGCTGCAAATTCCGTTGTTGCCGCGCACAGCGCTGGGACTGCGTCAGGTGGTGTCCCGCGCCCGTCGTGAAGATCAGTTGGGCGCGCAGTTCCAGCTCAGCCTGAGCACGGCGCTGACCGAGCGCGTTTCGGCGAACCTGTCGGTCACCCAACAGGTGCAGGGTTTTCGCACGTTGTCCGATACCACGTGGAATCGCGACACCGATCAACCGGATCAACGCATTCGCAACCAGATGACCCTGGGACTCAGCGGTGCGAGCCTATTGTTGGGCTCGTTTTCCGGTGGATTTTCACGCTTCACCGATTTTGAAGACGACACCAGTTCGCGCCTCAGCGCCTCGTGGTCACGGATGTTTCAGCGCACCAGCGTGTCGTTGAGTCTGGAGCGTGACATGGGCGGTTCGGCGCATGACAGCCGTGGTTTTGCGACCTATCTGACGGTCAGCGTGCCGATGGGTCGCAGCGGCGCGCTGCGCAGTTTTGTCCGCAAGGACGACCTCAGCGGCACCCGCAGCGGCTTGCGTCTGAATCAGCAGATCAACGACGCCGTGGCCTACAGCGCCACGGTCGAGCGCCCGGAAAACGGCGAGGCGGATGTCAGTGGCCGGCTCAACTTGCTGCCGCGTTACACCCAGATTGATCTGGGTTATTCGCAGCGCGGCTCCGGTTCGACCGGTTACGACTTCGGCGCAAGGGGCGGCGTCGCGTTGCACAGCGAAGGCCTGACCTTATCGCCCTACACCGTGCGCGAGACCTTTGCCCTGCTCAAGGCTGGGGATGCCGCCGGGGTCAAGTTGCGCACGCCTTACGGGCCGGTGTGGACGGACGCCGCCGGGCGCGCGGTGGTGGCCAGCGTGCCGGCCTATCGCAACACGCGGGTGGAGATCGACACCGCGAGCCTGGCGCGCAATGTCGACGTGCTCAACGGCTACCGCGAGATCGCAGCGGCGCGCGGTTCGGTGCAGCGGCTGGAGTTTCAGATGGCCACGTCCCGGCGCGTCTTGCTGCACGCACACACGGCCGATGATCAAGTCGTCGGCAAGGGTTTTGGCGTGTTTGATGAGCTAGGCCGCTACGTCACCAGCGTGCTCGATGACGGACGGATTTTTCTTTCCGACATTCAGGCTGACGCTGCGCTGCATGTGCAAAAGGCCGATGGCTCGCGCTGTCATCTGACCTTCGAACTGGCTGAGGAAGCCGATCCCGATGAGCTTTACGAATCTGCGTCCGCGCGTTGCAGTGACGCGTGATGAGGAATTACCCAATGACTGTTTTCAACGTTTCGAGCGTGGCAATGCTCTGGCTGTGCTGCACGGCGGCGTGGGCGCAGGACCAAGCGTGCGAGGTGCGAGTCAGTCCGCCTGCGTTTGATTTTGGCCTGACCGACCGGGGCGCGTTGTTGCAGCAAAGTGCCGGTGCCAATGAACTGAGTTTTGGCAGTCGCCGGGTGCAAGTGCAGGTTATCTGCGAGCAGGCGTCACCGCTGACATTGCGCTTCGATGCGCCGGGGGCTGACGCCGAGCGTTATCGCTTCGGCATTGGCACGTTGCGGCTGAAAGTGATGGCGGTGCGCGTCGACGGTGTCGCCACACAGAAAGCGGTGGGGGAGAGCGACGTGTTGCGCCCCGGCGAACGCCTTCTGCCGCTGCTGGCGAGCGGCAAGCGGATGGATGTCGAGTTCGAGGTTGAGGGGCAAATCAGCAACGAGGCCAGTCGGGTCGCGGATCTGACCCGACTCGACGGCGAAGGCGTGTTCAGACTGGACTGAGCTCGGACTCGGCGAGCAGTTTGATTGCCGCCGCACCGACCTTGCGCACCGCCTCTTCAATCAGCGCTGTCGGTTTGGCCGCGTAGTTCATGCGCAGGCAATTGCGGTACTTGCCCGAGGCGGAAAAGATGCTGCCAACAGCAATCTGTACGCCTTGATCAAGCAGCGCACGATTCAGTTTCAGTGTGTCGAAACCTTCCGGCAATTCCACCCACAACATGAAGCTGCCCTGTGGACGGCTGGCGCGAGTGCCGGCGGGGAAATAGCGCGTCACCCAATCGATCATCACGTCGCGATTGCGTTGGTATTGCGTGCGCATCCGCCGCAAATGCGGTTCGAAATGGCCGGATTTGAGAAATTCGGCGATGGCGATCTGCGGCTGCGGCGCGGTCGAACCGGTGCTGATGTATTTCATGTGCAGCACGCGCTCGAGGTATCGCCCCGGCGCGACCCAACCAATGCGCAGCCCCGGCGCGAGAGTCTTGGAAAACGAACTGCAGAGCAGCACGCGGCCATCTTCGTCGAAGGATTTGATCGTGCGCGGACGTGGGTAGGTGTAGGCCAGTTCGCCATAGACATCGTCTTCGATGATCGCCACGTCAAAGCGTTGGGCGAGGGTGAGCAGCGCGCGTTTGCGCGACTCCGGCATGATGTAGCCGAGCGGGTTGTTGCAGTTCGGGGTGAGCTGGATGGCTTTGATCGGCCATTGTTCGAGCGCCAGTTCCAGCGCTTCAAGGCTGATGCCGGTGAGCGGGTCGGTGGGGATTTCCAGGGCTTTCATGCCCAGACCTTTGAGGGTCTGCATGGCGCCGTGGAAGCTCGGCGAATCCACCGCGACGATGTCGCCCGGCTCGCAGATCGCGTGGATGCTGGTGGACAAAGCTTCGTGGCAACCGGTGGTCACGACCAGATCGCTGGCGCTCAACTGGCAGCCGGAATCGAGCATCAACCGAGCAATTTGTTCACGCAGTTCGAGGGTGCCGTGGATGTTGTCGTAATACAGACCGGGCATGTCCTGGCGACGGCTGATGCGGGCGAGGCCGCGCAACAACGGTTTCATCGTTGGCGTGCTGATGTCGGGCATGCCGCGACCGAGTTGCACGACGTCCTTGCGCGGTACCGCGCGAATCAATTCCAGCACCTGATCCCATTGCGAAATTTCCACTGGCCGCTGCGCCGGACGGCCGACGGCGGGCAGCTCCGGCAGCTCGCGACCGACCGGCACGAAGTAGCCGGACTTGGGTTTCGGCGTGGCCAGTCCGCTGTCTTCGAGCATGCGATAGGCCTGCTGCACCGTGCTCAGACTGACCCCGTGTTCGACGCTCAAGGCGCGCACCGACGGCAAGCGGTCGCCGGGGCGATAGAAGCCTTGTTCGATGCGCGTGCCGAGCAATTCAGCAAGGTTTACGTAGAGGGTCATGGCGCTGCCTCGGTGCAGATGATTCGGAAGACCAGTACAGATGCGAGAAAAATCGTCAATTCAGTCTGCAAAGCGGTAAATCTGTATGGAGTTAATACAGTCGCTTTGAATCTGTAATGGTTTTGCTCGCCCGCGCATCATGGAATCTCTGGCTACCCAAGTAAACAGGAGCGACAAAAATGAACGGCTTGAGCGATGTGCGGCTGACGTTACACAGTCAGGAACTGGAGGCAGGGCAGAAGGATCGTGCGCGCAATGAGATCATGCGTAACGCACCGTCCGGCCTGAGCCGCTGGGGTCTGATGTGGCATCGCCTGCACACGCGCAGGGCGTTGCTGAACCTGACGGCGGATCAGCTCAAGGACATCGGGTTGACGCGTGAGCAGGCGCAGGAGGAGGGGTTGAAGCCGTTTTGGCAGATCTGAACGACACCGAGCGTTCCCACGCTCTGCGTGGGAACGCCGCCCCGGACGCTCTGCGTCCGCTGTGACGCAGAGCGTCACTGGATGCATTCCCACGCAGAGCGTGGGAACGATCAAGCACCCCGCAAAACCATCAGACCAACTCTTTCATCCGATGCCACAACATCCCCAACGCCAACAACGGCGAGCGCAAATGCTTGCCGCCCGGGAAGGTGATGTGCGGCACCTTGGCAAACAGATCAAAGCCACCGCCGTGCTGCCCGCTGATCGCCTCAGCCAGCAACTTGCCCGCCAGGTGCGTGGCATTCACCCCGTGCCCGGAATAAGCCTGGGCGTAATACACGTTCGGCTGGTCATTGAGCCGGCCAATCTGCGGCAGACGGTTGGCGCCGATGCCGATCATCCCGCCCCACTGATAATCAATCTTCACGCCCGCCAGTTGCGGGAACACTTCCAGCATCTTCGGCTGCATATACGCCGCGATGTCTTTCGGATCACGCCCCGAATAATGGCAGGCACCGCCGAACAGCAAGCGACGATCCGCCGAGAGTCGGTAGTAATCCAGCGCCACTCGCTGATCACAGACCGCCATGTTTTGCGGCAGCAGGTTGTGTGCCTGCTCTTCGCTCAACGGTTCGGTGGCAATGATGTAGCTGCCGGCGGGCAGAACCTTGCCGCTGAGTTGCGGATTCAGGTCATTCAGATAAGCGTTGCAACCGAGCACCAGCGTCTTCGCCCGCACCAAACCTTGGGCGGTGTGGACTTTGACTTCCGGGCCGTAATCGATACGGGTCACTGCCGAGTGTTCAAACAGTTTCACACCCAATTGCTGCGCAGCCGCCGCTTCGCCCAACGCCAGGTTGAGTGGATGCAGATGCCCTGAACCCATGTCGATCAAACCGCCGACATAGCGCTTGGAACCGACCACCGTGTGCATCTCGTTGGCTTGCAGCAAACGGGTTTCGTAGCGATAACCGAGGCCGCGCAACTCTTCGGCGTCTTCGGCAAAACCTTCGAGGTCGGACGGTTTGTTGGCGAGGTCGCAGTAGCCCCAGGTCAGGTCGCAGGCGATCTGAAAACGCTCGACGCGCTGGCGGACGATTTCCACCGCTTCCAGGCCCATCAGTTTCATTTCGCGCACGCCGTCGCTGCCGACGACGTTGGCGAACTGATCGAGACCGTGGCCGACGCCGCGAATCAACTGCCCGCCGTTACGACCGCTGGCGCCCCAGCCGATCTTGTGCGCTTCCAGCAACACCACGCTGAGTCCGCGTTCAGCCAGTTCCAGCGCCGTGTTCAACCCGGAAAAACCGCCGCCGACCACGCAGACGTCGGCCACCACGTCGCCTTGCAGCAGCGGATGATCCGGCTGCGGCAAGCTGCTGGCGGCGTAGTAAGAGGCAACGTGAGGTTGGCTCGCGGAGGTGTGGGCGCGGGCGGTCATGGGCGTCATCCTGAGGCGGGGGTGTCGAGAAAATTTGACGGAGCATAAGCCGCACGCCCGAACGGGGGCAACACTGGTCGGCCTGCGGTGTCTGGATCACGGCTTTTGCGGCACAATTGCCGCCTATTTCACCTTGGTTACCGTTTCGATGAGCTGCAACAGCCAGACAGTCCGCACCTTGCGCCAGCAGATTCCCTCGTTCGAGTGCGTGCCCGGCTGCCACGATTGCTGTGGGCCGGTGACCACCTCGCCGGAAGAAATGGCCCGTCTGCCGCGCAAGACCCGCGCCGAGCAGGATGCGGCGATGGAAGAGCTGAACTGCGTGCACCTGGGGCCGAATGGCTGCACGGTGTATGAAGAGCGGCCGTTGATTTGCCGGTTGTTTGGTACGACCAAGACTTTGCCTTGCCCGAATGAGCGGCGGCCGGTGGAGCTGATTCATCCACGGGTGGAGAAGCAGATTTTCGAGTACATGGCGGCGAATCGGCAGGTGCTGGTTTAAAAGATCGCAGCCTTCGGCAGCTCCTACAGAGAAATGCATCATGATCGTTCCCAAGCTCTGCGTGGGAATGCAGCCCGGGACGCTCTGCGTCCCAAATGCCGAACGCGGAGCGTCCGAAGAGGCATTCCCACGCAGAGCGTGGGAACGATCGTCGCGGTGCTCAATCAGGAATCGGCAGGCTCAAGCTCTCCTTAACCTCTTCCATCACGATATAACTCTTCGACTCCCGCACATGCGGCAGCTTCAACAGAATGTCGCCCAGCAACTTGCGGTACGAGGCCATCTCGGAAATCCGCGCCTTCACCAGATAGTCGAAATCCCCTGACACCAAATGGCATTCCAGCACGTGCGGCAACTTCAGCACCGCGCGGCGGAACTCCTCGAACGTGTCGCCGGATTTGTAGTCGAGGCTGATCTCGACGAACACCAGCAAGCTACCCTTCAAGTGCTGCGGATTGAGCCGGGCGTTGTAGCCCATGATGATCCCTTCGCGCTCCAGACGCCGCACGCGCTCGGTGCACGGCGTGGTCGAGAGCCCGACCTTTTCGCCCAGTTCGGTAAAGGAAATCCGCCCGTCCGCCTGCAGGATCCGCAAGATGTTGCGGTCGATCTTGTCCAGCTCACGTTTGGTCTGAGTGTTGGTACGCATAGGGGATGCGCCTCCGTGAAAAGGGTTTTTGCCGAGAATTGTCGCCAAATATAGGCGCTTATATAGTGAAAAGCACTGGCATTTCTTTTTTACACTGCGCGCATCATTGCTCTAACAACAGACGTACGCGGCCCCGCCGCGATGAGGGATACAAAAATGCGCGTAATGGTCTTGGGTAGCGGCGTCATCGGTACCGCCAGTGCTTACTATCTGGCCCGTGCCGGGTTCGAAGTAGTGGTGGTCGACCGGCAGCCGGCTGCGGCCATGGAGACCAGTTTCGCCAACGCCGGCCAGGTCTCGCCGGGCTACGCCTCGCCGTGGGCCGCGCCGGGCGTACCGCTGAAGGCGATCAAGTGGCTGCTGCAACGCCACGCCCCTCTCGCGATCAAAGCCACCGCCGACATCGACCAGTACCTGTGGATGGCGCAGATGCTGCGCAACTGCACCGCCAACCGTTACGCGGTGAACAAGGAGCGCATGGTTCGTCTGTCCGAGTACAGCCGCGACTGCCTCGACGAATTGCGCGCCGAAACCGGCATCGCCTACGAAGGCCGCAGCCTCGGTACGACTCAGTTGTTCCGCACTCAGGCGCAGCTTGATGGCGCCGCGAAAGACATCGCCGTGCTGAAAGAATCCGGCGTGCCGTTTGAAGTCCTCGACCGCGCCGGCATTGCCCGCGTCGAGCCAGCGCTGGCGGGTGTGACTGACATCCTCGCCGGTGCCCTGCGCCTGCCGAACGATCAGACTGGCGACTGCCAGATGTTCACCACGCGCCTCGCCGAAATGGCAGTGAAACTCGGTGTCGAATTCCGCTTCGGCCAGGACATCCAGAAACTCGATTACGCCGGTGATCGCATCAACGGTGTGTGGATCGACGGCAAGCTGGAAACCGCCGACCGCTACGTGCTGGCGCTCGGCAGCTACTCGCCGCAACTGCTCAAGCCGCTGGGCATCAAAGCCCCGGTGTATCCGCTCAAGGGTTACTCGCTGACCGTGCCGATCACCAACCCGGCAATGGCGCCGACGTCGACTATTCTCGACGAGACCTACAAGGTCGCGATCACCCGTTTCGACAACCGCATCCGCGTCGGCGGCATGGCCGAGATCGCCGGTTTTGACCTGTCGCTGAACCCGCGTCGCCGCGAAACCCTGGAGATGATCGTCAACGACCTTTATCCTCAGGGCGGTAATCTGGCCGAAGCGAGTTTCTGGACCGGTCTGCGTCCGACCACGCCGGATGGCACGCCGATCGTTGGTGCTACGCCGTTCAAGAATCTGTTCCTCAACACCGGTCACGGCACGCTCGGTTGGACCATGGCATGCGGTTCCGGTCGTCTGCTAGCCGACCTGATGGCGAAGAAAAAGCCACAGATCAGCGCCGAAGGCCTCGATATTTCCCGTTACGGCAACAAAATTCAGGAGTCCGCAAAACATGTCAATCCAGCGCCAGCTCACCAATGAGCGCATGAGTCAGATCGTCAGCCACAACGGCACCGTGTATTTGGCCGGGCAGGTCGGCGACGACTTCAATGCCGGGATTGAACAGCAGACCCGCGACGTTCTGGCCAATATCGAGCGCCTGCTCGACCTCGCCGGGACTGACAAACAGCACCTGCTGTCGGCGACGATTTACCTGAACGGCATCGATGAGCACTTCGCCGGGATGAACTCGGTGTGGGATCAGTGGCTGCCAAAAGGCGCCGCGCCGGCCCGTGCCACCGTCGAAGCGAAAATGGCCAAGCCGAGCATTCTGGTGGAGATTTCCATCGTCGCCGCGCTGCCGTAACTGTTGTAAAGATCCCTCTCCCGGCGCTGTTGGCGGTTCACGTCGTCAGTCGGCGCCGGTTTTTATTCCCATGACCGCCTAGAAGTCTGCCGCCATGCGTCCTGCCCGTGCCCTGATCGACCTTCAAGCCCTGCGTCACAACTACCGAATTGCCCGCGAAGTCACCGGCGCCAAGGCGCTGGCGGTGATCAAGGCCGATGCGTACGGACATGGCGCGGTGCGCTGCGCCCAGGCGCTGGAAGCCGATGCCGACGGTTTTGCCGTGGCTTGCATCGAAGAGGCTTTGGAGCTGCGCGCCGCTGGTATTCGTGCGCCGGTGTTGTTGCTTGAAGGCTTTTTTGAAGCTGATGAGCTGGCGCTGATCGTCGAGCATGATTTCTGGACGGTGGTGCACTCGCTTTGGCAGCTCGAAGCGATCGAGCAGGCAGTGCTGAGCAAACCGATTACCGTGTGGCTGAAGCTCGATTCGGGCATGCACCGCGTCGGTTTGCATCCAAAGGATTATCCAGCGGCTTATCAGCGTCTGCTGGCCAGCGGCAAAGTGGCGAAGATTGTGTTGATGAGCCACTTCGCCCGCGCCGATGAACTGCACGCGCAGAGCAGCACCGAGCAAGTGGCGGTGTTTGAAGCGGCGCGTCAGGGGCTGGCGGCTGAAGTCAGCCTGCGCAACTCGCCTGCCGTGCTTGGCTGGCCGCAGATTCATAGTGATTGGGTGCGTCCGGGCATCATGCTCTACGGCGCGACCCCGTTCGAAGAAGCCAATGCTGTTGCCGATCGTTTGCAACCGGTGATGACCCTCGAATCGAAAGTCATCAGCGTGCGCGAACTGCCGGCCGGTGAGCCGGTGGGCTACGGCGCCAAATTCATCACCGACAAACCGATGCGCATCGGTGTGGTCGCCATGGGTTACGCCGACGGCTACCCGCGTCAGGCGCCGACCGGCACCCCGGTTTTGGTGGCGGGCAAACGCAGTCGCATTATCGGTCGCGTGTCGATGGACATGCTTTGCATCGATCTTACCGATGTGCCGGAAGCCGGTCTCGGTTCGACCGTTGAGCTCTGGGGGAAAAATATCCTCGCCAGTGAAGTGGCGAAGTGGGCCGACACCATCCCGTACCAGATCTTCTGCAACCTGCGTCGAGTGCCAAGGCTCTATTCCGAGGGTTGACGCCGCTGCGGGGGCCAAGTGTTGTAAATACTGAACGCTGTCGCCATGATAACGCTCAATATTCTTACAACATCAGGAGGCTCGCGCCTTGGACGTCGGTGAACGACTGCAATCGATCCGCAAGCTCAAAGGGCTTTCCCAGCGTGAACTCGCCAAACGCGCGGGCGTCACCAACAGCACCATTTCGATGATCGAAAAGAACAGCGTCAGCCCTTCGATCAGTTCGCTGAGAAAGGTGCTGGGCGGCATTCCCATGTCCATGGTCGAGTTCTTTTCCGAAGAAATCCTGCAGGAAGTTCCGACCCAGATCGTCTACAAGGCCAACGAGCTGATCGACATTTCCGACGGCGCCGTGACCATGAAACTGGTCGGCCGCGCGCACCCCAGCCGCGCCATCGCCTTCCTCAACGAAATCTACCCGCCGGGCGCCGATACCGGCGAAGAAATGCTCACCCATGAGGGCGAAGAAACCGGGATTCTGGTGGAAGGTCGTCTGGAATTGGTGGTGGGCCTTGAAACTTTTATTCTCGAAGCCGGCGACAGCTACTACTTTGAAAGTACCAAGCCGCATCGTTTCCGTAATCCGTTCGACTTGCCTGCGCGACTAATCAGCGCAGCCACGCCGGCAAACTTTTAAACAAAGAGGCGCCAGGCCATTACGGCGAAGGCACCCAAGCTGTTTTACCGATGCGCAACAAGACCCCTTTAATCATGGGGTTGTTTCAGTGTGGCGGGCTACCCGCTATACTTGCGCCCGCCTGCGAACCGTGGCCGCAGGCGTGAATAGCCACCATTGAGGGTGAACGCGTGAATCTAATTATGAAAATGCTGGCTGCACCAGCAACCGTACTGGCCCTCTGGGCTGTCAGCGCTCAAGCTGCGACGAATGACGACATTGCCAAACGCCTCGAGCCGGTCGGCCAGGTGTGCGTTCAAGGTCAGGAATGCAAAGGGATGGAAGTGGCTGCGACTGCCGGCGGCGGTGGCGGCGCGAAGACTCCGGATGAAGTGATTGCCAAACATTGCAATGCTTGCCACGGTACAGGCCTGTTGGGTGCGCCGAAAATTGGTGACACGGCCGCGTGGAAAGAACGTGCGGATCACCAAGGCGGCCTTGATGGCATCCTTGCCAAAGCCATCACCGGTATCAATTCGATGCCGCCGAAAGGCACCTGCGCCGATTGCTCGGATGAAGAGCTGAAGGGCGCGATCGAGAAGATGTCCGGTCTGAAATAAGGCGTGCATCTGATGAAAAAAACCGTCTTCGGACGGTTTTTTTGTGCCTGCGATTCAAGAGCCCCTCACCCCAGCCCTCTCCCGGAGGGAGAGGGGGCCGACCGCAGTGTCTGACGCTCTACATCGACCTGAAAGACCTTAGCGACTATGGATTCGGTACATCACGTTCAAGTCGGCGTACCTCCCAAATATCCCCCATTCAGTCCCCTCTCCCTCCGGGAGAGGGCTAGGGTGAGGGCAAGCAAGCTCCAGCCATAAACACCTCCTGTGGCCGACAATCGTCCAGGACTTTAGGGCTGTTCTTTGCAGCAAACTCAAGGCAATCTCGGTCTACCCCTATTCACGGAACGGGCAGGAGGCTTCAGATGGTGCAGTTGTGTTCGATCGAACAAGCAGTGGACGACGTGCTGGCGCGCTTGCCGGCGCATATCCACATGGGCATGCCACTGGGCCTGGGCAAACCCAATCACTTCGTCAACGCGCTGTACCGGCGGATCAAAGGCCTGCCCGAGCGGCAGCTGACGATCTACACCGCGCTGTGCCTCGGCCGCCCGGCGTTGGGCGATGGCTTGCAAAAGCGCTTCATCGAACCCTTCGTCGAGCGCGTCTTCGGTGACTACGCGGAATTCGATTTCCTCGCCGACCTGCACCGCGACAGCCTGCCCGCCAACATCCGCATCGAACAGTTCTTCATGCAGCCCGGCAGCCTGCTCAACAGCGCGCCGGCCCAACAGGATTACGTCAGCAGCAACTACAGCCACGCCGCCCGCGACATCAACGCTGCCGGCCTGAATCTGGTGGCGCAGTTATTGGCCAGCAGCAGCGAACACCCGGATCGCCTGAGCCTGAGCTGCAACCCCGACATCACCCTCGATTTGTTGCCGATGATCGCCAAGCGCCGCGAGGCCGGGGAGACCATTTTGCTGGTCGGCCAAGTGCACACCGATCTGCCGTACATGCCCGGCGACGCCGAAGTCGACATCGACACCTTCGACTTGCTGATCGACGAGAAGGACAGCAGCACGCTGTTTTCCACGCCGAACATGCCGGTGGGGTTTCAGGACCATTTCATTGGTTTGCACGCGAGTACGCTGGTGCGCGACGGCGGCACGTTGCAGATCGGCATCGGTTCGATGGGTGATGCGCTGACTGCCGCGTTGCTCGCACGTCAGGCGGATAACGCCGGTTATCAGGCGTTGCTCGATGACATCAACCTCAGTCAGTGGGCGCAATTGATCAACCGCGAGGGCGGCACCGGGCCATTCGCCAAAGGCCTGTACGGTTGCAGCGAAATGTTCGTCAACGGCCTGCTGGTGCTGGCGGATGCCGGGATCATCCGGCGCAAGGTTTACCCTGATGTACCGACGCAGGAGCAGGCGAACGCTGGCACCCTCGACGAAGCGGCGCAAACCGACGGCATTTCCGTGCACGGCGGATTCTTCCTCGGCCCGCGCAGTTTCTACGAGCGACTGCGTGAGTTGCCGTTGAGCAAACGCCTCGAATTCAACATGACCCGCATCAGCTACATCAACGAGCTCTACGGGCAGGAAGAACTCAAGCGCCTACAACGCCTCGATGCGCGGTTCATCAACACCGTGTTCACCATGACTCTGCTTGGCGCTGGCGTGGCGGATCAACTGGAGGATGGACGAGTACTCAGCGGTGTCGGCGGGCAGTACAACTTCGTCGCGCAGGGCCACGCGTTACACGACGCGCGCTCGATTCTAATCCTGCGCAGCTGGCGCGAATCCGGCGGCGACGTCAGCTCCAACATCGTCTGGGAATACGGCCACTGCACGATCCCACGGCATCTGCGCGATATCGTCGTGACCGAATACGGCATCGCTGATCTGCGCGGTAAAACCGATGCCGTAGTGATCGAATCGCTGCTGAACATCAGCGATTCACGCTTCCAGCCCGGCCTGATCGAACAAGCGCAAAAGGTCGGCAAACTGCCAAAGGATTTCCGCCTCGATCCCCGCTTCACTGACAACACACCGCAGCGTTTGCAAGCCATCGCCGCACGGCACAAAAACCTGTTTCCGGAGTACCCGCTGGGCTGTGATTTCACCGCGATCGAACGGGATCTACTGCGGGCGCTGAACTGGCTAAAAAGCAAATTCAAACTCACCGAAATCCTCGAACTCGGCAAAGCCGCCCTCGACGCCCCCGAGGCATCGCTTTACCCCGAACACCTCGAACGCATGCGACTCACAAACCCGGAAGGCCTGAAAGAAGACCTCTTCCAACGCTTGCTCCTCACCGGCCTAAAAGCCACCACCCAAACCCCGTAGGAGCTGCGGCACGCTGCGATTTTTTGATCCTGATCCTTAAAAGATCAAAAGATCGCAGCCTCGTTTCACTCGACAGCTCCTACACGGGGATTGCGGAGTACCCGAACAACTGTAGGAGCAGGGCTTGCTCGCGAAAGCGGTGGATCGGTCAAAAAATGTATCGACTGACACGACGCCTTCGCGAGCAAGCCCGCTCCCACAAGAGCCATGTCTGATATCTGAATGAATACGGAATGCCATCCGTAGTCCCGTTCTGAAAATCATCAATCACTGAGTTTTTGGATTGTCGTCGGCATTCGCCTGTCGATAGGTTTGTCTGTGGTCTATCCAGCAGCAAATTCGGGGGGTACAGAGTGTCAGCATCGAAGAAATACTTGCCACAAGAGTCTGTCGAGCAGGCCTTACTCCTCACTGACTTAACCGAAAAGAACCAACCCGACCACGCAGTCCGACTACTGCTCAATGAAGTCCTTCAAGGACTCGCAGCAAGAGGCTGGCCTCGAGCGCAGTTGCAGGTTGGGCCGAGGATTGTGTCCGCCGAAGAAAACTACGGTTTGCTGGGTTACGACCCGGCAGACATTACCCTTGGCAGCGAGCACACACGTTGGGTCGATGAGCATTCGCTTTTGCGAACGCAGACCACCAGCCAGATTCCTGCGGTGCTTCAGCAGGCCGCCGAGGTTCGTCGGCCGGGACAAACCATTTTGCTGGCAGCACCAGGCATTACCTTCAGGCGTGATAGCCGAGATCGTTGGCATTGCGCCGAGCCGCACCAAATGGATATCTGGGTATTGGGCGACCCGGAGCTGGCATCCCATGAGCATTTACTGCGCCTTGTCGGCGATATTTTGCAGTCGGCCGTCCCGGAAAAGTCCTGGGTTTATAGCGATAGTCCACATCACTACACCGAGGGCGGGATTGAAGTGAATGTGTTGAATGATGGCGTGCCGGTCGAGGTTCTTGAGTGCGGGCGTATCGCGAAGTCGCTGTTGCAGCGTTTGCAGATTGATCCGCTGCGCCATGGCGGACTCGCTCTTGGGATGGGGCTGGATCGCCTGACGATGTTGCGCAAAGGCATTCCTGATATTCGTTTGTTGCGTGATCAGAATGTGCGCGTGCAGGCGCAGATGCATGATCTGGATCCGTGGACTGCGGTATCCCGTTTGCCGTCGATTGCCCGCGATATCTCGTTGGCAGTAACGCCGGGATTGAGTGAAGAGGTATTGACCGAGAGGATGTTGCAGGCGGCAGGGGATTGCTCTGGATGGATCGAGGAGATGCGAATCAAGGGGCGCTGGCCACGTTCGGATTTACCGGCGCAGGCCATTGAGCGACTCGGGATGTTACCGGGTCAGGAGAACGTGCTTTTGCATGTGGTGCTGCGTGATTGTTCGCGCTCGATTACCACCGGTGAGGCGAATGCCTTGTACGCGGATATTCAAGCTGCGATGCACGAAGGGGTACCGGGGGCGGGGTACAGAATGGATTAAGTGAAATCTGTAGGAGCTGCGGCACGCTGCGATCTTTTGATGTTGATCCTGAAAATCAGATCAAAAGATCGCAGCCTCGTTGCACTCGACAGCTCCTACAAGGGTATTGCGGTGTGGCTTTATTCGATGAAGGTGACAACGCCACCTGTCAGCGATTTCACGCGGGCCAGCGATTCGACGCGGTAGCCTTGCGAGTCCAGTTCGGCGCGGCCGCCCTGGAACGACTTCTCGATGACGATGCCCAGGCCGGCCACGGTGGCGCCGGCCTGTTTGATGATCGAGATCAGCGCTTGCGAGGCCTTACCGTTGGCCAGAAAGTCGTCGATGATCAGCACTCGGTCGCTGCTGGTCAGGTGGCGCGGCGAGATGGCCACGGTGCTTTCGGTCTTTTTGGTGAACGAGTAAACGGTCGCCGACAGCAGGTTTTCGGTCAGGGTCAGGGACTGTTGCTTGCGGGCGAAGATCACCGGCACGCCGAGGTTCAGACCGGTCATGATCGCCGGGGCGATGCCCGAGGCTTCGATGGTGACGATCTTGGTGATGCCCGAATCCTTGAACAGCGCGGCGATTTCGTCGCCGATCAGCTTCATCAGGGCCGGGTCGATCTGGTGGTTCAGGAAGGCGTCGACCTTCAGGACCTGGTCGGAAAGCACAATGCCTTGTTCGCGGATTTTCTGGTGCAATGCTTCCATGAAGCTGTCCTCTTTTGGCGCTTTGTGCGCCGAAGGTCTAGTAAAAAAAGTGGTCAATTCTAGCGCTTTAACATCGCGCGTATATCAGCCAATGCGCTGTTGCCGCGCACGACTTTGACTTCGGTCGGTGTGTCGTCGTTGCCTTCCCAGGCCAGATCGTCCGGTGGCAGCTCATCGAGGAAGCGGCTCGGCGCGCAGTCGATGATCTCGCCGTACTGCTTGCGCTTGGCGGCGAAGGTGAACGCCAGGGTCTGACGCGCGCGGGTGATGCCCACGTAGGCCAGGCGGCGTTCTTCTTCGATGGTGTCGGCTTCGATGCTGGAGCGGTGCGGGAGGATTTCCTCTTCCATGCCCATGATGAACACGTAAGGGAATTCCAGACCCTTGGACGCATGCAGCGTCATCATCTGCACGCCTTCGGCACCGTCTTCCTCTTCCTGCTGACGTTCGAGCATGTCGCGCAGGACGAGTTTGCCGATCGCATCCTCGACGGTCATTTCGCCTTCTTCGTCCTTCTCAAGAGTGTTTTTCAACGCCTCGATCAGGAACCAGACGTTGCTCATCCGGTAGTCGGCGGCCTTGTCGCTGGAGCTGTTGGTGCGCAGCCAGTTCTCGTAGTCGATGTCCATGACCATGCTGCGCAGGGCGGAGATCGGGTCTTCGCCGGCGCACTGCTCGCGCACTTTGTCCATGAAACGCTTGAAGCGCGACAGGCGATCGGTGAAGCGGCTGTCCAGATGCTCGCCCAGACCGATTTCGTCGGTGGCGGCGTACATCGAGATCTTGCGTTCGGTGGCGTAGTTGCCGAGTTTTTCCAAAGTAGTCGAGCCGATTTCGCGGCGCGGAACGTTGATCACGCGCAGGAAGGCGTTGTCGTCATCCGGGTTCACGATCAGGCGGAAGTAGGCCATCAGGTCTTTCACTTCCTGACGGCCGAAGAAGCTGTTACCGCCGCTAAGACGGTACGGCACCTGATGGTGCTGCAGCTTCAGCTCGATCAGCTTGGCCTGATAGTTACCGCGATAGAG
>NZ_JBIUVN010000017.1:11506-68005 GCF_044742965.1 Pseudomonas sp. NPDC087804 | reverse complement strand
GATATCCATGGCCACGCGCTCGGCTTCGGCGTCTTCGTTGCGGCAGCGGATCACGCGGATCTCGTCACCGTGGCCCATTTCACTCCACAGCTGCTTTTCGAATTCGTGCGGGTTGTTCGAGATCAGCACGTTGGCGCAACGCAGGATGCGACTGGTCGAGCGGTAGTTTTGTTCGAGCATCACCACTTTCAAGGACGGATAGTCGTCCTTCAGCAGCATCAGGTTTTCCGGTCGCGCGCCACGCCAGGCGTAGATCGACTGGTCGTCGTCGCCGACCACGGTGAACTGGTTGCGCTTGCCGATGAGCATTTTTACCAGCAGGTACTGGCTGGCGTTGGTGTCCTGGTATTCATCGACGAGCAGGTAACGCACCTTGTTCTGCCACTTTTCGAGGATGTCGGCGTGTTCTTCGAAGAGTTTTACCGGCAGCAGGATCAGGTCGTCGAAGTCCACCGCGTTGAACGCTTTCAGCGTGCGCTGATAGTGGGTGTAGACGATGGCGGCAGTCTGTTCCTTGGGATTACGCGCGTTCTCCAGCGCCTGAGGCGGCAGGATCAGGTCGTTTTTCCAGGCGCCGATCATGTTCTTGATCTCGTCGACGCCGTCTTCGCCCGCGTATTCCTTCTGCATGATGTCGGTCATCAGGGACTTGACGTCGGTCTCGTCGAAGATCGAGAAACCGGGTTTGTAGCCCAGCCGCACGTGTTCCTTGCGGATGATGTTCAGACCGAGATTGTGGAAGGTGCAGACCGTCAGACCGCGCCCTTCGCCGGCGCGCAACAGGGTACCGACCCGCTCTTTCATCTCGCGCGCGGCCTTGTTGGTAAAGGTCATGGCGACGATGTACTGGGCGCGGATGCCGCAGTTCTGGATCAGGTGCGCGATTTTGCGCGTGATCACGCTGGTCTTGCCGGAGCCAGCACCGGCGAGCACCAATAGAGGGCCGCCGACGTAGTTCACGGCTTCTTGCTGCCGGGGATTGAGTCGGGACATACGAAAATTCGGGAGTCGTTGACGAAATGGGCCGGCATTTTAACAGGCTCAGAGATTTGTGCTGCTCTGTCCGACTTGTGACGTACCACGCGATTCAAATTTGCCGGTTTTGTTACTTTCACGCAGGATGCGCGGTGATTTTGCGGCTAATGTTCTCATTCGTGACACAAAATAACGTTTCGATATCCGTTGTCATTTGGTCATTGGTCAGCGCAACGGCATAATGCCCCCGCCCACATCATTGCAGAGTCTAGGGAGCTAGCTTGTCTACGCCTGTCGAACCCTTGCGTTTGCTGCTACTGGCCGAAGAGCCAGCGTGGACAGCGTTATTGCGTGAGTGTCTGGCTCCGATGGGGAGCGCGGCGGTGCTGATCAGCGCGCCGAGCTGGGAGTCGGTCAGCAGTTTGTTCGAAGACAACCGCCATGCGGTGTTATTGACCCTTCCTGCGTTGCAACCGGCACCCGGCCGCTGCAGCCTGCCGACGGTATTGCTGCTGGAACATGAACCGGACACCGCGCCGGTTGGCGTCAGTGACTGGCTGGTGTTCGACGCCCTCGACCCCGGCATGCTGCGCCGTTGCCTGCGCCATGTGCGCGAACGCGGAGTTCTCGAAAACACCCTGCAACGCCTCGCCGAACAGGATCCTTTGACCGGCATCGCCAACCGTCAGGGTTTCCAGACTTTGCTGACGGCGCGTCTCGCTGAAGGCGATGGTCGCGGCCTGGCCCTCGGGCATCTCGATCTCGACAACTTTCGCCACGCCAACGACGCCCTTGGTCATCAGGCTGGCGACCGTCTGATCCTGCAAGTCGTGGCGCGGCTGAAAAGTCAGTTGGAGGCCGGCGATCAACTGGCACGTCTCGGCAGCGATGAATTTGCTTTGCTGATCGACACCCGCCGCGCGCCGCAACGCGCCGAGTGGATGGCCGAACGCATCACCGAAGCACTCGCCGAACCGTATTGGGTGGATGGCGAAAGCCTGCTCATCGGCTCCAGCCTCGGCATCGCCCACGCCCGCGCGCAGGCTGGCGCTGACCCGCTGATGTGGCATGCGCACATCGCCATGCAGCAGGCCAAGAGCACGCAGGGCTGCACCTTTCATATCTTCAACGAACGTATCAACCGCAACGCGCGGAGCATGGCTGACCTCGAAAGTGAGCTGCGCCGGGCCTTGCGTCGTGATGAGCTGGAACTGCATTACCAGCCACGCCTGAATCTTGAGGATGGGCAGATTGTCGGCCTCGAAGCCTTGGTGCGCTGGCGCCATGGCGAACGTGGTTTGCTGCCGCCGAGTGAGTTCGTGCCGTTGGCCGAGCAGAGCGGCTTGATTGTGCCGCTGGGTTACTGGGTGATTTCCCGGGCGTTGCGCGATATGCAGGCACTGCGCGAACGCGGATTGCCGGCGCTGCACATGGCGATCAACCTGTCGTTCCGCCAGTTTCAGGACAGTCAGTTGTTGCCGACGCTGAGCCGCTTGATCGCTGAGCGCGGTGTGGAGGCGCAGTGGCTGGAGTTCGAGCTGACTGAAACGGCGGTGATGCGTCGCAGCGATCTGGTCAAGCAGACCATGGATGCGCTCGGGCGCCTGGGTGTGCGTTTCTCGCTGGATGACTTTGGCACCGGGTTCTCATCGTTCGTGCACCTCAACAGCTTGCCGATCACTTTGCTGAAGATCGACAAGAGCTTTGTCGGTGGCATGGAACAGCGTGAAGAGAACCGCAAACTGGTGCACGCGATGATCAACCTTGCGCACAACCTGCATCTGGAAGTGGTGGCGGAAGGTGTTGAAACGCCGGAACAACTGGAATTGCTGCGCGGGTTTGGTTGCGATCAGGTGCAGGGTTATCTGATCAGCCGGCCGTTGCCGTTGGCAGAGCTGGTTGAGTACCTGACGTTTGGCTCAAGCCAACAGCCCGCCCTCGAAATCGTGAGCTGACCACTAGAGCAAATTTGAAACAACATTGTGGCGAGGGGATTCATCCCCGTTCGGCTGCGCAGCAGTCGCAAAACCATCGCACCGGGTGTAACTGATACACCGCGACATCAGATTTTGGGGCGGCTTCGCCACCCAACGGGGATAAATCCCCTCGCCACAAGATTCCCTTTCATTGGGGGATTTCAGTCGGTCTGAGGAACTGTGAATGGCCGGGATGACGCAGGCTCCAGCCGAATCATCCGCTTCATCTTCCACTCAAACGCCAACGTCAGACTCACCGCCGCGCACGCCAACCCCAGCGCCAATCCCCACCAGACGCCCGTCGGCCCCCAGTTCAAGTGGAATGCCATCCACCACGCCGCTGGCGCGCCGATCAGCCAATAACAGCCGAGCCCGACCAGGAACGTGGTCTTCGCATCCTTGAGCCCGCGAATACAGCCCATGGCAATCGTCTGCGTGCCGTCGAACAGCTCGAACCATGCCGCCACGGCCAGCAGGCTCACCGCCAAACGAATCACTTCGGCAAACGCCGGATCATTGTGATCAAGGAATAACCCGACCAACTGATTTGGCAGCAACCAGAACACCATCGCAAACCCGAGCATCACCACCGCACCAAAGACAATCCCGACCCGGCCTGACATCCGTGCATCGAGCAATTGCCCGGCGCCGTAATGCTGGCCGATGCGCATGGTGATCGCATAAGACATCCCCGCCGGCACCATGAACGCCACCGAAACAATCTGCAGAGCAATCTGATGCGCGCCCAGTTGCGTGCTGCCCATGGTGCCCATGCACAGCGCCGCGAAGGCAAACAACCCGACCTCCACCGCGTAGGTGCCACCGATCGGCAGACCGAGGCGCCAGAGTTCTTTCAGGTACTGGCGGTTCGGCCGCGATAACCCTGCGCGCAGCGGATAAGCGTCATACGCCGGGTGCCGGCGTATATGCCAGGCCAATGCCAGCGCCATGCAGTTGGCGACAATCGCCGTGACCAGACCGATGCCCATCAGGCCCATTTTCGGCAGACCGAACATGCCAGTGATCAGCGCGTAATTGAGCAGGAAGTTGGCCACGGTGCCGGCCAGACTGATAACCATCACCGGTGTCGCCCGACCAATTGCACTGGTGAAACCGCGCAGGGCCATAAAGCTCAGGTAGCCGGGCAGGGCGAAGGGCAGGGCGATCAGGAATTGCCCGGCGGCGTTGACGTTGGTTTCGGTCTGGCCGAACAGCAGCAACACCGGTTTCAGGTTCCATAGCAGCAAGCCGGCACCCAGCGCCATCAGCCACGCCAGCCACAACCCGGCCTGGGTCAGACGGGCCGCGCCAATGATGTCGCCCGCACCTTTGCGAATCGCTACCAAGGTGCCGACTGCGGCAATCACGCCGATGCAGAAGATCGACACGAACGAATAAGTTGCCGCGCCAAGACCGCCGCCGGCCAGCGCTTCGGGACTGAGGCGCGCCATCATCAAAGTGTCGGTCAGCACCATCAACATGTGCGCCAACTGTGAAGCGATCAACGGCCCTGCCAGCCGCAGAATGGCCCAGAGTTCAGTACGCACAGGATGCTGCATGGGTATCACCACTCAATTTTCAGAGGGAACAGGAGACCGTCGATTCTCCGGCCTTGGCAGGCATTGCACAAAGGGATAAAAAGGATGGGTGGCATGACTAAAACTCATCCTGAACAGATTCCGCTCATTTCGCTGCATCCCGCCACTGGAGCTTTGTGCATGGCCCGTCGACTTCCTCCGTTGTATGCCCTGCGCGCATTTGAAGCGGCGGCGCGACATAGCTCGTTCACCCGCGCAGCGGAAGAACTGTCGATCACCCAGAGCGCGGTGAGTCGGCATATTCGTACGCTCGAGGATCACTTTGCCTGCAAGCTGTTTCACCGCAGCGGTCGCCATTTGCAGCTCACCGAGTCGGCCCGTTTGCTGTTGCCGGGCATCCGTGAAGGCTTCGCAGCCCTGGAGCGCGCCTGCAACACCTTGCGTGCCGAGGACGAC
This sequence comes from Pseudomonas sp. NPDC087804, assembly GCF_044742965.1. Lineage (NCBI taxonomy): Bacteria > Pseudomonadati > Pseudomonadota > Gammaproteobacteria > Pseudomonadales > Pseudomonadaceae > Pseudomonas > Pseudomonas sp. NPDC087804. Next base: position 63,060 of record NZ_JBIUVN010000017.1, on the reverse strand, counting down.
ATCCTGCGCATGAAAGCCCCGTCGACCCTGACCATGCGTTGGCTGCTGGCGCGGCTCAGTCGGTTCCGCCATTTGCAGCCGGGCAACGAGGTGCAACTGACCAGTGCGTGGATGGATGTCGATTCGGTGGACTTCAACGATGAGCCGTTTGATTGCGCCGTGTTGCTCAGCGACGGCCATTTTCCGCCGGACTGGGAGGCGAGTTTGCTGTTTCCCGAAGAGTTGATCCCGGTCGGCGCGCCGAATCTGCTCAACGATCAACCGTGGGATCTTGATCGACTGGCAAACACCGAATTGCTCCACCCGACCCCGGATCGCCGCGACTGGCGCAGTTGGCTGGAGCACATGGGCTTGTCCGATCAGGTCTCGCTCAAGGGTGGGCAAGTCTTCGACACGCTGGAGCTGGGCATGATCGCAGCGGCGCGTGGCTACGGGGTATCAATGGGCGATTTGTTGATGGTCGCCGAAGATGTCGCGCAAGGACGCCTCAGTCTGCCGTGGCCAACCGCTGTCGCCAGCGGCCTGAATTATTACCTGGTGTGGCCAAAAACCCGTCCGGGAGGTGAACGTTTGCGCCGCCTCAGCGACTTTCTTCAAGGCGAAGTCCGCGCCATGGAACTGCCAGCCGTCACGCGCTTGAGCTGAAACGTTCGAGCCGCCACAATGCCGGCCCCGTGCCATACCCTCGCACAGCGCTCAAGTATTCGGATTTACCGCCGACTATGAGCAAGTGGAACCGTCGTGCCGGTCTCCATGCTTCACCCCCATTATTAGAATTATTCCGAGCATCAGCTGCGATCAAGGAGGATCCGGTGGCTCGGCCAGGAGCTGTTCATGTCTCAACCTCGCGCTCGGATTGCCTCGCAGCTGGGCCTTGCCCTTGCTGTGATTCTGGCGGTCGTCATCAGTGGCAGTACGCTGTTCGCGTTGCGTTCGCTAGATACCGCCAACCTCGCCACCCGTGAAGAACATCTGGCCAGTGAGGCGCGGCTGCTGGCCGACCAACTGAGTACCTTCCACGGCACGTTGCGTGAAAGCACCCAGCGCCTCAGCGGGTTGTTCGAGAAGCGCTTCAGCAGCGGGTTGAGCCTTCATCCGGACGAGCCGGTGAGCGTCGCCGGCGCCCAGACTCCGGGTCTGCACCTGGGCAGCGAAGTGCTGAACAACAACTTCAAGGAAGTCGACGAGTTCAAGCAGATGACTGCCGGCGTTGCCACGCTGTTCGTACGCAGTGGCGAAGACTTCATCCGCGTCAGCACCTCGCTGACCAAACAGGACGGCAGCCGCGCCATTGGCACCTTGCTTGACCACGCCCATCCGGCCTACGCGAAGTTGATGACCGGACAGGGTTATGTCGGCCGCGCCTTGCTGTTTGATCGTTCCTACATGACCCAATACACCCCGGTGCGCGATGGCAGCGGCAAAGTGATTGCGGTGCTGTTCGTCGGTTTCGATTACACCGATGCGCAGAACGCTCAGTTCGACAATCTCAAACGCTTCCGCATCGGTCAGACCGGCTCGCTGGCGTTGCTTGATGAGCAAAGCAAATGGCTGGTTCCACCAGCGGGCGTGCAGGCGCTGGATCAAGCAATTCCGCTGATCAAGGATCTGGCGAAATCGCCGGGCAAAGGCCAGTTCTGGGGCGACACGTCCGAAGATTTCTACAGCGTCGCGGTGCCGTTCGACGGCGGCCCGTGGTCGGTGGTGGCAAGCATGCCGAAAGCCGAGATACGCGCAGTGACCTGGAGCGTCGGCACGCAACTGGCGATTGGCAGCCTGTTGGCGATGTTGCTGGCGGTCGGTTCGGCGATGTGGCTGCTGCGTTCGAAACTGCAACCGCTGGGTGATCTGGTGCGTCAGGCCGAAGCCTTGGGCGCCGGTGATCTGAGCGTGCGTCTGAATGTAGCGAGTAACGACGAAATCGGTCAGTTGTCGCGCGCGTTCAACCAGATGAGCCAGGCGCTGTCGACCATGGTTGAGCACATTCGCCGTTCCTCCGCGGAGGTCAACAGCCGAGCGCAGGCACTGTCCGGTTTGTCTGGCGGTGCTTATGAAGGCATGGAGCAGCAGTCCGGCGAAATCACCAGCATGGCCGGCGCGGTGGAAGAATTCAGCGCGACCTCGTTGAACATCGCCGACAACATGGGCGCGACCCAACGTCTGGCACAGGAAAACGCCCAGCAGACGCAGATTGGCCGCAGCTCGATGGAAGAAGCTTCGTCCTCTCTGGAGCAAATCGCTGGCGCCCTCAACAGCACCGCCACAGTGATCAACACCCTCGGTCAGCGCTCGCAGGAAATTGGCGGCATCGTTGGCGTGATCACTTCGATTGCCGAGCAGACCAACCTGCTGGCGCTCAACGCTGCAATTGAAGCGGCGCGTGCCGGTGAGCAAGGTCGCGGTTTCGCCGTGGTGGCGGATGAAGTGCGCAGCCTGGCTTCGCGTACCCGTCAGGCGACCGATGAAATCTCGGTGATGATCCACAGCATCCAGCAGGAAACCGGCAACGCGATCAGCACCATGGAGCAGGGCAATGTGCTGATGCAGGAAGGCTTGTCGCGTAACGCCAATGTCGCCTCGGCGCTGGCGCGGATTGATGAGCAGAGCCGTTCGGCGGGGCAGCAGTTTGCCGCGATTACCACCGCGACTCAGGAGCAGAGCAGCACCGCGACTTTGCTGAGCAGCAATTTGCAGAGCATTGCGTTGGCCAACAGTGAGCAGCGTGAGGTTGTTTCGAATCTGGCTGTGACGGCGAAGGAACTGGAAGGCTTGGCGGCGGACTTGCGTGCCGAGGTTGATCGGTTTCGTTGATGGGTGGCTGAAATCGCTATCGCGAGCAGGCTCACTCCTACAGGTGTATCGGTTGGTCGCAATGTTTGTGATCACTGAAGATCCCTGTAGGAGTGAGCCTGCTCGCGATCGCCTCACTGCCAATCCTGAATAAAACACTCGAGCTCTTGCTCTTTCATACTTGCTGAAACGTTTCCGCAGCGCTATAAAAATGGCACAACTCCAATAAAGGCTGCTGCCATGACCCCGCTCAAACTCGCCGTCGCCCTCGGCGCATTCTCTGCTGCTTCCCACGCCATGGCCTGGGATTACGTCCTCCTCGACACCAACAAGTCCGCGCAAAACTGGAGCATCACCAGTGAGCAGCTCGGCGTGAAAACCGACAAACCCTTCTCCGTAAGCCTGCGTACCTTGCACGGGGGGCGGCAGGAAGGCGTCAGCATCGTCGATATCGATAACGGCACGATGAAACTCTCGGTGGTGCCAACCCGAGGGATGAACGTCTTGCAGGCCTCTGTCGGCAACGTGCGCATGGGTTGGGATTCGCCGGTCAAGGACGTGGTCAACCCGGCCTTCATCGAGCTCAACGGGCGCGGTGGTCTGGGCTGGCTGGAAGGTTTCAACGAGCTGGTCGCCCGCTGCGGTTACGAATGGGTTGGCCATCCCGGCATGGACAACGGTGAACTGCTGACCTTGCATGGCCGCGCCGCCAACATCCCGGCCAGTACCGTCACGCTGCACATCGACGAAAAGCCACCCTACGCCATCAGTCTGCGCGGCGAGCTGAAAGAGCAGGCCTTCAAGAAAGTCGACTTCTCGGTCGTCACTGAACTGGTCACCGAACCTGGCAGCGTGCGCTTTGCACTTAACGATACGCTGACTAACAACGGCGACTATCCAAAGGAATACCAGGCGCTGTATCACAGCAATTTCAGCACGCCGTTCCTCGAGCAGGGCGCCCGTTTTGCTGCACCGGTAAAACAGGTCTCGCCGTTCAACGACAAGGCCAAGGGCGATCTGGCTGACTGGCAGACTTATCGTGCGCCGACCAAGGACTACGACGAAACCGTCTACAACGTCGTGCCCTATGCCGACGCCAAAGGTGAAACGCTGACTGTTCTGCATAACAAGGCGGGCAGCCTTGGTGTTTCTGTTGGCTTCAATACCCAGCAGTTGCCAGTGTTCTCTCTGTGGAAAAACACTGATACCCAAGGGCAGGGCTATGTCACGGGGCTGGAGCCGGGCACCAGTTTTTCTTACAACCGCCGCTATCAGCGTCCGTTGAATCTGGTGCCGACCATCGCACCGAAGGAACGCAAACAGTTCCAGATCAGCTACAGCCTGCTCGCAGACAAAGGTGCTGTGGATAACGCCTTGAAGCGTGTGACCGAAATTCAGGCGGGGCGCGACACCGAAGTGCGGCAGACGCCGCTGGTTGATCTGACCGAGCATTAAGGTGTCGCCGGCCGATATTGCAGCGCCTCGGCCAAGTGTTCGCGTTTGATCGCATCGACTTGCTCAAGGTCTGCCAGTGTCCGGGCGACCTTGAGCAGGCGATGTGCCGAACGCAGCGAAAGCGTTAATCGCTCACAGGCCGACTCGAGCCATTTTTCATCGGCTTTGGATAGCGCGCAGTGCCTCTTCAGCCCCGGCAAATCAAGAAATGCATTGGCGCAGCCCTGACGTTTCTGCTGCCGTTCGCGCGCCTCGGCGACCAAAGCAGCGGCAGTGGCACTGTTCTCTCCCGGCTTTACCTGCGGATTCAGAGCCGTCGCCTCCCGCGCGACCGTCAGGTGCAGATCAATTCGATCCAGCAGCGGCCCCGATAGCTTGTTGCGATAGCGCTGCACCATGTCCGGTGTACAGGAACATTTGCCGCTGGGCTCGCCAAGATATCCACAGGGACATGGATTCATTGCCGCCACCAATTGAAAGCGCGCCGGAAAACGCACGCGATCCTTGGCTCGGGAAATCACGATGTGTCCGGACTCCAATGGCTCGCGCAGCACCTCCAGAACCTTGCGATCAAACTCCGGCAATTCATCGAGAAACAGCACGCCGTGGTGGGCGAGGGTGATTTCACCGGGTTGCGGTTTCGAGCTGCCACCGACCAGTGCCGGGCCGGATGCCGAGTGATGCGGCTGGCGAAACGGCCGCTGCGGCCAGTGGGTCAGCGGCACGCAACTGGCGACCGATTGAATGGCCGCCACTTCCAGCGCCTCGCTTTCCGCGAGTGGTGGCAGCAACCCGGGCAGGCGACTGGCCAACAAGGTTTTGCCCGTCCCCGGCGGGCCGCTGAACAACAGGTTATGCGCGCCCGCCGCGGCAATCAGCAGCGCACGTTTGGCAGCTGATTGACCTTGGACTTCGTTGAGATCGGGATAGGGTTTGCTGGCGTACATCAGGCCGTTCGAGACATACGGTTCAACCGGCGTATGGCCATTGAAATGCGCCACCGCCTCCAGCAGATGATCCACCGCAAACACTTTCAACCCCGATGCCAGACAGGCTTCCTCAGCATTCGCTCGCGGCACCACCAGCGCACGACCCGCCTTGCGCGCCGCCAATGCTGCCGGCAACACGCCACGCACCGCTCGTACGGCGCCGGACAGCGCCAACTCACCAAGACATTCCACATCATCCAGCGTCAGACACGGCACCTGCACACTCGCCGACAGAATCCCCAAGGCAATCGCCAGATCAAACCGCCCGCCATCCTTGGGCAGATCCGCCGGCGCCAGATTCAAAGTGATCCGCCGCGCCGGAAACTGCAGCCCGGAATTGATGATCGCGCTGCGCACCCGATCCTTGCTCTCCTTCACAGCCGCCTCGGGCAGGCCGACCATGGTCAGCGACGGCAGACCGTTGGCCAGATGGACTTCGACGGTGACAGCGGGAGCATCGACGCCAATCTGGGCGCGACTGTGGACGATGGAGAGGGACATGGTCGTTCCTTGAGCTGAATCGGGGAGCCGCTTCCTGCGGGTTTTTTAAGGGTAGTCGGGGGAGAGGGCGTTGGTCGGACAGTTTTAAGGTCGAACCTTCACTGGATGTTGCTGAAGACACTAATTCTCAGGCATAAAAAAACCGCCTGTCAGGCGGTCATTTTTGCGGTACTCAGGTTCCACCACCGGCGAGCCAACCATCGGGCTCCATTTCCTTGCCATAGGTCGCGGCCACTTTCAGAAAATGCCGCTGACTGGCTGAAACTCTGTCCGGTAATCCGAGTGCCTCGGTACCCGGTTTGGACACCCGTGCCGGTTGGGTTTTCTGCTTCTTCTGCTTCATAAACACCTCACGTGCCGGGATGCTTGATTCGATCTTATTGGTCGTCCAATGGAAAGACAAGGCGACCGGTTGTATCAAAATAAAATCCCAGCGTTTGATAGTAAGGGATGGCGCCTGAGTCTGGCTCTTGTACTTCGATTTGCGTGCACCCCAGCTTCCGGGCGTAGAACTCTGTTGTCAGCAATGCCATCGGAGCGATCCAACCCCGCAAGGTATTCGTCTTGCAGGTGTGTCCCTGCAAAAGGACGATTTTCATGCAGATCGTGCTTCTTCGCGGTGTTGCGTAGCACAGTCCGCACAGTTCCTCTTCGTACCAGAACGCCAAGTCCAGCCCTTTTGCATCTTTGTTCTTCCAGTCCAAAACAGAGTCCCAGGGATACCCAACGGGGCCGGTCCACTGGTGGAATGCGTTAATTGCTACTGGAGTAATCGGATCGATCCTGAGTAATAGAGCGTCAACTCCAGCTGCCACGGCTTCTGGATCCATGGACATTGTTTGATGTGCGAGTTTGCGCGATTCAGATTTGAGTGTCTGATTTCGAAGCTCGGTACCTTTGCCTTTTCTTCGCATCGTCTTGTTCTGTCGGGATCAATATACAGACGATATCGAAGGCATTGATGCTTACGTAATCAGACGTAGGGGACGATCCTCGTAGGACTGTGCTTGTGTTAGTGAAGGACGTTGGAGATGGCCAGTTCAGGGTGTGAGAGGGCGGAGAGGCAATACTTTATACCGGCATGGATGAGGGTTTTGCGCTGCTCTCGATCGTAAATGAGCTTTGACTCCTGAGCGGTACTGAAGGATCCTCACGCTCGAGGACTGCAACTGCGCATTCGTTGGGACTGGGCACCAGTAAAAGCTCCCCCGCATTTTTGGCAGCAGAGAAAGCTGGTTTCTCTGAAGTAATGACGACGGGCTAGCCTGTCGGATTCTGAACCCAAGGCCGTAAAGTCGGGAGCTAAAGAATCGCTGCGACTACTCCTCCGAACACAAAAAAGGCGTCCTATGGACGCCTTTTTTATTTTTCACTCAGGATCTTCTACCGGCCAGCACGCCGCTTGGCTCAAGCGCTGGCCCACATGTAACAGCAACTTCAATAAATCGCCGTTGGTTGGCTGACATATCCCCAGCCAAACGGAGTGCTTCGAGGTGTAAATCAACAATCTGAAATAGCTTTTCCTTCCTCTTCTTATCTTTCACAGATACCTCCATCTTGATGGGCGTATTTCGTTCGCCAATGTAATGACATGCGTAAGAGCTGCGTAACTGGGCGCAGACGCTAATGTTTGTAGGGCCATGCCCTAATAGTTGTAGGACGCCGGCGAAAGGGGGGTGAAGGTCTTGAATCCGGGAGTCGGATGCTCCAGTTTGGCCGTTCAATGCAGCCTCTGGAGGCGAAAAATGGATCGCAATGGTATGCGCCCGATTCATCCGGGCGAGGTTCTGAATAAGGAATTCATGGAGCCGTTGGGCATGACCGTCATGGATCTGGCCATGCCCTCGAACTGGCCCGAAAGTGAGATCGAAAAGCTTGTGAAATGCCAGCTCAGGATCTGCGCCGATCTGGCAATCAGCCTTGCCACTTATCTCAACACTACGCCTGAGTTCTGGATGAATCTGCAATCGACTTACGATTTGCGCAGGGCCCAGCTCCGGCATGCGGGTTTATAGCGATTGCAGCATCCGCGAAGCTCTTTTCCACCATGGCCCCGTCATTGGGCGCTTGGTCTGTTCCCGTTCCACCATCATCTGCGGCACATCTTGTAACCGTATCCACGGCTGGTTATTCCAGTGCAACAAACTCAAAGACATGTCCGGCCAACTGAGCAAGCTGAGGTGTGGGCGTTCGCTTGTGCTGGGGTGTTGGGCGTCGCGCAGGGTGGGGATGACCAGGTGGGTGATCCATTCGCGCAGCGCTCGGTATTCGGGGCAGTAGTGGTAGACGAGGAGGGCGTAGATACCGGACTCGCTGATCAGCAGGGCGTTTTCGATCTGGTTGTGGATCAAGGTTTTTCGGGTTTGGTATTGGTCGGGGTCGAGTTTTCGCAGCATGCGTTCGTTGAGGTAGATGTGCAGCAGGCGACTCAGGTCTCGTGCGCAGAACCAGGGTTGGTTCTGGATGAGGAGGGCGTGGAGGGGGAGTTTGTGGCGGGTGAAGATGTTAGGTGTCAGGTAGTTTTCGTCCATGGTTCAGTTCTCGAATTCAAGTGAAGAAAACTGCTTCTGTTCGTCGCCAAACGAAAAGGGTGGCAGCTATGCGCGGGTTGGCGAACCGGTGAATTCGAAACCGGCAGACCCTGAGGTCTCCCACGCAAAGCCGCCATAACTCGTTGAGAGAAAAAACCTCTCTGTGAGTTTAGTTGCATTGCGTCAAATTCGATCCAGGTCGCCAAACCCGCTGCTGAACATTCAGCATCGGGTGAGCTTAGAAACCTGGGCTTTTCGGCGCAATCGGACGGCGGTCATTCAGGTTGTAGGACGTTGCCGGGATGGTTGAAGGGCTGGAGATCAAAAGACGCAGCCTTCGGCAGCTCCTACAGGGGGCGTGGGTTATTCAGCGGGCGGTGTCAGCTTGGCTTCCATCTCGGCGACTTTGGCTTCGAGGCTTTCGAGGCGGGCGCGAGTACGCGCTAACACGACCATCTGACTATCAAATTCTTCACGGCTCACCAGATCCAGTTTGCTGAACGCACTCTGCAGCAGCATCTTGAACTGGCTTTCGATTTCGGCTTTCGGCAGCGGGGTGTCGCCGTTGAACAGGCGGGAGGCGGTGCCGCTCAGGGCGTCGAGGAAGTCTTTGGGCGCGAGCATGGTGGATGTCCTGGAAACAATGGCCGGCAGTGTATCACGCAGTGTCTATAGTCAATCCCGTGGTCAGGGATGCACGCTTTTCGCGCAGGCGGACGGACGGTGACGCACCGTTGTTGTGCGTATCCGCAGAGCGTTTTGTGCGGGATGGCTTGCGGCAGCGGCCAAGGGATTGAAATCAGAGGTTTTTGGCGAGATGGCAAGGTTTCTGCTTAGTCACCTTCGACCCATGCACTGATGCAGTCGCTGTGACGAATGCAGTGCGGCAGACGGAGCGGGGAGTTTCGTCGGCAGCGGTTAGCTGGCGTCAGTCGGGCAGGTACGGCCGACGATGCGTTACAAAGCCAGGCACTGCGCTTAGACTTGAGTCGGGTTTGTTTTCCTGGGGCAAGTCCACCAATTCGGGAGAGAGTTTTCATGAAGCTAGTCACTGCCATCATCAAGCCGTTCAAGTTGGACGACGTGCGCGAGTCGCTGTCCGAAATCGGCGTGCAGGGCATTACCGTTACTGAAGTCAAAGGCTTCGGCCGGCAGAAGGGTCACACCGAGCTGTATCGCGGCGCGGAATATGTGGTCGATTTTCTGCCCAAGGTGAAAATCGACGTGGCCATCGACGACAAGGATCTGGATCGGGTTATCGAGGCGATAACCAAGGCGGCCAACACCGGCAAGATCGGTGACGGCAAGATCTTCGTGGTCAATCTGGAACAGGCGATTCGCATCCGTACCGGCGAAACCGATACCGACGCGATTTAACCGCCGCCACAAACCCCAACGCCCCAGGAGAAAACAATATGACTCTGCGTAAATTCGCAGGGCTAGGAGCCCTGTTGTCCATCGTAATGCCAAGCCTTGCAATGGCGGCAGACGAAGTGGCGGCCCCAGTCCTCAATTCCGGCGACACTGCCTGGATGCTCACCTCGACGGCCCTCGTGCTGTTCATGACCATCCCGGGCCTGGCGCTGTTCTACGGCGGCATGGTTCGCTCGAAAAACATTCTTTCCGTGATGATGCAGTGCTTCGCCATTACCGGTCTGATCAGCATCCTGTGGGTCATTTATGGCTACAGCATTGCGTTCGACACCACCGGCATGGAGCAGGGCGTCGTCAACTTCAACTCGTTCTTCGGCGGCATGGGCAAGGCGTTCCTCGCCGGTGTCACGCCTTCGAGCCTGACCGGTCCTGCGGCGTTGTTCCCTGAAGCGGTGTTCATCACCTTCCAGATGACTTTCGCGATCATCACCCCGGCGCTGATCGTCGGTGCATTCGCCGAGCGGATGAAGTTCTCCGCGATGCTGATCTTCATGGGCATCTGGTTCACCCTGGTTTACGCGCCGATCGCACACATGGTCTGGTCCGGCAACGGCGGCCTGATGTGGGACTGGGGCGTGCTCGACTTCGCGGGCGGCACCGTGGTGCACATCAACGCTGGTGTGGCCGGTCTGATCTGCTGCCTGGTGTTGGGCAAGCGTAAAGGCTTCCCGACCACCCCGATGGCTCCGCACAACCTCGGTTACACCCTGATGGGCGCGGCGATGCTGTGGGTCGGCTGGTTCGGCTTCAACGCCGGTTCCGCTGCGGCGGCCAACGGCACTGCCGGCATGGCGATGCTGGTCACCCAAATCGCTACCGCTGCGGCGGCGCTGGGCTGGATGTTTGCCGAATGGGTCACCCACGGCAAGCCAAGCGCACTGGGCATTGCTTCGGGTGTGGTTGCCGGTCTGGTCGCGATCACTCCGGCTGCCGGCACCGTGGGCCCGATGGGCGCACTGGTAATCGGTCTGGCCGCAGGCGTGGTGTGCTTCTTCTGCGCCACCACCCTGAAACGCAAACTCGGTTATGACGATTCCCTGGACGCGTTCGGCGTACACGGTATCGGCGGTATTCTCGGCGCGATCCTTACCGGTGTCTTCGCTGCGCCGGCTCTGGGTGGCTTCGGCACCGTCACCGATATCGGCGCGCAAGTCTGGATTCAGGTAAAAGGCGTCGGCTTCACGGTGATCTACACCGCGATCGTCACCTTCATCATCCTCAAGGTACTGGACGCCGTCATGGGTCTGCGTGTGACCGAGGAAGAAGAATCGGTCGGCCTCGATCTGGCACAACACAACGAACGCGGCTACAACCTGTAAGTACGCGCACTGAAAAAAATTGCCCGGTTCGCCGGGCATTTTTTTGTCCGGGATTTGTCATTAAGCGACAGGCTGAAAGGATTTTTCGTACGCCTTTAGTCGTGTTTACGACGACGGTTTTTCACCGGCCAAACGCTTACGTCATTGCACGCGTATTAGGGCCTTTGTTTTTTCCCAGAGCGCGCTAGAATGCGCCCCGAACGTGCGGAGAACTGTATGTGGCAACAGACTCTGATTACCCTGCGGGCACGGCCCCGGGGCTTTCATCTGGTAACGGACGAGTTACTCGCTGGCCTGCCTGAACTCAGGGAGTGCCGGGTCGGTCTGTTGCATTTGTGGCTGCAGCATACCTCGGCGTCGTTGACCATCAACGAGAACGCCGATCCGGCGGTACGTCGCGACTTCGAACGATTTTTCAATCGTCTGATCCCACAAGGAACAGACGGCTATGAGCATAACGACGAAGGCCTGGACGACCTCCCGGCGCACTTCAAGGCCAGCGTGCTTGGTTGTCAGATCAGTCTGCCGGTGTCGGCAGGGCGACTGGCACTGGGTACCTGGCAAGGTGTTTATCTGGGCGAGCACCGTGATCATGGCGGTGCCCGTAAAGTCCTCGCCACCTTGCACGGTGAAGGGGCATAAACCGTTGGTCACCAATGGTTACTGATTTTTTAACGGCGACTTTCGACAGTTGCCAAAGCTGGTCTATAACTAATCTGCTTTTCGCAAGTCATGAGGTAGAACATGAGCGACGATGATCTGGAAAACGACGACCTCGAAGTAGGCGACGAAGACGAGGCCGAGGAAGGCCTGGAAGCAGCAGCGGAAGACGTTGCTGACGACGATGGCGGTGACGATACGCCGGCCCCGGCTGCCAAAGGCAAAGCCAAGGCTGCGGTGTCGGTAGATGAGTTGCCGAGCATTGAAGCCAAGAACAAGGAGCGCGACGCCCTGGCCAAGGCCATGGAAGAGTTCCTGTCGCGCGGCGGAAAAGTGCAGGAAGTGGAGGCCAATGTGGTCGCCGATCCTCCGAAGAAGCCGGACAACAAGTACGGCAGCCGCCCTATCTGAGGCGTGCCGCTTGCTTGCTGAAAAAGCCCGCCGTCGCTGCGGGCTTTTTCATGGGTGATGAAAAGATCAAAAGATCGCAGCCTTCGGCAGCTCCTACATTGGAATGCGTTCCCCTGTAGGAGCTGCCGAAGGCTGCGATCTTTTCAGCGGTTCCAGCGTGCAAGCACGGCTGGCAAATCGCTGAGGCTACGGATTTCGGCATCCGGCAGGCGCTCGGCTTCCCAGGCTTTGCCCGCCGGGTTAAACCAGATTGCCCGTAACCCCGCCTGTTGTGCGCCGGCAATGTCATCACCCGGATGATCGCCGATGTGCACGGCGGTTTCGGCGGTGGCGCCACCGCGTTGCAGAGCCTCATGAAAAAGCCGCGCGTCCGGTTTGGCGATGCCGATATCTTCCGCACAAAGCGCAAACTTGAAGTAATCCGCCAGGCCCAATCGACGCACATCGGCGTTGCCGTTGGTGACCACGCCAAGGGCGTAATGATTGGCGAGGATCTCCAGCACCGGCTCGACTTCAGGGAACACTTCAATCTGATGCCGCGCATGCAGAAACACTTCAAAGCCCTTGTCTGCCAGGTCGGTGGCTTCGCCATGGGCGTAGCCGGCGTCTTCCATCGCATGAAACAACACCCGCCGACGTAACGCGCTGATCCGATGTTTCAGCCCCGGCTCTTTGGCCAGCACACGCTCACGAATCGCCCACAAATGCTCGACCGGCACCGCGCCCAGATTCGGCGCATGTTCGCTCAGCCATTCGCGCAATACCGCTTCGGCGTTGACGATCACTGGCGCGGTGTCCCACAGCGTGTCGTCGAGGTCGAAGGTGATCAACTGGATGCTCATGAATCGTCGCCTTTCATGCGTTTGGCCCGTGGATGGGCGCTGTCGTAGACCGCCGCCAGGTGCTGGAAGTCCAGGTGGGTGTAGATCTGCGTGGTCTTGATGTCGGAGTGGCCGAGCAATTCCTGCACCGCGCGCAGATCCTGCGAGGATTCGAGCAAATGGCTGGCGAAGGAATGCCGCAGCATGTGCGGGTGCAGGTTCTGCCCGAGCTCGCGTTCGCCGGCCAATTTGACCCGCACCTGAATCGCTCGCGGGCCGAGGCGTCGGCCTTGCTGGCTGACGAACACGGCGTCGTCCGCCGGGTTGGTCATTGCGCGCAATGGCAGCCATTGTTCGATGGCTTCGCGGGCCTTTTTTCCTACCGGCAGCAGACGGGTTTTGCTGCCCTTGCCGAGGACTTGCACCATGCCATCGGCCAGATCAAGTTGATCAAGATTAAGCCCGGTCAGCTCGGAGAGGCGCAGACCGGAGGAGTAGAACAATTCCAGAATCGCCTGATCCCGACGCGCGAGAAAATCGTCCTCGACCGCACCTTCCAGCAGTTGCAGAGCACGGTCAGTGTCGAGGGTTTTCGGCAAGCGGCGCTCGCCTTTCGGTGGCGCCAGACCGGTCGCCGGATCATGGTCGCAAAGGCCTTCGCGATTCAGATAGTGATAGAGGCCGCGCACCGCCGAGAGCAACCGGGCGAGGCTGCGCGAGGACTGGCCTTGCGCATGCAGGCGGGCGATCAGGCTGCGCAGGCGCTGAATATCGAGCGCGGCCCAACTGCCGATGTTCTGCTTGATGCACCAGCCGAGGACTTTATCGAGGTCGCGGCGGTAGGCCGAGAGCGTGTGCGGCGACACCTGTCGCTCACTGCGCAGGTGTTCGCAGTAAGCGTCCAGTTGTCGTTCCATGCTCAGCGTACCGAGCGCAGGGAGCTGTTGACCCGTGGCAGCACGCGGCCCATGACTTCGGCGATGTAGCTGAGGAACAGCGTTCCGACCGAACTCTTGTAGTGCTGCGGATCACGGCTGGCAATTGCCAGAATGCCGTGGATGCCTTGATGGCTGACCGCGACCACAGCGGTGGAGCCGATCTGCTTGCGCTGTTCTTCGCCGAAGAGGAAATCCAGCTCATGTTCGCGCAGGCTGCCGCTGACGCTTTTGCCTTCGGTGAGCAAGCCGCCGATGGCGACTTGCGCGTCGGCGTGGGTGACCCAGCGGCCAACCGGTGCCGGGTTGTCGCCGAGCAAAATCAGGCTGACAAATGGCACTTGGAAATCCTGGCGCAGGCTGTCTTCGACGCTGATCACCACGTCTTCCAGGCTGCTGGCGTCCATCAGAGAAAGAATCAGGCGACGGGTTTTGTCGAACAGGCGATCGTTGTCGCGGGCGACGTCCATCAACTGCGAGAGGCGGTGGCGCATCTCGATGTTGCGATCACGGAGGATGGTCATCTGCCGTTCGACCAGCGAAACGGTGTCGCCGCGCTGGTGCGGAATGCGCAGGGCGGGCAGCAGTTCTTCGTGCTCGACGAAGAAGTCCGGATGCGCCTCAAGGTACGCAGCAACCGCTGCCGCCTCCAGGCTCTCGGACGCTGATTCGTCGGACTGTCGGGCGGGTACCTGAGGCTTATCGGTCATGGTTTTTGCTCACTCAAAGACGCACTTGTCCTTCGTATACACGCACTGCCGGACCGGTCATCAGCACCGGTTGGCCAGGGCCTGCCCATTCAATGGACAGACGCCCGCCGGGCAAGTCGATCAACAGCGGCGAATCCATCCACCCCTGACTGATGGCCGCGACCGCCGCCGCACATGCGCCGGTACCGCAGGCCTGGGTTTCCCCGGCGCCACGTTCCCACACACGCAGTTGCGCGCGGTTGCGGTCGATGACCTGGAGAAAACCGACGTTCACGCGCGCGGGGAAGCGCGGGTGATGTTCGATTTTCGGCCCCAGTTCATGCACTGGCGCGTTGTTGATGTCCTGCACGCGCAGTACCGCGTGAGGGTTGCCCATCGACACAGCGGCCAGTTCGACCGTGGTGCCATCGACTTCCAGTTGATAGCTGATGGCTTGCGCCGGTGCGTCGAACGGAATGTCCGCCGGCACCAGACGCGGGGCGCCCATGTTCACGCCGATCTGGCCGTCGTTACGCACGTCCAGTTCGATGATGCCGCCCTTGGTCTCGACGCGAATCTGCCGTTTGGCGGTCAGACGCTTGTCGAGCACGAAGCGCGCAAAGCAGCGCGCACCGTTGCCGCACTGCTCAACTTCCGAGCCGTCGGAGTTGAAGATCCGATAACGGAAATCCACGTCCGGATTGCTCGGCGCCTCGACGATCAACAATTGGTCGAAACCAATGCCAGTGTGGCGGTCGCCCCATTGCTTGGCGTGCTTTGGCTGAATATGCGCGTGCTGGCTGACCAGGTCGAGAACCATGAAGTCATTGCCCAAGCCGTGCATTTTAGTAAAACGCAGCAGCATGGGTTACTCCGGCAGCAGGCTTTCGCCGGCAAACAGCTCGGCCACGGTCTCGCGGCGACGCACTTCAAAAGCCTGATCACCGTCTACCAACACTTCAGCGGCGCGGCCACGGGTGTTGTAGTTGGAGCTCATCACAAAACCGTAGGCACCGGCCGAATGCACGGCCAGCAGATCGCCTTCGGCCAGAGCCAATTCGCGATCCTTGGCGAGGAAGTCGCCGGTTTCGCAGATCGGGCCGACGATGTCGTATTTGCGCGCAGCGCTGTCACGCGGTTTGACCGCGGTAACGTCCATCCACGCCTGATACAGCGCCGGGCGGATCAGGTCGTTCATCGCCGCATCGACGATAGCGAAGTCTTTGTGCTCAGTGTGCTTGAGGTACTCGACCTGGGTCAGCAGCACGCCGGCGTTGGCAACGATGAAACGGCCCGGCTCGAACACCAGCGCCAGATCACGACCGTTAAGGCGCTCGCGTACGGCTTTGATGTAGTCAGCAGCCAATGGCGGCTCTTCATCGCGATAACGCACGCCCAAACCACCACCGAGATCGATGTGGCGCAGGTGAATGCCGCAATCGCCGAGACGATCGACCAGATCCAGCAGACGGTCGAGCGCATCGAGGAACGGTGGCAGCGTGGTCAGTTGCGAACCGATGTGGCAGTCGACACCGACCACTTCAAGGTTCGGCAGATGCGCGGCGCGCACATACACGTCTTCGGCGTCGGCAATGGCGATGCCAAACTTGTTCTCTTTGAGACCGGTGGAAATGTACGGGTGGGTGCCGGCATCGACGTCCGGGTTCACACGCAACGAAACCGGTGCGCGAACGCCCAACTCGGCAGCCACGACTTGCAGGCGCTCGAGCTCGTCGGTGGATTCGACGTTGAAGCAGTGCACGCCGACTTCGAGGGCGCGACGCATGTCATCACGGGTCTTGCCGACGCCGGAGAACACGATCTTGTCAGCGCTGCCGCCAGCGGCGAGGACGCGTTCCAGCTCGCCCCGGGAAACGATGTCGAAACCGGCGCCGAGACGGGCCAGGACATTCAGAACGCCGAGGTTGGAGTTGGCTTTGACCGCAAAGCAGACCAGGTGCGGCATGCCGGCCAGCGCATCAGCGTAAGCCAGATACTGCGCTTCGATGTGCGCGCGCGAGTAAACGTAGGTAGGGGTGCCGAAGCGGTCGGCGATGGCGGACAGCGCCACACCTTCCGCAAACAGCTCCCCGCCACGGTAGTTAAAAGCGTCCATGGCGATCCCTTAATAAACGTCGTGCTTGTGTGCTTTGGAAGCCGGTTGTTTTTGCGACGATTTGGCTTGCTCGGCCGGATCCTGAGTGTCATCGGGCAGGTACAGCGGGCCTTTTTGACCGCAGGCCGAAACAAGGCAGGCAACCGCGACGAGCGCAGCAAGGGAAGAGATCAGGCGCTTCATGGCGAAATCCTTGAAAATGCGTTAATTGCGCCGGAGTATACCGGCCACCCGGCAGCTTGCCTATGTGATGGCCTTCCCGTCCGGCGGGGCTTGCCCAAAGCAGCCCGGATCGCCGCAATCCCCTGTAGGAGCAGAGCTTGCTCGCGAAAGCGTTGTATCAGTCAGCATCATTGTTGAATGATTGACCGCGTTCGCGAGCAAGCTTTGCTCCTACAAAGGGTGGTGAGGGTGCTTGGTCGTTAATCTTTGCAATCGGCCGGAAGCGTCCGTATCTTTCGGCGCTTGAGCCTGATCAGAACATTTTTTGAGGTTGCCGCAATGAGTTTGTCCGAAGCCCGTTTCCACGATCTGGTCGATGAAACCCAGGAAAAACTGGAAGACATCTTTGATGAAAGCGACCTGGATATCGACCTGGAGAGCTCGGCTGGTGTCTTGACCGTCAAGTTCGAAAACGGCTCGCAGCTGATCTTCAGCCGTCAGGAGCCGCTGCGTCAGCTATGGCTGGCGGCCGTGTCCGGTGGTTTCCACTTCGACTACGACGAAGAAAGCGAGCGCTGGATGTGCGACAAGAGCGAAGAGCAACTGGGCGAAATGCTCGAGCGCATCGTCAAGCAGCAGGCCGGCGCCGATTTCGATTTCGAAGGTCTGTGATTCCGTGACTGATACCGCTCCTGTTCGTCCGCCGAAACCGCTTTACAGCAATGTCAGCGCGGCCGTGCCTTCGCCGTGCAGCGGGGTTTGTCGGCTGGACGAGCAGAAGGTTTGTCTGGGCTGCTTTCGGCATGTTGAAGACATTCGCGAATGGCGCTCGGCAGATGATCAGCGCCGGCGGGTCATCTGCGCCCAAGCCACCGAGCGCCGCACTCAAGCCTGACTCGATCCTGTGGTGAGGGGATTTATCCCCGACAGACTGCGCAGCAGTCTCAAAAGCCTGGGGCCGCTGCGCGACCCATCGGGGATAAATCCCCTCGCCACAAAGGTTCCCGGATGGATAAGTGGGGGCTGGGGCAGGGTGGCTTGTATATTTTTTGAGCTGTGATAGTGTCCGCAGACGCCTCAAACCACCGAGGCACGGTGAAAACCCCGTCTTTTTTGGCGGGGTTTTGCTTTTTATGTGCAGAAGAAAGGAGTCTGCCCGGATCATGACCGCACCTTCCATCACCCTTACCCGTCTGGACGTGCAACGTCTGGAGCGCTTGATCGACAACCTGAACGAGAAAGATCAGGCTGCGCCGGGCGTGATTGCGCTGCAAACCGAACTGGATCGCGCCGACACCGTGGTCGGCCACGATGAAGTGCCCGCCGATGTCGTGACCATGAATTCCCGCGTGCATTGCCGCGAAGAAGGCAGTGGCAAGGATTACCACCTGACGCTGGTCTATCCCAAGGATGCCAACGCCGACGAAGGCAAGATCTCCATTCTGGCGCCGGTCGGCAGTGCGCTGCTGGGCCTGAAAGTCGGTCAGCACATCGATTGGCCGGCACCGGGTGGCAAGACTCTCAAACTGACCTTGCTCGAAGTCGAATCGCAACCGGCCAACGGTGGCGCGTTCCCCGAGTAATCTGCCTCAGACCTGTTCGAGCGCCTCGTTCAGGGCGCGCTCCAGGTCAGCCTTGTAGCGCAGATACAAATTGCTTGAACTCTGCCCGTCACCGAGCAGGCCCGAAAGGTCGAGGTCGGTGATGTAGCAGCGGTAGCGCTCGGTCTCGCGGCGCTGCTCGACGATCTCCCGGGCGACCACGCTGAACAGCTGGTCGCCATGTTCCAGCTCGCTGAATTCCCGTTGATTGCAATACAAAGTGACCTGCACTTCACCCGGTGCGGCTTTGCCGACGATCGCCTGCACGTCGTAGAACGGTTTGTTGACTGGCGTTTGCGGCGCGGGCCGTGCTTCGACCCGGCGCGCGCGCGCGGGGCCCGAAGGCAATAACTGGTAATACAAAGTTTCTAGGGCAGCGTCTGGGCCTGCGTCCATCGGCAGCACGGCTTCGCGGCGGAACAGGATCGATTGCAGAAACCGCTGCAATGGCACCAGCAGACTTTGCTCATCGTGATACGGCAAACGCTGCAGCCACAGCGCATTGAATTCATCCAGCACGTACAACTCGGCCTGTTGCTCAGTGATCCGGTAGAACACCTGAATGCATTCCGGCTGGCCCATCGGCAGGATCAAGGCGAGGTCGTGCTCCTCCAGCGCCATCGGATCCAGATGCAGCGGGCTATAACGCGGCTGTTCTTCGCCGAGGTAATCGAGCAACGCCGGCAGCGTGGCGAGGGCGACATGGTTGACCTGGCCCGGCACCAATTCCAAAACGTGATAGTGCTGCTGCACCTGAATCAGGTAGCGGTGATTCAGCTCGCTGAGCAACAGGTTCTGCGCGGTGTCGACAATCTCTTCGACGCGGCGGGCAATGAACTGTGCGCGGTTATGACAAAAGCAGCGCACCTTTAATTTCGGCTGCTGCGGCCCGCGCGGCAGGTTGTTGAGGTAGTCGCGCAGGCAGTCGAGCAAGGCGTGTGGGCCGTCGAAACGGTTGACCAGCACTTCGTTCCAGCTGTTGAGCGTGACCTGATCCAGGGTCAGCACCAGATTTTCGCGCACGCCGGCGTAGCTCAGCGAGTCGGTGCGTTCGGTGGTCATCAGGATATTGAGGTCGCGGTGATGCTTGAGCGGGTCGATGCCGACGTTGACCAGCATCAGCACTTCACTGGGCACTGCGGCGCGCAGCAACGGGATTTCGTCGACCGTGGGCAAGGGCAGGGCGATGCACTGTTGCAGGCTGCCGAGCAGGTTGAACAGTTCGAACTCGCTCATGTCACTGGTGCCGGGGTGCAGCGCCAGGCGCGTGCTGCTGTCGATCACGCCGTTGCGATGGCTCCAGGTCAGCAGTTCAAGCAACTCGCGGCTGCGTTTGATCGGTGCGAAATGCTCCCATTCCTGCGCGGTGAGGCTGCCGTTGTACAGGCCCCACTGGGTTTGCCCGGGTTCCTTTTTGTTGCGCGATTGCACCAGCGTCAGGGTGTCTTCGGCCAGATCCGGGGCGATGCCGGGGTTGATGAACTCGACCTTGTCGGCCTTGCGTTCAAACGCCGCGTACAACCGTCGGCCGAGCACATTGAGGTCGCGCTTGTTGATCAGGCTGACGGTTTGCTCGGTGCGGGCGAACTGGGTCAGGAAGCGATAGCTGTAATTCAGCTCGCTGACCAGCGCACGGCGCTCGGCGCTGACCTGGCGGACTTTCCACTGGCTGCGGCTATCGAGCAGCGCCAACTGCCGCTGATCCCAATGCCATTCGCTGGCCAGACGTTCGAGCAGCGAGCGC
Source organism: Pseudomonas sp. NPDC087804 (assembly GCF_044742965.1). Classification (NCBI taxonomy): domain Bacteria; kingdom Pseudomonadati; phylum Pseudomonadota; class Gammaproteobacteria; order Pseudomonadales; family Pseudomonadaceae; genus Pseudomonas; species Pseudomonas sp. NPDC087804. Next base: position 42,902 of record NZ_JBIUVN010000017.1, on the reverse strand, counting down.
TGCCAGCTCTGCGTGCGGCTGTTGCCGGTGAGCTTGCGATTGACCTTCAAGTACAGCGCGCGCCGCACCAGTTCCAGACGCTCCGGCTCGTTGCGCGCCTTGAGGTATTCCTCGATGCGCCGGTACACGACCATGTACGGATCCAGTTCATCCAGATCCAGTTGATTGGCGAACACGGCTTTTTTGAAGCGCAGGCTCAGGCACTGCACCTGCGGATGCTCGCTGGCGTAGACCTCGGTCAGCAGCAGTTTGAGCACCGATTTGTACGGCGACTCGATGCCTTTGAACAACTGCCACAGCCCGGCACCAATGAATTCCCCCGGCGGAATCGTCGCCAGATGGCCGAGGTCGAGGGTTTCGTCAGCGCGAATAAAGCGCTTCGACAGCAGGGTGTGAGTGTAAACGTCGTAGGCGGTTTCTTCGTAAACCGGCACCAGCCACCAGATCGGCGTGCGCCCGGCCAGCCAGATCGCCGTACGATAAAACTCGTCCAGCAGCAAATAGTGCTGGGTGGTGCCGCAGTTTTCCGAGCTGAGCTGGTTGTCGCGTTCACCTTTGACGAAGCGCACCGGGTCGATCAGGAAGAAATGCGCCTCGGCGCCCTGGCTCGCGGCCCAGGCTTCGAGCAACTGGCATTTCTTGCTCAGCTCACTGAGTTCGCTTTCGCTCAGATCCGGTGCGTGGCAGACCCACACGTCCATGTCGCTTTGATCGGCCTGCGCCAGTGTGCCGAGGCTGCCCATCAGGAACAGGCCGTGAATTGGTCGCGGCGGGTTGCTGCCGTGGCGCGGCTTATAAGAAAACGAGCGTGTCAGGCGTTGGGCTTCAGCGAGCACATTGGCGTCCGGCTCGTAATTCGACAGGCCGGCCGGCGCACTGCCCGAGACGTAACCCGGCAGCAGCGGATGATTGACGTGGAAGAACAGCGGCAACAGCGTCAGCACGCTCTGTTGGCGTGGCGACAACCCTTCGAGGGCACGGCCGAGGCGGCCTTCATTGAGTTTGAGAAAGCGCGCGCGCAGCTGGCTGAGAACCTTGCGGTCAATTCCCTCGTCCAGGTCGGGGCGGATTTCGTGGGTGCGCGTCATGTCAGCTCAAACCGGCTCGCAGGCTCGGACGTAGAGGGTCTCGGAATGTCGGGCAGTTTAGCCTTAGGGCAGCGGGACTTTTAAGCTGAATTTGTTTTTGACGTCAGATTTCTATCGTTTCGCCCGCACAGGCCCGCGGAAATCCCGTGGCAGGAGTTTCCGTGGGCGAAGTCGGGTGGAATCAGGCGGTTTCTTGCTCTCTCAGAATGGTCAGCACGGTTTGCACATTTTGCGCAGCATCGCGACCGAGGCTGGTCAGATAACCGCCATCGGGCTGATCCGTCAGGTCTTTTTCAAAGAGGCGTTTAGCGGCAGAAATATGTTTCGGGGCAGCGGTCTGATGAATTTTCAAACCTTCCTGGGAACTGTCCAGGGGAAAGAGTGCGAGGACTTCCAGTTCGGCAACCAACTCAGGGGTAAGCGACATAAGGACTCCAGACTTTCTAGGAATTAGACGACAGCGCCCCTAAGGTGAACCCGCTTATGCGGCATGTCCAGTGCTCAGATCAGGGATTTTGTCGTGAGGCGGATTCCAGTGTAGTCCCCATAAAAAAGATCGCAGCCTTCGGCAGCTCCTACAGGGGATTTGTGTAGGAGCTGCCGAAGGCTGCGATCTTTTGATCTTAGGCTTTTTCGGGTGGCAACTCAGGGAGTGCACGCAGGGCCGCTTCGTACCATTCAGTATCAAATGCGCGGTCTTCATCGAGCATCGCGTCAATCTCGTAGGCCAGCACGTGGGCCATCAGATTGAGGATTTCTTCGCGCTCGACGCCGACCAGTGTCAGTTTGTTGAACGTCGCTTTGGCGGCCGGCGGGTTGTCGCTTTCGATCTGGTTTTCGATGGCTTCGATCAACGTCGCTTCGGTGAACTCTTCTTCGTCGTTGTCATTGTCGATGTCTGTCGGCTCGCTCATGGCAGGCTCCTCAAGGAAAGGCGCCAGTTTACCCGCATTCAGCGGCGTGATGCTGCTGGCGGGATTGGCCTGAGCGATCTATAAACAGGCACTGCCCACCCCGCACGGCCTGGAGGCTATGTGATGCTCAAGCTCTACGGATTCTCAGTCAGCAACTACTACAACATGGTCAAGCTGGCGCTGCTGGAAAAAGGCCTGCCGTTCGAAGAGATCACCTTCTACCCGACGCCAACCCCGGAATCACTGGCTATCAGCCCGCGCGGCAAAGTCCCGGTGCTGGGCGTGGACGCCGGTTTCATCAACGAAACCGCGATCATCCTCGAATACCTCGAACAGACCCAAAAAGGCACGCCGCTGCTGCCGAGCGATCCGTTCGAACGTGCGCAAGTGCTGGCGATTGCCAAGGAAATCGAGCTGTACATCGAGTTGCCGGGCCGCGCCTGTTATGGCGAAGCGTTCTTCGGCATGACCTTGCCGGACGCGATCAAGGAAAAAACCAAGTCTGAATTGTTGCTGGGGTTTGCGGCGCTGGGTCGTCACGGCAAATTCGCCCCGTACGTGGCGGGCGACAGTCTGAGCATTGCCGATTTGTACTTCCTCTACAGCGTGCCGTTGGCTTGTGCGGTCGGGCATAAACTGTTCGGGATCGATTTGCTGGCGGAGATGCCGCAGGCGAAGGCGCTGCTGGAGCGGCTGGAGCAGAATCCGCATGTGCAGAAGATTGCGGCGGACAAAGAAGCGGCGATGCCAGCGTTTTTGGCGATGATCGCTGCCAAGAAGTGAGGTTTGTAGTGAGTTGAAGGCAGCTATCGCGAGCAGGCTCACTCCTACAGGGGAACGCATTCCAATGTAGGAGTGAGCCTGCTCGCGATGCTTTTGGCTTTTTCTGTTAGCGGCTGGCGATCAGCGCCTGACCGCGAATTACAGCTGCCTTGACCTGCGCCGGCGCAGTCCCGCCGATATGGTCGCGGGCATTCACCGAGCCTTCCAGGGTCAGCACGGCAAACACATCCTGCTCGATCTGATCGCTGAACTGACGCAGTTCTTCCAGGCTCATCTCGGCCAGATCCTTGCCTGTGTCCACGCCGTATTTCACCGCATGACCAACGATCTCGTGGCAATCACGGAACGGCAAACCACGGCGCACCAGGTAATCCGCCAGGTCGGTCGCGGTGGAGAAACCACGCAGCGCCGCTTCACGCATGATCGCGTGCTTCGGTTTGATCGCCGGGATCATGTCGGCAAAGGCGCGCAGCGAGTCGCGCAGGGTGTCGGCGGCGTCGAACAGCGGCTCTTTGTCTTCCTGGTTGTCCTTGTTGTAGGCCAGCGGCTGGCCTTTCATCAAGGTCAGCAGGCCCATCAGCGCGCCGAACACACGGCCGGTCTTGCCACGCACCAGTTCTGGCACGTCAGGGTTTTTCTTTTGCGGCATGATCGAGCTGCCGGTGCAGAAACGATCCGGCAGATCGATGAACTGGAACTGCGCGCTGGTCCAGAGCACCAGCTCTTCGGAGAAACGCGACAAGTGCATCATCGCGATGCTCGCGGCCGAGCAGAATTCGATGGCGAAGTCGCGATCGGAAACGTTGTCCAGCGAGTTGCCGCCGACGGCGTCGAAACCGAGCAGTTGTGCGGTGTATTCGCGGTCGATCGGGTAGGTGGTGCCTGCCAGCGCAGCGCTGCCCAGCGGCATGCGGTTGGTGCGCTTGCGGCAGTCGACCAGACGCTCGTAATCGCGGCTGAGCATTTCGAACCAGGCCAGCATGTGGTGCCCGAAGGTCACTGGCTGCGCGGTCTGGAGGTGAGTGAAGCCCGGCATGATGCTTGCGGCTTCGCGCTCTGCTTGCTCCAGCAGGCCTTTTTGCAGGCGGGTGATTTCGGCGAGGATCAGGTCGATCTCGTCACGCAGCCACAGGCGGATGTCGGTGGCGACCTGGTCGTTACGGCTACGACCGGTGTGCAATTTTTTACCGGTGACACCGATGCGATCGGTCAGGCGTGCTTCGATGTTCATGTGCACGTCTTCGAGGTCGATGCGCCAGTCGAACTGGCCGGCTTCGATTTCGCCCTGAATGGTGTTCAGGCCGTCGATGATGCTGTCGCGCTCGGCATCGGTCAGCACGCCGACCTTGGCCAGCATGGTGGCGTGGGCGATCGAGCCCATGATGTCGTGGCGATACAGGCGCTGGTCGAAAGTGACGGTGGCGGTGAAGCGGGCGACGAAGGCGTCGAGGGGTTCACTGAAGCGGCCGCCCCAGGACTGATTGGTCTTGTCAGTGCTCATGATTTCGCTCGTATCGGCTTGAAGAAAAAAGGCGTGAAACGCTGGCGCGGATAATAACAGGGTTGCCAATCCTGTCGTTGACACTGGTCGATACGTTTTTTTCTCATCGAACCGGCCATAGTCGGCACTGCTCCCGGGGGATTTGCGTAAGGATATTTTTCGATTGAGCAATATCGGCCCGACGAGCGTCTACAGTAGGACATAAGGGTCGGCGCGACTTTGGATCGCGCAAAGGTCTGGCCGCCGACTATAAGAAGAGGGGGTGGGTGTAATTGTCCTTCGGCAATCCCTGCGAAAAACGCGAGAAACAGCGGGCTTTGAGCGGTACGACGCGGACTCTGGCAAATATTGCTGGCCGACGTACGGCACTTTTTGGCGCTCGGGCTAGTCTTAGCGTGGATCGCGGTGACGGACGTCACTTCACCTGTCTACGCTATCCTTGTGCGAGACTCACGCAGGAATCCAGCGCAATATGAATGTCCTGATCGTTGATGACGAACCACTGGCTCGCGAGCGCCTCAGCCGAATGGTGAGCGAGCTCGAGGGTTATACAGTTCTGGAGCCCAGCGCCACGAATGGCGAGGAGGCGTTGGCACTGATCGACAGCCACAAGCCGGATATCGTCTTGCTCGATATCCGCATGCCAGGCCTCGATGGCCTGCAAGTCGCTGCCCGTCTGTGCGAACGAGAAACGCCGCCCGCCGTGGTGTTTTGCACCAGCCCCGATGAATTTGCCGTGGAAGCCCTGCAGGCCAGCGCCGTGGGCTATGTGGTGAAACCCGTGCGAACTGAACATCTGCATGACGCCCTGAAACGGGCGGAACGTCCCAACCGGGCGCAACTCTCGGCCCTGACCCGTCCCGCTGCCGAAAGTGGCACCGGCCCGCGCAGCCATATCAGCGCCCGTACCCGCAAAGGCATCGAACTGATCCCGCTGGATCAGGTGGTCTATTTTATTGCCGACCACAAATACGTGACCTTGCGCCACGAGGCCGGCGAAGTGCTTCTTGATGAGCCGCTCAAGGCTCTCGAAGACGAATTCGGCGAACGCTTTGTGCGGATCCACCGCAACGCCCTGGTCGCCCGCGACCGCATCGAACGACTGCAACGCACGCCGCTGGGGCATTTTCAGCTGTTCCTCAAAGGCCTCAATGGTGATGCGCTGATCGTCAGTCGTCGGCATGTGGCCGGCGTACGCAAAATGATGCAGGGCCTGTAAGCCGGACTTTTCTGGCGGCTCACTGTTCTTTTCACCGGGCATGGCAGGCCAGGGAGGCCGCGCCGAGGCTGATTCAAGTCAAAGTGGATTTGGCTGAGCTGTTATTATCCGCCGTATCTATTCAGTACGGATTGATCCATGTCCTCTCGCGAAATCCGCATCGCCACCCGTAAAAGTGCGCTGGCCCTCTGGCAGGCCGAATACGTTAAAGCCCGTCTGGAAGCGGCCCATCCGGGCCTGCTGGTGACGCTGGTGCCCATGGTCAGTCGCGGCGACAAGCTGCTCGATTCGCCACTGTCGAAAATCGGCGGCAAGGGACTGTTCGTCAAAGAACTGGAAACCGCGCTGCTCGAAAACGAAGCCGACATCGCCGTCCACTCGATGAAAGACGTGCCGATGGACTTTCCTGAAGGCCTCGGTCTGTTCTGCATCTGCGAGCGCGAGGACCCGCGCGATGCCTTCGTTTCCAACACCTATGCCAGCCTCGATGCGTTGCCTGCCGGCGCCATTGTCGGCACTTCGAGCCTGCGTCGTCAGGCGCAATTGCTGACGCGTCGCCCGGATCTGGAAATCCGCTTCCTGCGCGGTAACGTCAACACGCGTCTGGCCAAGCTCGATGCCGGTGAGTACGACGCGATCATCCTCGCCGCGGCCGGTTTGATCCGCCTCGGTTTCGAAGAACGCATTACCTCGGCGATCAGTGTCGATGACAGCCTGCCGGCCGGTGGCCAGGGCGCGGTCGGCATCGAATGCCGCAGCGCTGACACTGAAATCCACGCCTTGCTCGCACCGCTGCATCATGCCGACACCTCGTCGCGCGTGACCGCCGAACGTGCCCTCAACAAGCATCTGAATGGCGGCTGCCAAGTGCCGATCGCCTGCTACGCCGTGCTGGAAGGCGAGCAGTTGTGGTTGCGCGGTCTGGTCGGCGAGCCGAGCGGTGGCTTGCTGCTCAGTGCTGAAGCTCGCGCACCGCGTGCCGATGCCGAAGCGTTGGGCGTGCGGGTCGCCGAAGACTTGCTGAGCCAGGGCGCAGCCGAGATTCTCAAGGCGGTCTATGGCGAGGCAGGTCACGAGTGACCGCTTGGCGCCTGCTGCTGACGCGCCCTGCGGAAGACTGTGCGGCGCTGGCGGAGACGTTGGCGGCGCAGGGTGTTTTCAGTAGCTGCTTGCCGCTTCTGGACATTGTTGCGCTGCCGGTCTCTGACAATATTCGTCAGGCGATGGCGCGCTTGCAGAGTTGTAACGCGGTGATCGTGGTCAGCAAACCGGCGGCGCGCATTGCGCTGGATCTGCTTGGCAATTCATCTTTGCTAACGATGCCTTGGTTCAGCGTCGGCGCGGCGACCGCACAGATTCTGCGCGAGCATGGCCTCGACGTGAGCTTCCCGGACGATGGCGATGACAGCGAAGCCTTGCTGCAATTGCCGCGTCTGCGTGAAGCGGTCAGCCAGCCCGGCGCGCAGGTGATGATCCTGCGTGGCGAGGGCGGGCGCGAGCTGCTCGCCGAGCGTCTGCGCGCGCTAGGTGCTAGTGTCGAGTATCTGGAATTGTATCGACGCGACCTGCCAGCGTACGCGCCGAAAGAGCTGCCACGGCGGTTGCAAGCGGAACGCTTGAACGGGCTGGTGGTCAGCAGTGGACAGGGTTTTGAGCACCTGCGCGAAATGGCCGGCGATGCCTGGCCGGAAATTGCGCAATTGCCGTTGTTTGTACCAAGCCCGAGAGTCGCCGAGCTGGCACGTGCCGCCGGGGCTCAAACAGTTGTGGATTGCCGCGGCGCGAATGCCGCGGCTTTGCTGACGGCGTTACGGGAAAATCCCGGGCCCGTTCTCTAATGCAAAGGATGGATACGTGAGCGAAACAGCCTTGCCTAAAGATGATGTCCAGCCTGTGATCGATGCTCAGGTTGAAACTCCACCGCCGGCCAAAGAGCCGCGCCGAGGCAATGGACTGGCCATCGTCGCCCTGTTGCTCGGCGCAGCCGGCGTCGCGATCGGTGGCTGGGGTGTCTGGCAGGTGCGTCACCTGCAGACCAACACGCAAGCGCAGTCGGGTGAAGTGCAAGCGCTGAACGATCAGGCACAGACCCTGAAGCTCAACGAGCAGCGCCTGACCGAACGCCTCGCGCAGTTGCCGGGCGCCGACGAACTTGCCGAACGCCAGCGTCTGGTGACGCAACTTCAGGGCGATCAACAGCGCCTCAATCAACGTCTGGAAACCGTCCTCGGCGCAAGTCGCAAGGACTGGCGTCTGGCCGAGGCCGAGCATCTGCTGCGTCTGGCCAGCCTGCGTCTTTCAGCGTTGCAGGACATCAGCAGCGCTCAGGCACTGGTGCAGGGTGCCGACGAAATCCTCCGCGAACAGAACGATCCGGGCGCCTTCGCGGCCCGCGAGCAAGTGGCCAAAACCCTCGTCGCCCTGCGCAGCACCGAGCAGCCGGATCGCACCGGATTGTTCCTGCGCATCGGTGCACTGCGTGATCAGGTGGTCGGGCTCACCGAGCTGGCGCCCGAGTACAAAGATCGCGGCGAATCGCTGCTGGGCCTGACCGCTGACGGTGACGGCGCCAGTCGTTGGGCGCAGTGGTGGGATCAGGTCTCGCGTTACATCCGCATCGATTTCAATGCGGATAAAAACGTGCGGCCGCTGCTGGCCGGGCAGAGTCTGAGCCAAGTGCGCCTGGCCCTGAGTTTGGCCCTAGAACAGGCGCAGTGGGCGGCCCTCAATGGTCAGGCGCCGGTTTACACCCAGGCCATGGCCGAAGCACGTGATGTGCTCAAAGGCAATTTCAATCCGGACAACCCGCAAAGCAAAGTCATGCTGGAACAGGTCGGCGAGCTGAGCAAAGAACCGGTCACCGTCAACACGCCGGACATGACCGGCACCCTGAGTGCAGTGCAAGGCTATCTCGAACGCCGTAACGTCAACGCTGAAGAATCGGTGAAACCGTTCGCCAAACCTGCCGCGAATCCTGCGCAGGAGGCCACGCCATGAAACGCCTGTATGTGATCGTGTTTCTGGTGATCGCGGCGACGGCAGCGCTTGGGTTTGCGGTGGCGCAGCATTCCGGTTACGTGCTGATCGCCTACAAGAGCTTCCGCTATGAAGCGAGCCTGTGGGCAACGCTCGGGCTGATCGCGGTGTTGTGGCTGCTGATCTGGGGCATCAAGGCCTTGGTTGAGTTGGTGATGGCCTCCAGCGGTGTGGTCAATCCTTGGTCGCGACGCAATCGCAGCCGTCGTGTGCAAGTGGCGATCGAGCATGGTCAGCTGGATCTCGCCGAAGGTCGTTGGGCCAGTGCGCAGCGGCATCTTTCTCGCGCCGCCGAGGCTGAGCGCCAGCCACTGCTGTACTACCTCGGAGCCGCCCGTGCGGCCAATGAGCAAGGCAATTACGAAGAATGTGATCGTCTGCTGGAGCGTGCGCTGGAGCGTCAGCCGCAAGCCGAGCTGGCGATTGCCCTGAGTCATGCGCAGTTGCAGACCGATCGCGGCGATACCGATGGTGCGCTGGTCACCCTGCAAGCCATGCACGAACGCCATCCGCACAACGCGCAAACCCTGCGCCAATTGCATCGCCTGCATCAGCAGCGCGGCGATTGGTCGGCGGTGATTCGCCTGCTGCCGGAGCTGCGCAAAGACAAAGTGCTGCCGCCGGCTGAACTGTCTGAACTGGAGCGTCGCGCCTGGGGTGAAAACCTCTCGCTGGCTGCACACCGCGAAGAAGACGGCACCGTGGGTTTGCAGTCGCTCCAGCGAGCGTGGCAGCAACTCACTTCGGCTCAGCGTCAAGAAGCGCCGCTGGTGCTGGCCTACGCCGAACAACTGCGTCAGCTGGGCGCTCAGGTCGAGGCGGAAGAAGTGCTGCGCACCGCGCTCAAGCGCCAGTACGACAGTCATCTGGCGCGTCTCTATGGCCTGGTGCGCGGCAGCGATCCGACTCGTCAGTTGCAGACCGCTGAAGGCTGGCTCAAGGAACATCCAAATGATCCGAGCTTGCTGCTGACCCTCGGCCGTCTGTGTCTGCAGACCAGTCTGTGGGGCAAGGCGCGCGACTATCTGGAAAGCAGCCTGCGCGTGCAGCGCAACCCGGAAACCTGTGCGGAGCTGGCGCGTCTGCTGGCGCAGCTCGGGGACACCGATCGCAGTAATCAGCTGTTCCAGGAAGGCCTTGGCCTGCTCGATGAACGCCTGCTCGCGGCGCCATTGCCGGTGCCGGCACGCGTCTGAATCGACGAGGGAGTTCGCTCCCTCGTGTAGGTTTCCCGACCGAATAATTCCCCGCAAATGGGCGCCAGAGGCAAAGTCCTACGAGCGCCTTCTTCTTTTCCTTCCTGCCCTGTCGGGTTTTCCCTACACCTTTGCTGAAGTGTCGGCAGCCCCTTGCCTTGAAAGGCTTACGCGCTTTCCTCTACCGTAACTACCTGTCTCTACTGTTACGGAAAAGCCATGTCGTTGGCCTGCTCACGCTCCTTGTTTTTCATGGCTTTCACTGCGGGGGCCGTTGCCCTGGGAGCTTCCTATTACCTCGAATACGCGATCGGGCTGGCGCCGTGCAGCCTGTGCCTGGTGCAGCGTTTGTTCCTGACGCTGCTGACGGCCATCTGCGGTTTGGCGGCGGTGCATGGCCCGCAACGTGTCGGTCTGTCGCTCTATTGGCTGGCGGCGCTGGGTGCCAGTCTGGTGGGCACGACGGCGGCCTGGCGGCAGGTGCTGTTGCAGAGTGATCCGCTGTTGCAACTGGTGGAATGCTCGCCCGATCCCGAGACCCTTTTCAGCCGTTTGCCGTGGCTGTGTGCGACGCTGCGGATGTTTAACGGCAGCGCCGATTGCGCCGAAATTTCCTGGACGCTGTTTGATTTGAGCATCCCGGAATGGAGTTTGCTGTTCTTTGTCGGGGTGTCGATTCTGGCGTTTTATCAACTGCTGCGGCTGGTCTGCAACGCTCTGCAACGACCGCTCAGCGGCGAAGCGTCGCACCAAGGGCTGGTCAGGGATTAAACACTTGTATGAACTTTATCTCCTGCGTACCTTGATGCCATAGGCGCGCGGGCATAATCTGGCCCGCACGTGTCATTGGAATTATGTTGCTCGATGACGCTCTGCCCGGCCGCCCTCCAAGCGATAAACCAGAAGAGAGGCGCGGGTGTAGAGCAGCATGACCCACAAGGGAAGAGAGATCGCCATGCTCGAAAGTTGTCAGAATGCTCAGGAACGTTGGGGTGGAGTTCATCTGCTGATCGACCGCTGGTTGCAAGAGCGTGAAGATCTGATCGGTGCCTACGACAATCTCGGTGCACAGCCTGAGTCGCTGTCCGAGAGCCGCAAGCCTTTGCAGGAATTCTGCGGCGTGCTGGTCGATTACGTGTCGGCCGGGCACTTCGAAATCTACGAACAGCTGACTGGCGAAGCCAAGGCGTTCAACGACAAACGCGGTCTGGAGCTCGCCGAGACAATCTACCCGCGCATCGACGTCATCACCGAGAAGCTGCTCGCGTTCAATGACCTTTGCGATGAAGGCAAATGCGTTGCCGAGAAATTCAAGGAGCTCGGTGGTTTGCTGCACGAGCGCTTCGAACTCGAAGACTGCCTGATCGAAGTGCTGCACACAGCACACAAGGAAGAAGATCCGGTTCAGGCCTGATTCTTTTCTCTGATCAAAAAAAACGGTGCGCCCAAAGCGCACCGTTTTTTATTGCCTGCTCAACTGCTCGCGCCGCGCAACTCCACTTCGAATACCAGCGGTGTAAACGGTGCGATCAAGTCACCGGCACCATCAGCGCCATAGGCCTGATCCGATGGAATCACCAAACGCCATTTCGCGCCCACCGGCATGTTTTGCAAAGCGCTGCGCCAACCGGCGATCACGCTGTCGAGGTTGAACCATTGCGGCTGAGTGTTCTGATCGAACACGGTGCCGTCCGGCAAGCGACCGACATACAACACCTGCACTTTTCCATCCGGGCCGGCCTTGGTGCCGGTGCCTGGCGCGAGCTCGGTCAGCAGGATGCCATCGGCCAATTCCTTCACGCCCGGTTTGGCTTTTTCAGCGGTGAGAAAACGCTGTTCGTTTTCCATCGCGGCATCGCTCGAAGGCTGTGTCGAGTGCTCGGCATTTTGCGCTTCGTGATCGGCCAGAACCTGTTCGATACGCGCTTCACTCAGCGCCAGCGGCTTGCCTTGATACGCCTGCTGCAAGCCCTCGACCAATGCCTGAATCTGTAGCTGCGGGACTTCCTGACGCAGCCGTTCACCCAGGCTGGCGCCGAGGCTGTAGGCCAGATCGTGAGCATCGTTCGCAGTGGATTTTTCGTCAGCGTGGGCTGCAGAAAAGATCACGCAGAGGGATAAAAAAAAGTAGCGCGACATGGTCACTGCTCCGTCCTGAATTGCGCTGGATTATGCCAGCGCAAACGTCTGCAACGGTGAACTGCTTTTGCCTTTGTGCAGAACATTTTCACTTCGTTGCAACGCAACTGTTTCGATACTGTCAACATGACCTAGCGGCGGTGTCAGCAGAGGTCTAGTATGAGCCGCACTCACGTCAGCCAGGAGGTAAACCATGTCGGCCACCAAGAAGCCTGTAAACACTCCGTTGCACTTACTCCAACAACTCTCGGGCAGCCTGCTCGAGCATTTGGAAAACGCTTGCTCGCAAGCCTTGGCTGATGCTGAGAAACTGCTCGCCAAGCTGGAAAAGCAACGCGGCAAGGCGCAAGAAAAACTGCACAAATCCCGCACCAAATTGCAGGACGCAGCCACTGCCGGTAAAGCCAAGGCACAGACCAAAGCCAAAGGCGCAGTGAAAGAACTGGAAGACCTGCTCGATGCGCTGAAGGATCGTCAGTCCGACACCCGCAGCTACATTCTGCAACTCAAGCGCGATGCCCAGGAAAGCCTGAAACTGGCCCAAGGTGTTGGCCGCGTTCAAGAAGCAGTGGGCAAGGTATTGTCGACTCGCTCGGCCAAACCAGCGGCGGCACCGGCGAAGAAAGCTGCTGCAAAACCTGCTGCAGCCAAAGCTCCAGCGAAAACTGCAGCGGCCAAGCCTGCTGCAAAAGCGGCTGCTAAATCCGCTGCCAAGCCTGCTGCAAAAGCACCGGTGAAAGCCGCTGCAAAACCAGCTGCAAAACCAGCTACCAAAGCGGCTGCAAAACCTGCTGCGAAAAAACCTGCTGCGGCGAGCGCTGCAAAACCAGCGGCTAAAACCACAGCGGCAAAACCTGCTGCGCGGACTGCCGCTGCCAAGCCGGCTACCCGTGCCGCGGCTGCTAAACCAGCTGCGAAGCCAGCCGCTGGCAAAGCTGCTCCAGCGAAAACCGCCGCTGCTAAACCGGCCGCCAAACCTGCTGCCAAAGCTGCGGCAAAACCAGCTGCTAAAACTGCCGCTGCAAAACCCGCTGCCAAGACTGCCGCTAAACCAGCAGCAGCCAAGCCTGCGGCAAAAGCGCCAGCCAAAGCTGCTGCAAAACCGGCTGCAAAACCAGCCGTGAAAGCCGCCGCCAAACCGGCAGCCAAGCCAGCCGCTAAACCGGCCGCTGCTGCCAAACCAGCGACTGCTGCTGCCAAGCCTGCTGCTGCAAAACCAGCCGCCAAGCCAGCTGCGAAACCTGCCGCAAAACCAGCCGTTAAAAAGCCAGCCGCTGCCAAACCAGCTGCCGCCAAACCGGCTACCGCGCCTGCCGCCAAACCTGCCGCACCGACAGCGTCGGCTGCGCCAGCGGCACCCGCTCCAGCCGCTACGACCTCGACGCCATCGACTGCGCCATCGCCAGCCGCTGTGTCGAGCACCAGCAACAACCCAACCAGCGCTTCCTAAACGCCGGTCGCCGCGACGCGCAGCACTTGCAGCGCGTCGCGGTTCGGGTTGGCCGCCGTGCCGGCCAAGCCTTCAAGCCAGGTCATCGAACCTGCATCGTTTCGCGTCCATTCCTGCGCCACACCTTCAAGCCGTGACAGCAACGCTCGCTCAGCTTCCAGCTCAAGTGATTTGATCTGCTCGCGCATGCCTTTCAACACCGCGTCATCCACCGCCCGTGCTTTCCATTGCATACGCAGTGTCCGCAGCGGTTGCACCACTTCGATATCCCAAGGCTCGGTGAGCGCCTGAAGTTCGCTGACGCGTTGTTCATCGCAGGTCACCCCGCGTTGCTCCAGCCATAAACCGCACAACAGCAGGCACACGTTCGCGCCCGCCGTTTGCAGTTGCAGGCAGGCGTCTTCCACGCCCGGACGGGCGTAGGTGGCAAGGGAAAAGCTCCACAGGTCAGAGGACATCGTGCTACTCGCGCCAGTTGTGAGCGAAGCTGGTAGACTCCGCCGCCATTATGATCCGACTTCAGAACCTGACTTTACAGCGTGGCCCGCAACGTCTGCTAGAAGACGCCGAGCTGACCCTGCACGCCGGCCACAAAGCCGGCCTCATCGGTGCCAACGGCGCCGGCAAATCGAGCCTGTTCGCCTTGATTCGGGGCGAACTGCACCCCGATTCGGGTGATTGCTTCTTGCCGGCTGACTGGCGCATCGCCCACATGCGCCAGGAAATCGAGACGCTCGAGCGCCTTGCCGTCGACTATGTGCTCGATGGCGACCTACGTCTACGCGAGGTGCAACGTGACCTCGCCGCCGCCGAAGCCGCGCATGACGGTGCCGCTCAGGCCCGCCTGCACTCGGAACTCGACAGCGCCGACGGTTACACCGCCGATGCGCGGGCGCGCAAGTTGCTCGCCGGTCTCGGTTTCACCAACGAGCAGATGGATCGTCAGGTCGGGGATTTCTCCGGCGGCTGGCGGATGCGTCTGAACCTGGCGCAAGCGTTGATGTGCCCGTCGGATTTGTTGCTGCTCGACGAACCGACCAACCACTTGGATCTCGACGCCATCATCTGGCTCGAGGAGTGGCTGAAAAACTATCCGGGCACTTTGCTGCTGATTTCCCACGACCGTGATTTCCTCGACGAAGTCGTCGATCACGTCGCGCATGTCGATCAGCGCAAGATCACCTTGTACCGCGGTGGCTACAGCGCCTTCGAGCGCGCCCGTGCCGAGCGTCTGGCCCAGCAACAACAGGCCTACGAGAAGCAGCAGGCGCAGCGTGCGCACATGGAAAGCTACATCGCCCGCTTCAAGGCGCAAGCCACCAAGGCCCGTCAGGCGCAAAGCCGGATCAAGGCCCTGGAGCGCATGGAAGAGCTGTCGGCGGCCCACGTCGATTCGCCGTTCGACTTCGTCTTCCGCGAGTCGACGAAGATCTCCAGCCCGCTGATCGACCTGTCCGATGCCAGCCTCGGTTACGGCGACAAAACCATCCTCGAGAAGGTCAAGCTGCAACTGACCCCGGGTGCGCGGATCGGCCTGCTCGGGCCAAACGGCGCGGGTAAATCGACGCTGATCAAGAACCTCGCCGGTGAGCTATCGCCGATCGCCGGGCGTCTGACCCGTGGTGAAAACACCGTGGTCGGCTACTTCGCCCAGCATCAGCTCGACTCGCTGGATTCCAAGGCCAGTCCGTTGCTGCACATGCAGCGTCTGGCGCCGAGCGAACGCGAGCAGACCCTGCGCGACTTCCTCGGCGGTTTCGACTTCCGTGGCGCGCGCATCGATGAGCCGGTGCTGAATTTCTCCGGTGGCGAAAAGGCGCGTCTGGCTTTGGCGTTGATCGCCTGGGAACGCCCGAACCTGCTGCTGCTCGACGAACCGACCAACCACCTTGACCTGGAAATGCGCCTGGCGTTGACCATGGCGCTGCAGGAATTCAGCGGCGCGGTGTTGGTGGTGTCTCACGACCGGCACTTGCTCAAGAGCACCACCGATAATTTCTACCTGGTCGCGGACGGCAAGGTCGAAGAATTCGATGGCGACCTCGAAGACTATGCGCGCTGGCTGGTGGAATACCGTCAGCGCAACGCGCCGGTCAGCAACACTCCGGTCAACCCGGACAAGACCGACAAGAAGGCTCAGCGTCAGGCTGCCGCTGCTCTGCGTCAGCAACTGGCACCGCACAAGCGTGAAGCTGACAAGCTTGAAGCTGAACTGGGCAAGCTCCACGAGAAGCTCGCCAAGGTCGACGCCAGCCTCGGCGACAGCGACATTTACGAGCCGGCGCGCAAGAACGAATTGCGTGATCTGCTCGCCGAACAGGCCAAACTGAAGGTTCGCGAAGGCGAGCTGGAAGAGGCGTGGATGGAAGCCCTCGAGGTGCTGGAAAGCATGCAGGCGGAGCTGGAGGCGCTGTCCTGATGGAAGCGTTCAAGCTGCCGCTGCCGGCGGTGTGGGTCGAGCCGATCTGGTTTACCGTGCAGATTCTGCTGATCCTGCTCGCCGGCTACCTCACCCAGCGCTTCGTTGCCAAAGGCCTGACCCGACTGGGCGAGCGCTATCCGTTCCCGCCGCAGTTGCTGATGCCGCTGCGCGGCGTATTGCGCTGGCTGATCATGGGCAGCGCGCTGATCTTCGTCTTGGAGCGCCTTGGCGTCTCGGCCACGGTGTTGTGGACGGCGCTGTCGGGTTTCGTCGCGGTAGCGGCGGTGGCGTTCTTCGCGATGTGGAGTGTGCTGTCGAATCTGCTTTGCGCGATTCTGATCTTCACGGTCGGGCCGTTTCGGCTGGGCGATATCGTTGAACTGGTCGACACCACGGACAAGCCTGGGGTGAAGGGCCGGGTGGTGGCGATCAATCTGCTCTACACCACGCTGATCGAGGCGGAAGAGTTGGGGACTGGCAGCGCGATGGTGCAGGTGCCGAACAGTTTGTTCTTCCAGCGCTCGGTGCGGCGATGGCGCGGGACGGATGTGTTTCCTTCCAGTGGGTTTGAGAAGTAGGGTTTCAAGCAAGATCAAAAGATCGTCCGATCGCGGCCCGAGCCTTCGGCAGCTCCTACAGGGATCGCATTCTCATGTAGGAGCTGCCGAAGGCTGCGATCTTTTGCTTTTAGCCCCAAACAGCATTAGCTTTGACAACTTGTTACGGCATGAGTCGAGGTGTGCGATGGAGCTTCAAACATGGCTGGCGTTTTTTGCCGCCTGCTGGGTGATCAGTCTGTCCCCGGGGGCTGGCGCCATTGCGTCGATGTCCAGCGGTCTGCAATACGGTTTCTGGCGTGGTTACTGGAACGCGCTCGGCTTGCAAATCGGTCTGGCCGTGCAGATCGCGATTGTCGGCGCCGGTGTTGGCGCGATCCTGACTGCTTCGGCCACAGCCTTCCACGCGATCAAATGGTTTGGTGTCGCTTACCTCGTGTATCTGGCGATCAAGCAATGGCGCGCGCAGCCCATGGACATGAGCGATGACGCAGCGGTGCGTCCGATCGGCAAGCCGCTGGCATTGGTGTTCCGAGGCTTTCTGGTGAACATCAGCAACCCCAAGGCCCTGGTGTTCATGCTCGCGGTGCTGCCGCAGTTCATCAATCCGCATGCGCCGCTGCTGATTCAATACGTGGTGATTGGCGTGACGATGGTCTGTGTCGACCTGATCGTGATGGCGGGTTACACCGGTCTGGCGTCGAAGGTGCTGCGCCTGTTGCGCACACCGCAGCAGCAGAAACGCATGAACCGCACGTTTGCCGGGCTGTTCATCGGCGCGGCGGCGTTTATGGCGACGCTGCGCAAAGCAGCCGCCTGAACCTCACAGATACACAACTGTGGTGAGGGGATTTATCCCCGATGGGCTGCGCAGCGGCCCCTTCTTTTAAGATCAAGAGGGGGCCCGCTTCGCGAGCCATCGGGGATAAATCCCCTCACCACAAAGTCCACAGCACAAGAGTCCTCAGCAGAAAAGTCCCCAGCACAAAGTTCACAGCACATTTGTGCAGGCCTGCAATCAGCGCAATATCACCGGCGCAGTATCACGCGGCAAATTGTTGCGCTGCGGCGCCTCACGCGGCTGTTCATAACCGTCGCCACCACCGAGCTGCATGCTCAGTTGCCCGGCCACGTCCTCGCCCAGCGCTTTCGACACATCACGCACCACCCGTGGGCGGTTCAGCGAGATCTTGATGTCGCGGTGGTTCACCAGTTTGGTGTCCTGCGCTTCGCCCATCGCTGTGAAGGCCGAAGTGATCTCGAAGGTCTTGGTATTGATCAGGCTGAAATCCGCCACCAGCGTCAGGCCCAGCACCGCCGAATAGCTGTCGGTGTTCGCCAGTTCGTTGATGTCCTGGGTGAAGTCGATGTCCGACACGGTACCGAACAGCACGTAGTCGGCGCCCTTGAAGTTGCCGGCCTTGATCCGCTTGATCACGTCGTAGACGTCACCCTTGGACGACGCGGTGTACGGCGTGCCCTGCACCAGCTGGAACATGCCGGTACGCAGAATTTCACCCTTGATGTCACCGGTGAATTTACGCAGCTCGCCTTGTTCGATGTAGCTGGTGCTCGCTTCGATCTCGTTGTAGCTCGAAGAACCGCTCGCGCTGTAGTAACCCTCGCGATGGCTGCTCTGCGCCGAAACGATGTGGATGTATTGCTCCACACGCTCCTGATACGCCAGATCCGTTACCGCAACTTTCGGGGCCGCTTGCACGCTGAACGCGCAAGCCAGGGCCATCATGCCAATCCATGCGCGCATCAATTAACGCTCCGTGGTTTTGCGAATCTCTTTTTCGTCCATCCACTCGGCCAGACCGCTTTCAACGTCGATCAATTGCAGGCTGAATTTGTAGAAGACGTCCTTGTAGTCGCTGCTGCGCTTGACGATCGAGCTGATCGAGCCTTCGATGCGGTACTTGGCGGCAACCATGTTGCCAGTCTTGGCCACGGTGCTCTTCTTGTACAGACCGCTCTGGTTTTGCAGCTTGAGCTGGTCAACCTGGCTCTGCATCGCATTGTTGTCGCTGGCGAAGCGGGCTACGCCGGTCTTCATCAGCTGAGTCTTGATGCTGGTGGTGATTTCGCGGGTGTCGATGTACTCGCTGGTCTTGTTCTTCACGTCGTAGACCTGAACCACCGGACGGCCCTGCAGGATGCCGGACTGAGCCAGCGAGCGGGTCATCGATTCGGCGATCATTTGCAGGTCGGTCGAACCGAATTCGTTGGTCACGGTTTCAACCGCTTTGGTGTCGCCGTAGCTAATGTTCTTGCTGCCCAGGGTCGGCGAAGTGTTGGCGCAACCGGAGGCGAGCAGGGCGATGACGGCGATGCAGGAAAAGCGTGCAAACATGGGAATGCTCTCTAAATCAGGAATAGGGTGGCGGGCTTACGGCGTCTTGATTTCCAGACGGAAGTCCACGGCTTTCGGGGTCGGGGCGATGCCCTGAATGAAGCTGGTCTGGGCGCCGTACATCATTTGGCTTTTCCAGACTTCTTCTTCGGCGATCGGGAAACCTTCCGCACCGAGCCAGGCGAAGCGGTAGTAGAAAATCTTGTTGCTGTTGAGGGTGTTGCTCAACTGCACATTGACCGTCATGAAGCCGTTTTCGCGGGCGACGCGCATGGCGCCGACGACGATGTGTTTCTGCGGGCCCATGGCCACGACTTTGCTCGCGGCGCTGCCCGGCTCAGGTGGTGGCGGGGTGGCGCAGCCGCTCGCCAGCAAGGCGAGGGCGGCGACGGCGATGAGTTTGAAGCGCATGCAAAGACTCCGTTCTTAAGGTTGTTTGAGGCTGGCGACGTTGGTCGCGCTGGCGCTCGGCATCACGTGGGCGGCGATACCGCCGGCGAACACCTGGTTGCCGACGGCGCGCAGGCTGATCACTTGATAACGCTGATCGATGGTGACTTTGACCACCGAGCCGCCGACGGCGCTCGGCAGGGTGACCTGATGCTCACCTTTCTTCAAGCGCAGACGCACCACCTGGGTGTTGTCCGGCAGGGTGCGCCACGTACGGGTATCGGCACCTTCGAGCACAGCTGAAGAAATACCCACGGCGAGACCGGCCAGCGGGCTGGTTTCGTTGAGTTTCTTCTGCGCCACACCTTTGGTGATCGCGCGCACGGTGGTGCGTACGATGATGCCCGGCATGTCATCACGCAGCGCGCGGCGAGACATGGCGGTGGTGCTGTTGAGTGCGGTCAGATTGACTTGCTGACCGTCGACGCCGATCTGCGCAAAAGTCGCAGTGGAGGTGTCCGCTTTGATGATCGGGAACGACAGCGGGGTGATCACCACGTTGTTGGCAATCGGCAATGGCAGCGGAATGCGGATCGAATCACGCGCCGGGGCCAGACCGCTTTGCACCACGATCAGGATGTCGCTGTCGTCGGACTTCGACGGCTTGTCGAGGTCGATCAGCGCTTGCTCCAGCAATGGCGTGTTCGGGCGCAGTTCGGCGGCTTTGCGGTAGCCCGGCGCGGCGAGGTCTTTTTCGCCCAGCGCTTCGTAAACGTAGCCGGCCAGGTAATGGCTGAACGCACTCTGGTAGCTGTTCTTCAGGCCGACCACTTCCGGCGCGTCGAGGCTGGCGACCGGGTAACCCTGCAGGTCTTTGTACTGCGTCTTGACGCCTTCTTTCTCGGCCTCTTCTTCGCTCTTGAGGTATTCCTTGTCGCGCAGGTCGGCGATCACCGCTTCACGTTCGTGAGTCTTTTTGATTGCGGTGCGGGCGCCGTCGAAATCGTTGACCGCCAACAGGTTCAGGGCCATCTGCGTGGTCAGCATGACTTTTTCGTAGTCGTAGCCTTCGTAGCGACGCACCTTGTCGTTGACGATGAAGCTGCCGAACTGGGCCAGGTACTTGCCGGTGTCGAGCTTGACCGAATCTTCCCACTGACCGACCACCACGTCGGCGCTGGTCCAGGCGTTCTGGCTGCCGGACAGGTCGCCCTTGGCGCGCAACAACTCACCTTTCTCGAAGTAATAGAGCAGGTCTTTGTCCGCGCTGGAGTTGTTCTTTTCCAGCAGGGTCAGCGCCGCGTCGACGTTGCCGGAGGCCAGTTGCTGATTGGTCTGGGCCAGTTCCGAATCGTAATTGCGAAAGGCCGAACAGCCGGACAGCAGAGTGACGGCGCTGAGCGCGATCAGAGTGGGGGCGCGGAATGCCATGGGGTGACGTCTTCCCTGAGTGCAGATAAATGCAGCCGCGTTTGCTGGTCGGGCTGATAGGACCGATCGACAGTGGCGTTGGCCTCCTGCCAATTCCTCATAACCAGAGGAGCTTTAATGCCGTTTCGCCATAGCGAAGGCGCGGCATTATAAGCGCGGGATGATGGCGATGTAATAGCTTTTTAATTGCACTGGTTAGTTAGGTGCCATTACGGCCGCTGCCGGTGTTTCGGGGAACAGCCACGACGAACCGATGAAAAAGCCCTGATACAAAAAGACCCGCAGGCTCAATAGCTGGTGGCTTTGGTCGACGCGCACGGTCAGGCCGCCCTCTGCACCTTCGTAGGGAAAACGCACGCGGTGCAGGCCTTTTTTCAGGCGCAGCCGGGCGACCAGGGTTTTGTCCGGCAGGGTGCGCCAGGTGCGCGTGTCAGCCTCTTCGAAAGGGTCGGGATCGGTGACTACCAGCGAAGCCTTGGAAGGATCGCGCTCGTTCTTTTCTGCCTGGCCGATGGCGGCCATGTTGGCGCGGAACATCGCCCGCGAAATGATCTGCGGCATGTCATCGCGCAAGGTACGCATGGCCATGTCGGTGACGCTGTTGATCATCGTCAGTTTCTGCTGTTTACCGTCGACGACGATGTGCGTCAGCGGCGGTGTGAGGGTGTCGGGGAGCATCACCGGAAATGAGATCGGCGCAACAATCGTCAGGTTTTCGTTGAGGCGCACCGGAATCGGCACTTGCACCGAGCTGCGCGCCGGGGCGAAACCGCTCTGCACCACGATCAGAACTTCGCTTTCATCATCGTCCGGCCCGGGCTTGTCGAGATTGCGCAACGCGCTTTCGAGGAAGGGCACGTCCGGCCGCAACTCGATCGCCTGACGATAACCCGGCGCCGCGAGCGTGCGTTCGCCCAAGGCTTCATAGGTGAAACCGGCCAGATAATGGCTGAACGCACTTTGGTAACCGTTCTTCAGCTCGATGACCTGTGGGGCGTCGAGGACGGCGACCGGGTAGCCTTGCAGGTCTTTGTAATGCAGCTTGATCCCTTGCTGCTTGGCTTGCTCTTCAGCCTCTTCGTATTGCCGTTCGCGCTGGCGGGCAATCAGGGTTTCGCGTTCGTGGGTTTTCTTGATGTCGGCGCGGGCCCCGTCGAAATCGTTGTCTGCCAATTGATTGAGGGCCATCTCGGTGGTCAGCATGACCTTTTCGTAGTCGTAGCCTTCGTAGCGCAGAAGCTTGTCATTGACCAGCATCGTGCCCATCTCATTGCCGAAACGGGTCAGCAGTTTCATGGGCGCGGAGGGCACGGCGTCTTCACGCTGGATAATCATCTGCTCAGCGGTGCGCCAGGCTTCCTGACTTTTTGGCAGGGCGGTGCCAGCGCTGAGAATCGCGCCTCGCTCCAGGTAATACAGCAGATCCTTGTCTTCCCACGGATTGTTGACCTTCAGCACGTACAGCGCTTCGTTGAGATCACCCTTGGCCATCTGATCGATGGTTTGCTGCATTTCCTCATCGTAATTGCGGTAAGCGGCGCACCCGCTCAGTTGCACGATGGCGCTGAACAGCAGGAAGAACGGCAGGCAATGGCGCATGGAGGCGGGTTCTTCCTTGAACGGCAAAGGCTGGGAGGTGACGCATTATAGGGACGGTTGGCGCCCCGAGGTGGTCATCGAATTCAGCGCTGAAACATATCAAACACCGACAAAGCTTGAGGGAAATGGCGCCGGAGTGAACAATATGTAACTCCGTATTTCCCCTTGAGACTCCTTCATGACTGCCTCGTCCCGATTTCTGGCCTGGCTGCTGTTCCCTTTGTTTGCCCTGAGCAGCGTCAATCTGCTGGCCGATACCGTGGAAGGCGCGCCGCAAGCGCTGCACCTGCTCGATTACATCAGCGCGGATTACCCGCCGACGGTCGAGGCGGGCACAGTTGTCGATGACGCCGAATACCGCGAGCAACTGGAATTCACCCAAGCGCTGCAAGGCTTGATCGCCGACATGCCGGCCAAGCCTGAAAAGGCTGCGTTGGAGCAGGGCGTCGCCGCGTTGCGTGCGGCCATCACCGCGAAGCAGGACGGCGCGGAAGTGGCCCGTCAGGCGCGGCAACTGGGCGCGAAACTGGCCGTGGCGTATGAAGTCAGTCAGGCGCCGATCATCACCCCGGATCCGACCCGTGGCGCGCCGTTGTATGCGCAGAACTGCTCGGTGTGCCACGGCGATACCGGCCTCGGCGATGGCCCGGCGGGTGTCGGCATGTCGCCGGCGCCGGCCAATCTGCGTGAGGCGGCGCGGATGGATCACCTGAGTCTGTACGCGATTTACAGCACCCTCGGCCAGGGCGTCGAAGGCACCGACATGCCAGCGTTCGCCGATCAGCTCGATGATCGCCAGCGCTGGGATCTGGCCACCTACATTGCCGGCTTCAGCGCCGATGCAGCGGCCGCTCAATCCGAGAAAACCTACAACATCGCCGATCTGGCGCGCCAGACCCCGGCCGAAGTGCAGGGCGCTGAAGGCCCGCAAGCGGCGGCGACTTTCCGTGCGCAGCGAGCGCAACCGCCGCAGGTTAAACGCGGCCCGGCGCAGTTGCTCGACTACACCGCAGCGACGCTGGACAAGAGCCTGGCGGCGTACCGCGCCGGTGAACACGATCAGGCTTACGACCTGTCGGTGGCGGCGTATCTGGAAGGTTTCGAGCTGGTTGAGAGTTCGCTGGATAACGTCGACGCCAACGTACGCAAGGACACTGAAAAATCGCTGATGGCTTACCGTCAGTCGTTGCAGGACGGTTTGCCGGTCGCACAGGCCGAGCAGCGTCTGGACGCGGCCAAGGCCAAGTTGAAAGAGTCTGCCGGGTTGCTCGGCAGCGATGGTTTGAGCTGGTCGCTGAGCTACATCTCCGGTTTGCTGATTCTGCTGCGCGAAGGCCTGGAAGCGATTCTGGTACTCGCGGCGATTCTGGCCTTCCTGCGCAACACCGGCCAGCAATCGGCGGTGCGCAGCGTCAACGTCGGTTGGGGCTTGGCGCTGCTGGCCGGCCTCGGCACCTGGGCGTTGGCGGCTTACGTGATCGATGTCAGCGGTTCGCAGCGTGAATTGCTCGAGGGCGCGACGGCGCTGTTCGCCAGCGTCATGGTGCTGTGGCTGGGCGTGTGGATGCACGATCGTCGCCACGCCGCAGCCTGGCAGGATTACATCAAGAGCAGTCTGGTCGGCGGTGGCGGGCGGTTTGGTTTTGCGATCCTTGCGTTCTTCTCGGTGTATCGCGAGTTGTTCGAAGTGATCCTGTTTTACGAAACCCTGTGGTTGCAGGCCGGCCCGGCCGGGCATGACGCGGTACTCGCCGGTGGTGCGACGGCCCTGGTGCTGCTGGTCGGTCTGGCGTGGGTGATCCTGCGCGGTTCGGCGAAACTGCCGCTGACGTTGTTCTTCAGCATCAACGCGGCGCTGCTCTGCGCGCTGTCGGTGGTGTTTGCCGGGCATGGCGTGAAGGCGTTGCAGGAAGCCGGGATCTTCGGCACGCGGCCGGTGGCGTTCTTTGAGTTTGACTGGCTGGGGATTCATGCCGATGCGTATTCGTTGACGGCGCAAGCGGTGGCGATTCTGGCGATTGTTGTGTTGTATGGGCGTAGTTGGGTGGCTGAGAAGAAGCGGATTTCGGCTGCTTGATTGGGTGATCCCTTAAAAGATCGCAGCCTTCGGCAGCTCCTACATAGGTTCGTGTATACCTGTAGGAGCTGCCGCAGGCTGCGATCTTTTGCTTTATGAGGTAAACAAAATGCGTGTATGGATCGATGCCGACGCTTGCCCACGGGCGGCGAAGGATCTGGTGGTGAAGTTTGCGCTCAAGCGCCAGTACGAGGTGGTGCTGGTGGCCGGGCAGCCGCAGATCAAGCCGGGGCTGGCCATCGTCAAACTGATCGTGGTGCCGAGCGGGCCGGATGCGGCGGATGATTATCTGGTCGAGCACGCGGTGCCGGGGGAGCTGGTGATTTGCAGCGATATCCCGCTGGCCGATCGGCTGGTGAAGAAGGGCGTGGCGGCGCTGGATCCGCGCGGCAAGGAATTCGATGCCCAGAACATGGGCGAGCGATTGGCGGTGCGCAACCTGTTCACCGATCTGCGCGAGCAAGGCCAGATGAGCGGCGGCCCGGCACCGTTTGGCGATCGCGAGAAGCAGGCGTTTGCCAATGCGCTGGACCGGATTCTCACCCGACTGACCCGTAAACCCTGAGCCCAACACAAATCCCTTGTAGGAGTGAGCCTGCTCGCGATAGCGGTCGATCATTCAACAGATATGTTGCCTGGCACACCGCCATCGCGAGCAGGCTCACTCCTACAATAGACCGTGTCAGGCGTCGTTTTCGTGGGTCAGTTCGAGCACGCGGTCGACCAGTTTGTTGATCCCCGAAGCCGCTTCGCTGATGTTCTGCGCCAGCATATAAGCCGGGGTCGTCACCAGTTTGCGCGCCTTGTCCTCGATGATCTCGGTCACGGCGCAATCTTTATGCGTCGCGCCCATCTTGTTCATCGCCGTGGCGGTGTCGGTATCATTGCCGATGGTGCAGGTCACGCCCGGGCCGTAGATCTTCGCCGCGAGTGCCGGCGAAATGCACATCAAACCCACCGGTTTACCCGCTTCGGCAAACGCTTCGGCCAGCGCCAGCACTTCAGGCTGTACGCTGCAGCCGGCGCCTTCGACAGCAAAGTTGGAAAGGTTCTTTGCCGCACCAAAACCGCCGGGCACGATCAGCGCATCGAAGTCATCGACGTCAGCCTCGCGGATGTCCTTGATGTTGCCTCGGGCAATCCGTGCCGACTCGACCAGCACGTTGCGGGTCTCGGGCATTTCTTCGCCGGTCAGGTGGTTGATCACATGCAATTGCGCGATGTTCGGGGCGAAGCACTGTACCTGCGCGCCGCGTTGATCAAGACGCAGCAGGGTGATGACGCTTTCATGGATCTCGGCGCCGTCGTACACGCCACTGCCGGACAGGATCACTGCAACTTTTTTGCTCATGGGTTTCTCTCCAGATTCATGGCGCTAAATGTCCACTAAATTGTCGCGCGTTGCCATAGGGTAAACGGGCGGCTACACCTAGGATCTGTTCATACGATTGCGAGCAGGGCGCGTCATGGACTTGATTCTGTATGCGGTGCCGTTTTTCCTCGTGTTGATTGCGCTCGAACTGATCGTCGACCGCTGGCGCGGGGTGAGCAATTATCGCCTCGCCGATGCGGTGAACAGCATCAGCACCGGCGTGTTGTCGACCACCACCGGGCTGCTGACCAAAGGTGTCGGGCTGCTGACCTACGCCTTCGCCCTCGAACATCTGGCGCTGTTCAAACTGCCAGCGAACAGCGTTTGGGTCTGGATGCTGGCCTTCGTCCTCTACGACTTTTGCTATTACTGGCTGCACCGCATGGGCCACGAACGCAACATCCTCTGGGCCGCGCATTCGGTGCATCACCAGAGCGAGGAATACAACTTCTCCACCGCGCTGCGCCAGACCAGCACCGGGTTTCTGCTCGGCTGGATTTTCTACTTGCCGATGGCGGTGCTCGGCGTGCCATTGCTGGTGTTCGTCAGCGTCGCGGCGCTGAACCTGCTCTATCAATTCTGGGTCCACACCCAACACATTCCCAAGCTCGGCTGGTTCGAGTGGTTCTTCGTCACGCCATCCAATCATCGGGCCCACCATGCACAGAACGCTCTCTACATGGATCGCAACTACGGCGGAGTGTTCATTCTTTGGGATCGTCTGTTCGGCACGTTTCAGGAAGAGGACGACAACGAGCCGGTGATTTTCGGCGTGACCACGCCGCTGGCGAGCTGGAATCCGTTGTGGGCCAACCTGCAGTTTTATGCGCAATTGTGGGACGACGCGCGTCGCGCCGAGAGCAAGTGGGACAAGCTGCGCATCTGGTTTATGCGCACCGGCTGGCGCCCGGCGGACGTCGCGGCGAAATACCCGATGAGCAAGCCGGATCTGGCGCAGTTTCGCAAATTCGAGGTGCCGCTTGAGCGTCGCCAGCAATGCTACGTGGCGCTGCAGTTTTGCGTGTACATCGCGCTGGGTAGTTATCTGATGAATCTGGAGCGCAGTCTGCCGACCGCCGCGTTGTTACTCGGCTGGGGCGCGGTGGCGTTCGGGGTGTTTGCGTTGGGCGTGAGCCTGGAGAATCGCCCGTGGGCGCTGAAGGTCGAGCTGTTGCGGCTGGGGTTGAATGTGCCGCTGGTGTGGCTGGCGCCGCTGGTTGGATTGTGGCCGGCCAGCCCGATGATCTGGGCTGGCTTGCTCGGGTACAGCCTGCTCAGCGGCATCGGGCTGTATAACTGCCGTCAGCGCGTTACTCGACTGGCGGTTTAGGTTCGGCGGACTTGGCTGGTTCGGCGAGCTGCAGTTGCTCAGCCTTGGCAGCTTGTTCAGCTTTTGCAATTTGCTCGTCTTCGTAAATCTTCTTCGCCAGACGCGCATTCTTGAAGCGGCGGCGCAGCCACAGGCCAACACCGAGCACCAGCAAGGCGCCAAGCACCCACAGCTCATACTTCTTGATGCTGCCGAGCATGCCTTCCAGCACCGCGCCGAAGTGGTAAGCCGCAGCGGCCAGCGCCGTGGCCCAGATCGCCGCGCCAATGCCGTTCAGCAGCAGGTAGCGTCCCGGCGGATAACCCGACAGGCCGATTGCCACCGGCATCACCGTGCGCAAGCCATAAACAAAGCGGAAGCTCAGCACCCAGATGTCCGGGTGCTTGCGAATGTGTTCCAGCGCGCGGTCACCCATCATCTGCCAGCGCGGTTTGCGCGCGAGCAATTTGCGCCCGTGCTTGCGCCCCATGAAGTACCACAGCTGATCAC
Organism: Pseudomonas sp. NPDC087804; assembly: GCF_044742965.1. Lineage (NCBI taxonomy): Bacteria > Pseudomonadati > Pseudomonadota > Gammaproteobacteria > Pseudomonadales > Pseudomonadaceae > Pseudomonas > Pseudomonas sp. NPDC087804. The sequence goes on along the minus strand of NZ_JBIUVN010000017.1, from coordinate 15,553 downwards.
CGGCATAGCTGCCGAAGAACGCCACGACCACCACCAGGTTGATGTCCATGTATCCACGGAACGCGAGGAAGCCCGCGAGCACCAGGATGGTTTCGCCTTCGAAGAACGTGCCAAGAAACAAGGCAAAGTAGCCGAAGTCATGCAGAAATTGTTGGAGCATTGTCTGGGTGCTGGCGAAATGAACGCGCAGCCTAACCCTTCGGACACATTCATGAAAGTGTCCAAATGTGTCTCGACGTGAACAATTCCTACAATAAGAATGGAATCCGTCACCGTGCCACAGGCCTCACACAACTGTAATCTGTTCGTCATAATGGCCGTCTATAACTGTCACGCTCGCCCGTTTGCGCGGGCTCAGGAGTCCGCCGTGAGCTTTACCCCTGCCAACCGTCTGTTCCCTGCCACGCGCCTGCGCCGCAACCGCCGCGATGATTTTTCGCGTCGGCTGGTACGGGAAAATGTGCTGACGGTTGATGATCTGATCCTGCCGGTGTTCGTGCTCGACGGTGAGAACCGTCGCGAAGCCGTGGCCTCAATGCCCGGCGTAGAGCGCCTGACCATCGACCTGCTGCTGGAAGAAGCCGCCAAGTGGGTCGAACTGGGGATTCCGGCGCTGGCGCTGTTTCCGGTCACGCCTCCTGAATTGAAATCCCTCGACGCCGCTGAAGCGTGGAACCCTGAAGGCATCGCCCAGCGCGCCACTCGCGCCTTGCGTGAGCGCTTTCCGGAACTCGGCGTGATCACCGACGTTGCGCTCGACCCGTTCACCACCCACGGTCAGGACGGCATTCTCGACGAAGAAGGCTACGTGCAGAACGACATCACCGTCGACGCACTGGTGCGTCAGGCGTTGTCCCATGCTGAAGCTGGCGCACAGGTGGTGGCGCCGTCGGACATGATGGACGGTCGCATTCAGGCGATTCGCGAAGCGCTGGAAATCGCCGGCCACGTCAATGTGCGGATCATGGCCTACTCGGCCAAGTACGCCAGCGCCTACTACGGCCCGTTCCGCGATGCCGTGGGTTCGGCGTCGAACCTCGGCAAAGCCAACAAAGCCTCTTATCAGATGGATCCGGCCAACAGCGACGAAGCGCTGCACGAAGTCGGTGCGGACTTGTCTGAAGGCGCGGACATGGTCATGGTCAAACCGGGCATGCCGTATCTGGACATTCTTTTCCGGGTAAAAGATGCCTTCAAAGTGCCGACCTTCGTCTATCAGGTTAGTGGCGAATACGCCATGCACATGGCGGCGATCCAGAATGGCTGGTTGAGTGAAGCAGTGATCCTCGAATCACTGACCTCCTTTAAACGTGCCGGTGCAGATGGCATCCTGACTTACTTTGCTGTCCGTGCCGCTCAATTGTTACGAGAGCAGAAATAGCCCTCCCAGGAACATTCGATGAATACCGAAGGACTCACTGAAGTTGCAGTAAAAGAAGCTCAGCCGGTGGTGGAGCAAATCACCGAGACCCCGCCGGAACTGGAGCCAGCGCCACCCGCGCCGGTGGCCGAAACCGCTGTGGCGGTGCCGGCGATCACCATTCCGGGTCTGGATGACAGCAGCCTGTACATCCACCGCGAGCTCTCGCAACTGCAGTTCAATATCCGCGTGCTGGAACAGGCGCTGGACGAGTCCTATCCGCTGCTGGAGCGTTTGAAGTTCCTGCTGATCTTCTCCAGCAACCTCGACGAATTCTTTGAAATCCGTGTCGCCGGCCTGAAGAAGCAAATCACCTTTGCCCGTGAGCAGGCCGGCGCCGATGGCCTGCAACCGCATCAAGCACTGGCCCGCATCAGCGAGTTGGTGCACGGTCATGTTGACCGTCAGTACGCGATCCTCAACGACATCCTGTTGCCGGAGCTGGAAAAGCATCAGGTGCGCTTCATCCGTCGCCGCAACTGGACGGTCAAGCTCAAGACCTGGGTACGCCGCTATTTCCGCGACGAGATCGCGCCGATCATCACCCCGATCGGCCTCGACCCGACGCACCCGTTCCCGTTGCTGGTGAACAAGAGCCTGAACTTCATCGTCGAGCTCGAAGGCATCGACGCCTTCGGTCGCGACTCCGGTCTGGCGATCATCCCGGCACCGCGTCTGTTGCCACGGATCATCAAGGTGCCGGAAGAAGTCGGCGGCCCCGGCGACAACTATGTGTTCCTGTCGTCGATGATCCACGCCCACGCCGATGACCTGTTCCAAGGCATGAAGGTTAAGGGCTGCTACCAGTTCCGTCTGACCCGAAACGCTGACCTGGCGCTCGACTCCGAAGACGTCGAAGACCTGGCCCGCGCGCTGCGTGGCGAGTTGTTCTCGCGTCGTTACGGCGATGCGGTGCGTCTGGAAGTCGCTGACACCTGCCCGAAACACCTCTCGGATTACCTGCTCAAGCAGTTCAACCTGAGCGAGAGCGAGCTGTATCAGGTCAATGGCCCGGTCAACCTGACGCGGCTGTTCAGCATCACCGGTCTGGACAGTCATCCAGAGCTGCAATACACGCCGTTCACCCCGCAGATCCCGAAACTGCTGCAGAACAGCGAAAACATTTTCAGCGTGGTCAGCAAGCAGGACATCCTGCTACTGCACCCGTTCGAGTCGTTCACCCCGGTAGTCGACCTGCTGCGCCAGGCCGCGAAAGACCCGCACGTACTCGCGGTGCGTCAGACCCTGTACCGCTCCGGCGCCAACTCCGAGATCGTCGATGCGCTGGTCGATGCCGCGCGTAACGGCAAGGAAGTCACGGCGGTCATCGAGTTGCGTGCGCGCTTCGACGAAGAGTCCAACCTGCAACTGGCCAGCCGTCTGCAAGCGGCCGGTGCAGTAGTGATCTACGGCGTGGTCGGTTTCAAGACCCACGCCAAGATGATGCTGATCCTGCGTCGCGAGGCCGGCGAAATTGTGCGTTACGCGCACCTCGGCACCGGCAACTACCACGCCGGCAACGCCAAGCTGTACACCGACTACAGCCTGCTGACTTCCGACGACGCCTTGTGCGAAGACGTTGGCAAACTGTTCAGCCAGTTGATCGGCATGGGTAAAACCCTGCGCATGAAGAAGCTGCTGCATGCGCCGTTCACGCTGAAGAAGGGCATGCTCGACATGATTGCCCGCGAGACCCAGTTCGCCGTCGAAGGCAAACCGGCGCACATCATCGCCAAGTTCAACTCGCTGACCGATCCGAAGATCATCCGCGCGCTGTACAAGGCCAGCCAGTCCGGTGTGCGCATCGATCTGGTGGTGCGCGGCATGTGCTGCCTGCGTCCGGGGATTGCCGGGGTTTCGCACAACATTCATGTGCGCTCGATCATCGGTCGCTTCCTGGAGCACACGCGGGTGTTCTACTTCCTCAACGGCGGCGACGAACAAATGTTCCTCTCCAGCGCCGACTGGATGGAACGCAACCTCGACAAACGCGTCGAGACTTGCTTCCCGGTGGAAGGCAAAAAGCTGCTGACCCGCGTGAAGAAAGAGCTGGAGCTGTATTTGACTGACAACACTCATAGCTGGAGTTTGCAGTCGGATGGCCGTTACATCCGCAACACGCCGACGGGTAATCAGAACCCGAGGAGTGCGCAGGCGACGTTGCTGGAGCGGTTGGGTAGCCCGATTTTGCCGGTGAGCAGCTAGGGCCAAAGGCAAGAGCCCCTCATCTCAAACCAAACCCAATAAAAAAGGCGATCCCCGCGGATCGCCTTTTTCATACCTGTCATCCACACACCTGTAGGAGCTGCCGAAGGCTCGGGCCGCGATCGGACGATCTTTTGACGTTGATCGTAAAAAAACAGATCAAAAGATCGCAGCCTTCGGCAGCTCCTACACGGAGATTTGCGGTGTGTCAGTGGACAGTGAGGACGATGCCCACTCTTGCGCGGGCGGGTAATCAGAACCCGAGGAGTGCGCAGGCGACGTTGCTGGAGCGGTTGGGTAGCCCGATTTTGCCGGTGAGCAGCTAAGGCCAAAGGCAAGAGCCCCTCATCTCAAACCAAACCCAATAAAAAAGGCGATCCCCGCGGATCGCCTTTTTCATACCTGTCATCCACACACCTGTA